>JAZPYS010000051.1:0-32727 GCA_045544275.1 Acetatifactor sp. | reverse complement strand
AGTAACAGCGAAGGAGCTGGAGGATGCATCTCAGATTTACTGGGATAATTACTACGAGGAAATACAGGCAGGAACAGCGGATGTAATTATTGAGAAGAGATTGCGGCATACCCAGCGGTTTCGGGATTTAAAGAAGAAGCTACACAGCGGAAATTATCTGCAGATTCTGGCCATAGAGCACCAGTCCGGCGTAGATCATACCATGGCCTGGAGGCATATGTATTATGATGCACTGGAGTATAAGAGGCAAATCAAAGAAATCGAGGTAAGCAAGAATGATTCGCAGCAAAAAAGCGTGAATAATAACCTGCCTAAATTTACAGTAGAAGACAAACTTGCACCTGCATTTACCGTGTGTCTGTACCTAGGAGAGGAACCTTGGGATGGCCCCAGATGTTTAAAGGATATGATGAATTTTGATGAGGAAGAAATCCGCTGGGAGAAGCTTTTTTCGGATTACCGGATGAATCTGATCTGCGTGAATGAAATAGAGGATTTTTCGAAATACCACACCTCATTAAAGTTACTATTGATGTTGTTGGCAAATCGGAACAGTAAAAAGAAAATGAAAAAGATGATGGAAGAGAATCAGGAATTTAAAAAAGTAGACAAGGAAACGGCCCGGGCAGCCGGGAAATTATTGGGAATCAATGTTGTGATGGAAAAAGCAATTGGACAAGAAAGAGAGGAAATTGATATGTGTACAGCGATGAAGGAGTGGCTGATGGATGAACGTTCTGAGGGTAGAGCTGAGGGAAGAGCTGAGGGCAGAGCCGAGGGAAGAGCTGAGGGTAGAGCTGAAACCGTAGTTCTATTGAATACCCTTAATCAAAAATTAGTGCAGGATAATAGAATGGCTGATTTGTTCAAGGCGATGGTAGATGTAGAGTTTCAAAAGCTGTTATTGGCAGAATACGAACTTGTATGATTGTATGGGCATCTGTCACAAAAAGAGAAAAATGTATGAAGAATGAATTTTTTGAACATCAGACTGATGAGGAGACAAAAACGGAAAATGAAAAGAATGAGACTGTTTATCAGCATGAGGGGCCAAAACCATGGTATTTATTGGAACCCGCCGTGGCTTATGATGTGACGAGGAAGAGGGGACAGGGTGATTATACTTTAGATGATTATTACAGGCTGCCGGAGGATCGACGTGTGGAACTTATCGATGGTGTGATTTATGATATGAGTGCCCCTCTGTTAGTGCATCAGGTGATTGCAGGGAAAATGTATATTTTAGTTAATGATTATATCAGAAAAAAGGCGGAAAGTGTCTTCCAATCATGTCCCCTGTGGATGTCTGTCTGGATTGTGATAACAAAACCATGGTGCAGCCGGATATGATCATTTTGTGCGATAAGGACAAAATCAAACGTTGGGGAATCATGGGAGCTCCGGACTTTGTGCTGGAAGTACTGTCTGATTCCACACGAAGTAAAGATTGTACAAAAAAATTAGAGAAGTATACAGTTGCCGGGGTAAAGGAGTACTGGATTATCGACCCTAAGAGGAAGCAACTGCTTCTATACGATTATATTAATGGCGATTTTCCGGTGCATTATCATTTAGACCAAAAGGTTGGCATGGCTCTGTACGAAGGTGAGCTGGAAATTGACTTAAGGGAAATTGCAGAGCTGATTCAGGAGTGGCCGGAGTGACTCGGGAACTCCTGATGAAAGGCATCCCCTTATTTTATTGGAAAAATTCAACCAGCAAATCCACGGTCTCCTGGGTCTGCTCCTCTACAGTAATTGTAGGCACACCATCTCCTTCCTGAGGTCCATAACTGCCAAAGTAGGCATGGCAGCCGCCTTCAATGATGACCTCCTTTGTGGATTCAGGCAAGTTGCCGAAATAATTTTCATATTTTTCAGGATTCATCACGTGGTCTTCAGTACCATAAACAGAGATCACATCCATACCTGATTCAGAGATATCAGCAGTGGAGTAGGATGCTAACAGTACCAGTCCATCATACATATCATCATTTTCAGCAGCGTGGCTGGCAGCCATGCTGCCACCTAAAGAATGTCCGCCGATATACCAGTCATCGATTTCCGCATACTGTGCAGGGATTCCCATGGCTGCATTCATATCTAAAACTGCCAGTCTGAAAGGCATTTCCACCAGAATACAGAGAATTCCCTGTTCAGCTAAACTCCGGAGCAGAGGCGAATAAGCAGTGTGTTCCACTTTGCCGCCGGAATAAAAGATAAAGCCCACAGTAGGTTCGTCCGGTATAAAGGCCACGTAATCCGATGTAAACTGAACTGTTACATGATCATCAGATTCTAACATTGCGAGAGCTGTTTCATCAGCTTTGTAGTAATCCATTACATAGACTCCACAGACAATTGTAGTGAGTAAAAGTATGGAAGTAAGTATAGTAAAGACAAGTCTTCTTTTTTTATGTTTCATAAAGTACACCTTTGCTTTTTAGAATATTGTGATTTATTAAGCATATCAGCTTCAAACGCTTTTTGCAAGTACGCTTGTTATTTTCTTTTTCACAAGATGGTGTTATAATGATGATTAGTCAGAATAATAGATTTCTGATAAGCGAGGTAGAACACTATGATAAATAAAATAATAGATATTGTACATGAATGTGGAGAAATCATATTGGAGGCCACGGATATTCAGCGAAAAACACATCTTAAAGAAGGTAGGGGTAATTTTGTGACAGAATATGATTCCAAAGTGCAGGCAATGTTGAAGGAGAAGCTTCTGACCTTGCTTCCCGAGGCAGCATTTTTCGGAGAGGAAGATGACGCCGACAAAACGGATATATCCAAGGGGTATGCATTTATCGTGGATCCCATTGACGGCACTGCTAATTTTACCAGAGGTCTTGACCACAGCTGTATCAGTGTGGCACTGGCAAAGGACGGTTATCCGATAAAAGGAGTCATTTACAATCCCTACAAAAAGGAAACATATTATGCAGAAAGAGGCGGGGGAGCATTCTGCAACGGAGAACCCATTCATGTATCTGATAAAAGTCTGGAGGAAGGTCTGGTATTCTTTGGCACAGCCCCTTACAATGTAGAGCTTACAAATACGACCATTAATATGCTGACTCGATATTTTCTGAAAACCCAGGATATCCGCAGAAGCGGCTCGGCAGCCTTAGATTTGTGCACCATTGCCTGCGGAAAAGCTGAGCTTTACTTTGAAATGATTTTAAGTCCATGGGATTATGCTGCGGGAGCATTGATCGTAGAAGAAGCAGGAGGTATCGTCAGCAGACCGGATGGTGCACCTTTGACCTTTGATAAAAAGCAGGCTGTTGTAGCCAGAACACCCAAGGCGGAACTGCTTTGATATCGGGCAGATTAGTCTCAAAAATAATACATAACATGTAGGAGAAAGAGAAATGATCAAAATAGAACGTGAGGACATGCTGGAACTCACCAGACGTATGACCACGAAGCGGACCTCCATGACCAGAATCGCGGGAAGCTATATGGATGCAGACGGTTTTGTGGATGGCACTTTTAACACCAATTTTTTGAAGCTTTCCTCCAGTGAAAAAGAGAAGAATCTGAACATTGCCAAGGCGGTTCCTTTTTCGGAGACCAATCAAAATCTGAAAATGTACGAATTCACCAGGGAGGCTATGAGATCAGGCGGGATCTGGCAGCTGCTGATGGCCATGAAGTCCTGTGGACTTAAGAACGATGCGTTGATGGACACTTTTTATGATTTGGTGGGAGAGTGCTACCAGACGGATTATGATTATGCAATCTACGTGTTCCATGACCGCTATGATGTGCCGGTCAAGACTGCGGATCATGAAAGACAGTGGGAATCGGAAGAAGTATTTGAATATATTATCTGTACCATTTGCCCGGTATCCGGTGAATATGAGCCGGGAAAGCCGGAGTGCGGATTTTTATTTCCGGCGTTTGTGAACAGAAGCAGTGATGAAAATTTTGTAAATGTATTCCAGGCAGATGTGGAGCATCCGCATGCAGAGTTGATAAAGCTGCTGGGGGTCATGTGATGTATGCAAAAGTAAGATATGTGGATTAGACAATTCCGGTTTCCTGTCAACGCTGAAATTTAGAGGGTGCATGTCCGGTCTGTTTTTTGAAGATACGGCTGAAATACAATGGATCCTCATACCCTACGATATTTGCAATCTCCTGTATAGGATAATTTGACACCTGCAGCAGCTCCTTGGCCTTGTTGATACGGATAGAGGTGATATATTGCAGCGGAGTAAGTCCGGTGTAACGTTTAAAACTGCGGATGAACCAGCAGGCACTGATATGATGTCCGGCAGCATACTCTTCAATGGAGATATTTTGTGAAAAGGACTCATTGAAATATTGGATGGCAGCTGTTATTTCCGGGGTAGGACGGTAAATCTCAGAAGAGGTTTCCAGACGGCTCCGCATGATCAGGGCAAAAAGCTGTCTCAGATAAAGAGGCAGAATCTCCTCAAAACAAGGCCTCTTCAGATGGAGCTCCTGTATTGTCATCCGGAAGAGCTCACGGTACTCGCCTGTGGGATCACAAGAAAGAAGTGGAGAGTCATGAAAACCGATTTTGTCCAAAATCGAGTCTGCTTCGCTGCCGGTAAAGTGAACCCAGCACACCTCAGGATTGTCTTTCTGAAAGTATTCATAAAACTGCATCTGGCGAGGACGATATAACATCATGCTGCCGGCAGGTGCAGTAAGGATTTCGGTCTGAGCATTTGACGTATAGTGAAAATATGCTTTTCCCGAGGCAACATACAATAGCTGATAATCATTTCGTCCTTCAGGTCTGGTAGTGCTCATAACTTCACGATGCACCAGCCTGTAAATACCGCAGCTGTTAATTAACAATGGCTGCGTATAATCTTCTATATCAATATCCTCATTTGTAAAATATCCCGCATTGATGTACATTTTCTTTCTCCGTTCTAATGGAGGTGCAGTTACTGCATCCATACATTTTTTATATTGTATCATTTTCTCCATATTTTGTGCAATACTTAATCTGTTTACTATGTTTTTTTGAAAAGTATTGCCTGTGAGTTTCTTTTACGTTACAATAACAGTAATGGAGGTACGGTATAGTATGGGGAATTATTTGAATCCGGGAAACAGTGGTTTTGAAGAGATCAGAAGAAGTATATATGTAGACAAGTCAGGATTGATTAAACTGATTAATGGTACGATTGGGACAAAACAAAAGCTGACTTGTATCAGCAGACCGCGCCGTTTTGGAAAATCCTTTGCTGCGCAGATGTTGTGTGCATATTATGATAAAACATGTGATTCTTCGGTTCTATTTGACGATTTAGCAATTGCAAAGGATGAGCATTATTTAGAGCATTTAAATAAATATGATGTCATATATCTGGATATGACCAGTATTATCGGTACAACTGACAAAGAGGACATTGTTTCTTTCATTATCAGAAATGTGACGCAGGAGTTAGTGACGGCATATCCGGAATTACAAATTCAAGAAGCTTTTTTTGCTACGCTTTCCAATGCAGCGGCTCTTGCCGGAAATAAATTTATCATGATTATTGATGAATGGGATGCACCCATTCGAGAGGCAATTAATCAGCCCTTGGTACAGAAGGGATATCTTGAGTTTTTACGCTCCCTATTTAAGAATAGCGGTGCCACAGATAAGATTTTTGCAGCTGCATATATGACAGGCATTCTGCCTATTAAGAAGGAAGGATCACAGTCAGCAATCTCGGATTTTGAAGAATATTCCATGATAAAACCCAGAAAATTTGGTACCTATGTGGGTTTTACAGAGAGTGAAGTGCGAAAGCTTTGTGATGACCATGGTGCTGATTTCGAGATGATGAAGCAGTGGTATGACGGATATTCATTTCGTGGTGTAGATTCTGTTTATAATCCGAATTCAGTTATGAAGGCAATCCGAAATGATGATTTTGAATCTTACTGGACAGAAACATCTGCAGCGGCCAGTCTGATGGGATATATCAGTCTCGATTTTGATGGATTGTCTAAAACAGTTGCTGAGCTTGTTGGCGGAATCAGTACCAAGGTAGATACAAATGGATTCGCAAATGATTTGGTTACATTCCGAAGTAGAGATGATGTCCTGACCTTGCTGATTCATCTGGGATATTTAGCCTATAATGAAGAGACACAGACCGTGTATATTCCAAATGAGGAAATCAGAAGAGAATTTGCAAGGACGATTCGGGAAGTGAAGAGAGATGAGACCATTCGCCGTGTGAAAGAAAGTAATCAGCTTATTTATGATACGGTGCATAGAAATGCTGATGCAGTGGCGGCACAGATTGAAAAGATACATGCGGAAGAAACAGCGGTGCTTTTCTATAATGATGAACAGGCATTGCGCAGTGTAATTAAACTTGCATATTTCAGTTATAAGGATTATTACCAGAAATTTGAAGAATTGCCAGCCGGTGACGGCTATGCGGATATTGTATATTTTCCAAAGAAGAATTCAATGCTGCCAGCCCTTGTAATCGAATTAAAATGGAACAAGTCTGCCAAGGGAGCAATTGCACAGATTCGGGATAAGCATTATCCTGATGCTGTAGCAGGACTTGATTGTGATATTTTGCTTGTGGGTATCAACTATGATAAGGATGCTCCGGCAGGAAAAAGAAAGCATGAGTGCATTATAGAATCATTATAGATAAATGCCGGAGAAGTCAGATTCTCCGGCATTTTAGTGCACTATTTACACTTTAATCCATCCCATGGCTTCTGAAACTGCAAACAGCAGAATCAGTATCAGACAAACAGGCGCACCCCATTTGAGCATAAGAATGTAGAACTTTTTCTCCTTAAGTGGTTTGTTGATCTCCACTTCATCAATAATTGTCTGTGGCTTAATAAAGAAGCCGATACTGATACAGGTCAGCAGAGCTACGATAGGCATCAGTATGCTGTTACTAATGAAATCAAAGAAATCAAGCAAACCAAGACCAATAATCGTAATAAAGCTAAGAGGGCCGAATCCAAGGGAAATAATAGATCCCATAATGATCACGTAAATGCTGACAATGATCGTTCCTTTCTTGCGGTTCCAATGAAGCTTGTCACATACAATTGAAACATTGGTCTCCAATAATGAAATTGCAGAGGTCAAAGCAGCAAATAACACCAGGATAAAGAAGGCAGCACCGATCAGTCCTCCCAGTCTCATGCTTTCAAATACCTTAGGCAGAGTAATAAACATAAGGGAAGGGCCTTTACCCAGGGCCTCTTCGCTTCCGCCTGAGAAAACAAATACGGAAGGTACAATCATCAAACCTGCCAAAATGGCGATTGCGGTGTCAAAAATTTCAATTTGTCTTACAGAACCCCGCAAATCAGTATCTTTCTTCATATAGGAACCATATGTAATCATAATTCCCATAGCCAATGACATAGAGTAGAACAACTGTCCCATAGCTGCCAACACGGTAGTCGGTGAAAAGGCACTGAAATCAGGCAGCAGGTAATATTTTACACCTTCCAGAGCACCCGGACGGGTAACACAGAAAATACAAATCCCTACAATCAGGACTACCAGAATCGGCATCATAATGGTACTTGCCTTCTCAATGCCCTTCTGCACACCGATGATAACCACCACAGCGGTCAGAAGTGCGAATATTAAGAACCAGATGATCGGTTCAATAGGTGCAGCAATAAAGCTTGTAAAGTAGTTATCTGTTGCTGCTGTGCTCACTTGACCTGTAACAAATGCAGCAAGATACTTAATGACCCAGCCACCGATAACACAGTAGTAAGGTGTGATGATGAATGGTACAATGCAGGCAAGGTAACCTACAAAACCAAAACGTTTGTCCAGTTTTTGAAAAGCGGCAACAGCACTGGTTCCGGTTTTTCTACCGATGGCGATTTCAGTAAGCATCAGGGTAAAGCCCAGTGTCAGGGCAAGAACAAGATACACCAAAATAAAAATACCACCGCCGTACTTTGCAGCCAGGTATGGAAATCTCCAAAGATTACCCAGGCCCACTGCAGAACCGGCTGCAGCAAAGACGAATCCCAGCTTGCCGGAAAACGAGTCTCTTTTTTTCTCCATAGATAAATATCTCCCTTCATAAAAATATTGTTTTCAGTATGCCATTAAATAGAAAAAAAAGCAATGGAAAAATTAACATTTCTTGACTGTATTATATTTAAAGGGTATAATTTTTTAGGGCACCGGTGCAGTAACCGGGGGTCAAATTAAGAAAAGGAGATCAAAAAAATGAGCAGAACCAGAAATCAAGTCAAAATAATACTTCTGGTAGTATTGGCCTGGTTAGGGACGTATGGAATCAGTTATACTTGTTCGATTGCGGCAGGAGATTACTTTTCCTATGGCATTATATCCCTGGCGGTATTTGCGGGAGTTTTTGTACTGCTAAAGTATACTTGGGAAAATCTTGCGAAAATTCAAGATAAAAAACTGCTGAAAAAGCGTGTGATATGGGCCGGCCTCACAGCTTTGCTTTTTGCGTGTTCCCTGATTATGGGTTATCAGTTACACATCAGGGGGATGACAGAAAGCGGTCTGGTGGGAAAAGGGCTGATTTTGATCAGATCAGTTTGTCTGGCTGTAAGTGTACTGCCGTTTTCTAATTATTTGTTTGTGTTAGTAGAAAAAATAGGCGGTGGAGAATATAAAACGGATCATTTGTGGAAGAACAGAAATGTATTTTTGGTAAGCTGGCTGTTAATATTTCTTTTGTGGATCCCGGTGTTCCTGGCATATTATCCTGCTGTTATGGCCTATGATTTTCACCGACAGTCCCAGGAGGCTGTGAAAGGGTTTATCTGGTTCAACAGTTATCAGCCTTTGGCACATACCTGGTTGATATGGCTGTTTTTGAATATTGGTACATTCCTTGGAAGTTATGAGACGGGAATGGCTTGTTATAGTATTTTTCAGATGCTACTGCTTTCTGTGGCCTGTGGATATTCCTGTGTTACATTATATCGACTGGTCAGAAGGAAATGGCCGGTAGTGCTGCTGGTGTTGTTTTATGGAGTATTTCCACTGGTTTCCATTCTTTCGGTGGGAGTAACAAAGGACGTTCCGTTTACAGCATTGTTTTTAATATTTATATGTCTTTTCATTGAAAGACATTTCTTCAGTGAAGGCAGGAAACAGAAGGTAATCGATGTACTTTGGGTACTGGAAGGTATTGTCATGATGCTGTTTCGAAACAATGCAATCTATGCAATGGCGGTATTTACGTTGTTTTATCTGATTCTGGTGGAAAAGAAACAGAGAGTGCGTATATTGATTATGTGTCTTGCACTGGTGATCGGTGGAAAAGGCGCATTGGAAGGCATGCAGATTTTAATTGGTACAGAAGGCCGTGGCAGTAAGATTGAGATGATGAGTGTGCCGATTCAGCAGTTTGGACGTGTGGGATATTATCATGGCGATGAAATAGAAGGCGAAATTTTTGAAATTCTGGATAAATATGTACCGCAGGAGCATTGGCATCGGTATAATCCGCCCCTTTCCGATTCCCTTAAGAACTGGCTGGGAGGCGTATATACGAATGTATGGGAACCGGATCTGCCGCAAATGCTGTCAGACTGGGTAAAGGTAGGGTTGAAATATCCCAATGAATATATTGATGCATTTTTGTTGTTGACCAAAGGCTATTGGTTCATAGATGATAAATCCTGGGCTGATGTATTCGGTTATGGCCTGGAAGGAAGAATGGGAGCATTGTCAACTTATACATCCTCCACTTCTGAAGTGATTCCTGAAGGCATTGCACATGAGACAAAAATGCCGGCACTGGAAGCGGTTTTGGAGAACATTGTAAGTGCAAATTGTTTTTATGAATGGCCTGTGATATCGAATCTGTTTAAACCCGCATTATATTGTTGGATATTGCTGTTGACAGTAGCTGCATGCATTTACATTGGACATAAAAAGAAGATATTGGTTACATTGTTTCCGCTAATATATCTTGCTACCATGTTCCTCGGTCCGGTGGTACAGGTAAGATATGCTTTGCCGATTATGGTTATAGTACCATTGATGCTGGGGGTATTTGCAACAAAGACAAAAGTATCTTAAAGCTATCTTACTTCCGGTACTGACCAGGAGTAAGCCCATATTTTTTCTTAAAAGATCTGTTAAAATAGGACAGATTTTCAAAACCGGTGGCAGAAGCTATTTCCAGAATATTGTCTTCCGTTTCTTTGAGCAGCTGTGCGGCAATTTGCAAACGGTAGTCATTCAGATATTGGGTAAAGCTGACACCCATACAATCTTTAAAGAATTTCATAAAGTGGGATTCGCTATAAAAGCACAGATCAGCCACTTCCTTAATTGGTATTGGATGTGCATAATTTTCCTGGATATAGGATAAAATTAATTTTATCTTATCCAGGAATTTTTTTGCTTTGGGATGAAGCTGCCTGGCAGAGCCGGAGCTGATCAACAGGAAGAACAGTTGATAGAGAAGTCCCTTTACAGCTAACTGATAACCGGATGGCCGATGGTCACATAGTCTGTCAATCTGTTCAATGCAGAAATTTATACGTGGATAATCAGGGTGCTCTGGGGTGGCAAAGGAAGGAAAATCCATCATGCCGCTGAAAAAGGGCTGCAGGAATTCCCGGTAACATAGATCTTGATTGGCAGCACGCAAAAGCACCGGCTTGAATATGATGTTCTCATATTCCATAGAAAGACCATGCTTCTGCTCTATGGAATGAAGCTGTCCCGGCAGTACGAATACAATATCTCCGGCGGCTACTTCCGTGGATTCCAGGTCAATAGAGACATTGCCGGCGCCTTTTTTAATGACGATTATCTCCATGTCTTCATGCCAGTGGGTTGGTACAAAAGAAAAATCCAGAGGAATAGAACAGAGGTAAGTATTATATGGAAATTCTGCGGATGTGTGGGCTTTCACTTCGTGGTAAATACCATATTGCTGCTTGTTCATAAATATCTCCTTATGGTTTGAAAATAGTTTTGTTATTAAAATATAATAAATTTTAGATAAAAAATCAATGTAAATAATAGTTTTGTGCAAAAAATATAAAAATATAATGCAAGAATTAGTGCGAAAAAGACGGTATAGTAAAGGAAAACCGGCTTGAGGAAGGAGCTGTAGACTATGAATTTGTGTGAAATTTTGAAAACTGAATACGGAAAAGATTTAAAAGATTGTACCAATCAGGAAATCTACATGGGACTTCTGGACCTGGTACAGAAGAAAGCCAAAGAAAAAGAAAGTAATACCGGTAAGAAGAAGCTCTACTATATCTCAGCAGAATTTTTGATCGGTAAATTACTTTCCAACAATTTGATCAATTTAGGAATTTATGATGAAGTGAAGGAACTTCTGGAAGCAGGAGGTAAGTCTCTCGCTCAGATCGAGGCTGTGGAGCCGGAACCATCATTGGGCAATGGTGGCTTAGGACGTCTGGCAGCATGTTTTTTGGATTCCATTGCTACTTTGGGATTGAACGGAGATGGTATCGGTCTGAACTACCACTTTGGACTGTTCAAGCAGGTATTTAAGGATAATCTTCAGACAGAAGAACCCAATGCTTGGATCGAGAAAAAAGGGTGGCTGGTCAAAACAGACAAAACTTACGAAGTCTCTTTCAAAGATATGACAGTTACTTCACGTATGTACGATATATATGTAACCGGCTATAATAACAAGACAAATCGTCTGCATTTATTTGATGTGGAGAGCATTGATGAAAGTATTGTTCAGGATGGAATTGATTTTGACAAGAATGATATTGCGAAGAATCTGACCTTGTTCTTATATCCCGATGACAGTGATGAAGCAGGCAGACTGCTGCGTATTTACCAGCAGTATTTTATGGTAAGCAGCGGTGCCAGACTGATTTTAGAGGAGGCACTGGAAAGAGGCAGCAATCTGTATGACCTGTCTGACTACGCAGTGATCCAGATTAATGATACTCACCCATCTATGGTGATCCCGGAGCTGATTCGTCTGCTCACGGAAAGAGGCATGGATATGGAGACGGCTATTTCAGTGGTTTCCCGCACCTGTGCCTATACCAATCATACCATTCTTGCAGAAGCACTGGAAAAATGGCCCATGGATTACCTCAGAAAAGTAGTACCGCAGCTGATTCCTATCATTGAGGTGTTAGACAATAAAGTGCGCAGAAAATTTCCGCATAACGATATGCTGACCATTATCGATGGGGAAGAGCGTGTTCACATGGCGAACATGGATATACACTATGGCTTTAGTGTCAATGGCGTTGCATCTCTTCATACGGATATTTTGAAGGATAATGAACTGAATCATTTTTATAAGGTATATCCGGAGAAGTTCAATAACAAGACCAATGGTATCACATTCCGCCGCTGGCTGCTTCATTGCAATCCGGAATTGGCTGCATTTATTACGTCATTGATTGGTGATGACTACAAGAAGGATGCAGCATTGCTGGAAAGACTGCAGCATTATACGAATGATACTCCGGTGTTGGAGGAACTTTTAAAGATTAAGAATGCAAACAAGTTGGCCTTAAAGAAGTATATTGCAGAGGCGAAGGGGATTGAAATTGATGAGAACTCCATCTATGACATTCAGATCAAGCGTCTCCATGAGTATAAACGTCAGCAGATGAATGTGTTGTACCTGATTCACAAATATCTGGAGATCAAAGGAGGCAAGAAGCCTGTGAGACCGATTACTGCTATTTTCGGTGCAAAGGCAGCACCGGCATATATTATTGCCCAGGATATTATTCACCTGATCTTGTGTTTGGAAGAGATCATTAAAAACGACCCTGAAGTAAGTCCTTATCTGAAGGTTGTTATGGTGGAGAACTACAATGTGACAGCTGCGGAAAAGCTGATCCCTGCATGTGATATTTCTGAACAGATTTCATTAGCTTCCAAAGAGGCAAGCGGTACCGGCAATATGAAATTCATGCTCAATGGTGCAGTCACATTAGGCACTGAAGATGGTGCCAATGTGGAAATTCACGATCTGGTAGGAGATGATAATATCTACATCTTCGGTGATCACAGCGACGTTGTTATCGAACGTTACAAGAACGGCAGTTACTGTGCAAAGCAGTATTATGATAACGATGCGGACATCCACCGTGCCATTGACTTTATCACCGGACCGGAAATGCTTGCTGTGGGAAGTAAGGAACATTTAGAAAGACTGCAGAATGAACTGATCTGGAAGGACTGGTTTATGACACTGCCTGATTTTAAAGATTATATGGCGAAGAAAGAACGTGCCTTTGCAGACTATGAAGATCGCATTGAATGGGCGAAAAAGATGTTGATCAATATCAGCAAGGCAGGATATTTCTCTTCCGACAGAACCATCGAAGAGTATAACAGAGATATCTGGAAACTGTAACTTATAATAAGTGTTATGTATAGTGCCCTTGAAATGAGAATGTTTGTCTCATTTTGAGGGTACATTTTTATATGCTCGCAACATATAATTATCACAGCAATGCATTGCGATATTGTATTCCAAAGAAAAAAAGAAGGAGGCACACCACTATGAGTGATGCTAATAATGCAACATACGAAAAGGTTGCGGTGCTTGCTGTTTGTATGCAAAATGCGGAGAGAATTCCTTTTGAGGAGCATCAAGAGTACATGTTAGAGCAGTACCGGAAGTTATTAATTGACTGTATGAAAATCATGCAGAAGAATCACTGCAGGGAAATCATATTATATAATAATCATATATACGGTATATATGATGGAAATCATAATAAAGCAGGCAGAGATTTAGAGACAACCGGTATAGGGATCAACAGGTTGGTCAGAGCGTTTAATGGTAAAACAGAAAAACGCGATACCGAAAAACTTCTATGTGGCATTGGAATTGCCGCAGGAATAGCAGTAAGAGTTCCGGTAGGGGGTGCATTTGAAAGAAACGGAATGTGGATGGGCTGCGTGTTTCACAAGGCCTACTCCATGGCACAGATGTCGATCTGCGATGGAATGCACAGAGTGTTTGTGGATGATACTGTTGATGGAAGTGTGTATCCATAGGTAAATTTGCTTAATTCATATCCCGGTGAAATAGTTCCAGAAACTATTTCACCGGGAACAATCAACCTTTTCACAATATTTACACAATTCCAACACAGGAATTTCACAAAAGAATCACAAGTTTTTGACATTTCCGCCTTAAAATTGTCTGGAAGGAGGAAAGGATATTATGAAGGAATTGATGGAAAGAGCTGCATCAGGGAACCGGCAGGCGGTGACGGAATTGTTTGAAAAGCACTGGAAAGGTGCAAAAGCAATCTGTAGTTGCTGTTTTGGAGATGCAGACCAGGCAAATGTAACGGTTGTACATGCGTTTTACAATACCTGGGATTATCTGTTTAACAATTGTATTAAATCAGAAGAAGAATTTCAGAATACGCTTTATAAGCAGGCTGCTATCCTATGTCGAAAAGCGTTTGTGAAAAAAGGAATGAAAGGACTTGCCATACCTCAGGGTAAGAATTTTGTGATTGCAAAATGGAAAGAAGAGTATATGGCAGAAGTGAATCCGGTAGACAATCTTTTGGCGATGTTTCCCGGTATAAACCGCTATATTTTTGTACTCCATCATATTGCGGAATTTGATCAAGATATGATTGCATCTATAACAGGTTATAAAATGGATATTGTGGAGGCTGCTTTAAAGGCAGAGGAACAGAATACTGCAAGAGCATTGGAACAGTTGAGTAAAGACATGGGCAGAACCGTTGAACTCAAAAAGGAAATTCTGAAGTATCAGGAAGAGGCTGATCTGCCGGAGAATTACAGGCAGCAGATTTTATCAGGTATTGACGCAAAGGTAAGGCCCTATGAAAAAAAGAGAATGCTGCGCAGTGGACTTTACATAGCCGGTGCAGCAGTTCTTGCTGTAGTTTTGGGAATTGCAGTTTTTTATGCAGGAAAGGAACCTGAGGAGATTACTTTTACAGAAGGAAAGAGTACCAGTGTATCTCAGGAGAATGCATCGTCTGAGGCAGATGCAGAAAGCACTGCAGAAGACGGGCCGCAGAACGATGAAGGCCAGGACGGGGAGACGTTTGTTTTCGTAGAAGGCAGCCGATATTATGCAGATATTACCGTCGAAGACCATGGAACTATCACCGTGGAACTGGACTATGAAGCTGCACCTATTACAGTGGAAAATTTTGTGTCACTTGCAGAGGATGGATTTTATGACGGCCTCACATTCCATCGAATCATGGAAGGATTTATGATGCAGGGTGGTGATCCAAAAGGAAACGGAACAGGCGGATCTGAGGAGACAATTGTAGGAGAATTCTCAGACAATGGGTATGATAACGATTTATCCCATACAAGGGGAGCGATCTCCATGGCGCGTTCCAGTGCTTATGACAGTGCCAGCTCCCAGTTCTTTATTGTCCATGAAGATAGTACATTCTTAGATGGACAGTATGCTGCTTTTGGTTATGTGGCCGAGGGTATGGATATTGTGGACACTATTTGCACGGCAGCAGAGCCTACAGATAATAACGGTACCATCCCGATAGAAGCACAGCCTGTCATTACGTCCATTGATATCAGGGTGGAATAAAAATAAGAGTATAAAGGAGCATGCTATGATCAAAGTAGAACATTTAACAAAGTGTTATGGTGATTTCATGGCGGTAGATGATTTGTCCTTTGAAATTGCGGAAGGTCATGTATATGGCTTTTTAGGACCTAATGGTGCAGGAAAATCCACTACCATGAACATTATGACCGGATGCCTTTCCGCAACGGAAGGCACCATCAAGATTGGAGGACACGATATTTTTGAAGAACCGGAAGCAGCAAAAAAGCTGATAGGTTATCTTCCGGAGCAGCCTCCGCTGTACATGAATGAGACACCGTTGGAGTACCTGCGGTTTGTGGGAGAAGCAAAAGGACTCAGGGGAGCTGAACTTCGCAGACAGATCGATGAGGTGGTGGAACAGACCGGCATCGGTTACGTGAAGAATCGATTAATTTCCACATTGTCAAAAGGATATAAGCAGCGTGTGGGGATTGCCCAGGCACTACTTGGAAATCCTAAAGTAATCATTTTGGATGAGCCTACCGTGGGCCTGGATCCGATTCAGATTATTGAGATCAGGGATCTGGTGCGGAAGTTAGGTGAAACCCATACAGTTATTTTCAGTTCCCATATTCTTTCTGAAGTACATGCAATCTGTGAGCAGGTATTGATTATTTCCAAAGGGAAATTGGTTGCCTTTGACAGACCGGAGAACTTAGAAAAAGTACTGACGGAGTCTAATGGTATTGACTTAGTGGTGCAGGCTGCAATGGAGGATACAAAGCAGGTAATGCAGGATATGGAGAATATTCAAAGTTGGGAGTGCATGGACCGGGAAGACGGTTCTATTGCGGTACATGTTAAGATTGACAAAGACGATCCCAGGGAAATGAGCTGTAAATTATTCTTTGCTTTTGCTTCAAAAGGATTGCCTATCTTTGAGATGACCTCTAAGGCAGCAAGTTTAGAGGATGTATTTATTGAGTTGACGGAAAGGGAGGTAAAGGAAGGATGATCGCTGTATTAAAACACGAACTGCGGAATTATTTTCATTCCCTGACAGCATATTTATTCAGCGCCTTTTTGCTGGTATTTGTGGGTATCGGAGCGATGCTTTATAATATACAGTCTGCCATGGCAAATTTTGAATATGTGCTGGCTTTTGTATGTATCGGTATGGTGGTAATCGTGCCTGTGCTGACCATGCGTGTGATTTCTGAAGAAAAGAAACAGAAGACAGATCAGCTGTTGTATGCATTGCCTTTAAAAGGAACGCAGATCATTCTTGGCAAGTATCTGGCACTGCTGATCATTTTTTTGATCCCTATGTGCATTATCTCGGTTTATCCGCTGATTTTTGCACAGTACGGTGAAGTGTATCTGCTGACATCCTATGGGTCACTTTTAGCCTTTTATATTATGGGAGCAGCAATGATTGCTATTGGTACTTTTATTTCCTCTCTGACAGAAAATCAGGGTTTTGCGGCAGGAATTGCTATTCCCCTTTTGTTGCTGAACTATTACAGTGTGACATTGGCAGAATATGTGTCAGCTACTGCGACGGGTTCTCTTGTAGCATTATATGTGATTGTATTGATCGCCACAATTCTGATCAAACATATTACCCAGAATGAAAATCTTGCTTATGGTGTAGCCTTGTCCGGTGTTGCTGTATTATCTGTTACTTATTATTTAGATAATTCAAAGTTTGAAGGACTGTTGGCAAAGATTATGTCTCAGTTGTCTTTGTTCGAACGGTTTTATGATTTTGTGGATGGTGTGTTTGATATTACAGCCATTGTATTTTATGTGACAGTAATCATTTTCTTTTTATTCCTGTCAGTACAATCTCTTGAGAAAAGGAGGTATAACTGATGAAGAAATTATCGGTTAAAAAGGATGATGAGAGAAAAGTAAATCGTCAGATCGCATTTAAAGGCGGTACTTATTCGTTGGCAGTGACGGTTATTGTGTTGGCGATTCTCATCGTTGTAAATGTGATGGCAAATGTACTGCCGGCAAATCTGACAAAGTTAGATATAAGCTCCAGCCAGCTGTATTCTATCACTAGTAATACCAAGGTTGTTGTCAATGCTTTGGAAAAGGATGTGACTATTTATTGGATTGTCCAGTCAGAAATGGAGGACAGTGTGATCGAGAATCTGCTGGCAAAGTACGATAGTCTGTCAGATCATATTACTGTGGTAAAGAAAAATCCGGACATATTCCCTACCTTTGCAGCCCAGTATACGGATGGGACTGTGACCAACAATGATATGGTGGTGGAATGTGGAGATAAATATCGTTACATCAGTTATGAGGATGTTTATCTCAGTGAGGTAGATTACACCACTTACTCAGAAGTATATTCCTTTGATGGGGAAGGAGCTATTACCTCTGCTATTGATTATGTAGTCAGTGATGATCTGCCGCAGATTTATGTGCTGGAAGGACATGGAGAAGCAGAGATTTCTGCAGAATTTGCAGAGCAGTTAGAGAAGGAAAATATGGAACAATCTCAGTTTTCTCTGCTCAATGCAGATGAAATTCCGGAGGAAGCTGATTGCATTTTAATTAATGCACCTGCCAGTGATATTTCCGAAGAAGAGAAGAATATGCTTGCTGATTATGTGGCAGACGGCGGTAAGCTGATGGTTATGGCCGGACCGGTAAAAGACGGAGAATTGGCAAATTTAAACAGTTTGTTAGCTGATTACGGTGTAGAAACCGCTGAAGGTATTGTGGTTGAAGGGGACAGAAGTTATTATGCATTCCAGGCACCTGAAATTATGCTGCCGGATCTGCAGAGTCATATCATAACGGATCCTCTGATTGCATCAAATTACTATGTGATCATGCCTTTGGCACAGGGCTTGACCGTGGGAAGTACCGGTAACGGAACGGTAACAGAGTTGCTGACCACCTCGGACGGTGCTTTCAGTAAGATTGCCGGTTATGGTCTGCAGACCTATGAAATGGAAGAGGGCGATATAGAAGGGCCTTTTGCATTGGCGGTGGCAGTAGAAGATAATGGCGGCGGGCAGATAATTTGGATTGCATCCTCTGAATTGATGAATACAATGTATAATGCATATTCCTCCGGAGCTAATTTAGACTTCAGTATGAATGCATTGTCCTCACTGATTGGAGAGCGGGAGGCAGTTGTCATCCGCAGCAAATCAATGAGCTATAATTATCTGACCATAGATGCGTCCACTTCATCCAGATTGAAGATCATTATGATCGGTGTACTGCCGCTGACTTTTGTGATCATCGGTATTGTAGTAATGATAGAACGGAGGAAGAGAAGAAATGAAGAAGTCTAAGAGACTGCTTGTGCTTTTAGGAATCCTGATAGCTGCTTGTGGTGCTACGTTTGCAATCAGTCAGCATGAGGAGGAAAAAGAGAAGATTCAAAATAGTGATGAAATCATATTAGCAATTGAGACGGACGCTGTGACAAGTCTTTCCTGGGAATATGGAGAAAACTTTTTCGCCTTTCATAAAGACGGAACCTGGCTTTATGACGAGGACGAAGCTTTCCCGGTGGATGAGGAAAAGATTGCTGACCTGTTGGAAGGTTTTCAGGAGTTTGGTGTTTCCTTTGTGATAGAAGAAGTAGAAGATTTTGCCCAGTATGGATTAGATGATCCCGCCTGCACCATTCATATCACCGCAGGAGAGCAGGAATACACCGTTTCCCTTGGTGCCTTTAGTACTATGGATGAAAAACGTTATGTGTCCATCGGTGACGGAAAGGTTTACTTAGCAAGTCAGGATCCTTTTGAAGAATACGAAATTGAGATTCGTGATCTGATCAAGCATGATGAGATTCCGGGACTTTCAGATGCTACGGCTGTACGGTTTGCAGGTACACAGAATTATGAGATTCTTTATGAAGAGGAAAGTATCAATACTTATTGCGAAGAGGATGTGTATTTTATAGATGGCAAGCCTTTAGACAGTTCGTTGGTAAGCGATTATTTAAATACCGTCGATGGTTTGGGACTGTCAGAATATGTCAGTTACAATGTAACAGAGGAAGAATTGGAAGCATTTGGGCTGGTGGAGCCGGATCTGACTATCACAGCGGATTATCCTGTGGATAGTGAAGAAGAGAACGCAGAGCCCGTAACAGAAACCTTCGTGCTGTATATAGGTCGTAATCAGGAAGAATTGGCAGCTGCACAGGAGAGTGAGGACGAGGATGCAGAGTATAGTGTGACCGCTTATGCAAGAGTGGGAGAATCTCAGATCGTGTATGAAATCACTTCACTTGAATACGAAAATCTGTCCAAGAATACCTATGATAATTTGCGGCACAAGGAAGTGCTGACAGCATCCTTTGATGATATTTATCAGATGGATATTACTTTAGAAGGTGTGGAGCATACCATCTCTTCTGTGACAGAGGATGATGTGAAGACATGGAAGTATGGAGAAGAGAAGGACTTGAGCGTATCAGGTCTGCAGAGTACCATAAGTGCATTGACGGCATCAGAATTTACTGCGGAAGAGCCGACAGATAAAGAAGAAATCAGCTTTACGGTATATTTAGAAAATGAAAATTTTCCGGAAATCCATGTAGCATTGTATCGTTATGACGGCAGTGAGTGTATTGCCGTTGTGAACGGAGAGTCCTTTGCAATGGTATCCAGAAGCAGTGTGGTAGCTTTCGTGGAAGCTGTGAATGGAATAGTATTAGCCAAGGCGGAAGAAGAATAAACAGTGTTATTTCGTTAGCTTTGTAATTGGTTAAGTTAAGGAGCATATCCTCGGATATGCTCCTTAAAATATTAATTGTTTAATTTGCTGCTTTAGGGTTGACAAAGTAACTAAACAGCTGTAAAATCACAGTGTAAAGAGTTCAATAAACAAGTATTGCGGATGCACAAATCAAGGTCTGTTCTGGGCACGAAAGCATCGGCGTCTGGGCATTTCGCCCGTGGAATTCACCATTTTATATACGGGCAGGATGTTTCTGATGTGGCTGCAGGATGCACAGAATAGATTCGACGTTTCAGGTTGCTGTATCATTCTGATGTACAGGTTCATTGCACAGCAGGGTTCTTAATACACTGTCCGAAGAATTTCAGACTTGCGTTTTGAAGGAAAGACATTACAAAATGAAAGGCTTTAAGAAAAGAAAGGACAGGTAAGTATGATGAAAGAAGGAAAACGGATCAGTGAAATGTGGGCTTGTTCTTGGATGAGGTTTCCGGGGATGCTTTGCAGAAGATATTGAAGGACACTCCGGATCATATCGTAAATCTTATTGCAGATATATATCTGGCGTTTCAGTTAAAGGCAAATATTCCGCCGGATGAGGCGGAAACCAATGCAGGAAAGGTGAGGAAGAAGAAAGTGGCACAATTATTTGAACATGCGACATTTGGAGACTTATATGCGGACAGCCAGAGGATAAAGAAGCAGATAGAAGGTCAGAAGAATCAACTGGCGGAGTTGGACAAGCAGCTTGCTGAGAGGGATAAGCAGCTGGCGGAGCAGGACAAGCAGCTGGCGGAGCAGGATAAGCAGTTGACGATGCAGAGAAATCAGTTGACAGAAGCTGAGCATGGACGAGAGAAGGGCATTGAGCTTTATGTGGAGTTGCTGTACGAGATAGGTACACCCTATGAGAAAGCCTGTCAGGTGCTGCAGGAGAAATATGAGTTGCCGGAAAATGAAGCAAAGAAAAAAATAGAGAAATACTGGAAGTAAGAAAAAATAGGTAAAGCGGGAATCCCGAAGTTGAACGACTTGGGACTTCCCGCTTTATTTTACGCCTTAATACTCCAACACCACCATCTGATGACAGTCAATTTTGTCTACAGTAAATAAAACCTTACCATCTTCACAGGTAAATGGAATCTGCGTCTTCTGTGGGGCTAAGTAAACATTTTTAATATCCTTTGGCAAACTCAATGTGACATTGGTGTCATAAACGGGAACAATGTCTTCAATAATTTCTACCCCTGTACCACGTTTTACAGGAACTGCATAAAGAAGATGATTGATGTATCGATTCTGGTCCTTCTGTTCCATGATAGTGGTAACACCCTGTGCACCTAAGTTTGTTTTTAAAGTAATGTCTTCACCTAAAAGCTTATCAAGGGCAAACTGCACGATTCTCTTTAAGATGAGGGAACCTTTTTCAGCATACTCTGTGAATACCTGCCAGTTTATGTATATACCATCTTTGCCCTGAGACATGCCCGGACCTGCAAATTCTTCGGAGTTAGGGGTGTGTCTGTGGGAGCAGAAATGTTCTGCGGTACGGTTAAAGTATGGATTTTCCTGCTTTGCTAACATCTCGCCGGTAGTAAGTGCAGTGACTTCACCCTGAGAGTACATGATGTAAGCCGCATCATACAGACCTTCCATTTCAAACAAAGGACGAATGTAAGCAGGATTGTAAGCAGATTCTCCTACATAGTCCACACCGAAATCGTAAACAAATGCATTCTGGTCGGCATAGAGGCCGGATTTGCCGCTGGCTAAGAGCTTGCCGCCCTTTGCTATGAAGGCATCTAATTTTTCTTTCAAAGCAGGGGTGATCCGTTCTTCGTCCGGCAGAATAATAACTTTATATCCACCTAAGTCAGCTTCTGCATCGATGACATTAAATAAGTATTTACCTTCCAAAAGGATTCTGACAACACCGGCATCCGTTTTAGTATTCTTGCCAACCTGACCGGTTCCGAAAGTACCGCTATAGGCTTCAAAGGACAGCACTGCTACATCAGCAACCGGAGTAACCTGATCTAACCATTCTTCCTTTTCTTCCAATTCTTTATAAGCAGCACCGATTAACCTGTAAGTAGCCATGTCCATTTCACCGGTAGGATGGAGTTGGTCACCGATGGAACATTTTGCACCATTGGCAGCGGACAGAGCAGCCTCATATCTCAATGCATTGGGATGCTTAAAGCCGCCGAACTCACCCCATGACTGATGGAACTTGCCGGTCATGCCTAAGAATTCCATGCCCAATGTCTGTGCGTAACGTGCAGAAAGCGGGAAGTGATCATAACCCCAGCCGCCGGTAGGGAGACTTTCCAATTCTAAGTGGGTATTCATATGTGCCAGATCACGTCTGCCCTGGCGGATATGTCCTGCATTGTGGAACAGAGGCAGTCCGGGTTTTACGCTGTCGATGGCTTCGCGGCATTTCTTTGTGTAGTTAGCATAGGTGCGTTCAGCCAATTCCATGATGGCAGTTTCATCGGATGGATCCTTGCCTTCTGCACGCAGGGTGCGGATACAATTCGCACAATAGCAAGGGATCACGCCCACAATATCCAAAAAGATGCCATCAGCATTATAATTTCTGCAGACTTCTTTGATCTGCTCTGTGAGAATATCTAAATAAGGGGTATTCATACAGAAGCGGTGGTAACCGGGTGTGAGAAAGCTTTTTACCCAGTTATTCTGATTGTTTTTGTCCTGAACTAACCATTCGGGATGGTGAACCGCTAACTTTTCGTCCAGACCGGCTGAAAGATAAACGGGGGTCTTTACGCCAATTTCATGGGCAGCCTCGATTTGTGCAGCTAATAAGTCAAAATCAAGGTTTGGATGCATTTCATTTGCCACAGATGGATGATAAGCCCAGCCATGATGGCATTTGGAGAAAACAGTAATGGAATTTATATGCCCGGTCTTAAGGGCAGTCTGAAACTGCTTTTTGTCGAAGCGGGAGCCGATGCCGGGAATCTTTTCACTGGTGTGAAAGTCTAAATGTACCTGTCTGAAATTCATAACAAAATCTCCTTTTCAATATTGTTTATTTTATAATTTCAGTGTATTGTAAAAGTAGTCAGATGAAAATGTAATATTTAATCAAAAATATGGAGATTTCAGCATGAGAGTACAGAAGAACGACGGGTTTTCGAAAGTGATGAATACATTGAAAATAGAGCTATATGAGACTGGATTTGCGGATCTTGACAGTGAGTGGAGGCAGCAGGATGTGTGTTCTCCGTTTTCAAGACTGTATTATGTAATATCCGGCAAGGGTTATCTGCGGATACATGGTGATGACGGCAGGGAAGAATTTCATGAGCTTACCCCGGGTTATCTATATTTGATTCCTAATGGCTTTTCCTATGATTATTTTTGTGAGGACAGGCTTGAAAAAGTTTACATACATATTAATGTGTTGCTTCAGAACGGGCTGGAACTCTTCAACGGCTGTAAAAGTTATTATGCTTTGCCTGTAGACGAGGTATACCTGAATCAAATGAAACAGTGGATGATGGGGAGAAGTCCTGAGGATTTCTTTCACCTGCAGGGAGAAGTTTATAGAGCTGTGGCGGCATTTATAAAAGAAGCCGGTGTGGCAGAAAAGGTGAACAGGCAATATTCGGATATGGTGACAAAGCTTTTTGCCATATTGCCCGGCATGAAGATATCGGTGTCAGTGCAGGAGATTGCAAAAATGATGAGCGCTTCAGAAAGTACCCTTGCAAAACATTTCAAAAAGGAGACCGGTATGTCCATTGGTCGTTATCGTGAGCGGCTGATCATGGACAGGGCAAGGCAGCTGTTGGCAATGGGGAAACTGTCGATAGGGGAGATCGCAGAAGAACTGGGCTTCTGCGATCAGTTTTACTTTTGTAAATATTTTAAACAGCGGCAGGGGATGACGCCCAGTGCCTATCGGGTGAATTATAAAAGTTAAATGTTGCAATTCTGAGACATAGGAGTATAATTTAAGTCTGTAGAAGATATATTTGAGAAAAATCATGAGCTTTTTAAATAAGGCTTGTGCGTGTGAGGTACATATTATTATGAAGATACAGGAGCATGGTGTAGTATGCCGGCCAAATAAAAAGATAAATTTGCCTGAATTTAAGCAGGGAATCAAGGATGGCATTCCCATATGTTTGGGTTATTTTTCCGTATCCATGGCATTTGGATTGACCACGGTGCTTTCAGGTATGCCATTGTGGTCGGCGGTGGCCATATCATTGTCTAACCTGACCAGTGCGGGACAGTTTGCCGGCGTGAACATATTGCTGGCTCAGGGAACCATGATCGAATTGATTATGACTACTTTGATCATCAATATCAGATATTTTTTGATGTCCCTGTCAGTGTCCCAGAAAATAAAGCCGTCTGTGAAGATGAAACAGAGACTGGCAATTGCCTTTGGTATTACAGATGAGATATTTGCAGTATCCATGCAGCACAAAGGAGATTTGACTGGGTCATACATGTTTGGATTGATATTGACACCGGTCATCGGTTGGACCGGCGGTACACTTTTCGGTGCTGTAGCAAGCTCCTTTCTGCCGGCGGCATTGACCAATGCTATGGGTATCGCATTGTATGGTATGTTCATAGCTATCATCGTCGGACCTGCAAGAGAGGAGAGAAGTGTCATGTTTACCGTGATTTTAGCAATTGCGGCAAGCTTAGGTTTTGCATACCTGCCGGGACTTAAGAATCTTTCCGGTGGTTGGTCTATCATTATCATCACAGTATTCGTCAGCGGAGTAGCAGCATGGCTGTTTCCGATTTCGGAAGGGATCGTTGATACAGAAGAGACCGTCGATACAGAAGAAGACTTAGAGGCAGAGTCTCAAGAGAAGGGGGCAGCAGTATGAGTAACGGATATATTATATTAGGCATTGTTGTCATGGCACTTACCACTTATCTGATCCGTATGCTGCCTATGGCCATTTTTCGTAAAAAAATAACGAATATAAGAGTACGCTCTTTTTTGTATTATGTGCCCTATGCAGTTTTAGCGGCCATGACATTTCCGGCCATCTTCTCCTGCACCGGCACCACAATCAGTGCGGCAGCAGGGTGTGTGGCAGCTGTTTTGCTGGCATATTTTAAGAGGGGACTGCTTACTGTGGCGGTAGGTGCAGCTGCAGTGGTTTTTGTGTTCCAAATGCTGGGATTGTAGGAATTTCACAAAAAATTTTATTAGAAAAATCATATGCTGTGAATAAAAATATTGATTTCTTGAGAGCCTTTTATTATAATTAATTCTGTATTTAAATTTGTAAATTATTAATTTTCATATGATGAATCAGGAGGATAAAGTCATGGATTCAAACAAAAGACCGGATACAATGGAACGTATCACAACCCCTGAACTTGCAGAAAGCTTTATTGCGGAGCAGATTGCTGCAGTTCGTGAACAGGTTGGTGACAAGAAGGTGTTGCTTGCATTATCAGGCGGTGTAGACAGCTCTGTTGTTGCAGCACTTCTTATCAAAGCTATCGGTAAACAGCTGGTATGCGTACATGTTAATCATGGTTTAATGCGTAAAGGTGAAAGTGAACAGGTTGTAGAAGTATTCGGTAAAGAATTGGATGCTAACCTGGTTTATATTGATGCTACAGATCGTTTCTTAGATAAATTGGCAGGAGTTGCAGAACCGGAAAAGAAACGTAAGATCATTGGTGAAGAATTTGTTCGTGTATTTGAAGAAGAGTCCGGTAAGTTAGAAGGAATCTCTTTCCTTGCACAGGGGACTATTTATCCTGACATTTTGGAATCTGACGGTGTTAAGGCTCATCACAATGTTGGCGGTCTCCCTGAAGATTTCAAATTCGAGGGTCTTGTAGAACCTGTTAAATTACTTTACAAGGATGAAGTTCGTGTAGTTGGTAAGGCACTTGGTCTTCCGGCAGAGATGGTTGATCGTCAGCCATTCCCGGGTCCCGGACTGGGAGTACGTTGTACCGGTGCTATCACAAGAGATCGTTTACATGCGCTTCGTGAATCAGATGCTATTCTTAGAGAAGAATTTGACAAAGCTGGTCTGACAAGTCAGATCTGGCAGTTCTTTACCGTAGTTCCGGATATTACCTCTACCGGTGTAAAGGATGGAAAGCGTTTAGATTATTGGCCTGTAATCATCCGTGCCGTAAACACAGTAGATGCAATGCATTGTACTGTACCCAGAATTGATTGGGAAATCCTTGAAAAGATTACAAATCGTATTTTGAGCGAGGTTGATGGTGTATGTCGTGTTTGCTATGATATGTCACCCAAACCAATTGCTACCATAGAGTGGGAATAGACACGTTAGCTACGAGCAGTGCAAAAAGGTATAAAAATAGTCGGCGAGAGTGCTTGCACTCTGAGCCGACTATTTTTGTGCCTTTTTATACGGCGACAGCCGTGCATGAGAGAACGAGAAGCGTTCTCGAATGAGCACTGCTCGAGTGACACGGGTTTATACGGCGACAGCCGTGCATGAGAGAACGAGAAGCGTTCTCGAATGAGCACTGCTCGACTGACACGGGTTTATACGGCGACAGCCGTGCATTCGAGAACGAGAAACGTTCTCGAATGAGCACTGCTGTTCAATGATTTTTCCCCCGATACTCCCGTGGCGACACTCCATATTTTTGCTTAAAGGATTTACTTAAGTGAAACTCATCATAGAATCCCAACATACTCGCAATTTCTCTCAGCTGCATGTCCGGTTCTGTTTTTAGTAATGATGCCGCCATTTCAAGCTTACGTTCCTTTTGATAGGCGTGAAAGGACATCCCCACCTTTTGAAACATGGATTTATCCAATGTTTTGGTGCTGACATAAAGCATATCTGCCACGTCTTTGCAGGTGTAATGATTGTGCGGCGCAGTGGTAATAATTTCAATAGCTTGAGCTGCAAGATCCTCATTAGAAGTCTGTTTTGCTTGCGTCAGAGAAAGAAGCTCTAAGAGCAGCAGATCTAAAAGCGCTGCCATCTGTTTTTCCTTGTAAAGGTTTTTCAGCCAGAAGGCAGAAGTGATCTCGCTGAAATATTGCTTGATTTTCGTATTGTTGCGAGCATGAATCAATGTGGGAAGTTGGATGGAATCTGTCGATCCTTCACAATCCCCGGGATTGCATGAAATATGGATACAAAATGTTTTTGTTTCCGGAGTGCATGGAAAGCGGGTATAGTGATGACGACCGGCAGAAAGTAACAGGACATCATCTTTCTCTAAAGGATACTCCTGTTCATTTTCCGTAATAGACCAGCTGCCGTCAACCAGATAGATCAGGTCATGATGGGGGAGAGTTCTGTCAATATAGCGTTCGTCGGTGGGCTGTCTGTAATAATGAGAGTTTGCTGCCACAACGGAGTGGGGATTGCTTAGGTTTATATAAATAGACATAATAAAATTCCTTTTTTTACATGTTTTCTTCCTGATTTTCCATGTAAATATATCATAGAAAAAGGTAAAATTCAAGTGATAAGAGCTGAATGAAAATTAGAATGGCCTTGTCGAAAATATATATCAAGTTAGGGAGGAAAATACATGAAAGCAGTGTTAAATGGAGAAGATGGCCATCTGCATTGGACAGAGGTGCCGGATCCGCAGATTAAGGAAGATGAAGTGTTATTGGAAGTAGAAGCAGCTGCCTTGAATCGAGCGGATTTGCTGCAAAGAGCGGGACAGTATCCGCCACCACCGGGATGGCCTGATTGGTTTGGGCTGGAAGCAGCCGGTGAAATCAAAGCGGTGGGTAAGAAAGTAGAAGAAGAAGGTAAATGGCATGTAGGTGACAAGGTCTGCGCTTTATTGGGAAGCGGTGGATATGCAGAATATGTGGCAGTGCCGGAAGGCATGTTGATGCCGGTTCCAAAAGGTCTGACCATGACAGAAGCGGCTGCATTGCCGGAGGTATATGGTGCTGCTTACTTATTCTTGTTTATGGAAGGTGGCTTGAAATCCGGGGAAACACTTCTAGTCACAGCAGGCGCCAGCGGTCTGGCAAGTGTGATCATTCCCATGGCAAAATCCTTTGGTGTCAGAGTGATTACCACTGTTTTGAATGACGAGCAGGAAGAAGCGATTAAGCATCTGAAGGCAGATTATGTTGTCAATACATCGAAAGAATCTTTGGTAGATGTGATGAAGAGAGAGTTAGAGGCCGGCACACCGGTGGATATCACTGTTGATTGTCTGGGTGGTGAAATGGTTGGCAAGTGTATGCCATATATGAATTTTGACGGGCGCTGGATTATGATCGCTACACTTGCCGGTGATCCGTCCACTATCGACCTGAAGAGTATGTATGTGCGCAGAACCCGCGTGATTGGAACAAATCTCAGAAGCCGTACGCCACAGCAGAAGAAAAAACTGCTTTCAGATATGGTGGAATTGATATGGCCAAAAGTAGAGAGCGGCGAGATCCGTCCCACGATTTTCAAAGTATATCCCATCACACAGGCAGAAGAGGCGCAGGATTTGATGCAGTCCGGAAAGAGTGCGGGAAAGATTGTGCTGACTGTGAAAGAAAATCACTGAGAGACATTGTGATGGAGAGTAATATGGCACACTTAAAGGTATTGGCGATAAAGTACGCAGAATCCACGCTGCCGGAATCAGCCGTTTTTCAGGGGGGCCGATGTGACAAAAGGCTGCTGATTACATTCGTAATATATTTATTGGAGACGGAGAATAGGCGGATTTTGGTGGATGCAGGGTGCGACACCATGCCGGGGTTTGAAATGGTAAATTATTACAGACCGGTTGACGTACTAAAGGATTATGGATATGCCCCGGAGGATATCACAGATGTAATCATCACTCATGCACATCATGACCATATAGCAGCTGTAGGACATTATAAAAATGCAGTGGTACATATTCAGGAGGATGAATATGCCCCCGGGAAAAAATATATAGCGGATGAGGCCGAAGTCAATATATTTAAAGAAACTTACAGCCTTGATGACAATATATTGATCAGAAAAATTGGAGGACATTCTAAAGGATCATGTGTAGTTGAGTTTGCGTATGACAACATATGTTATGTGGTCGCAGGGGATGAATGTTATGCCAGAGAATGCCTGATCAATAAAATTCCAACAGGAAGCAGTTATGATTTAGAGAACAGCACTTATTTTGTGGAAGAGTACAGCAAAGAGGAGTATTGTGTTTTACTGTGTCATGAAGCAGGAGTAGAATCCGGATATATCATAAAATAAAGTGCAGGGCGGTCGTAAGGCTGCCCTGCTTTACGGTGACTCAAAAAGAGGAATCCGGGGTGGGAAAAAAGTAAACACCACAAAGGACAAAGCGATTAAGCATAATATGATAAACGCAGTTCGTGACGATATACGGCACGTCTTGCCATTTTCAAAAAGCCGGGTCTCTGCGGAATATACAATGGCAGCAGTGAGGAAAAAGATGGAGATATTGATAAAGTCGATCATAATTCCGAAAGCACCGGTATAGGTGTAATACAGCGTAGGGATCAGAAGCAAACCCAATGTAATGCCCAGTAGTTTTATGCACCAGAAATTATCATATTCATTACCCATAAAGTAGTATTCTATCATGGCAAAGACAAACATGGGAAAAAATAGAAGTTTCATATGTTCCCAGATGGACTCGTTTATTGCTGAAAAAGGAGCTAAGAAAATACTTTGATTGCTCCAATCGTAAGCAAAGTGAAGAAGCGTTCCTGCTATGGATGTAAATATAAAACCGATATATTGCCGGGATGAAATGGATTTATTCATAGGATACCTTCAAGATGTATGCTTATATGTAAGTATATTTCAACCCATTGATAATAATGTTAGAATAATGTGGAAAGATATGGTATAATTCTCGTTGATATCTTTTAAAAACGTGAGGAGAAATATTATGATTCAAATGATTGAACAGATCAACAAACAGGTAAATGACTTTGTATGGGGCGTTCCGGCCATGATCTGTATTATCGGAGTTGGACTGTGGCTCAGCTGCAGGACAGGATTTATCCAGATCAGGAAATTCGGTATTGCTATGAAAGCTACCATAGGACGGATGTTCCACAAAAATGAAGCGGCGGATGGAGCGGTGACACCTTTTCAGGCAGTTTGTACCGCATTGGCAGCCACAGTAGGTACAGGAAATATTGCCGGTGTAGCAGGAGCCATTGCATTAGGTGGTCCCGGTGCGGTATTCTGGATGTGGGTCAGTGCATTATTAGGAATGTGTACAAAATTTGCCGAAGTTACGTTAGCAGTGCATTTCCGTGAGCGAAATGTACATGGTGACTGGGTAGGCGGTCCTATGTATTATATCAAAAATGGTCTTTCCAAGAAGTGGCATTTTCTTGCCTATGCTTATGCAGGATTGGGTGTGTTGACTGTATTTGGAACAGGTAATGCAACACAGGTTAATACCATTACCACGTCCATTAACTCAGCACTTATGAGTTATGGTCTGATTTCTCAGGATTCCGTTTTTGGAATCAATTTAGTGATGGGTATTTTTATTGCCATTATGGTAGCAATGGTGCTCTTAGGCGGTGTAAAGCGTATTGGAAGGGTGACGGAAAAGTTGGTTCCTTTTATGGCACTGTTGTATGTGATTTTGGGCTTGGGAGTTATTGCACTGAATATTTCTGATGTTCCGGCCGTATTTGAAAGTATTTTTGTGGGGGCATTTACACCGGCCGGATTTACCGGTGGTGTGGTAGGAAGTATGTTCATCAGTATGCGCCGCGGTGTGTCACGAGGAATCTTTTCTAATGAAGCCGGCCTGGGTACCGGATCCATTGCACATGCGGCAGCAGATACCAAATCTCCTGTGCAGCAGGGATATTTCGGTATTTTTGAAGTGTTTTGTGATACCATTATTATCTGTTCATTGACGGCTCTGACAGTTCTGTTAGGTGCTCCCGTGATCGAGTATGGTGTTACTGCCGGTGCGGAATTGACTATCAGTGGTTTTGTCAATACATATGGCAATTGGGTATCTATTTTTACTGCCATAGCAATGTGTTGCTTTGCTTTCTCTACCATCATCGGCTGGGGACTTTATGGTACCAGGTGCCTGGAATTTATCGTAGGCAGTAAAGTAAACAAGATATTTATGATTCTGTATTCTTTGGTAGCCATTTTAGGAGCTACTGCAGATTTGGGCCTTATTTGGGACATTGCAGATACCTGCAACGGTCTCATGGCTATCCCCAACCTGATTGCACTGTTTTTATTGAGTGGAACAGTAGTGAAGCTGGTCAAGGAGCATAAATAAATTTTCTTTTGTTGAGGCGTAGAGTTTATATTTAAAGTTTCCGAAAGCGGGGGCATTATATCTTTCACATTCATCGGACAAAAAACATTTGTTCCGGAAATGAATGTCCTTTGTTGAACACAAGTGTTCACAATGGTCACACATTTCCGGAACATCTGTTTCTTTGTACGGTGAACTTAGAAAATATAATGCTCCCCGCTTTCTGCTCTTTGAATTAATACTGCACCTCGACAAAATAGGCAGCTAAGCCGGCAAAGCCGGCTGCAAGGAGTCTATCCTGATTGGAATAAATGTGAAAAACATATAAAATACAGAAAAATACAAAATATAGCTGCAGCTAACTTGTAAGATTACGTATAGAAAACTCCAAAACAGCAAATCTATATGCTGATTTTTGAATTATTTACACCGGTCAAGCAGATAGAACGTAAAAAAATCATTAATCTATCTGCTTCTTTTATTTTTTTCAATACAAATTTGACATCTATATAATAACAAATTCGTAGATATAGATGCAACGGATAAAAATTGAAGCATCTATAAATCTCAAAAAGAAGACTTCTATATGTCCAATGTCTTTTTGCTGTGTATAACAGGGCATATAGATTCCTTGATTTTTAAAAAACTATCTGCTCCATCGATTCCAAACCCCTATTTTTCTGTCATTTCTACCATTTGACAGGAGATTACACAATGATGCGGAAGAACCTATATAAGTCTTTTCTGCCCAAAACATCATATTACCTTTAGGCAGGATTCTTCAAAGCCGGCTTTGCTGGCTACTGAGTAGTTTGTCGATGTGCAGTATTGATTCAAAGATATAATGTAACCGCTTCCGAACGTTTAAATTTCAATACTGCACCTCAACAAACTACAATTACAACGATTTCCGGTATTTCTTTGCAGGCATGCCTACTTCTTTTTTGAAGATTCTACAAAAATAATTATAGTCATTAAAGCCTACTTTATCGGCAATCTCATGGACAGCCAGATCCGTCTCTTTTAAGAGGCGTCTGGCTTCTTTTATTCTTAAGGATTTTATATATTCTGCAATCCCCTGTCCTAAATATTCATTGGCGGAATCATAGAGCTTGTTCCGGCTGATCTGAAATTCATTCATAAGTCGTTCTACAGACAGATCCTCAGATAAATGTTCCATTAAAAAAGTGTTAAGATTTGTAATAAAGTTTTTTCGCTGT
>JAZPYS010000050.1:0-45562 GCA_045544275.1 Acetatifactor sp. | reverse complement strand
ATCAAAATCTTATTTATCGTTTTTATATATAGTATAGTAGCCTTCTTGGATCGCAGCAATAGTTGCTATGATACACACAACCGCAAAGCTGTATGTTGGCTCAACACTCTGTAGTGTGAATGGCAGTAAAAAGAGTAATGTGCCGGTAGCTTTATTCAAAACTGTATGTAAAGCCACGAGTTTCTTTCTGCAAACGAATCCCCAAGCGAAATTGACAGTTTTGATAACTGCTATAACAGCAATCCATATCCATATCCAAACAGGAATGTGAATCATCGGCAACAACTTAATCAAGCATACTACTACAAGAACAAAGTCCGCAACGGTATCTAACTTCGATCCAAATTCGCTGGCGGCATTCGTTTTTCTTGCGATTGTTCCGTCGATCATATCGGTAAGCCCGCAAAAAAGATAGAGAATGTAAAACCACGCCGATGTAAGAGAAGTGAACGGAAGTGGCAAACTAAATGCAATTCTACTTCCTGTAATGATGTTTGCAATATATTTCTTCATAAAGTCAATTTGTCATTTTGTAATACACCAAACAGCTAATGGCACATAGCAACTCACTAATACAAGTCTTTGCCAAAGACCGCCGTATCTCAAAACAGTATTTGCAAACTTTTCTTTCTCTCCCATAATAAAAAAGCAGAAGAATACAAATGCTGCTATAAAGCATCCAAGAGAGATTGCTCCTAAAACTACATCTGTTGCTTGGAATCGCATAATCGTCAAAAGCAGCGGAACGACAAGCAAGGTCATAAATCCGATTGCAGAAGTTCCACCGTGAATTTTAGTAATAACATCTTCGTCTTGCCTGCTTTCGTTTAACGGACATAACCCAGATATGATTTCACATCCAATGCCATATATTGCAAGCAATACCCATATTGCCATCATCAAACCGCTACTGTTTTCTTTATACAACTCATAAGGAGCAATGCAAAAAACAACTCCGGATATGATACACCATACATTGTATATCCATTTCACAGGACTTTGCCGTGAGCCCAGTACCGAGAGTGCCATTTCTTTATGCTTATAGTTTGGATAAAAATGCGCAAGGATTAACGGTAGCAGATGATCTACCACAAGAACAATACTCCATAATGCTTTCATATATCTACGTCCTACTCTGTTTGTTTTTGTGTAACTATGAGGAAACGATGGGTTTTGCCTTCTATATAGCCCTCGGTCTCCAAGATATGCTGTGCTTTCATAAGGTTTTGGATGTGCGTGTCTACCGAGAAACCGGTAAGCTCCCAAGGCAGAACACGGGCAAACCAGGTAAGCGCACCTACATCGTAGAATCGGATTGGTGTAAAGCATTCCTCCTGACGCAGGATAGAAAATCCTTCATTTTGGAAAGCAGCTGCAACCTTGTCCGCATATTGTTCAGGGAATGGCAACGGCAGTTCTCCACAAAGGATATCCACCAATTCACGATCATTTTCTGCACCTACCTGCTGAGAAATGAATACGCCACCGGCTTTCAGCACCCGGTAGATCTCACGTGGATTAAAATCTCCGTGACGGTTGATAACAACATCAAAACGGGCATCTTCGAACGGCAATTTATCCTTGCCGTCAGCCTGCCGGAAGTTGATCCCTAACGGGAGCAGTGTTTCTTTACAAAGCTGTACATTAGGCAGATAATTCTCCGTAGCCGCCGTGTTTTCGTATGGATGCCCCAGCGAGAGTAAAAATTCACCGCCGCCGGTGTCGATGTCCAATAACTTCATATCAGAAGTTAAATATTCGCCAATCAGCTGACGGTAATTCCACGGAAAGTTTGTATCTTCCATATACCGACCGTCAATATGTGAAAAATCCCAACCGTGAATGTGGGCGATTTCTTCTTCCGCTTTCCAAGCTTGAATCAATTCATTCTCTTTCATAATAAACACCAATTACATCTTACTTACAGAATAATACATCGTAACAAGTCCTGCGCTGAGCAGTGCACCACCTACAATATCCGTGAACCAGTGAACGCCGGAAACGAGTCTGCCAATTACCATAAAAGCAATAAACGCGATGATTGCAACAGCAATGATATTGCGGAGCACTTTGTTCTTTATGCGACTATTAAATTGCATGACAGCCGTTGGCATAACGCACATCACAAGCAAGGTTGTTGAAGATGGGTAAGATGCTTCCAAATATCCGTTTATAAGTTCCGGCCTGTAATTGATTACGACGCTCTCGAAAAACAAATAGGCGGCAATCGTGACAATATAAAACCCACCCAAAACAAAAATGTCGTAATCCACCTTGCGTATGCTTTTCCGCTTGATCCACTGTACCAGTCCAAGTATGCCAAATCCCATACACACAAAGATTGGTACAAGTCCGAGCCAATCCGTTATGTTGTAAAGTCCCCAATGCACGCCCGTCAGATTATGGACAAAACCATTGATGCCGCCAAATCCCACAGATGAACTTTGCGGGCCAATCGCACGCACATCCACAAAGCAAATTGCCACCGTCCACAGCACAAACGCTGTAAGCAAACACATTGAAGCAACAAAGCTTTTTCTAATTCTTTTCATTTTCTCTACCATCCTTTTGGTTTGTATTTAGGCTTTCACCTGAATACAAGTTTAGGGAAAAGCAATGAAAAATGAAAGAATGTAGCCGTCACATCAATGATACGCTTCGTATCATTGCCGTTTTATTAACATTAAAGCCTTGATAATCAAAAATGCAAATACAAATACTGCCGCATAAGGTTGCTGACTTATAATGAAAAGGCATACGCCGACGGCACTTAATGCCAGCGACAAAACGCTCTTGCTCTGAGTCCAAAGTCTTTGACGACAGTTTTGTAGGGCAAGGGTCATAATGCCCAACGCTATCATGATACCTACAAAAGCAATGTACGCTGTTCTTAAGTACGGCTGAATTTCACTCAAAGAAAGGAGCGATACCTCCCTGATAACACCATCCGCTTTCTGCCCGAAGAAAGGTAAAAATAGCAACAACGCCATATCACAGTCAAGCAAACCGAAAACCAAATTTCTAACGGTTCTTTCTTTTTGCTTGTGATCATTTTCAGCGATAGCCAGTATTTCTTCATCGGATAACAGTTCGTCCAAAGAGACAGAGAAAAATTTTGATATTGTCTTCAAAGACTCTATGTTCGGGAACCCACGACCTGACTCCCACTTTGAAACAGCAGTTCGGGACACATACAACAATTCTGCCAATTCCTCCTGGGTGAGTCCCTTACGCTTTCTCAACTCTTGCAATTTTTCATTAAACTCCATTTATGTTTCATCTCCGTTTGAACTTTAAAATAATATTGTACCATATAATTATGACTTTTTCTACCCAGTTCAAGGCAATAAGATGTGCTTACTTGAAGAACAGAAACATTTGTGCTATTATAACTTTACAAGCTATGGCTTGAATATTTTTTTGGAGAGTGCTTTTTGAAAAACACCAACCTTTTGGAGATTGTATTGTAAACGGGAGGTTTGCAAATACATTCTCGGCAATCTTCTCGTATCTTGAGCGTCAACAATTTATGAAAGGATTAAACAATGGAAAATTTGACGATACGTTTAGAAACAGAAAAAGACTACAGAACAGTAGAAGAATTAACCCGTGAAGCATTTTGGAATGTCTATAAGCCGGGTGCAGACGAGCATTATTACGTGCATCAGATGCGAAATCACCCCGACTTCATCCCTGAACTTGCATTCGTGCTTGAGCTTGACGGTAAGATCGTTGGCAACATTATGTACACGAAGGCTTGGCTTGAGGACGAAAACGGCGAACGCAAGGAGATTCTCTCCTTTGGACCGCTTTGTGTTGCCCCTGAGCATCAAAGACAAAAGCTTGGGAAAATCCTGATAGAGCATTCCTTTGAGGTCGCACGTAAGATGGGATATGATGTGAACATCAATTTCGGCAATCCCGGTAATTATGTCAGTCGTGGGTTTGTAAGCTGTAAAAAGAAAAATGTCAGTTTTGTGGTAGACGGTAACTTCCCGACGGCACTTCTTGTCTGTGAAATTGTCCCTGACGCACTTGACGGCAGAAAGTGGATGTATATCCCCAGTACCGCCGCCGATTGCTGTGAGGACACCGCCGCAGTCGAAGCATTCGACTCCACATTCCCGCTAAAGGAAAAGACGTGGACGCCGAGCCAGGAAGAATTCTATATCTATAGTCATTCTTCGGTAGTCAGATAAACGTAAAACGCCGCTGAGGGATCAACAGATTTCTCAGCGGTCATTTTTATCTTTCGTATTGGTATTTTAATATAACTGATCCAGACGGAAACACGCTTGAGATAACCGAGAAGTATGATAGTAACAATACCTAAGGAGCACTATAATGAATATTGGATTAGAAAAATTAAATTACAAATTCAAATACAAGCCATTACTAATCGGCGGTAAAGCAATGGAAAACTATGGATTACGAAAGGCTGGAGCCGATATTGATTTAGTAGTACATCCTATCGACCATGAAGTATTAGTGGATAAATATCCGTCTAATATAGTATAAAATATTAACTCAAGCAGGCTTCTAATTTGCATGAATTATACTATTTGATAAATCATGAGCTCTTAGCGCAAGAGTTTAGAAGATGTTGAGTTTTCAAAATGGAACAACTGTGGTAATATGAACATTAGAGAGAAAATTTGAATTTTGTGGAGGAATAGAAATTGAGAGCAAAAAACATAGCAACATTATATGCGATATTGGCTGCCGCATTATATGCAATCAATGTTCCGCTGTCAAAGATATTATTGAACCATGTAGAACCTACAATGATGGCTTCGTTCTTATATCTTGGAGCAGGATTAGGATTATTTATATATGGTTTGATTGAAAAAAGGATAGGTAAAAGTGAAAGAAAAGAACCTTTAACAAAAAAAGAATTGCCATATACTGTAGCAATGGTTGTATTGGATATAGTAGCCCCGATTTTATTGATGGTGGGCATTACTATGACAAATTCTGCAAATGTATCTCTACTAAATAATTTTGAAATTGTAGCAACATCAATTATTGCGTTGGTTGTTTTTAAAGAAGTGATTTCAAAGAAATTATGGTTTGCAATAGCTTTAGTTACGATTGCAAGCATTGTTTTAAGCTTTGAAGGTGTAGGTTCATTTGCTTTTAACCAAGGTTCTTTATTTGTCTTGGGAGCGTGTTTGTGTTGGGGCTTTGAAAACAACTGTACAAAAATGATAAGTAATAAAAGTTCGGTTGAAATTGTTATAATAAAAGGAACTTTTTCTGGTTTAGGCAGTTTAATTGTAGCTCTTGTACTTGGAGAGCATATACCAGCAATTCAGTGGATAATATGTGTGTTGGTATTAGGATTTGTTGCATATGGATTAAGTATTCACTTTTATATTATGGCACAAAAAGACTTGGGGGCTGCTAAAACAAGTGCGTATTATTCGATAGCTCCATTTTTAGGGGGCGCATTTAGTATGTTGCTTTTAAATGAAAGACCAAGCATACAGTTTTATGTGGCATTGATTATCATGATAATTAGTACATACTTCATGGTACAAGATACAATCGAATTGCAACATACTCATGAGCATGAACATGTACATTATGCTTAGTGATTATGAAAGGCTGCTCTAATCTCATTTACTTGCCTGTAAAAGTTAATATCATTACTCTCCCACTTGCATTTTCCTGGCCCAACAGTTACACTATATATGTGAACGCAGATAAAATAAATCAATCTACGGGAGGATCTTTATGTTATCCAAAAAATATCAGGATTTTTTAAAATTAGTGATTTACCAAATTTATCCCAGAAGTTTTAATGATTCCAACAATGACGGTATCGGTGATATTAATGGCATCATTGAAAAGCTGGATTATCTTAAAGAATTGGGCATCAATGCCATCTGGGTATGTCCCTGCTATAAGAGCCCTAACGATGACAATGGGTATGATATCTCCGACTACCGAGATATCATGGATGAATTCGGAACCTTCGAAGATATCAAACGTCTTTTTGCTGAAATGCATGCACGCAATATGAAGATCATCATGGATCTGGTTCCGAACCATACTTCCACTGCACACAAGTGGTTCCAGGAGTCCCGTAAATCCAAGGACAATCCTTACAGCGACTATTACTACTGGTTCGATGAACCGGTCAATGACTGGGGTTCTCTTTTCGGCGGCTCAGCATGGGCTTATGATGAAATGCGTGGTCAGTACTATCTTCACTCTTATGCTGTAACACAGGCAGATTTAAATTGGAACAATCCCGCTGTTGTAAAGGAAATGCAGGATGTGGTTGATTTCTGGGTGGATCTGGGTGTTGATGGTTTCAGATGTGACGTTATCGATCAGATTGATAAAGACTGGGAAGGCAATCAAAATGCTTTCGGTCCCAGACTCCATGAATTTATCCATGCACTCTTCGGCCGCGAAAAGACTAAGCATCTCTTTACAGTCGGGGAATGCTGGTGTGACACTTTAGAGGAAGTACTGCTCCACTCTCATGGTGACAGGGACGAGCTTTCCACCCTTTTCCAATTTGAGCATACAGAATTGGGACGTGTTGAGAAATTTACGACCGCTCCCGGAAAACTACGTGAAGTTCGTGATGTATTGATCAAATGGGAGAACCGTGCACAGGAACACGACCTGCTGTACTCGCTTTTTACAGACAACCATGATCAACCCCATTTTATTTCCCGTATGGCTCATACACCTGAGCAACGATATGAAATGGCTACCTGTGTTGCGACCATGTTCTATACCTTAAAAGGTGTACCGTTCATTTATCAGGGTCAGGAATTTGGCATGATCTCTCCATATTATGACTCTATTGATGATTTTGACGATATCGAAAGCAAGAACTTTTATGCTGATTTCTGCAAAACCATGACCCCAGAGGAAGCTATTGCCAAGATCAACTTCGGAAGTCGCGACAATACCCGTCGCCCTATGTGCTGGGATGACAGTAAATTCGGTGGTTTCTCCGATGTGGACCCATGGATTAAGCCACATAGCATGGTCAAAGAACTGAACCTGAAGAATGACCTTGCCTCAGAGAAATCTGTATTCAGATTCTATCAGCAGTTATTGAAGGTGCGTGCCGCAGAAGAGGCGTTGACTTTGGGTTCCGTGGAATTTGTCTCTAAGGAATCAGACAATTTCTTCATTACCATTCGTGAATATGAAGGACAAAAAGTTGTAATCATCTGCAACTTTGAAGAAGCTTTAGATATCCGGACCGGCTTTGAAAATGGTGAATTACTGCTCTCCAACCATGGTGGACGTGTCTCCATGAATGGAGCATACAAACCTTTTGAGGTTGCAGTATATAAAATATAGTTTATTAATTTTTCGGTCAGACAAGTTATAGTCTGACCGACTTCTTTTTAGTTTCTTTATACAATTATGCTTTATTTACGGCCATTTCTTTCTTGCTGAGTATCTTCTTGATATTCAGCAGGAATAATGTAGCTGCAACAGTTACAGAGATAAAGTCGGATACGGGTTCTGCCAAGAATACCGCAAACACTTTATCCGGAAAGAATGTCGGCAGGATGAAGATCAATGGAATCAGCAATATAATCTTTCTCAGACAGGCTATGAACAATGATAATTTTGCCTGGCCAAGAGATACAAATGTCTGCTGCACTGCCATCTGAATACCGAACATACCGGACACTGCCATATAAATCCGCAAAGCCCAGGTAGTGGTTTCAAGCAGTTCCGGGGATTTGTTGAATATCCCCACAAATACCTGCGGAAACAGCTGCACTGCCGCCCAGAAAATCATAGTATAGCTGAGGCAGCAGACCAGCAGCAGCTTATAAGTTTTCTTTACCCTCTCCATATTGCCGGCACCATAATTAAAACTCATAATAGGCTGTGCACCTTGAGATACCCCCTGCACCGGCATCATCTGCAGCTGCATGATACTGCTTAAGATCGTCATGGCACCCACTGCAATATCCCCGCCGAATCTGGACAGCTGCATATTGAATGCAATATTGATGGCACTTTCTGTGGCACTCATAATAAACGGTGAGATGCCCAACGCAAGTACCGGTTTCATAATATCCCAGTCAATTTTAAAATACTCTTTCTTAATGTGCAGAATCGACTTCTTGCCTGTCAGAAAACGAAGTACCCATACTGCCGAAATGCCCTGAGAGATGATGGTAGCAAGTGCCGCTCCCTTTACACCCATACCCAGCAAAAAGATAAAAATAGGATCCAGAATAATATTGCAGAGTGCACCAATGATAACAGTCTTCATAGCATCCTTGGAAAAACCCTGAGTTGTGATAAAGGGATTTAACCCAAGAGACATCATAACGCATATAGTACCGATCACATATATACGCATATAATCCAACGCATAAGGCAATGTCTGATCACTGGCACCGAAAAGACGTAAAATAGGTGCCCCTGCAAGCTCAAGTAATACTGTGATCACTGCTGCTATCAAAACCAGTGTTGCTACACCACTGCCGAGAATTTTTTCCGCCTCTTCTTTTTCGCCTTTCCCCATATGGATAGCAACTCTTGGTGCGCCCCCGCCACCGATTAACTGGGCAAACGCAGTCACGATCATGATGATCGGAAAACACAAGCCTAAACCTGTCAGTGCCAGATCTCCTTGTTCCGGAATATGTCCTATATAAATTCTGTCCACCATATTGTACAACAGATTCACCAACTGTGCTACGATAGCAGGCAGTGACAATTTCCACAACAGCTTACCTACACTGCCCTCTCCTAATTGATTCTTTTGTTGATTCATAATACACTTCCTTTCACATCCATTGTATTGTAGCACACTTCTGTCTCATAGGCAAGGAAGCAGACTTTTTTTGATTGCCGACATTTTCATCTTATGATATACTATATTTAAACAGATTTATAGCATCTATATTATTGTAAGGAGTATTATGCACAAAAACGAATCAGCCGAAAATTATTTAGAAACTATATACATATTGAGCAAAACCCGCCCCGTGGTACGGTCCGTAGATATTGCGGAAGAATTAGGTTATAAAAAATCCAGTGTCAGCGTTGCTATGAAACATCTTCGCGAGAACAATCATATCACTGTAACCAAAGAAGGTTTTATTTATCTGACAGAAACCGGAAGGGAAATCGCTGAGATGATTTACGAACGCCACGAACTGTTAACAAACTGGCTGACCAAATTGGGCGTTGATAGAGAAATAGCCTCTGAAGATGCCTGCAAGATTGAGCATGTCATCAGCAAGGAAAGCTTCGAGGCTATTAAAAATCATCTATTATAACTTTTTAGCAGGTGCTAATTTAAGCCTTGCAATTTCAGCATCTTCTCTTCATTGCTTTTCAATAATGCTTCGTTTTCTTCTTTCAATGAAGCATTATTCTACTGCAATGCGGCGTTATTCTCCTGCAGTGCGGCAGCTCTCTCTTACAGCATTGCCGTCAATCTGAAAGTATAATAGTTATCTGCTGCACTATTACTTAAAACTTCCATCCCATTAAATACAAAATCACACTTTATCTCTTCCGGCACGGATACCTTATATTCAAAGCAACCATGATCATTCTTCCATTCCACAGAAATTCTGCCATAATCTGTATCATAATGCCCATTAGCTGAAGTTATTTTTCCTGTCAAGTCAAAGTAAGGAGCAAAAACGACCTTTTTAAATCCCGGATTTTCTATATCAGGGTTGATGCCCAGGCAATATTCGTACATCCACTCCGTGCATGATCCTAAAGAATAATGATTAAAAGAATTCATACCTTTACGGATTCCACTTTGCTTGGTATAGCTATCCCAATGTTCCCATATAGTAGTTGCACCGTTAACAACAGAATATCCCCATCCCGGATAATTTGTATTTGTAATCATTCCATATGCTATATCCGAACGACCAATATCGCAAAGTGTCGGTAAAAGGAATTTCACTCCAAGAAATCCGGTTGTTAAATCCCCCTTATCCTCTATAAATTTACGTACAAGATTCTCTCTCGTTTCGTCCATATCAATAATACCGAATTTGTATGAAATCACATATGCGCTCTGGGTGTCTGATTTTATCCTTCCTGACTTATCCATAAAACTTGAGCGGAATGCTTTCTTTATATTTATATAATGGTTGCGATAATTTTCGGCTTCATAATCCCCAATAATCTCACAAAGCTTCGAAGCTATAAATACAGCTCTTGCATAGTACAACGTAGATATGACATTCTTATCTGTAGGTGTACCAAGACTAAGCCAGTCACCATATCCGTCCCTTCCACAACCTATATAATCCGGACTTTCTGTTTCATAGTAATCCAACATTTTTTTAGTGCAGGCAGGTTACTGTTGGCAAAAGCATTGGGATTGTAATGTATCGTACCTGACTCAAACGCTTCGCTCCATCCACTCTTGCCGCATCATATAATTCAGAATCTATACTGGTCAATGCCGCCAAATATACTACAGTACCGAATCCAAAAGTTTTCCAAATATCTGATATAATAATTGTCCGCGGGAAAACCTGAGTATCTCCCAAGAATTTCACTGTCGAAAATCCTGCTGCTGTCAGAATATTATTTATCAGACCATCTGAAAATAAAAGGTTATCCAACACGCCTGCCAAAATAACCCATGAAATAAAATTCGGAATATAGATCAAAGACTGAAACACTCTCTTGGCAAACTGATTCTCTATTTTATTTAACAACAACGCAAAGAAAACAGGAACTACAATACCTCCTACAATCTTGAACACGGCAATGTTGAAGCAAACCAGTATCCTCAGGCACTCTATCTTTTAAAGGCTGAGCCGGATGCAAAGATACTGGAAGTTACTATTTCTTGTTGTCGATCTATTTTAGAAAAAAGAGAGCATGAAAGCTATTTAAACGATGTTCAAAGAAAAGAAAAGCTGCTGCTCCTTCTGCAGGAACAACAGCTTCTCAAAGAACTTGTGCATGGAAATCTTACCGGAGATCCGACTCATCTTGCACAAAAAGCATGTTTAGACATCCACTTTTCCTTTGAAAAGGATATTTATTTAGTACTGATGCATATCAAACGGTCAACTACCTCTATATTTGATTCATCTTTTTATTTAGAAAAATGGAACATCTATTTGGAAATCTCTTTCTTTTTTCTTTTGTAGAAACAGAAAAAGGAATTTTACTATGGATTTTTCAGGAAAAAATAACCTCGAAAAAGAACTATGCTATTTCGATTGTCTAAAGGATACAATGGATTCTTTCCTGGATATCTGGTATTTTGTCAAGAAAAAGTACAAATTAAACGTGAACTTTTTTCATAACACCATTCTTAACCAGCAATTAATTCTAAATTCTTCAACTCGTTCCAATACTTATCCTCATATTCATTTGGTGAGAGATAGCCACAGTGACTGTGTATCCTTTTAACATACGATTGATATGTCGAGTAGTGCAGCCAAGGGTTAATGCTGCGCGTGCTTTGTTTGGAGCAGGGTGATCCGCTAAACTCTTGATTACTTCGTATTTCTTTTGTTCATCCATAGATAATTCAACCTTTCTGATAATAGTCACCTCCTATTGATGGAAGTATTATACCTTATTGATGCCGTGTTGGGACATTTTCATTTGTGGTATATAAGGACATTATCATAAATGGTTCATATTCGAAGAAATTAAAGTTAATTTTCTGTTGCCCAAAATCAAAAAAATCGTTATAATAATTAGCGTTGTTCATAGTTACATTATAACATGTAACGGAGGAAAGATGGTTGTCGTTAGCCATCTTTTTTCTCTTTTTATGAAAAAATTTCGGGGAGGTTGTAGCTCATATGAACTACAACCTCCCCGTTTTTGGACTATCTATTTCCCGACAGCCCCTTCATGATACATTATTCCTCACGGCTTTCCATGATCTGCTTATTGTTCCGGTAATTGCTGGGGGAAATACCGAATTTCCTCTTAAACACCTTAAAAAATGTGTTCTCCGAACTGAATCCGCTGGCACCTGCCACGTATCTGATATTATTTGCCGGGTCATTCAGCAGCCTCAAGGCTTTCTGCAGACGCAGTTCTTCCAGATATTCCGAAAAAGTCATATTCTGATAGCCCTTGATCAGCTTAGCAATGGTCTTATCAGAGAGGCCGAATTCATCAACCAGCGTTGTCATATAAAAGTCCGGATCACTGTAATTTTCCTTCATAAATTCAATGATTCGCTTCGGCACATCATTTTTATCCGTTTCCTTCTTTTTCACTACCAGCTCACAAAGCTTGACTGCCACACTGATCATCTTTTCCTCGATCACTGCCGTACTGTCATCATAGGACAGGTTCTCAGCGGAGATATCATAGTCCAGTCTTGCAGCGATACTGGTCAGTACCGTAGACTGCATGAAAAACAGCTGCTTTAATGCAGAATCCGTACGGACCGCCTTTGCCTTTTCCCACTGATTTCGGATAAGCTTTACTGCAGTTTTTTCATTGCCCCCAAGGATCATATCCGTCAGGCGGATATTTTCCAGCACATTCAGATCCTGCCGGGGGTCCTGTTCATACGCTTCCACATCCTCCTGAAACAGAATTTTTCTCTCCGAAAAGCATTTCATATTGCTCCACACTAACTGATAGGCTTCCTTTAAATGCTCCAGAGACTCCAACTGCAGACTGACTGACACAAGGCAGTCACAATTCCACTTCCGATCCGCATCCTCAGCAAATTCCTTCAATCCCTGCCGCAGTTTCAGGCTTCCCTCTTCACCGGAACAGAGCATTACATACAGATTGGGCTTTACTCTTGAGAAAAACCAGTAATCTATCTTGTGCTCCCCAAGTGTCTCCTTCACTTCTGAAGCTAAAATGCTCCACTCCGTCTTTACCACATGAACGATTGCCAGCCGGAATGGGCTCGGATAACTGCAGTATCTTTTTCTAAATTCTTCCAGCTGTTTTCCATCCAGTCCATTCAGTATATGCTCCCGCAGCATCCAATGGGAAATTTCCTGATTGAGGGCAGTATGTTTTTCCGTATTGCGGTAGGCCATTCTCACAGATACCACCACTGCAAACAATACAAAACCTATCAGATAAAGAACCCCTAATGCGATCAATCCGGATATCTGACTGATAAAATATGCATTGGGAATGCTGATCTTCACCGATAAACGGGATTTCTTACTTTTTACAATAATATCGCTGGACCATCTGGCTTCATTGTTATCATCCTGAAACAAAATCTCATCTTCCCCATTATAAATAACAATATTGGCAATATCCTGCAGCTCCTGCAGACGCCATACCTCCATCAGGGACTGTACCGGAAAGATCGTAACGAACAAAGGATTCTCCGGCCGGGTGGCATACACATAGGAATGCACATATGCAATTCCGTAAAACTCTCCATAGACACTGTCGTAATATTTATCCGCAGCAAGAAAGGCATGGGTATAATTTCCGTCATACAGGGTATCAAACCAGTTTTCTATCCTTCCGTACTGTTCTGTGGAAAGCCTTTTGGTGGAATCCTGTGCCTCTATCACATAGACATCATCATAGAAAAAAATCAGATTCTCCGGAAAATACAGCATACTGTCTCTGGCAAAAAACAGATACCGTGTGGTATCCATGAGCTTCTGCCGCATTTCCCGGAATGCATAATAATCGCTGGCATTCCGCTCATCCCCCAGGGAACGGATATAGGGAAAATACTTATGGGACTGAATATCCATCACCACATTATTCAGGGTGGATATTTCATTGTCTAAAATCTCCATTCCCTTTTCCACATTCTTGCAGGTGCTGGTACGGACATTTTCCTCCAGCAAAAAGAAAGTCCGGAAGATCAGAGGGAGGATACAGCATAACAGAAGAACCCCAAACAGCAGATATCCTCGCCAGAAATAAAACAGCGACTCATTCTTTTTTAGAACTTCCTTCAACTTTTTCATGTGTATCCACCCTCCCTACAATTTTACCATTTGAAACTTTGTATTTCTTCATTCATACATATGATCAAACGATCTGTGTACATGCTCAGCCCAAGGATTTCTTCCCCATTGCAGGTCACATATACCTTTCCTGCTTTGTCCGAAACCTCATACTGACGATCCATATCCCCACACTTCCCTGTAAGAACCTGAATGCGTTTGTGCTCTTTTGCCGCCTTTTCTCCGGTCCATACATAAACAAGTGCACTGCCTTCCTTTCCTTGTCCTTCCTGATTTGGCAATGGATGATAATAATCATGCAAAAATGACCAATCAAAGGAAAGAGAGAGGGGATCCGTCTTTCCATCTGCTTGCGCAAGCACCTGACGCACTTTTAGAGTCGAATCCTTTCTTGTCAGCGTCAGAAAATCATCCCCGATCCTTTCCATGGCAAGCTGGTTGTCCCTGTTGTTGGCAACCAGTCTGGTGATCAATTCCACCGGTTCCCCGGCCTGCACATAATCACAGACTACTACCATATCCGGCACCCGCACGATCCAGATACGTACCGCTCTTTCCACTGGCGCCTCATACAACCCGGAAGCATCCGAAATAATGATCTGCAGATCCTGAAATTGCTCATTTGCAAGCAGCTTATTATAAACTGATGCCGCTCCTGCGCCTTTCTCCGGCTCCACTTCCCGCTGTCTTATGAGATGACCCTGATATCGAATGGATATTGTATTATGGGAAATCTCATCTTTGGAACGCTGCTGTGTATGCAGACGATAACAGCAGTGGCCGGGATCAATGAGCATTCTTTCCTTTCCAATGGTAAGCTGAAAGCTGTTCTGATCCAAATGTCTGTGTACACTTACCCTTAAAGGCTCATAGCCGGCGGCAATGGCAAGCGCCATATCCGGATCTTCCCATTTGTCCCGGATCAGAATATGTCCGATGTCAAAACGCATATGCAGAGGCAGCCCAGCCTCCTTAGGTGACAAAGGACTTGCCATATCCGGATACATCAATATGCTGTGGTAGGCAAATTGATTCAAGAATCCAAAAGTGGCCAATTCATCTATCATAGGCTTCTCCTGTCCGTAAACAGTCTCAAACAGCCACGCTGCCAGTCCTGCACGTTTTGGATCTGTCTCCTTTAAATGTACTGCCACATGGGCAAGCACATTGCCGGTAGGCCGAAACAGATTGGAGGAATCCCCAAAAGCAAAGGTTCTGGGGACCTGACAGTCCAGACTTTGCGCATATTTCATGCGCTGTATGCTGGCAGCATACCAGTCCATCAGATTGCCATAGCTTTGGATCGGCAGTTCTTCCGGCTTCCCATAGCCGCTCCGGATCAGTATCTCTGTCAGAAAAGCTAAATGCAGGCTGGCATAATTGGAATACTGCACAGATTCCCCATAGGAGTCCTTGTTGTAAAATCCTGCAAAACGGTGCAGCAGCTCCTTGACATGCTCAATTTCTTCCTTTTCATCCAGTACAACTGCCGTCACTCCGTAACCGTCCAAAAGTACCATAAACCAGTTAAAACCAGTTTTGCCTTCATAGATCTCATCGGCAAATCTGCGGCACAGTCCCATTCCTTTGGTGCGAAGGGCTTCCCTGATTTCCTGTTTTTCCTCCTCCGTAAACAGATCGGATGCATTTTCGTATGCTTCGCAGACTGCCAGCGCAATGTGAGCCGTTTCCAGTGCACCTGCCTTCCGTTTCCTCAAATTGACCCGATACCAAGGACCTACCCAGTCATCAATGGATAAATGAACCAGTTCCATAGTACGGTCATGCACCCATCTGCCCAGACTTTCCTCCCGCTCTACATGGTATACGAAACTGGCATCCGCCATTCTCTCCCATACCAAATGATACCACTCCTGTGTATCTGCAGACTGCACCAGCTTGTCCTCGCGGGTATTCTGTAAGGTCCTTTCTTTTAAAATTCCATACAACCGGTCGGGAAGCTCCCCTGATACCCGATTCTGAAATCTTGCTATTTCTTCTTCCTTAATAAAATAATTCATCGTCTCTTCCTTTATTTCAGTGACCAGTTCCTTACCTGACCGTTTCTGCGGACCGCAAAACCATCCCCCGTAAATTTAAAATCCAGCACATTTCCATGATCCGGAGCTTCCAATCTGATAAATTCCTCCGCCTGCTTCATATGCCAGTACTTGATATACTTCTCCTCATCCACCATAAGCGTATGCAGGCGATGCAGCACCTTTCCCTGCTCTTTACAGGTCCACCGATAGATCAGACCACTGCCTTCTTTGCCCTGCCCAGGTGCGTTAGGCTGAATACCGTAGCGATGATGGGCATAAGTCCAATCAAAGGCAAGCTCAGTCTCTGCTTCCCTGCCATCCACTAAATTCAGGGGATTGAATAGCTTCATTGCCTCCGTACCTCTCCGAAATACCAGACGATGGGCATTATATACATTCGTCTTCAGTCCATTGTCCTCATTGTTTAAAACAAAATTGGTATCCATCCTGACAGGAGCATTTGACACTACATAATCAGCCACGAACATCATATTGGGCATACAGATCACCCAGATTCTGACCGCCTTTTCTATAATTGTATCATATAATCCCGCCGCATCGGATGCAAGAATTAAAACATCCTGAAATTCTTCAAACACCTGCAGCTTATTCACATGCTTTTCTGTCTCCGCTGACAGTTTTCCACTGAGGATATGCTGAGGAATCTGAGTTTCCTCCCGCCCCAGCGTGATCATATTGTGAGTACTTTCCGCCTTCGCCTGCTGCTGGCTCCACAGCCGGTAACAGCACATGCCCGGATCAATGAGCATCCGCTCCTTCCCTACCGTCAGTTGAAAACTGTTCTGGTCAGGATGCCTGTGACTGGAAATCTGCATTTCTTCTGCTCCTGCAGCAATGGCGAGGGTCATGCGGGGATTTTCCCAGCTGTCTCTTGCTAATATCTGACCGCTTTCAAACCTTACGGTTTTGGGGAGATTTGCCTGATACGGCGAAATTGGTAACGCCATATCAGGCACAGATAACAATCCCAAATAGGAAAGTCCGTAAAAATCTGCAGGATACTTGTGACCGCCGTTTTCCTCCACCTTATAAGGCAGAGAAAACAGCCAGCTTGCAAGCCCTGCTTTCTCAGGGCATTTTTCTTTCAGCCGGACTGCAGTCTGTACAAATTTATCACTCTGAAAATACATATGCAGGTTAGAATCTCCGAAATTAAATGCCATCGGAATATAAGCTTTCTCTTCCTCGACATATGCCACATGCTGAATGCTTGCTGCATACCAGGGATACATGTCCGCCAATTTTTCAAGGGACAGCTCTTCTTCCCTTATATACCCCAATCTGTAAAGCACCTCCCACAGCAGGCTCATATAGGTGGAAGCCATTTCCGCATAATTCAAAGGTTCTCCATAGGAATCTCCATCAAAGAACTCCAAGGTGATCTTCAGCACCTCCAGTGCATGCTGCACTTCTTTTTCACGGCCCAGCACTGCTGCCGCCATGCCATAAGCACAGTTGGTGACCATGAACCAATTATTTTTCGCACAAGGCTTGTCAGCGAACAATCTATCCGTATGTCTGCCTAAAAGAACTAGCCCTTTCTCAGATATAGCGGCATGTACTGCCTGCAGTTCCTCTGCGGAAAAAACATCCGGTGCATTCAGACAGGCCTCACACAGCGCAAACGTGATTTTGGCCGTCTCCAAGGTGCCTACCGGTTCCCCGGCTGGTCGTGGCCGAAACCATGGACCAACCCAGGCATCCTCCTTTAACGTCAGGATTTCTATCACTCTATTGTGAATCCAACTTCCCAGCGCCTGATCGCCGGTTACTCTGTATACAAAAGCTGTCTCGGACAATTTTCCCCAGACCACATGATACCACTCCTGCTGCAGATCCTCCGTCTGCTTCAGCGCATCCGATCGGGTATATGCCTTGACCCTTTCACACATTTTTTCATAAAACTGCCTCTGCAGACTGCCTTTCGGGGCCTGCAAAAGAGCTTCGATTTCCTGATTGGTTATGTATTCCCCCATCTGTTTAACCCTTTACCGCACCGATCATAACACCCTTTACAAAGTGCTTCTGCACAAAAGGATAAATGATCATAACGGGAACTACCGCTACCACGATCAGGGAATATTTCAGCACTTCCGCAATCCCTTCGATTGCCTGTACCTGCTCATCCACGATCATATCCGCTTCCACCTGATTACTTACTAAAATGTTCTTTAAGAAGATCTGCAGAGGATACAGATCTTTATCATTCAGATACATAAAGGCATTGAAATAAGCATTCCAGTGTGCTATCGCATAATAGAGTGTGATAACTGCGATAACGGCACCGGACAAAGGCAGCACCATTTTGATAAAATACTGGATATCACTGCAGCCATCAATCTGGGCAGCTTCCAGCATTTCCTTGGGAATATTGCTCCTGATAAAGGTTCTGGTGATGATCATATTGTAAACGGAAATGGCGCCGGGAATAATCATTACCCATGGGGTATTCAGCAGCTGCAGATCCTTCATCAGCAAATAGTTTGGGATCATACCGCCGCCGAAAATCATGGTAAAGGTGAACAGCTTCATGATCACCCCTTGTCCCACTAAATCATCTCTGGATAAAGGATATGCGGTGATCAAGGTCATGAACAGATTGATGATGGTCCCCACTACCATATAAAACAGAGAGTTACGATACCCGATCAGCACATCATTGGTACGAAAAACCGCTTGATAACCTGCCAGTGAAAAGTCCACCGGAAACAGCCACACCTTACCGCTTGTTACCGCAGAGGGCGCTGAAAGGGAGGTGGAAAGAACCACCAACAAGGGATACAGCATGATCACACCGATGATCGTCATGATAATGATCAATACTGCCTCCAGTCTCCGGTCGGAGCCTGAACGCTTTACTTTTTTCGCTTTCTTCATTATATCTACCTCCTGTTTTCTACCACAAACTGCTGTCGCTGACTTTTTTGGAAATCTTATTTACCAGCACGATCATCACTAAATTGATCACGGAATTGAACATACCGATTGCCGTAGAATAAGAGAAATTGGAACCGCTTCCGAAAGCCTGCTTATACACATATGTGGAAATCACTTCACTGTAGGAAGTATTTAATGAATTCTGCAGCAGGAATACTTTTTCAAAGCCTACCGTCATTACCTTACCTGCATTCATGATCAGCAAGATCACTGCTGTTGGAATAATCGTCGGCACATCTATGTAACGCACCCGCTGCAGTCTGGTAGCGCCATCGATCTGCGCCGCCTCATGGAGATCCTGATCACTGCCCGCCAGTGCCGCAATATAAATAATAGAGTTAAAACCTGCATTCTGCCATATGCCGCTCCACACATACAGATGTGGAAATGCAGAAGGAATACCGAAAATATCCACTGCTCTCTCCCCGGTGATGGCCTGTACGATATTGCCGTACACGCCCACGATAGGGTTGAACATCTGGGTCATCATACCGATCAATACAACCACAGAAATAAAATGAGGAATATAGGTCAGAGTCTGTACCGCTTTCTTGATGCCGGTATGATTTAAACAATTCAGTGCCAGAGCTAAAAAAATAGGAATAAAGGTGTTGGCAGCCAAAGAATAAATACTGACGCGCAGTGTATTTACCAATATAGTGGTAAAATTGCGGTCCGAAAAGAATTTTACAAAATGATCGAACCCCAGCCACTCACTGCCCCAGATGCCGCCTTTAAAGGTGTAATGTTTAAAGGCAATCTGCAGTCCGAACATAGGGACATAGGAAAAGACCACCATATAAATCAGCGGCAATGCCAGCAGCAAATAGAGCTGTCTGCCTCTGTAGATTCTTTTTCCCAGACTTTTATAATAATTTTTATCCATTTGCTTCATGAAAAATCTCCTTGATTTACTAAGCTGGGAGCAATGTGCCAGCTGATATCCGGCGCAAAGCTCCCATTTCAAGTCAACTATTTAACTTTGCTTATTTCATGTTGTCATAAGCTTCCTGTGTCAGTTCCAGATATCTGGGCAGACCGATCTTGTCCAGTTCAGCCAGATAATCTTCCCATTCAGCATCTACATCTGCAGCGCCGGTGATCCAGAGAGCCATTTTTTCTTTTACATATTCAGTCAACGCATTGGTCAGCTCAGTTGCTTCTGTCTGTGCGTCGGAAGAATACTTGATCTTTGCAATCAGTTCAGCCGGTCTTGCAGCCTCGTAGTCATCCAATTTTGCAGCCAGTTCCAGATTGTAATCGCCTTCTGCTGCATTTGCAATATTACCTGCATAGTAACCGCCTGCAACCTCAGCCGTTCTGAAGGTAGGGTTGATATTCTGCCAATGATTGTTCTGTGCTACATTCCAACAGCTGTTTGTCTGATAGAACAATGCCTGATAACCGGAGAAGGTCTTTGTAAAGTCATACTCTGCATACTCTGTACCTGCCAGATCATCTATGTAGTTCCAGTTCTCCCCTTCAATACCCCAACGGGAGGTAATGGCAACATCTTCTCTTCCCATTAAGTCTAAGAGTCTGAATGCCAGCTCAGGATTTTCACAGTTCATGGTGATAAATGCACCATTGGTCGGAACATCCGGTTTATAAGGTGTAGTACATACTCCGTCAGGACCGGTTAATGGAGTCAACAGTGTCCAGTGTCCGGAAGAAGCATGTGACTTCTGAATGAAGGAAGGAGAAAGGTATGCAAAACATCCTACCAGCTGATCTCCTTCACTGTTCATAATGGTTTTGAAACTGTCTGTGCTTGTTGTAAAGGATACCGGATCAAATAAACCTGTTTCGCAAAGAGAATTCAGATATTTGATACCATCCTTCCATGCCTCCTGATTGTAAGAAACAGAAATCTGTCCGTCAGATGCAATCAAGTATTCCAATGAACTGGTACATGGTACAAATGCGCTCATCATGGCATCGATAAATGCACCGCCGTTAGAGCCTGCATTGTTCTCAAGACCTGTAGAAAGTGCAGGGATTTCATCTGCCTTGCCGTTTCCGTTAGGATCCTGTGTCTTGAAGGCTTCCAGCATATTGTAGAAGTCCTCTGTGGTAACGATATCCTCTGCCTTCATGCCAACTGCATCCAGCCATGGCTGATATACCCAGATTCTGCCCTGTGCAGGATTGGTAAGGGTTTCGTTATACTTAGGAACCGTATAAATGTGTCCGTCACCTGCTTTAATGAGCTTGTACAAATCAGTACCCTGCTCTTCCAATACTCTTTCAAAGCCTTCTTTGTAGTAAACAGAACAGTTTTCATAATAATCATCCAAAGGAATGATCATCTCGTTCTCTGCAAGTTCATTTACGGTAGCATCATCCAATGTGCAGATCAGGATATCCGGCAGATCGTCTCCGCCGCCTGCTGCCATCAAACGGATCTTGTCAGCCATTTCTGCATTTGGATATTCGATAAACTCCAAATCCACATTTGCCATCTCTTCCAGCCATTTGGTCAGTGCGTTGGTGTCATAGTTCTCTACATTGGAATGCTGACGTATACCCACGGTAAGTGTAACGGTTTCCTTTGCGATAGGTTCTGCTCCTACTTCATTCAGGTTAGGATCATGCTCAAATGCCGGTACGCTTTCCTCTGAAGCTGCCTCTGTACTTCCCACTTCTGCGCTTCCTGCTTCAGAAGTCTGTGCCTCTTTGGTTCCCTGTGCCTGATCGGTTTCTGTACTGCCGCAGCCTGTAAGCACGGTCATCAGCATGCCTGCTGCCAATACAGATGCGATCATTTTTTCGTAAAATTTTCTTCTCATGACTTTTTTGCCTCCTGTTTTATTCAGCGTTTCAGCGGCCGCTATCTTTGCTGCTTCCTGTATCATAATTGATTTTCGTACAAAATAACAACATGATAATTCTGGAAAAGCATGATTTAACCGAATTCTTCGTCAAATTCATGGCAAGTCCGCAAAATCAACTTGATTATTTGGCATTTTATACAACCTTTTCCGGTGCTACAATATCAAATGTTGTGTTATTTAAGTGTAAGCCCTTCACATGCTCAAAGAAGGAGCGCTGAGCATTTCCCTCCGGCTTTCTCTCCACCATAAACTTACAGTTGTCAAAATAAATCTCCTCAAGTACAGCGTCACTTCTTCCGATCACCAAAGGATAATCCCCGCTGCTTGAGGTGATATTGGAGAAACGGATATTATTAATTTTACCATACATATTGTCCGGATGCACAATGACCTTTAAGGGGCTTTCTTCCACCCTGTCAAACACAATGTTGCTGAAGTGGATATTCTCCACTCTGGTAGGATTGTCCCCAAAATCCGTAGGACTGGAGTGATCCGGCAATTCGATGACCATGCCGACTCTGGAATCTGTCACCACAATATCGGACAGGACACAGTTGCGGATCACACCGTCATTTCTCCAGGCAATTCTGACTGCCTGATGATGACAGCTGAGTACACAGCCCTTCACAATGATGCGTTCGCAGACTCTCTTTTCCCGAAGCGTATTGGTGTTGGCACGGATAATGATACTGTCATCACCGGAGTGAACCACGCAGCTCTCCACCAGTACATCACAGGAACAGTTGATATGGATGCCGTCCGCATTGGGATATAGAGGATTACAGTACAATTTTGCTTTTGAGAAGGTGACATACTGAGAATTGTTGACCCAATATCCCCAGCCTCCGGCCATTTCCAGCATGGTAATATCTTCTACCTTGATATTGGTACATCCCATAATAAATACCATGCGGGCCGGAATGTTCAGGGTATTTCTCTCATATTTGACGATCTCACCCTTTTCCCCGTAAACCGGATCACAAAATACTTCCCCGCTGCAGTGGATGGTTCCCAAACCGGTCAGCGCCGCATTTTTAATATACCCGAAATAGATCAGACACTTTGCCGATGCTCTGGGAGCCGCTTTGACATTCCACTCTTTACATGGGAAATCCGGATAATCGTCCCCATTGGCACTGGCTTTCAGCACTGCATTTCCTTCAATACATAACTCTACGCAGGATCTCATATGAAGAGTCCCTGTCACGTACACTCCCTGACTGACAATGACCCTGCCGCCGCCCTGCTGTCCACAGGCATCAATGGCATCCTGAATCGCTTTTGTATTCAGGGTGACGCCGTCTCCTACGGCACCATATTCTCTCACATCATATTCCTTCATAATCTGCCCTCTTCCTTTCTAATGTTTTCGATTGTTTCGGTCCACTGCGGGGCGATCAAATCAGATTCCCCCAAGCTTGATGGTGAAATCAAATCCTTCCCCCGGATTGATACGGCACTCCTTCACAGGATACTGGCCGCCTACGGAAGCAGATCCCACACCGCTCATGCGATAGTCCACATTCACATGCATATGCTCTTTGGGGCTCAGGTCCTTACGATGAGCGGTCCTGGACACCTGATGCATATCATAGTGGGTTGCACTGAAGGAAAAGTCTTTTCCTGAAATCCGGAAACTGTTTTCCCCATTCCACAGCTTCACCCATCTAATTTTACAGTGACTTCCGCATTCCTGGGGACGCTCATACATCTCTTCAGGCTTGTCGCAGATATAGGGATACACTCCCGGCAAAGCATAACGGCACTTGTCTTCATAGCACTCCCCATCTCCCAATCCTAAATACTGAATCCTCTCTGCACTTTCTTTGAATACAAAAACATATCCATATCTTGGCAGCCAGTACGGCAGCTTTTCCGAAAAGTTTCCCTGCTGGGCAATTTCCAGACTGCCGTCCCCGCGGATCAAGTATTGGAGGGTTCCGCGGCTGATCCAATTTCGGCCCTGTACTGCAAAGATAAAGTCTCCGGACAGACATATGCCTTCTTCCGTCTCTTGTGCCTTGAAATTCTTCACGGAAAGTTCCGGATATTCAATATTGCCAAACTCTCCTGTTTTGTTCCACTGCATGGAGATCCCCTGTCCCCAGCGATAATCATTGTCGGTAGGCGCTCTGAAGCACTGAAATGCCATTGGCTCTTTCAGCATTTCCCTGCCCTTTATGATCATCTGGGTCAACACACCTTCATCTTTGCGGAAAAGATAAGTACACGCCTTGCAGGAAACCACATATTCGGCTCCGATTTCCTGCAGCAGAGGCATATCCCCACCGACAGCTTCAGCGCCTCCGCAAGCTTCCTCCACCACGTCCGCTTCGGGCAGGAAATACCCTGCCGCACCGATCACATGGCCTGCCGCCGCCCAGTTAATATCCTCCTTTAACTGTACCTTGACTATCACATATGTATTGGGATCCCATGGGGCTGCATCTATGGCAACGGGAAGCTCTGCACATTCTCCGGGAGGACAATCCACTTCACACACTCCCTGCGCCTGCACTTCCCCTTCTGTCAGAATCTGCCAGCGGATCTCACATTCCTGCAAATCCGTAAATGCCCATCTGTTCCGGACATACAACTTCTTTTCCTCCATGAAGATTTGTACCGGTGCATACACGGCCTTCAATTCCTTCAAAGCAGAATGGGGCACTCTGTCCGGTGACACCAAACCATCCTGACAGACGTTCCACAAATGATGGTGTTCACCGAAATCTCCTCCGTAGGCCATATACTCCTTTCCCCCTTCGTCCCGCTTACGGATCCCGTGATCACACCATTCCCACACAAATCCCCCTGCAAACCGCGGATCCTTTTGGAAAATATCATCATAAAAGCCCAGATCGCCACAGCTGTTGCCCATGGCATGACTGTATTCGCTGAGCAGATAAGGAATCCTGATACTTTCATCTTCAAAGATTTTCTCTACCTCTTCCAGTGTGGTATACATCTGGCAGTAAAAGTCAAACAGCCGATTCAGTTCTTCTTTCTCTTCCGCACTCATGGATGTGTACTTTGTAAAAGCCCTCTCATAATGCAGCAGACGGGTCTCATCAAATTCCCGGGTGTAGTAAGCTTCTTTTTTCAGATTCGTCCCCCAGGAAGACTCATTTCCCAGCGACCAGATAACGATACAAGTATAGTTCTTTAAAGACTCCAGCATACGACTGACACGATCATGTATTGCCGGGCTGTACATGAGTTCTTCCAAAAGTGCATCCCACCCTTCCACGTAATGGCAGCCGTGACACTCCAGATCCGCTTCGCTGAGCACATAAAATCCCAGCTCGTCACATAAATCATAAAACCATGGCAGATTGGGATAATGGGCCGTTCGGATGGCATTGACATTGTGCTGTTTCATCAGGATCAGTTCTTTTTTCACAAAATCCCTGTCCACCACATAACCTGTGTCCGGGTTGGCATCATGACGATTGACCCCATAGAGCTTTACCGGTTTCCCGTTCACCATAAAGACACCATCTTTGACAGCCACTTCTCGGAATCCAAATCTGTGCCGGATGTACTCACCTTCACTAAAAAGCAGGATTTCATACAAATATGGTTTTTCTGCATACCAAAGGGCAGGTTTTTCTATAGAAAATGCAATTTTTCCGTCATATGCAATACCGCTGCCAATCATCTTTCCCTGATCCATCAGCTGCACTTCCACAGGTGATGGTGCCTCCACGGTCAACTGAACACTTCCCTCATTGGTTGTCATCAGCCTGAAATCTCTGATCCCCTGCTCACTTCTTTCTAAAAGATATACATCCCGAAACACCCCTGACAGCCTCAGTTTGTCCTGATCATCCAGATAGGAACCTGAACACCATTTCAGCACCATGACGCAGAGCCTGTTCTTTCCATTCTTCAAATACGATGTCGCATCAAATGCAGAATCATTGTGGGGAACTTCTCCATAGCCCACAAAACTGCCGTTGAGCCATACATAGATGCAGCTGTCCTTGCCCTCAAAATGCAGTTCATAGCGCCTGCCCTCCTTTACAGAAAAGTCAAACTCCCTGCAGTACCCTGCCGCCGGATTTTTCTCCGGCACATAAGGCGGGTCAAAAATGAAGGTATAGGGAGAGCTCTGATATTGGGCTCTGTCCGCACCGTGAAGCTGCCAGCATTCCGGCACGTTCACATCCGTAAAGTCCTCAAAGTCATATCCGGCCCCGGTAAAGTCCTCCAGTTCATAAACGGACGGCACCCATCGAAACTTCCATGTGCCGTTCAAAGAATAAAATGCCTCCGACTCCTCTCGTAAACCCCCGGCTTTATCCGGATCATGAAATGGTATAAAACAGGCATGATCTTCCAGCTCATTGACACGAAAGATCTGTGGGTTACGATAAAAGGAATCCTCAAACCACTTTTTTGTCATATTCTTTCCTCTTTCATTACATTTCTCTTACAAAATGATACTTTATTTTACTTCTTCTGCTGTGTAGGACCGTAATCCGACGCTCCGGTAAATGTCACCTGCTCCGGAGTGGGTTCCTCATAAGGCACACTCAAATCTCTCTGGTACAGTCTCTGATGCTCTCCGTGAGGCAGAATATCCACCACGTCAGGACCTCTCCAGACAATTTTGTATTCTTCCCCTCTGACTATTTCCGTTCTCACTTCTGTTTCCATCGGATGTTCCAGCACCACTCTGTCACCGGTCTCCAAACCTGATACCACAAACAGATTCCCCTGCGACACCCATGAATGCACTTTCCCATTCACGTTTATCGTCACAGCACTCTCATCTCCCATCCATGGATACTTTCTGAAAGCCACCTCTGCAGCCGCCTTTAAAGTAACTTCCATACGTCCCTCGTTGGGATAAAAGCTGCGCACCACTGCCTTACTCACTTCCTTATTGAGCGGAATGTTAACGGTCACACGGGTACCCGTTTCTTCTATAGATATGTTCCATACCCGTCTTAAGCCCACAGGTGCAAATCCCGCACAGCATCCGGCAATGGAACGGAATCTGGTAAGACTGATGGAATTGGGCAGAGAACCTCCGGTAAAACCACCGATCATTCTCTTGTTAATCTTCTTATATGTAATGCCGTTCTCGTCCGGCTTTGTATCATCCGTCACCACATATCCTGCGTGGGTCACCTGATTTTCCACCAGCTGATTTCTGACAAAGGAATTAATGTTTTCCCAGTACTCCTCATAACCGGCAAGCACCAGCTCGTGGGCACATTCCAGCATATCCTTAATACAGCAGGTCTCACAGTGTTCTTCCTTCATGGGATGCCATTTTGCATATTCCGGAACCCAGCCGAAAGAAGAGGTCATGGAACGGACATAATCATATGCCTCCTTGCCCTTTTTCACATAGAAAGATTCTCCCGTAACTCTTCCCAGCATGACCAGCCCGGATGCCACCCACATGGAAGAATGCACATGTCCTAAAAATTCCATATTGTAAGAAAAATATCTGGAGGGACCCAGCAGAAAATTGGCATATCCCACCGCAAGTTCCAGCGCATTTTCATCACCGGTAAGCGCATAACGCTGCACCAGAGGATACAAGATCACTCCGTTGCGGATCGCCTGTTCCCCGCGGCCCGTATGATAACTCATATCAAAACCGCCCTCCTTCAGATAAATATCATTGGGAAATTCATATACCTTCTGTGCCTCCTGTGAATCCCCTGACCAGAAGACCTTTGTCCTTCTGCGGATGACCAGTTCCAACATACCTTTTACCAGCCCGGCCGCCTTTTCCTCCGCCTCTGTATCCTGCAGATTTAACACCAGACACCTGTTCAGAGCAGAAAGTACATACCCCATCTCATGAAAAGATGCATGCATGGTATGGGTCCATGGGTATTTTTCATGATATCGAAGGCCATGCTCGCCCCATGACTTCATCAAATGTCTGCGGAAAGCTTCCTGCTGCTTTTGCCCCCCATCTGTGCCCACAATCTCCCTTGCACAGGACAATCCTTCAAACCAGGAGGCCACCAGTTCCGCATCATCCACTTTACAGTGTGCAGCCTCCGCCGGCTTTTTATGGGGAAGGATCAGCCAATAAGGCAGATAATCATAGGCCTCGTCCGTCATTTCCGTCAGATAATTTATGGCCAGACGAGCCACATTTACCGGGTCAAAGGTTTTGTAATTACTATTTGACATAAACGTTCACTCCTTTATCTGCATTACACATGGTCTTCTGCGCCGGCATACACATCTTCCATCTCCTCTTTCGAAATCAAATCATCCGAAAAATGAATCATTACGTTCTGTCCGGCCAGGATTTCCTGCAGTTTCTTAATATTCACATGGCAGATATCCGTCTGCTCATCTATCGCCAACGCACAAGCCACTCCTGCTGCCTGTCCAGTGAGAATGGCAGGCGGAATCACCCGCAGCACATCCCACGCATAACCGTCAGCCGCAGCGCTTCTGCCCGCTGTGATCAGATTGGGAAATTCCTGCCTGATCAGCGTTCTGTAAGGAACCTCATAAAGAAAATCTCTTCTGTCAAAATCGCAAATAGCAGCTATGGAATCCTCAAAATGTCTGTATGCATCATCCGTTTGCAAGGTATAATCCCCATCAATATGTCTGGTAGTCCGAAACTGCGGCATGTTGGGCAAGGTCACGATGGTACGCTTCCAACGATCATCCTTTTTGATATTCTCCAAGCATTCCAAATGATTCTCTATCACATATTCTGTAACATCCTCTACCGTAGTACCGCCTCTGGTGGGTTTGCCCTCGGGCTGGTATTCTCCATACAGCGTAGCCCTTCCTCCGCTGTACAGATTGCCGTACAGTTTGGATATATTTTCTGTTTCCACAACCTTTTTACAGGTTTCCAGTGTCACACTCTTAGGAAAATAACTGTGAAAATTCTGCCCTTGAATGGTCGGCACCCCGGCCCGGAACAGCACATCCCCGTCACCTGTAGTATCAATGATCATTTTTGCTCCGTAGAACTGACAGCCGCTCTTGTTCTCTACCACCAGACCTTTACAAGTATTCCCTTCCATGACGGGGGCAGTGATCACTGTATCAAACAACAGCTCCACACCTTCCGATTTCATAAATTCTGTCAATGCCAATGTATAAATGGGTGCTGAAAACTTTGTAAGATATCTTGACCGCTCTCCCTGCCCCTGTTCGCCGTTTCTCCATGCTTCTGGGATTGTATCGTAACTGTATTTTACCGAGAGACGCAGCATTTCTTCCGCCATTCCCTTGATGATCTGTACCCCTCTGCCATTGCACATGGGTACAAATAAATTAACCAATCCATTGGTGGCAAGTCCTCCCAGCCCGATGGTCTTCTCAATCAAAAGCGTTCTCTTGCCCATCCGGCTGGCAGAAACAGCCGCTGCCACTCCGGCCACACCGCCTCCGGCAACGATCACATCATAATCTGCCGCTTCTGAAGCTTCTCTGAATACTTTCATCCTTCCCTCTTTTCCGCTACCTTCCCAAATAACCGCCGTCTACCGGAATCACTGCGCCGCTTAAGTAATCGCTGGCTTTGGAGGCTAAAAATACCACAACACCCTTCATATCCTGCTCATTGCCCCATCTTCCCATGGGAATGCGCGCCAGAATCTCCGTATTTCTCTTGGGATCTTCTATCAGTCGGGTATTCATCTGGGTAGCCATATAACCCGGTGCAATGGCATTGACACAGATTCCCTTAGAGGCCCATTCATTTGCCAGCGCCTTTGTCAGCTGCGCCACGCCGCCCTTTGCTGCCGCATATGCGGGAACTGTAAATCCCCCAAAGAAGCTCAACATGGAAGCTAAATTGATGATCTTGCCGCCTCCATGGGCCAACATATTGCGGCCAGCCAGCTGACACAGCTTAAATACTGCTCTTAAGTTTACGTTGATCACATCATCCCAGTCACTCATAAGGAACTCTTCGCAGGGATTTCTTCTCTGGATGCCTGCATTATTCACCAAAATGTCCAGCTTTTCGTCAAGTACCTCCAGTGCCTGCGAAAATGCCTTTTCTATATCCGCTTCACTGCCCAGATCACAGCGGATACCTGTCACATCATAGCCTTTTTCACAGAATTCTTTTGCTGCTTCATATACACTTTCACTGGATGCCAGAATGACAACCTTTGCCCCTGCTTCACACAGTCCTTCTGCCATACCCTTGCCAAGGCCTTTATTGCCGCCGGTGACGATGGCGGTCTTACCTGTTAAATCAAATAAATTCATAACTTGCTCCCTCTCTAGAATTCAAACATTACCTTCACAGCACCTGTACCCGGTGTGAACAGCAGATCAAATCCCTTCTGTGCCTCCTCTACAGGCAGCACATGGGTAATGATTTTCTCAAACAGAGGCTCTTTCTCCGCCATTTTTGCTGCAATGGCGAAATCCTTCTGTCTGTACACTCTCACAAAATGGATGGACACTTCCTTTGCCATGCCCTTAAAGAAAGGCATCTGAGGGGGCTTTTTGTAGGATGCCACGATCACGATCTGACCTCTTACCTTTACCGCATCCAAAAGACCTGCTGCCACTGCTGCTGCACCGGCACAGTCATAAACACGATCAAAACCATTGCCCTTTGTATATTTCTTTACAATCTCTTCCAGACTGACTTCCAGCGGATTGACTGCCTCAAAGCCCAGCTCTCTTGCCAGTGCCAGTCTCGCTGCATCGGTTTCCACCAGCACCATGTCTCCTACGCCGAACTGCTTTAAGGTCAATGCCAGGCAAAGGCCGATGGTGCCGCAGCCGAACACAATGGCATTGTCTCCCGGCACAAAACCGGTCTCACGCAGGGTATGTACCGTTACAGCGATAGGTTCGATAAATGCGCCTACCTTAAAGGAAACATTTTCCGGTAATGGAATCAGCTGATCCTGTGGAATTGCCACATACTCAGCCATACCGCCTGCAGTGTCGATACCGTACAGGCCCAGCGTATTGCACACATGCTTATTGCCGGAGGTGCAGGGCTCGCACTTTCCGCAGGAAATCAACGGGTACACTGTCACACGGGTTCCTGCCGGGAATCTGTCACAGTCCTGTGCCACCACACCGGAAAACTCGTGTCCCATGGTCAAAGGTGCCTTTGCACGGGGATGGGTTCCTGCATAAATATTTAAGTCCGTGCCGCAGATGCCTGCATGGGACACCTTAATAAGCGCCCAACCTTCCGGTACCTTAGGCATCTCTACATCGCTTACATCAATATGATTTGCTTCTAAAAACTGAATTGCTTTCATCCATTCATTCCTCCTATATTTTTCATTTTCCGAAAGGATGATTCACCGGATAATGCACCGGCTCCCCTTTCATGAATCTCACTGCCTCTTCAGCCACTTTTCGGTTCAGTTCCTCTGCAGATTCCTCGGAATACCATGCTGTATGGGGGCTGACAATAAAGTTATCATGCTTCAGTAACGGGGTATCTGCTGTCAGCGGCTCATGCTCCACCACATCCAGCGCCGCACCTGCGATTTCTTTGTTTGCAAGTGCCCATTCCAGCGCCTCTTCATCAATGATACCGCCTCTTGCCACATTGACGATATATGCGGAGTTTTTCATTGCCTTGAACTGTTCCCTACCGAACACATGATAGGTGTCCGGTCTTAAAGGGCAGTGAATGGATATGATATCCGACTGCCTTATCAGTTCCTCTGCCGTCACAAACTCCACAAAGTCCGGAAAACTTCTGCCTCTCTTACCCGCCTCAATATCATAGGCAATCACCTTGCAGCCCATGGCATGTACTCTTTTTGCAAATTCACTGCCGATCCTGCCGATGCCGTAGATGCCCACGGTCATTTCATTCATTCTGTAAATGGGAATTTCCCTGCGGTAATCCCATACCCCTTTGCGAATCAATGAATTGGTAAAGGCCACCTTTCTGGTAAGGCACATCATCATTGCCAGCGCCTGATCCGCCACCTCCCGGGTGCCATAGTCCGGCACATTGCAGGCCTGCACACCAAATGCATCCGCGTCCTCTAAATTAATGTTGTCCACGCCCACACCATATCGCACCACACATTTTACCTTTGGCAGAGCTTCAAAGATCCTGCGGTCCATCTTTACATACTGATTCATCAGCACCACAGCTTCTTTACAATTTTCAATGACTTCCTCCTGAGTTCTGCAGTGCAGCCAGTCAAATTCATAGCCGGCCGCCTCAAGCACCCCTCTCTCTGTTTCTACATCTTCGTGATCCAAATCACAGATCACTATTTTTTTATCGCTCAAAATATACCTCCTGACTGCTTTCTGTGCAGTTCCGTATTTAATTGATTTTCCCTTGAATCTCCACTTCTAAGAGATTGTTTTTATAAGCCTCCACAAACGCCAGCATCATACAGCCGTAGGAATGTACCTCATCCTTCTGAGGAATCTTTTCCGTCAGGTATGCCTGCACACTTCCCTTTCCGGCACCATTTCCCGGACAAAGACAGCCCGGACAGGAGCGATAGGTAGCAAAATCATCTGTGATGCAGTACTCCGCCAGTGCATGGATGCCCTTTTCAAATGCTCCACGGTATCCTTCCTCCTGCAGCAGCCCCAGACGCAGACCGATGCCCATACAGTATAAGATCAAACCTGTACCGGAGGATTCCTCCCATGCGTACTCCGCTGTGAGTTCCTGTCTCCAAAGCCCTCTCCGGGTCTGATAGGGCAGGATCGCCCCCATCATGTCTTTGAAACATTCTTCTGCTTTTGACCTGTGCCTAGAGTCCTTGGGCAGATAGCGCACCAACTCTGCCAGCCCTACAAGTCCCCAGCCGTTTCCTCTGCTCCAATGATCCGCTGACATACGCTTAGGATTTTCCATAAAGCCTTTCGCCTGATGCAGCAATCCGCAGGTCTGATCCAGAAACAGTTCATACATCTTAAAACACTGCTCAGCGGCAAAATCTATGTATCTTTCTTCCTTCAGAGCCAGACCTGCATACAACATAAAAGGTGTGGTACATGTGACCACATCGATCCAGATACGCTCTGGTCTGCCGGGCCAGCACAAAATACCATTTTCACCGGCAGGCCCATTGTAGGTAAGCTCCGCAAATTTGCGGATGTCTGCCTCCGCATCCGGCATAAGCCCCTTCATGAACAGCCAGGCCTTGCCATTGCCTCCAGCCCTGTAAGACTCAAAATTATAGTAAGGATGTTCAAATCGGTCCGGATACTGTGCTAAATAGTCCACACATTTCTGCAAAATTTCTTCTTTTTCACCGGCAACAGCAGCCTGTGCCAGCGCATAGTAGGCAAGCAGCCCATAGTAAGCCTTTACCGTCTCATGCTGGGATTCATATCGTCCCATCAGCTTTTCTGCTAAATTCAGAACTTGAATTTTTTTCATCGTCTATTTCTCCTTTTCCGGAGGTTTTCACCCACTCCGGAATTTTCACCAGTTATTTGTCTTCGCTGCTTAGAATCTTGCAGAGCTCTCAAAATAAATATCATGAATCTGCACCCTTGGGCTGGAAGTCAGGGCAAAAAGAATGATATCCACCACGTCCTCTGCCTGCATGAGCTTACTTCGGTCAACTGCTCTGGTGCCCCAGAAGGGTGTATCTGCCCCACCCGGATTGATAGTGGTTACCCGGATATCCTGAGATCCCATCTGTAAAAGCATTCCCTGAGAAAGCATGTTTACTGCTGCCTTTGCAGTACAGTATAAAGGCGCATTTGCATTTGCAGTCTTTGCTGCAGTGCTGCCGATGTTTACAATGATCGCCGGTTTTGCCGCATTCTTTGCATAATACTTGCCTGCAAGGAAGGTTCCCTTTACATTTACGTCCATAATGGTCTCATAGACACTGAGATCTGCTTCCGGAATCTTACAGGGAATGGAAAGTCCCGCCAGATTAGCCATGGCAGAAAATTCTCCGTTCCTTTCATAAGCCTCTGCAAAGAAGTCAGCCACTTCCGCCTCATTTGTAATATCTACTGCCTTTGCAAAAACCTCTGTCACCTTGCTCAGATCTTCGGCCAATGCCTTCAGTCCTGCTTCATCATTGGAACACAGAGACAGTTTCGCTCCCTGCTCTGCCAATTTTCTACACAGGATCACACCCATACCGCCGCTTGCACCTGTTACGATTACGTTTTTATTGTTGTACTGAATCATAGTCTTCCTCCATTCTGCCGTCTATGCGGCAATTCTGTTTTCATTTTCTTTCTTGAAACCTCATCCGAATATCCTTCAAACCGGGCAATTTTGCCTTAGAAATACCCGCCGTTTGCCACAACCTGGGTAGGAGTCATGCCGCTGCCCACCATTTCTTTGATCTCCACTTCATTGTCCCGAATCTGTTCAGCTCTCACCAGCACCTCATATGCAATCTCACGGGGTATACAGATACCGCCGTCAATATCCGCCAGCACCACGTCTCCGGGATACACATGCACCTTGCCCATGACCACAGGCATCTGATAACCGATGAGACGGAAACGTCCCAGCATACCGTTGGAGCTTCTGTACTTGCAGAATACCGGAAAATTCTGCTCCAATACCTTGTTGGTATCCCGCACACCGCCGTCTACAATAGCCCCACGGCAGCCCTGACGGATGGATGCCATGGTCATGATCTCTCCCCACTGTGCCGATTCGTCATCCTCACAGGTGTCCCAAACCACCACACTGTTTGTGGGAATCGCTTCCAGCATCTTGGCTCTCTCCACCATTTCATCTTCCAGACTTAAGTTCTTGCTGCCTTTGATGGTAAAGGCAATACCGGCCACCTTCATCTCCTCACGAAGAGGCAGGATGTTATTGGGAAATGTCTGGTAAAGCAACTCCATTTCACGCAGAACATCATTGACCATTGGCGTTGTCACCTGCTCGTACCGGTCACACAATTCCTTTTCGCTAATAGGAAACTCAGCCGTTTTTTTCTGGGTTCTGGATTTGATCAAATTTTCTAAATCCATAAAAATACCTCCTTTGTTGTTTTCGCTGTTTCTTTTAATTTAATCATACTGGAAAACTCTATTCCGAACAATTTACAAAAAAATTATTATTTGTATATTTCGCCACTAAATTACTTGCTTTTTATTATCCGAAACTGTAAAATAAGAACGAGAGGGAATCTCTTTAAAAAACGCTTACAAAAAACAGGTACAAATAAAAAACAGGTAGTTTTGATACTACCCCCAAGACATGGATGGAAGAAAATGGAAAATATAGATTTCAGGCTCACAGAGATTACACGTATTATCGAGAGAACAAACAGCGTAGGCTGGCATGTAGAAAATTTATATTATGAGGAATATTATGCTGTTGCCTATGTTTTGGATGGAGAAACCGAATATACCATCGATGGGAAGAAGTATCTCGTTAAGAAAGATGATGTTATCGTTTTTCCGTCCGGAACCATGCGGTCCGGCAGAACCAATCCGGATCACCCCTGGAGCTTTATCAATATTTTGTTCCGCATGGAGACCAACGCATCCGCGGATCAGTATTTTCACAAATCAATCCTGATCTGGGAAAATACTGATGACGCCATCCGCAAGCGTTTTCTGGATGCCTCCGCTGCATGGACCGGCAAAAATCCCCTGTATCAGGTAAAGTGTAATTATTTAGCTACAGAGATTTTGTACAAAATGATTCTCTCAGAGATGCCCTACCACAAGGTTCCCCATATCCGGAAGTTAGAAAAGGCCAGAAAAGAGATTCAGGAAAATTTCAGAAAAGAAATTTCCGTGGAGGAACTGGCAGCCTCCATCGACTTAAGTGTTTCCTATTTTCGGAGGCTCTTCCATGAAGCCTACGGCACGTCTCCCATGCAGTACATTATGGATCTGCGCATCGAAAACGCCCGTGACCTGCTGCTTTCCGGGGAAGTAAACGTAACAGAAGCCGCTCTGTTAAGCGGCTTCGAAGATATTTATTATTTCAGTACACTATTTAAAAGAAAGACCGGAAGTACGCCATCCCAGATTCTAAGGAAGGGATGACTTATACTCCATGTACTCCGTATTTTCCCGGCAGGTGTCCGCATTCTCCACAATCAGTACCTTGGCATCTTCCGACACCATGATATTGTGCCATGCATTCTTTTTGACGATATAGAGCTGTCCCGGTTCCATTTCATTTTTATGAACCTGCACAGGAACGCTATGGGAAGTTTTCTCCTCTGGAATTTCCGCTCCTATGAGAAGGGTTGCCTGCCCGGACAACAGCACAAAGACCTCATCGGTTTCCTTGTGCCGCTCCAGATAGGCGATCCCCTGACTTGTAAATCTTTCCGCATGGTTTAAAAATGCCACCTTCCAGCCTTCAAAGCTGTATGGGGAAAAATATCCTTCCCCTTTGTAATCTAAAATTTCCAGCTCTTTCATCTTACAGATTCTCCATGTCTTTTCTTTTCAGCTCATTTAACAGCTGTGGATATAGCTGGCAGCTCATACCACCGTCCACAAGGATTTCCGTACCCGTCACATTCTTGGACTCATCACTGCCTAAATACCAGACAGCATTGGCGATGTCCTCAAAGTCCGAAATATCTCCAATGGGAGTCAGGCTGCCGTTGACAATCTGTTTTGAGCCCATTTCCACCCATCTCTGGGTCTTAATGGTTCCCGGAAGCACTACATTGCTGCGGATTCCGTAAGGACCTAAATCAATGGCAAAAGCCTTGGACATCGCATTAATGCCTCCTTTAGAAGCACAGTAAGCACTGCGGTTTGGAATCGCTCTGTAGGCAATGTTGGAGCTGATAAACACGATAGCCCCTTTGTGCTGCTCCTTCATTCTCAGAGCTGCCTGTCTGACAATCATGAAATTTCACACCAAATTGGTCTCAAATACTCTCTGAAATTCTTCCACAGGAACGGTAAAGAAATCCATTCCCTTTACCGGATCTGTACCAAAGCCCATATCTGCTGCATTCAATACCACAGTTTCTACGATTCTTCCCTGCGCATCAATCTCCCCAAACATGTTGATAATCGCCTGTTCGTCCCGGATATCCAATCCATAGCCTTTGGCAAAGACACCATATTTTCCAGCTATCAGCTCCGCTGCTTCCTACGCACGCTCACCGTTTCTGGAAGTAATGTACATATCATATCCTTCCTTTGCAAATCTTTCTGCAGTTGCCAGACCGATTCCCAACGTGCCGCCTGTTACTAACATTGCTCTCTTCATATTTTTCAACAATCCTTTCTATTTTACATCTGCATTTAAAAATAAAACTCACTCTTTGCAGGGCGGATATCTGTCAGCGCTCCTGTGTAATGTCTCAAAGTATGAGGCTGATAAGGATGTTTCAGGCATTCCTCTTCATTAATCTCAATACCGAGACCCGGCTTATTCGGAATGGTGATATAGTCATCCTGATACTCTAATTATTCATTGACCACATCTTTTCTCCACTCCACATCACTGTACATAATCTCCAAAATGCAGAAGTTGGGGCAAGTCGCTGCCAGCTGCAGTGTTGCAGCATTTGCCACAGGACCGGATGGATTGTGGGGTGCGAAGGGGATGTATCTGCTTTCCGCCTCAGCAGCAATCTTCCTTAATTCCATAATACCCCCTGCATGGGAGATATCCGGCTGAATATAATCTGCTGCACGCATATCAAACATTTTGCGATAATCCCTTTTGTATTCTTCCTCGTGAGCTTGCCTCACGTTATTAACACGCTTATTAACGCTGTACACGTCCGGAAGCATCGCCGCCTGCCAGTGTTTCTACTTCTTTTCTGGATACTAAGTTGAAGTCACCGGGGATCGTATGCTTGAGAGCAGATGCTGCAACACCATATTCTAAAGCTGCCTTGAAATCTTTTCCATCTACTAATCCACAGATCACGCCTGCTGCGAAGGAGTCACCACCGCCTACACGGTCAACGATAGGATGAACATGATACTCTTTGGAATGATAAAACTCCTTGGTGTCTCTTGAATACATACAAGCTGACCAGCCATTGTCGGATGCGGAACGGCTTACACGTAAAGAAGATACGCAATATTCAAAGTTGAATTTTTCTACCATCTGTTCGAAGATTGACTTGTAGCCAGCAAGCTCTAATTCGCCGCTGGTAACGTCAGTTTCGCCCGGCTTGAAGCCAAGAACCAATTCTGCATCTTCTTCATTTCCGATACATACGTCAACGTACTGCATTAAGTTGGTCATAACCTTCTGAGCCTTTGCAGAAGACCACAGTTTCTTACGGAAGTTCAGGTCTACAGAAACCTTAACACCTGCCTTCTTCGCTGCGATAAGAGCCTTTTCGGTTAGTTCTGCTGCTGCGTCAGAAACTGCAGGAGTGATACCTGTAAAATGGAACCAGTCAGCACCTGCGAAGATTGCATCAAAATCAAAATCAGCTTCAGTAGCTGTAGAGATAGAAGAATGTGCTCTATCATAAACAACCTTGGAAGGTCTCATAGAAGAACCGGTCTCTAAGAAGTAGATACCAAGTCTTTCGCCACATTTAGCGATGTGCTTTGTACCGACATTATATTTTCTCAAAGCAGCAACTGCACATTCACCGATTTCATTGTCCGGTACTGCAGTAACGAATTCTGCATCATGACCATAATTAGCCAATGAAACTGCAACATTAGCTTCGCCGCCGCCGTAGCATACATCAAATTCGTCAGCCTGGATGAATTTTTCATTGTTAGGAGTTGAAAGTCTGAGCATGATCTCGCCCATTGTAATTACTTTTGCCATTGTTGTAAATTCCTTTCGCATATTAAATTTATTTTTACGTAGCGTGCACACTCGCAAACAAGTTTGCTCGTTATCCGTTGCTGTCGCAACTAAGCCTAAAAGCATTCAACAACATGCTCTTGCAAGCAAGGCTGTTGCTGATGCTTTTATCCTTGCCCGCTACGAGCTTATACGATAATATTACTTCTGAACCAGATGTACAGCAAAACCGCCGATTTCTTCCTTCAGATAGATTGCCTTCAGAGCACCCTTAGCGTCTCTCTTAGCAGATTCTTCGTTGAATTCTACACCCAGTACAGTTTCCATATAGTTCACTGCTCTGTCGATATAGTTGGTTCTGATAGCAATGTGGCCGTTTTTGCCAAGGTAAGGCTCTTTCATAACTTCTAAAGCGGTGCCTGCGAAGATAGAGCTGTTACCAACTTTTGCAGGCATGCCGAAAAGAAATGCAAATCTGTTAGCTGCCTTTAAAGCTTCTTCTTCGTTTTCAGCATTCACACCAACATGAGCAAGTTCAAATCCCAACATTGTCTGAACTGCTTCTCTGGTCAGCTGTTCGATCTTGTCCCATTCACCTGCTTTGATCAGATCGCCGGGAACCATCCAAGAGCCACCGCAAGCAATAATCTTAGGAAAATCAAGGTAAGAAGTTAAATTCTTTGCATTAATACCACCGGTAGGCATGAATTTCATATTTACATAAGGAGCTGCCATAGCCTTGATCTTAGCAAGACCTCCGGATTGTTCTGCCGGGAAGAATTTTACTACTTCCAAACCAAGTTCAATAGCCTGTTCAATATCAGAAGGGCTTGAAGTACCCGGTGTGATGGGAACATTCTTTTCAATACAATATTTCACGGTCTTAGGATTTAAACCCGGGCTGACAATAAATTTAGAGCCGGCTTCAACAGCAGCATCAACCTGCGCTGCATTTAAAACAGTACCTGCACCTACACACATATTAGGGAAAGCATCTGTCATAGCCTTGATAGCACCTGCTGCTGCAGCAGTACGGAAAGTAACTTCTGCACAAGGCAGTCCACCTGCACAAAGAGCCTTTGCCAGCGGTACTGCATCTTCTACTCTGTCAATTACAACAACAGGAACAATACCGATTTTGTTAAGTTGTTCTAAAACTGCATTCATTTTTCCTCCATCCTGACTTATCCATATAAGCCATTATATATAGTTTATAGCTGCTTACCAACTAAGCAAGAATTTCCTTCACTGCCTCTGCGATCTTGTCACACTTGCAATTTGCAAAGAAAAGTTCTTCAAATTTAGCACCTGACAGAGCACCCTTTACCAATTCTCTGTCAAGATTCTTTAAAATAGTAACCATATCCACATGGGTCACTTCTTTTACCTGATCCAAAATCTTTTTGTTTCTCTGTTCCGGAACCACTCTTTCCTTTGGATATCCACCGCCACCGGGAGCACAGAACAATTTTTCAAATGTATATTCCAGATTCAGTTCACCACCCCAGCCAAAGCCTTGTGCAAAAGGCATTGCTACACAGTTACCATCGTTAACCTGTGAAAACAGATATGCATCCAGCGGAGAAGTAACATGTCCGCAAAGTACCTTCGGGAAAGAGTTGGCTGCAAGCATAGCGCCTTCACCGGTACCGCAGCCTGTAATAACAAAATCTGCTGCGCCGGAGTTAATCAGTACTGCAGCAAGGATACCATTCTGCACATATGTCAAAGCATTCGGATCTTCTGCACCATACATACCATAATTATACACTTCATGTCCCATAGACTCAACAACTTTTTTCAAAGTTGCACAAATTAATTCATTCTTTGCAGCCTGACTATTTTCATTAATTAAAGCAATTTTCATAACAATTATACCTCTATTTCTTAATTTCACAACAGTCAGCTGCAAAATACCCTATTTTGCAGCTGACAAATGTTTTATGTTATTTTTAGATTATGAAGGCTGTTTTCCGATGTAAGCAAGGATACCGCCATCTACATACAGGATATGTCCGTTTACAGCATTAGATGCTTCTGAAGCAAGGAATACAGCAGGACCGGCAAGTTCTTCAGGTTTCAACCATCTGTTAGCAGGGGTCTTCGCACAAATGAACTGGTCGAATGGATGTCTGCTTCCATCAGGCTGAGTCTCACGAAGAGGCGCCGTCTGAGGAGTTTCAATATAACCGGGTCCAAGGCCGTTACACTGAATATTGTACTGACCATATTCAGAACAGATATTCTTGGTAAGCATCTTTAAGCCGCCCTTTGCAGCTGCGTATGCAGATACAGTTTCACGACCAAGTTCTGACATCATAGAACAAATGTTGATGATCTTGCCATGTCCCTTTTTAATCATGGAAGGGATAACTGTCTTAGACATGATAAAAGGTCCATTAAGATCGATGTCGATAACCTGTCTGAACTGTGCAGCAGTCATTTCATGCATAGGGATACGTTTGATGATACCTGCATTGTTAACAAGGATATCAATCACGCCAACTTCTTCTTCAATCTGTGCTACCATTGCATTTACTGCATCTTCGTTGGTAACGTCACATACATAACCATGTGCCTTGATGCCTTTTTCTGCGTATGCTGCAAGACCTTTGTCAACCAGTTCCTGATTGATGTCATTGAAGCAAATTGTTGCGCCTGCTTCTGCGTATGCAGATGCGATGGAAAAACCAATACCATAAGAAGCGCCGGTTACTAATGCCACCTTACCCTCAAGTGAAAAACATGTACTCATAATACACTCTCCTTTATTATATATAGTTTTAATTATTTTAAATCCTTGTTGGAAATACCGTCCATATCATCAAAATCCTGATTCTCTCCTACCATGCCCCAGATAAAGGTATATGCTCTGGAACCGCATCCTGAATGGATGGACCAGCTTGGAGAAATCACAGCTTCTTCATTTCTCATAACGATGTGACGGGTCTCCTGTGCTTCACCCATGAAATGCATAACAAATGCATCTTCAGGTATTTCAAAGTACAGATAAACTTCCATACGTCTGTCGTGTGTATGACAAGGCATTGTGTTCCATACACTGCCCGGCTCTAATCTGGTCATACCCATTTCCAGCTGACAGCTTTCTACCTGACCGGGAAGAATGTACTTACAGATGACTCTATGGTTTGCATCTTCTAAAGTTCCCAATTCCACCTTGTTCTCTTCTTTAACGATAACAACACCTTCTTCAGGAGTTCCTTCCGGCTTGATCAAAACAGTGGGACAGGTTCTGTGTGCAGGAGCGGAATTGAGATAGAACTTAGCAGGTGCAGATGCATCATCACTGGCAAATACGATATCTTTTGAACCCATTCCGATATACATTGCCTCTTTGTAACCAACATTGTATACTCGTCCATCAATAGTAATGGTTCCTGCGCCTCCAATGTTGATAACACCTAATTCTCTTCTCTGACAAAAATACTCTGCACGAAGTTCATCTCCGGCTGTTAAAGCAATCGGCTCTACAGGCACTGCCGCTCCGGTGATGATTCTGTCGATGTGGCTGTATACCAATTTAATCTGTCCCGGAACAAAGAGATCCTGAATCAGGAATTCCTCTCTAAGACGATCTGTCGTATAATGCTTTACATCTCTTGGGGATACTGCTGTTCTAAGTTCCACCTTACGCCTCTCTTTCCTCTGCCGTTAGGGCAGACTACTCATTTCATGTAAGCACTTACATTGTATCACATTTTTGTAAAATATCCAACAATAATCTTGCCTATATGTAAACACATACATGTTACTTGTATTATAATAGAATATAATCACTATTTCCATTCAAATTCAGCCAAAAATCTTGCAAATTTTGAACAATATAGTAAACTATTATGGAAACATACAAAATTACATGGAAACAAACGAAATTATATCTAAGGAGGTATTGCATGCAAGAACTCTCTTCCTGCCATGTTGCCATTGAAAATTGCTTAAAAGAAAAAACCTTTGCCATTGCAAAGTTATATAAAGAAGAAAAAGCCATGGATATGCACATCCATGACTGTTATGAACTATACTACTCCATCTCCGGAGGCAGACAGTTTCTGATCGATAATAAATTCTATGGCATTGCTCCCGGTGATTTATTTATTATCAACCAGTATGAGAGCCACAAACTGACCCAAATTGACAGCATGATCCATGAAAGGATCGTTATCTCTATTCATCCTGACTTTTTCAGGGAGATTTCCACCAATACCACCAATCTGGGTGCTTGCTTTACAGAAAGACCGAATTGGTTCTCCCATAAAGTCTCCCTGAATAAAGACCAACAAAAACGTTTTCTTTATTTTATCAATAAGATCATCTCCGCAGACGGATATGCACATGATATTATTGAACGGGCTGCTTTCATGGAACTGATGATCATGATCAACCAGCTTTCCCTAAATAATGAAGTACCGGAAGCCACTGCCGAATTCAAGTACAACCATCAGGTGGATGATATATTATCATACATCAACAATAATATCGCCAATCCTTTGAGCACCACCCAGCTGGCTGAAGCCTTTTACCTGAGTGAATCCTACATTTGCCGCATCTTCAAGGCAGCTACAGGAACCACCATCAACAAATATATCACTGCCCGCAGGATCAGTATTGCAAAATCCCTGTTAAACAGCGGCGCTTCTGTTGCGGAAGCTTTTGAAAAGAGTGGCTTCACAGACTACAGCAATTTCTTCAAAGCCTTTACCAAAGCAGTTGGCGTATCTCCGAAGAAATACGCCAATCTGAGTGTGAGCTAATTTTTTTGTGCATAAAGCTATTTTTACTTTCATAAATTATCTAAATATTGTATAATCTATATATAGGGCAGCGTTCTTGGATTCGTTTTTTAGGGCTCTGCTACTATCAAGTCAAGGAGGGTCTTATCATGAAAAAAAACGATTTTGCACCCACCCCTCCTATGGGATGGAACAGTTATGATTACTATGACACAAAAGTCAACGAGGAGCAGGTGAAAGCCAATGCGGACTACATGGCAAAAAACCTGAAAGAATACGGCTGGGAATACATTGTTGTAGCCACTGACTGGAATAGGCTTCCTGATCCTGCCAGCTTTCCTTCTGCTGTCGGCGGTGCCGGTTTTAAACCCTTGGCAGATCATATTCACAAATTGGGACTAAAATTCGGCATACATATCGTGCATGGTTTTCCCCGCCATACTGCACAGGAACACAGTCAGGATTATTATGATTCCCTTTTTAAATTGTACACCTCCTGGGGAATTGACTTTATCAAATGTGACGATATCTGCCGCCATGACAACAGCTCCTGCCGTCTCGAAATTGAAATGCTTTACAAGGCCATCAAAAAATGTGGACGTCCTATGGTGCTCTCTCTTTCACCGGGACCTGCTCTGCTTGAAGAAGGCTGGCATTATGCCACACATGCAAATATGTGGAGAATGAGCGATGATTTCCAGGATAATTTCAAAGCTTTGAAAAAAATGTTTTGGTACTGCGAACTCTGGCAAACCCATGTACGTAAAGGCTGTTATCCCGATTGCGATATGTTGCGTTTGGGTATGATCGGAAAAGGCTTCGGAGAAATACGCAAGAGCAACTTCACTTTAGAGGAAGCCAAAACCATGATGACCCTCTGGTGTCTCTTTGGATCTCCCCTTATGCTTGGTACAGAGATGACTCAGTTGGATGAGGAAACATTGAGCCTTCTGACCAACCGCAAGATTCTTGCCATGTTGACTCCTGACTGCGTACCACATCAGATTTGTCGTGATGATGCAAAAGCAATCTGGCAGGCAGACAACAACCACAAGGGTGAAAATTATGTAGCATTGTTTAATTTGAGCGAAAAAACGCAGACGATAGATGTTTCTCTGCATGATTTAGGCTATTATACCTCTTCCGCAAGACTGACAGATCTTTGGACGGGTAATATGGCCGCTTCTTCCAGAGGAATGATTGCTGCGAAGTTGAAACCACATGCCTGTGTGGTGTATCGAGTAGAGTTTTAAGAGAGGGGGGAACTTCTTCCCCCCCTTTATGCTTTCCGCTTCTTTCGTTTAAAACAACACCCCATGAAACATGCAAGACTGATAACACTCAGGATAATGCCGGCATTTCTGCCATAGGGAACGTACTCCATACTGATTTCATGGTCTCCGGCTTGTAAAGAAATCGTCATCAGACATTCCCCGAACAGTCCGGTCTCCACTTCTTCTCCATCTACATATACTGTCCAGCCATGTTCATAAGGCACAGACAATACCATCTTGCCTGGCTGAGAAAGACTCACTGTTCCACTGATGTGAGTGCTGTCGTATTCCACATTTTTCATGCACACAGCACCAAGAATATTCAAAGCTTCCTCAAGCACCTCTGTATTCAAGCGATATGCTTTCAGCTTAATCTTTGGAGATGTATCGTCTTCATCACCGTTGGTAAATCTAACACTTTCACCTTCTTCAAAATATCCGGCGTAGATAATGCAATTGTTCTTCAAATCCGTAAATTTCTTTTCCCCATAGCCCGCAATGGCATTCACCTTTTTCGTGCCGGAAGACGTTAAGCGCATATAATAATAACCGGACTTCTCCACATTCAGTCGTACATCATCCTCTGCCTGTGAGCTATCGACAGTCTCGAACAATGTGCCTTTTATCCCTAAAGATTTTACCAGTTTATTCTGCACCGATATGGTATCAGAGGTGCCGCCAATTTTAACATTAAAATCTTCATCCACTACATAACCGAAGGGCAGCTGATAGTTACATTCATATAAAGTCAGTTTCCCTTGTGTTCCTACAGCCGAATACAATCGGTCTTCTGCTGTATTTGCATCGTACATAGCTTCATTTTCCGTCTTACCGAATATATAGTTTACATTTAAAAGTGCCGATGTAAGCGGTGTTGCACCATCATACCCATAATACACCTTACTATGACGCATTCCCAATTCTTCATACAAATTCGCTACCGAAGAGTTCAATGTAGAGGAAAATACTGATGCCGTGGGATACCCCGCTAATGTTCCGTCATTTTTTGTGGTGCGTTCAAACTTCTCTACCCTGAAGAAACCTTCTTCCTCATCCAGTACCTGTTCATACAATGCCTGATAATCGCCTATTTCACCGAGATATCCTTCCCGGCTGACTGTACCGAGACT
>JAZPYS010000049.1:0-9192 GCA_045544275.1 Acetatifactor sp. | reverse complement strand
CCGCTGGAATCGAAGTGAATTCCGGCAGCTCTTTCAAAATCAGTATTTATCCGACAGCATTTCCAGCACATGGTTTGCATACCGGGTGAATAGATCTCGATCTTTCTTGATCTCATCACTGACCTCAAAGAATAAATCTTTACTCTTATATTCTCTTTTAAAAAATGGTTCCACAATGTAATCCCACTGGGGGAGGTACTGGGAATTTTTTCTGGTGTAGCAGGTAGCAGCAGTAGCCTGCATGCGATGATCTTTGTCCACGAAACTTGCTACAGATTTATGGAGTGCAATGTCTTCAGCAGGAAGGTAGTAATAGTCCTTATAATTTGCGTAGAAGTATTTCAGCTCCTCCTCATAAATGGGAACCTTCAGCTGGCCTTCTTCACCCTTGCCTTTAAAATAGCAATTATTACCGCAGGCAGAAATCTCTTGAGGCAGCGGAACCGGAAAAGTAATGGTCATCAGCAGTTCCTGATGTCTGACACCCTCTATATCCTTATAATAATTTGCCTGAACCTTGCGGGCTTTTACCTGACCGTGGAATAAGTCATGATAGGCGAGGATGGGCAAAATTTCAAGCATGCCCTTTACGTCATCCGAGTTGTGAAGAAACAGCGTCTTTTCTACATAAGAACCTGGGACTTTTACATAGTCGTGATATAGACCGATGAGTTCACCGCCGCTGAAAATATCATCACGTTTGATCTCGAGAAACTGTTCAATGGTCTTTTGCTTACAGTTGGGCAGTTTCAAAAAATATTTATAGGGTGTTACACGCTTGTAGATGTCCAGACCTTCAAAGTTGTCGAAGGAGTAGGGAAGATCATGTTGCTTACATTTTTGTTCAATAAAAGGCAGGTCAAAGGTATCACCATTAAAATGTACAAGATATTTGTATCTTGCAGCAAAAAGGAAGAAGCCGGTAATAATCTCAGCCTCTTCTTCATATTTTTCAGCAAACCATTGAATGATATGCCAGTTGTTTCCTGTAAAATAAGCACAGCCGATCAGGTACAGATATGAAGTTTTGGCAGAAAAGCCAGTGGTCTCTATATCAACGAATAATGCCTGCTCCGGATCCAGGATGCGCTCTAAGGGGTAGGCAATTTTAAAATTTTCAAGTATTTTGTGAGATGTTTTCATGTTATTTAGCCTCCTGAAACATATATTAACATATTTTTTAAAAAATCTGTAGTATTTTATAGAAAATTGTAGTATACTCATCAAAAGACATTGATAAAAAATTGACAATAAAGAAAGGACTGGAAATTTTATGGCAAGATTAACCTTTGTGGGTGGAATACACCCCTATGATGGAAAAGATTTGTCAAAGGACAAACCAATCAAGACCATACTTCCACAAGGTGATATGGTGTATCCATTGTCCCAGCATATTGGCGCACCGGCTGTGGCATTGGTGAAAAAAGGCGATCGTGTGCTGGTAGGACAGAAGATTGGTGAAGCGGGCGGTTTTGTGTCAGCACCTGTGTATGCCTCTGTATCCGGTACAGTCAAGATAGTGGAGCCTCGCAGAGTGGTGTCCGGCGACAAGATTATGAGTATCGTGATAGAAAATGACGGACTCTATGAAGAAGTGGAGATGACCGGCCATTCAAAACCGGAGGAACTGTCGAAAGAAGAGATTATAAATATTGTGAAAGAAGCTGGTATCGTGGGTATGGGTGGTGCAGGTTTTCCCACTCATGTGAAGCTTTCTCCCAAGGAACCGGATAAAATTGACCATGTGATCATCAACTGTGCAGAATGTGAACCATATCTGACTTCCGATTATCGCAGAATGCTGGAAGAGCCGGAAAAAGTAATCGGCGGTCTGAAGATCATTCTTCAGCTATTTGACAATGCAAAGGGCATTCTTGCGGTAGAAAATAATAAGCCGGATTGTATTAAAAAGTTAAAAGAGCTGGTGGGAAATGATCCCAGGATCAGTGTGGCATCATTAAAAACCAAATATCCTCAGGGGGCCGAACGTACATTGATCTATGCAGTGACCGGCAGACAGATTCATTCCGGCATGCTTCCGGCAGATGCAGGGTGTGTGGTCAATAACGTGGATACGGCAGTTGCCATTTATCGTGCAGTGACTGAGGGCAGACCATTGATTGAGCGTATCGTGACAGTGACAGGTGATGCCATCAATGAGCCTCAGAACTTTAAAGTGCGTATTGGCATGAATTATAAAGAATTGGTGGAAGCTGCAGGCGGTTTTAAAAAGGAGCCTGAGAAAATCGTATGTGGAGGTCCTATGATGGGTGTAGCCATGTTTGATCTGGATGTGCCCACTACTAAGACTTCTACTGCATTGCTTTGTCTGACAAAGGATGAAGTGGCAGCCAATGAACCGGGACCATGTATCAACTGTGGACGCTGTGTAGAGGTATGTCCGGGACGTGTTGTTCCCAGTAAGCTGGCAGATTATGCAGAGAGGTTCGATGAGGAATCCTTTTTAAAGTGTAATGGTATGGAGTGTTGTGAATGTGGCTGCTGCAGCTTTGTTTGTCCGGCAAAAAGGCAATTGACCCAGTCTATTAAGTCCATGCGTAAAATTCAATTGGCAAAGAAAAAGAAGTAGGAGGGCGGATCAATGAGTGAAAAATTGAATGTATCATCCAATCCCCATATTCGTTCGAAAGTGAGCACCAATGGTATCATGGCAGCAGTTATCATTGCGCTGCTTCCCACCACCGTTTTTGGTATTTATAATTTTGGCTGGAGAGCACTTTTGCTGATATTGGTGACAGTGGGTACGGCAGTATTGACAGAGTATCTGTATGGTCTGTATCGCAAAAAGACGACGATTACTGATCTTTCAGCAGTGGTGACAGGTTTGCTTTTGGCCTTGAATCTGCCGGTAGGTGTGCCCTGGTGGGTTGGTGCCATAGGAGCAGTGTTCGCTATTTTGGTAGTAAAGATGCTTTTTGGCGGTTTGGGACAGAACTTTATGAACCCGGCATTGGCTGCAAGGTGTTTTCTTCTGATTTCCTTCCCGGCGTTGATGACAGATTTTGCCTGTGATGGGTACTCAGGTGCCACACCGCTGGCGGCCTTAAAGGCAGGAGAGACGGTAAATGTAAGGGATATGATGATTGGCAATATTGGCGGCACTATCGGGGAGACCTCCATGGTGGCAATCGTTCTTGGAGCGTGTTTTCTGATCTGGTTTGGCATTATCGATCTGAAGATTCCGGGCAGTTATATTTTATCTTTTGTATTGTTCGTGGTCATCTTCGGTGGTCATGGATTTGACTTGGATTATATTATGGCACAGCTTTCAGGCGGCGGTCTCATGTTGGGAGCATTCTTCATGGCAACGGACTATGTGACCCGTCCTATTACTATAAAAGGACAGTATGTATATGGTATTTTCTTAGGGGTAATGACCGGTATTTTTAGAATTTTCGGACCGGGTGCCGAGGGCGTTTCTTATGCCATTATTTTGGGCAATCTGTTAGTGCCATTGATTGAAAAAGTGACTATGCCTACAGCTTTTGGCCAAGGAGGTAAGCGTCATGGAAAATAAAGAAAAGAAGATCATGTTAAAGGAAGCGGCGATACTTTTTGCGATCACATTGCTTGCAGGTCTGGTACTGGGGTTTGTATATGAATTGACAAAAGCTCCGATTCGGCTTCAGGAAGAGAAGGCAATTCAGGAGGCTTGCAGAAAGGTATTTGCACAGGCAACTGATTTTGAAGCGACTTCTTACTCAACCAGTGCAGTGTTGACTGCGGAATTGGATGAAATAGGAGTGGAGATTGGTACAGTATATGATGCAGTGGATGCATCGGGCAGTCATTTGGGTTATGTGGTGGAAACTACCACTTCTGAAGGATATGCAGGAGAAATTACCCTGTATATGGGTGTGACAGATGATGGTACACTGAATGGCATATCTATTCTTGCCATTGGGGAAACACCGGGTCTTGGGATGAGAGCAGAAGAAGTGCTGGTACCACAGTTTGAAAATGTACCGGTCACAATCTTTACATATACCAAGAGTGGCAGCATGTCCGATAGTGAAATTGACGCCATAAGTGGGGCCACTGTTACCACAAAAGCAGTGGTGAATGCCATAAACGGCGGTATTAAAGCTGTGACAGAAGAATTGAAGGGAGGGCAATAATCATGAGCGAGAAAAATATGAATCCCGGAAAGATGGGCGTGCTTGGGGAACGTCTGGTAAACGGTCTGCTGAAAGAAAATCCTACCTTCGTGTTGATGCTGGGTATGTGTCCTACACTTGCAGTTACTACTTCGGCAATCAATGGTTTGGGCATGGGACTGACTACCATGGTAGTACTGGCACTAAGTAACATGATCATATCTCTGATGCGTAATATTATTCCTAATAAAGTGCGTATCCCAGCATTTATTGTGATCATTGCATCTTTTGTAACTGTTGTGGAATTGTTGCTGAAGGCATATCTGCCGGACTTGAATAAAGCGCTGGGGGTATATATTCCGCTGATTGTTGTAAATTGTATTATTTTAGGACGTGCAGAAAGTTATGCTTACTTTAATCCGCCACTACCGTCTTTGTTTGATGGTATCGGTATGGGACTTGGTTTTTCCTTTGCGCTTACTTGTATCGGTGCAGTGAGAGAATTGCTGGGTACCGGCAAGGTGTTTGATCAGCAGGTAATGCCGGATTCATTTACGCCCATTGGTATCTTCGTACTGGCACCTGGCGCTTTCTTTGTACTGGCGGCGCTGACGGCGGTACAAAACTATATCAAGATTCGTGGCGAAAAGAAGGGTAAGGATATGAGCAAAATCGGCTCCGGCTGCAGTCATGATTGCATGAACTGTGGGGAGAAAGGTTGTTCGGAAAGATTTTATGATGTGATGGCATCTGAGAAAAAGGAGGACAATAAATAATGAGTGAAGTAAAAGATTTATTGGTTATTCTGATCAGTTCCTCCCTGGTTAGTAATGTGGTATTAAGCCAGTTTTTGGGGCTGTGTCCTTTCCTGGGCGTTTCCAAGAAAACAAATACGGCAGCAGGCATGGGTGCAGCAGTTATCTTTGTAATCACTCTTGCAAGTGGGGTTGCAGGAGTGATGTATAAATTCATTCTGGTGCCGCTGCACATCGAATATCTGCAGACCATCTGCTTTATTCTGGTTATTGCTGCACTGGTGCAGTTCGTGGAAATGTTTTTAAAGAAAGCAATGCCTGCATTGTATGAAGCGTTGGGTGTGTACCTGCCGCTGATTACCACTAACTGTGCAGTTTTAGGTGTTGCTCTGACGAACGTGCAGAAAGAATACGGCATTTTGGCGGGTATTGTAAATGGTTTTGCCACATCTGTTGGTTTTACGATTTCCATTATCATTTTGGCAGGTATCCGTGAAAAGATTGCATACAATGATTTCCCGGAATCCTTCAAGGGCATGCCCATGGTGCTGGTAACAGCAGGTCTCATGGCCATCGCTTTCTGCGGATTCTCCGGATTATTATAATGGAAGGAGATCGGGAAGATGATTAAAGGAATTATTATTGCGGCATTGATCGTAGGTGCCATTGGAATTTTTATCGGACTGTTCCTGGGATTAGCCGGATTAAAGTTTAAGGTTGAGGTAGATCCCAAAGAAGAAGCTGTGCTGGGTGTGCTTCCCGGCAATAACTGCGGCGGCTGTGGTTTTGCCGGTTGTTCCGGTTTGGCAGCAGCCATTGCGAAGGGAGAGGCGCCGGTCAATGCCTGTCCGGTAGGTGGTGATACGGTAGGAAACAAGATCGCAGAAATCATGGGGGTGGCAGCACAGGAGACCGAGCCGATGACAGCTTTTGTACATTGTCAGGGTGACTGCGAAAAAGCGAAAACCGACTATGTGTATACCGGTGTGGAGGATTGCCGCATGGCAGCCTTTGTACCAAACGGTGGGCCGAAAGCATGTAACAGCGGATGTCTGGGTTACGGCACTTGTGTAAAAGAATGTCCTTTTGATGCAATCCACATTGTAAATGGTATTGCAGTAGTTAACAGTGAAAAGTGTAAGGCTTGTGGAAAATGTGTAGCAGTATGTCCCAAGCATTTGATCAGTCTGATTCCTAAGAAGGCGAAGATTAAGGTTGCCTGCAGTTCCACAGATAAAGGTCCTGTGGCCATGAAAGCCTGTGATGTGGCCTGTATCGGCTGCGGTATCTGCGTCAAGAATTGTCCAAATCAGGCAATCAAGGTGGAGAATTTCCATGCCATCATTGATTATGAAAAATGCACCGGATGCGGTATTTGTAAGGAAAAATGTCCCAAAAAGGCTATTGTAGAAACGTAAAGTGTGTGGTATACTAGTTTCTAATTTACAATTATGCATCAGCATAATTTATGCATTGGCATGAGGAGGAAATTATGGAAGTATTATATAGAAGTACCAGAGGCGGTAGTAATCCTGTAAAAGCATCTGAAGCGATTCTGAAGGGATTGTCTGATGACGGTGGATTATTTGTGCCTGATTATATACCGGCTATGGATAAGAGTCTGACAGAGCTTGCGCAGATGACTTATCAGGAAGTTGCCTATGAAGTAATGAAGTTGTTTTTTACAGACTTTACTGAGGAAGAATTGAAGAACTGCATTAATAAGGCATACGATGCCAAATTTGATACAGAGGAAATCGTTCCTTTGGTGGAAGCACAGGGTACATATTATCTGGAATTGTTCCACGGTGCAACCATTGCATTTAAGGACATGGCACTTTCCATTCTTCCCCATCTGCTGACAACTTCTGCAAAGAAGAACAATATCAAGAATGAAATCGTGATCTTGACTGCTACATCCGGCGATACCGGAAAAGCAGCTTTGGCAGGATTTGCAGAAGTAGAGGGAACAAGAATCATTGTGTTTTATCCAAAGAACGGTGTCAGCCCGATTCAGGAAAAACAGATGGTTACCCAGAAGGGTGACAATACTTTTGTAGTAGGTATCCACGGCAATTTTGACGATGCTCAGACCGGGGTAAAGAAGATTTTCGGTGACAAAGCACTTGCTGCAGAAATGGCAGAAAAGGGCTTCCAATTCTCTTCAGCGAACTCCATCAATATCGGTCGTCTGATTCCGCAGGTGGTTTATTATGTATACGCATATGCGAAGCTGTTAGCAGAAGGCAAAATCGCAGAGGGCGAAGACATCAATGTGGTAGTGCCTACCGGTAACTTTGGAAATATCCTCGCAGCGTTCTTTGCAAAGAATATGGGTCTTCCTATTGCAAAGCTGATCTGTGCTTCCAATGACAACAAGGTGCTTTATGATTTCTTCAGTACCGGCATTTATGACCGCAACAGAGAATTCGTGCTGACCACTTCGCCGTCCATGGATATCCTGATCTCCAGTAACTTAGAGCGACTGATTTATCGTATTGCCGGAAACGATGCGGAAAAGAACGCAGCTCTTATGAGTCAGCTTAATACTGAGGGCAAGTATGAGATCACCGGGGAGATGAAAGCACAGCTTGCAGATTTCTATGGAAACTATGCAAATGAAGCAGAGACCGCAGAGACCATTAAAGCTCTTTACGAGGACTGTGGCTATGTGATCGATACCCACACTGCAGTTGCGGCAAATGTATATAAAAAGTATGTGGCAGAGACCGGTGACAGCACAAAGACTGTCATTGCATCCACTGCAAGTCCTTATAAATTTACCAGAAGTGTAATGAGTGCTATCGATACCAAGTACGATACAATGTCTGACTTTGAGCAAGTGGATGAATTGTCCAAAGTTGCTAACGTAGCTGTGCCGAGTGCGATTGAGGAAATCCGAAATGCTCAGATTCGTCATAATACAGTTTGTGAAGTAGATGAGATGAAGAAAGTTGTAAGGGATTTTCTGGGAATTTAAGAGTGAAAATATGAAATGGGTTGGACCGCTGGTTCAACCTGTTTTTTTAGAGAGATTGTAAGATATGCCCAATTCATTTGGAAGAAATAAAAAATTTAATCTCGAATTCACATTTTAAACATAAATATGCGTTATGCTATAACTAAGAATAAATCCGGCAGAGAAAGGCGGTAGCTATGGATAGAAAAAAGATTTTGGTAGTAGATGATGAAAGCAGAATGCGTAAGCTTGTCAGAGACTTTTTGGTAAGAAGTAATTTTGAAGTAGTGGAAGCTGAAAATGGTGAACAGGCTGTAGAAATTTTTTTTGAAGATAAAAATATAGATTTAATTGTGTTGGATGTTATGATGCCCCGCATGGATGGTTGGCAGACCTGTAGGCAGATCCGGGAATATTCCAAAGTACCTATCATCATGTTGACAGCCAAATCTGACGAGCGGGATGAGCTTCAGGGCTTTGACCTTGGTGTGGATGAATACATCACAAAGCCATTCAGTCCCAAAATCCTGGTGGCACGTATTGAAGCAATTCTTCGCCGCACTACCGTATACAACAAGGCGGACAAGCTGATCTGCGGCAGCATTGAAATCGACAAAGTGGCTCATCAGGTCATGATCGATGGCTGCCTCATCGACTTAAGCTATAAAGAATTCGAGCTGCTGACATATTTTGTAGAAAATAAAGGAATTGCCTTGTCCAGAGAGAAGATACTGAACAGTGTGTGGAATTATGATTACTTTGGGGATGCCAGAACTATTGATACCCATGTGAAGAAGCTGAGAAGCAAGATGGGGAAGAAGGGAGATATGATCAAAACCATTTGGGGAATGGGGTATAAATTGGAAGAGGACTAGGCGTTAAGGAAAATTTGATATGCGTTAGGGAAAGATCGGCGATGCGTCGGTCTTTTTTCTATGTGACCGATATGGGGTAAAAATGGGGGATGTAGAGGATGAAAGGTTTTCTGGGAGGAAAGTAAAAAATAAGTGGGAACATGGAAAATATTTTGTGCATACGTGAAGTGAAAAGTTAGGTGCGTGACGGGTCTGGAATATATGGAACCTATGGAATTAATGGAATATATGGTTGGTAATATTATCAAAGTTTAAATGGAAAAGAATTATTTGTAATAGAAAAGATTATTTTGAAATATAATAATAGATTGCACAGATCGCATGTAAAAATATGGAGAATATGATATAATTCTTAAGTGAAGTATCACATTTTAAGCAGATACAAAAAGAGCAGTCTGCCAAAATGTGGAACTGCTCTAAATGTGATTCTTCATAATTGTACCAATTCGCGAAACTTTAGCCGGAAACTGTATGGGGATAGTATC
>JAZPYS010000048.1:0-14479 GCA_045544275.1 Acetatifactor sp. | reverse complement strand
GCCTGTTGAATTGTGTGAAACTCGTCAGAGTTTTGCACATTTCAATAGGTCAATCCGAGGGGAAGGCGGGGAGGTGACTTTCTGCTTTAGTCTTTTGCTCCCCGCCTTCCCTTATTTTGCAGTGACATTATTTGATTCGGTTTTCTTTGATCGCCGGTACTTTTCCACCGCTTTAACGGCGCGTAGCGCAGGCTTTAGCCTGTGGTAAAGTATCGGCGGATGTGGATCTATAGTCGAGCGGATTTCGCTTTAGACGCGGTCTGGTGGCTTGTAGGACGGCAGACCGTGATGTTGTTCTTAAACTTATTTCTTTGGCTCTGAAGGGGTGAACGAAACGGTCACTCCTTGGGTTGTGAAATATTGCAGTTTATTTGAGGTCGGTTAAATTCGTATAGTTATACTTAAAGACAGTGTATGCACGTTGAGGTGATTTTATGCAGGACAATTTAGAAGTCAGCCCGTATATTCAGCAGCAGCGGGTGTTGTATCTTGAAAAAAATACATGGTTAGATGCTCATTATGAGCGGATTGAGCCTCATGCTTTTTATCGTGAGATATTCCCTGTCGGCTCTTTTGAACGTAAGGGGCATTTTGAGGATGGGAAAGGCAATGGTATAGGTATTTCTATTCTTGATGTTACTGACGAGCCTGTAGATGCCTCAGAACAGCCGAAAGAGGGGGACGATGTACAAGATAAGAAAGAAAAGGAAGTGCATTGTTATGTGATTAATGATGGTTTAGAGAAACTGGATGAATTAATTAATCAAAAGTTTTCGATTATATCTCCCGTGTCTTATTTCGGAAAATCCCGATCCGGAAAAAATGCCAGAGAATTGTATGCAATTGCGTTCGATTTAGATGGAGTGGATATGCCGCAGCTTAGAGATACGTTCCATCAGATGAACCGTGGCTTCATTCCGGCAGCTACCTTTGTTGTGAACAGTGGTACGGGACTTCATTTGTATTATTTATTGGATAGTCCGATTGCGATGTACCCGCAGAATCAAAGGTTTCTGAAAGAGTTGAAATATTCGTTGACACGAAGAATCTGGAACCGGTTTACGTCCAATATTAAGGAACCGCAGATACAAGGTGTTCTTCAGGGCTTTCGAGTTGTCGGCAGTGGTACAAAATTAGGAGCGGATTACCCGGTTGTGGCATACCGATACGGGAAACCGGTATCAATTGAGTATTTGCTTCAATATGTTCCGGATACAAACGGAGACTTACAGCGTGTAACCGGTATGTTGGAAAGAGGATCGTTGTCTATTGAGGAAGCCAAAAAGAAATATCCGGATTGGTACGAGCGGCGGATTGTTCGCGGTGAGCGGCGTGGACGTTGGACGGTGAAGCGCGATTTGTATGATTGGTGGCTGCGGAAAATCGAGACGGAAATCCATGTCGGACACAGATTCTATGGAATTATGACATTGGCAATTTATGCGATCAAGTGTGGCATTGCTGAAGAAGAATTACAGCAGGATGCGTACCGATTGTTGAAGATTTTTGATGCGATGAGTTATGAGGATTCCAATCGTTTTACTATAGAGGATGTAGTTAAGGCTCTTGAGATGTATAACGAAAATTTTGTGACGTTTCCTCGGGCGGATATTGCTAAGTATTCTGGTATTCCGATTCCAGAGAACAAGAGGAACTGGAAAAAACAGAGTGATCATTTGCGGTATATTCGTGGTGTGCGTAGTGTAAAGCAAAGTATGGGTGATGTTGTAAGTGGCGGAGGAAGACCGGATAAAGAACAGATTGTTCGAGCGTATATGATTGCTCATCCGGAAGTAAGAAAGAAAACGGAAATAGCGGAGGCATTACATATAAACCGTCATACGGTCGGTAAATATTATGATATGATACGTGCTGAGATAGATCAACAACGACGTGAAACTGAACCGCAACGGAGAGTCGTGATCGAAAATGGAAGGTTTCGATTAAAAGTGGTTCCGTTTCCGGAATTGTTAGAAAAAGAAGATAAATGTTGATATATAAATTGGTTTATAATAAAATGCAATGCGCTTGCAAAGCGAATGAATTTGTGATATACTATATGTGGACACATATGAAAGTGAGGTAAAATCAGATGGCAACAAAAGAAAATTCTACTCTCCGGATGGAACCGGAACTGAAAGCACAGGCAGCAGCTTTATTTAAAGCATTGGGGATGGACCTTAGTACCGCAACACGAATTTTTTATATTCAGGCGTTGAGATGTCAGGGACTTCCGTTTGAAGTAAAGCTGGAGGAACCTAATGCCATTACCCGTGCGGCTCTTGAGGAAGGGGATCGGATGTTAAACGATCCTAATGCTCCTCGTTTTTCCAGTGTGGAAGATTTGTTTGAGGAGTTGAATTCGTGATGAAATATGAAATTCAGCGCACTTCACAGTTTAAGAAAGACTATAAGTTGGCAATCAAACGTGGGTGCGATATAAGCAAATTGCAGAAGGTCGTTATGATTCTTGCAAGTGGTGAGACTTTGCCGGAGGAATACCAGGATCATCAGCTACGTGGAAATTATAATGGCTACCGGGAATGTCATATTGAACCTGATTGGCTGTTGGTGTATAAAATTTCAGAAAATGTATTGGTGCTTTCATTATATCGAACTGGAACGCACAGTGATTTGTTCTGAGAGGAAATGACGTGGAAGGTCTGGTGACGGAGTGGCAAAGACGATCAAACAAATTGCCGATGAGATTGGCGTTACAAAACAGGCTGTGTATAAAAGATTCAAGGGAAAATTGAATGCAGTTTGTGCTCCGTATGCTCATACCGAAAATGGAATTCTGTTCCTTGAAGAAAAGGGAGAGCAAATTATAAAAAAAGATTTTGAAAATACCTACTGCTCCAATAGGGATACAACCTACTGCTCCGATGGGGATGAATTGGAGCGCTCCAATGGAGCGGCGGCGAAAGATCAAAAAGAAGTGGATTTGCGTGAAAAAACGGAGCATTTTGAGGGTTTTGTGAGTGGAGAACGCGAACCGGAAATGCTGTCAGAACCATTGGAGCGCTCCAAAATTGGAGTGGAGCGCTCCAATGGAGCATCCGCAGAGGATTCAACGAAGAAGGAATATCTCGGAGAAATTATATTTTTACGAGATCAAATTGATCGTTTGCAAACTGAGCTTGAGAAAGAACGTGAACATAACCGCGAGAAAGATCGGCGGCTCATGGATACGTTGGAAAAACTTGCTGAGACACAGGCGGCTTTAGCTGTCGGGCAGAGTGCTGAGAAACAGAAAGAGCTTGCTGAAACTTTGATCGAAGGACAGCAGAAGATGGAGGATGTACAGTCGGAACCGTTGGATGGCAGGTATGGTGAATTTGAAGAAGAATTTCATGATGAACCCAAGAAACGTGGATGGCTGCGGCGTGTGTGGGATGCAGTTGCAGGAAATGATTTATGAGACGAAAAAATGGAAAACCCGAAGAAAGCAAAACTGTTCGGCAGTGGGCATTGTTGGGGAGGATTCCCATAGATGATACGCCCCCGAGTTATCTATGGACTGAATATAATGAGGAAGGTCAGGAATATATACGAACGGTGTATTATCATCAGGATAATACACGAGAGATGAATACGGAAGAACAAGAACAATTTCTGGCTGATAAAAAGGCATACAGCCAAAAGTACAGAGATAAATTTATGGAACTTTTGGGAATGAAAAAAGAGATGAAGAAATCTCCATGAATTATCCGGCAAGGATCGTTCATGGAGATTTTGTTTTATTTGAGAAGAAGGACATCCGGACGTTTGCTTGCATATAACACAAATTCCGGAGTGAATCCAGTTGAATCGAACAATATATAATAACTGATTTTATTTGTATTATACTTGAGATTATAATAATCTCAAGTATAATAATTGAAATTATAATATGAAAAGGTGCTTATTTTTCAAAGAAATCGATGCAAAACTGTGTCCAAAAAGGGATGGCATACCGAGCCCAGCCTGGCGCAATCAGATGGCAGAACCAAGCCCAGGCATCATCTCCCGAAATCGCTGTTTTTCTTCCCTTTTCGCCGTTTTTTGCCCGCTGTTGCGGGCAAATGTTGGAATCCAAGCCTTGAACCGAGCCCAACTCTTATTCCTGCTTCAAAATTCATTTTGTCCGAAAATTCTGTAATCTCTCTGAAAAACAGACCGAAAGCAGACCTGCGGCAACGTGACCTGTCCACGGGCGTTACAGTGGCACACAGGAGTTTTTTTCATTTATTGTGAGGATAGATTCTCATACATCGAAAGAATGGACAAACGGCGGACAAGGCGTTTGTAGGGCGATCAATGCAACAATGCAGTTTTGTATACACTTACAATGTTGCAATCTTCCTTTCGACATGAAAAAATCCGCCGTTTATATCGGCGGATGAAATGGTTAGTGCCAGGAAATATTAGGCTGAAGTTTCTTGGCTGCACAGTCAGACAAATAAAGATTGATGAGCGTTTGATAGGGAATTCCAGATTTTGAAGCAGTTTCTTTGAAGTAAATAATTACGTCACTGTCCAGATTGATCGTAACCTGCTGTTTTTCCTTTTTGATATAGGGATTCTTCTTTGCATTGGAAAAATCATATTCATCTCTCATAAGAACACCTCACATAATATTATAGTATTGAGTGGATTCCCGCTTGGTTGCGGGACGGGCGGAAATAATACGAATAACAGTTTCAGATTGACGATAGCAATGACAGACGACCAGCAGATTTGATTTCTCACTCACTCCAAGGATAATAAACCTTTCTTCATAAACGGAGTGATCGGGATCATCGATCAAGAGTGCATCCGGATCGTAGAATACACTTTGAGCTTCTTCAAACGAAACCTTGTGTTTGGTTTTATTGATGGTGTTTTTGTTTTCGTCCCATTCAAATTTCAGCTCATCCATAATTATATTATAATTACACCATAATTATTTGTCAATCCGTATACTAAATTTTCTGAAAAAAGATTGACGGTACAGCTCAATAAGAAATCGTTGTCGGGGGTAGAAAATCTCGTCCCCAGCCGAACCGGGGATGAGATTTTCAATCACCCCTGCAGGAGGAAAGTCTGAAGGGAGTGCGTTGAATACACATCTTGTATTTGTTCCCAATCAGGGAGTGACGCAGAACGTCACCCCTTCCGTTGGAGAATAGTCTCCGATAATCGATGCTGAAAATATAGCAGGATAGGAGTATTACCACCCGTGGAGGATATGTGAAAACAGGAGAATAGTCCCATGTTTCAGGTAAGAGAATAAAGCGAAGGAGTCTCTGATCTGAAGACTCCTGTAATACCGTTTTTCCGATGTACAACGAAATGGAAAGTCCCCTCCGTTGAAATGAGGATGCGAAGATTACGGATGTGAAAAATACTATGTATCAGCATATTGTATTGAACTATATATTTACACAGTATATAGTATAAGTTCATGGAAACTACACAGATGTATATTGACGAAAAAACAGAAAAGCGATATAATATATGTGTAATTGATTTTTGCTCACTTCCGCTTGAAAAAAGCATTGAGCAGTCCGGAGCAGTAATGACGGATTCGTGAGTTAAGTTTGTATTCCGATGTAAGGAATGTTTTATTTATAAGGATGGTTGTGCCCATAGAAAGGCTGTAAATGTAAGTGACAGTGTTTCGCGGGCGTTTTTTGTTTTTACAGGAAGATATTGCGGTAAAGGATGGAAAGCTGCAGTGTCTTCCTGTTTTTGTATAGAAAGACAACACAATGCGGCTCTGCCGCAGAAAGGAAAAAGCATGAAAAAAAGAGTGGATTCCGGATGAAGGACGGAGGATGTGCAGCCGGTACGCCGGAGGCAGTCGAAAGGGACGCATAGGATTGACAGAGTGACGGAATGACGTGGATCGGGAACCGGTTACACGTTCCGGAGGACGGGTAAACGGTGATCCGCAGGATCGCCGTTCGGAAGAAAGGTATCACAGCCTGTAAAATCTGTGGTGGAGAGGTGCATGGCTCTCCGGAATAAAGCGTGCTTTGGGCGTTTAGCCTGCCTTTATTGTATTGGTTTGAACGTAAGCAGCCGAAAAACGGCTTTGCATCTGAGTTGTGATGGGAGGTGAATGACCCTCAGCATTATTTAGGGTCAGTATTATTATGGGGCATGGAAAGAACAAGAGAAAACAGCGGTCTCCCCGGACGCTGAAAAATCAGGTGTGGCAGCGGTATCAGAAAATGCTTGCCTTCGGGGAAAGCAAGTATGAAGCTAAGCGGAATGATGCCATGAAGGATAAGATATACAGCTTCAGTACCTATGAATCTTACCGGAAGCACGCCAATTATTTTTGTGACTGGCTGCGGGAACATTATCCGGAGTGTAAACGGATTGAGGATGGACGGCAGTATATCCAGGAGTGGCTGGACTATCAGAACGGTCGGGGACTGTCGGCATGGACGCTGAAACTGGAAGCGGCTGCACTGTGCAAGCTGTACGGGATTGTAGACGGTGATCCGGATCATCCGGTTACGCCGGACCGGCGAAGGGCGGATATCAAACGTGGACGAGCTGTAGCGGTGCGTGACAGTGGATTTTCCGAGGAACAGAACGCCGATCTGATCGATGTGTGCCGGTGTACCGGACTGCGTAGGGAAGAACTGCGGCAGCTTACTGGAGATTGTCTGGAACGGATCGGGGAGGGGACATATGTGCTGCACGTTACCCGCGGAACCAAAGGTGGGCGGCACAGGACGATACCGCTCATGGGCGAGCCGGAACGTGTCCGGAGGGCGGCGGAGATTATCGGTCGTGCCGGTTCGGAGAAGGTATTCGGCAGGATCAACAGCCATGCGGACATACACAGTTATCGGGCGCAGTATGCGACGGACGTGTACAGCCGGTATGCCCGACCGAAAGATGAAATCCCGCCGGTAGAGCGGTATGTCTGCCGACGGGATTGTGCGGGGACTGTGTTGGATAAGCGAGCTATGCAGATTGCTTCAGAAGCTTTGGGGCATAGTAGGATTAACGTGATTGCGGGTTCCTATTTGTGTCAATTGTTGCATATGGCAGTGAAAAAACAGTTTAGCTCTTCGAGTGATATGGCATCCTCAAAGAGCGTTATTTCAGGTTGATTCTCGAGGAGATACTTGTTCGCGATATCTATAAAATAATATTCATACCAATTTTTATTGTGAATATCTTCGGGAACAATTAGCATATCATCACTAATATTGAAATGGGGATAATCAGTATCTAATACATCTGTAGCGTATGAGGCACGGATTCCATAATCTTCTCTGAACAAAGTTTTGTCTGGAGAGATTTGAGTTCCAACTCTTCTTAATTTATCCAAAAATACAAGTTGTGTTGAGCCGCAAGAAATATTTTTCGAAAGATGGTAGGGGACATATATATAGTTTTCTTTAAATGACCCATCAACAGCACTATCTGAGAAATATTGATCGGGAAATGTACATGAAAAAATCTCTTTAAAGATAACACTAACAGCTTGGTATTGAACATGAATCTTATCGGAGGAGTCAGTGTTAGAAAAAATATCTAAGATTTCTTTTTCGAGGATAGGATTTCCCCATTCAACAACTACAGCACAAAAGTTGGAGAATGATGAGCTCAAGAGAACAGAAGTGGGGTTAGAATCAACTTCAAGAATGGGGGAGGAATCAACTTCAAGCGGGCTGTTTTCCTCCGAGGTGTTGTTGGTTTCTGGAAGATTATAGATATGTGAGGGGGGATCTGTTATAGTAGATACAGCTTGATTAGAATTATTACATCCAATAGCACCAAATATCGCGATTAGAATTATGGAAAATAAATACAGGAATTTCATAATTATTCCAATGAAGCACTGAAAGAATAAGACATTGCTGCACCAGAATTATTGGTGTTTACTGGAACTAAGGTTATTTTGCGGGAACTTGAGCTGCCGAAATTACTAACAGGATAGACTACGCTTGAAAAATCCGAATCAATAGTTGCGATACTATGAGAACCATTACTATTTGTTTTAATTACATTAAGGTAAAAACCAGAACCACCATTTGTTGAAACATCAAAAGCAATGTTTAATGTTCCTGCATTGGATGAACTTGAGAATTCATGGTAAACAGTAGCCATGGGTGATAATGCCAAGTTAGATGCGCTACTGTAGGGGACAGTCCATTCATTAATATTGGGAGTTCCCCATGAAGAAGTGGCTAGGGAATAGTAATCACATACATCATAATTTCGGACGCATGATGCGGAAAAAGCTGCTTGATATGTTGAAACATATGAAGATGCTGTGATGGCATCATATACGTTTCCTGCATCAATAATTTCATTCCAAATCGACTTAATGGCAGGCCATCCTCCTAAGTATGTGTAGATATAGAGAGGATAAACCATTGCTCCATAAGCTCTACTATTGCTACCAATATTGTATATACTACTATAAGATGTGGTTAAGTATGAATTAACATAAGAAGCGATTGTAGAATCGGAAGTCCCAGTATAAAGTAACGATGCTAATACGGTTCCTCCTTCGCGGAACCATTTATTTGCATTTCCAGTGATATAGCTTCTTCCATAGGTGTTTTCTACACTGTGGAAAAACTCATGTGACAAAGTTCTTGCCAAATTGCTCCCTGTTGCAGTGGATGTTTTTAGTGCAATATAGGAAGTTCCGTCAGAGTAAGAATACGTTATGCCATTGTCAGAAATATCATTGCTAATATAAATTAAGTAACTTTCGCTATCATGAGGCCATGGTGCGTTAAAGCCCCTGTTTGTGACAAAATAGTTGTATATATCAACATATTCGTCACGAACCGCAGTTGCTTGAGCTGATGTAATATCAGAGCCGTAAAACACAGTAAAATCGAAGTTGCCTATACTTCCACTTACTGAATTAGTTGTATCCCATTCTACACTGTATACTTCGGACAAGGTATCATCAATTAGACGAACTGTATCTGCAGCAGTAGCCGTAGAAGTAATACTGTCAGAAGTGCTGGGGGCAATCACAGAATTTCTGTAGTCGTAAATTGATTGATATAGTTCAGAAGTACAATCCATGTCAACTAAATTGTCCTGTAATGCGTAACAATAATATTCAAATTTATCTTGTTCCGTGATGAGATTATGATAATAAGCAGAATCAATCTTTGAGAGTACATCATGTGACGAAACATCAATAATCTCAGTGTAAGGGGAAGAAAAGGTGTCTGTGGCGACTGTTCCGCTGATACAGAGTGAATTTGTTGTTACAAGAGATTCATATGTTGTGTTTTGAGCGGGATTTTCAATCAAAGTGAAATCAGCATAAATAGGACTACTACTACTATCGGTCAAAACTACATTAACCTTACCGTCTACAAGTTCTGTATCGATAGCAGAAATCTCAGAGAGTGAAAAAGTATCAGAAGTAAAATTGGGTGAATAGAATTCTGAGGGAGAGGATATTCCATATCCTGAAGGAAGGCTTGGTAAATTTATAGAAAGCGAAAAATAATCCGAAGGTTTATTAAAAGTGAAATTTCCTGTGGCATCAGTGAATACTGAGAATTCATAATTTAATCCATAATATGTAAAATCGGAGCCATCATCGAAGGTAGAGTGGATTTCCTCAGCTGAATAAATCTCGATTTCGATATTTGAGAGGTTAGGGGGGGTATCGGAAATTAACGATAGCGGTGTTTCTTGATGAGTAATGTTTCCATGGAAGGAAGATGCGGTTATCTGTTCTGCATCAACGGCAAACAAAGGTACATTTGCGGTGGAGAGAAGAGCAAAAAAGAGACAAACGCAAACAAGGACTTTAAATTTGTTAAAGTTAAACATTATGATACTCCTGTCAATAATTATCATAGGTGGTGAGAGAATATAAAAAGCGCATAGACGGACTGCAAGCAAAAACGGACAACTTACAGCCAACCTATGCGCCGAGATGAATACGTTTGATGGGACATGGTATGGTAAAGATCAGAATGTCAAGCGGATGCGGAGGCATAGGATGGCATGGAAGGCGGTTCAGTTCGGATACCATATCGATCTCACTCCCTTTCTGTAAGGTGAACTGATCTGTCTGCGTGGAAAAATTAGTCAATATTCCATCTGATCGGCTTTAGTATAACAGATTAAGTGGAAGTTGTCAAGACAATTATTTTGGGAGTTGTTTTTTTCTGTTTGAGGAATTTTGTGTGTTTTTTGAGATATTTTCGGATCATATATATAGTAAAATGTGAATTTCGCATAAAAATATAGAATAATATTTGTAAAATACTCCGGGACATTTGTTCTTTACAATATAGAAATTATATGTTATTATAATAACAAGAAAATGATCATTTTCCAAAACAATTTACCGTCTCGTTTTAATTGAATCAGTGTTTCAATCACAAAAAGAAAGGATGGACCTTATGAAACAGAAAAACAAACTCTGCAAAACTCTGTCATTCGCGTTGGTGGCTCTTATGCTCTGTGCGTCTTTCATGCTTCCGGTATATGCACATGACCATGTGCATGCTGATGAAGGCGTTACATTCTTTTTTGTAAGCGAAAATGGCGATGTCTCTCTTGTAATGCCTATGGCCGATAATTGCTGTTCCAATCCGAGCATTACGGATTATCAGGAAGGACACGATCCGAGAGATGGTTTTGGGTATTGTTATACTTATCTTGTACATGTGTGCAGTAATTGTGGGCATGAAACTCGATCCACTGCTGTTTCAAGCGGCGGATGTGCATGGTGGTGTTCTTTGCCGGAGTATCCCGGTTAACTCTAAACGTTGTAAACACAAAACACGGGATGATCTTGTATTATCCCGTGTTTTTTCGATGATTTTTAAATGGTTGGAGAGAGGTATGAAAAATGAAAAGAATATATCTGTTTATGATACAATGGATACTCCTATTTGTGCTTGTTTCTTGTAATGCAGACAATACTCCGAAGACTTCCATTGACGATATGTTGAAGATTAGTGCGTATGTGTACAACGATGATGGAGAAACATGGAGTTGGCAAACACTTCGGCTGAATGGACCGAAGGAATTGGTACCGACATATGTGATTCAAGATTATGAAGAGATGGACATGGTGAATTTTAATTTTCACTTTGAATATGAAGATGGAATTTGTGTCATGTCAGCAACAAACCGTGATATGCAGCTGTCTGTTGGAAAAAACGGAGGAATATGGCGGCGCGGAGAAGATATGAGTACACGAGTTTATGATTTTCAGAACGACTATGAACTGACATTATCTCGTCCGGGGTATATGGCAGTTGCTTTGTATGGAATGAAGAACTACAATATATATGCTGCGGAGGAAGTTGCTCCTTTTTTGGATAACTTTGAGGCATATATCGGTCAGGAATATTATTTTACTGTAAAGGCGTGCGATTTTGAAGAAAATCCCGTGATTACCGCACAGGTGAAGTTGGTTTCATTGCCAGATGAAGACTACGATGATGGGACATCACGGAATTTCTCGATCGAAATTGTTTCCTACGAATACAGCGACTTTTATAGGATGATGGAAAACGCGGGTTGATTCTGAATTCATTGAGTTCCGGTGAGTGAACGACATGGATTAAAGGGGGGAGACGTCCGCAGACGTCTGGGGGAACGCCCCCAACAGGAACGGACGAATGTGCTGACGGAGATGAAGCGGAAGCGGAATCGGAGGAAGTGCAGGCGGGCGTTCCTGCATTCCCGTAGCCCCCTCGGAGAGCGCATTGCACTTTCATACTGCCGTCAACTGGTTGTCAACCGGTTGATGGTGGTGTGAAAGTGCTTTTGCGTTACTTTCTCCCCAGAAAGTAACAAAGAGGTTGACAGTCTTGTTTTTCTATGGTATAATAGAATAAGCGAAATGGTGCCCCATAATGAGAAAACGCAGCGGTGGAAACACACGCTGCGTTTTACATCTCCAACAGAAAGGACGTGAATTTTATAGAAGTAACCATTGCCGGTATGATGGGAAAAGGCAGCATCCGGCACAACAACAGAACTTTCCATGCCGTCAACGTGGACAGAGAACGGACGGCGCAGAACGTGATTTTCTGCAATGAAGATATTCAGAAAGTATATCACGAACTGTTCGATGAAGCATTGGAAGAATACAATGCGAAGAAGACGAAAACACGGGATAAGATTCCGGATTACTATGAGCATATCCGAAGCGGAAAACAGGAAAAGCTGTATCAGGAAGCGATCTTCCAGATCGGGAACATGGAGAGCTGCGGATGCGGCACAGAGAGCGGTGAGCGAGCTGCCGAAGTTCTGAAGAAGTTTGCGGAGACCTTCAGCGAGCGGAATCCACATCTGTGGGTATTTAATATGGTTCTGCACATGGACGAGGCGACACCACATCTGCACATTGATTATGTGCCGGTGGCAACCGGGCAGACCCGTGGTCTGGCCACCAGAGTATCCTTAAAACAGGCCTTGAAGCAGCAGGGATTTGTCGGCAAAGGAAAGAATCGGACCGAATGGGATTTGTGGATGGAGAACGAAAAAGAAGTGCTGAAGGCACTGGCTGCCGAACAGGACTTCGTAGTGATCTCGCTGGGTGAAACACGGCCGCACATGGCATTGCCGGAGTATAAGGCTGCTATGAGAGAAGTGGAAGCTGTGAACGCAGAATTGGCACAGACGAAAGCAGAAGTGGCGGCGGAACAATCGAAAAAGGAAACGCTGCAGGGCGAGGTGAAAGACCTGAAGAAAACAGCGGGACGGCTGAAAGCAGCAGAGAAAGTCAGCATGGATATAATGGATATTCAGCCGGAGCAAGGATTTCTTGGAAGCGTAAAAGGAGTTACGGTTGCAGAAATCCAGAACCTGAAAGACCTTGCTGTTAAAGGTGCGGCGGATGCCCATGAACTGAAAAAAGTGAAAGCAGAAAATGTCCTGTTAAACAAAAAGGTTCCGAGTGTTCATGAGAGAATGGCAGTTCAAAAGCAGATTGACGATCTGACACAGGCGAACAGCAGATTGGTTGAGGAGAACGAATATCTGAAAAGCTGTCTGAAGGAAGAACGGAGTTTCACAGATCGGCTGCTGGATAGTGTGGAGCGTATGATGAAGTTCATAGAAAAGAGTTTGCCGGAATCGCTGAAGCCGGTGCTTGACGGTGCAAGAAAATTACTGCCGAACCGGAAGGAGCCTGAACGACATGAACAGGACTACAATGCCAGAAAGCACGATCTTGAGCTGTGAGAAAGGAAGGCTTATGATGGCGGAGATGAGTGTAAACGTATGTATGGAGGAAGATTTACTGCGGCAGTTTGAAAGTTTTTGCGATGAAATCGGTATGAGTGTAAATACAGCTTTTTGTATTTTTGCGAAAACTGTGGTTCGGGAATGGAAATTTCCGTTTGAATTGCCGCAGGAAGATGATCCGTTTTATTCTTCTGAAAATTTAATGAGATTGCAGAAAGCGATAGCAGACCTTGAAGCTGGCAAAGGAACGGTACATGAATTGATTGATAGGGAAGATGATGCACAAAAAATGTATTGATAATAAATAGAAATGCCGCTCCTGTCCGGGGCGGCGTTCCCCTTAGAATTCGTAATGAGACCACATACTGATGATTTTTACGGTGTGTTCTTCCTCGTACACCTGATAAACAAGCCGGTGTTTGATGTTGATCCGGCGTGAGAAAGCTCCCTGAAGATCGCCCTGCAGCTTTTCACAGGGCGGCGGTGTCCGGTATGGATCTTTCCGCAGAATTTCAATCAGTGCCTTTGCTTTGGTGTCCAGCTTCGCCGCTTTCAGATTGGCAATATCGGCGGCAGCTTTTTTTGTGTAGACGATGGAGTACATATCACCATTCTACCTCGCTCTCCGGGACACACTCGGACAGTGGAGTTTTCAGTCCGTCCATGATCTTCTCTTTCATGCCGGGAATGGAACTGAGGTGAAGTGTTTCCATCAGACTGTTGTAGTCTTCCTCGCTGATAACAACGGCATTACCGTTTTTTGTGGTGATATGGATGGGTTCATTGAAGCGGATTGTCTGCTCAAGCAGATCGAAAATATTTTTTCTGAAATGGGTTATATTGATGTTCAGCATAGTTTTATCCTCCGTGTGTACATTATAGCGTACAACGCGGCGTTTGTCAAGAGAAACGTACTATTTTGCGTACGCTTTTTCTTGGTAAATCTCTTGAAAATTCATGTCAATTGTGGTACAATATTACTGGTTAAAAACTCATTGATAATAAACACCCACTGATCTCCGGCACGGTTGCGGGATGGTCCAGTGGATAAAAATAGGGCAAAAATGGCTAAAAACTCTATTGATAATAAACGCCCCCTAGTATAGGGACTGTGGATATACTTTTACTATATTGGTGTAGTGATTTTTTCTTTTATTTTTTCTCTCTTTGAGATGTGATGTGACAGAAAGTCGGAGGGGTGGATGGGGTGAGGATTGTGCCTGTTGAATTGTGTGAAACTCGTCAGAGTTTTGCACATTTCAATAGGTCAATCCGAGGGGAAGGCGGGGAGGTGACT
>JAZPYS010000047.1:0-3186 GCA_045544275.1 Acetatifactor sp. | reverse complement strand
CACTTTTGCGAATAACTTATTGGACGAGAGTGACGATATTTTCCTTACTGCGGAGGCACTCGGCCACAGTGATTTATCGACAGTACAGGCTTATGCGAAGGGCCAAAAGCGCCAACGAGCAGCTATCTCGTTGCGATATCGCAAGAATGAAGGATTATAACTGAAAAAAAATTTTCGTCCCAAAATGAGGAAAAATGAACTTTATTCTCATTAAAACTGTATTTAAAGGCCAAAAATGAACTTTTCAAGATATTAAATGAAAAAATGCACTCTGAAAAACGAGTGCATTTTCTGAAGTTGCCACTATATTTTTTTATGCATTGCTTACCTGGCAAAGTGATTCCGATTTTATTACTCCCTAAAGCGTATACCACCTCATTCGTTATTTATCATTGCCGTATCAATAAGCGATTGATTTATTACTGCCCCAAAGCAATTATAGTATGTATATATCAATAGTTCCACACAGTCTTCGCTGACCTTCTCATCCTTTATCTGTATCCACTTGGTTTTTTCTCTTGGTAATTCAACCAACAAATTACCTTCCTCGTCTTTCTCCAGGATTTCGCAAAGCACGTATTCCTCTTCTTTACTATCAACCGTATGCCATACTTTGGAAAAAAAAGAGCCTCCCAATAACAAAATGACAATTATCAATAGTATCCACGTAATTTTATTCTCTCTAAATTCTTTCATCCGCATTCTCCTTTTGGTCTATAGTAGATAGTTATTAGACTTTATCGCTCTTTGCCGAATAGATTTCCATTTTCCCATACCACAAGTATATAATATTTTTCCAGGAAAGTATTGATGATGGTGAGAGCTACATACCACCAGATCGGGAGGCAAATGAAAATCTCGTCATACTTCCGAATACCTGCATCTGTATTAACGATAGCAGGCCGAAATGCTTTGTCGTTCATTTCAAATTTCCTGGTATGTTCAAAAACGTCAAATTGATTTCATTTTATCATGCCAGTTGTCATGTGATGTGGGATGTATTTATGACTCTTTCACACGTTTCCCACAAATGTGTTCCGGTATTAATTTCATAAGCAAGGTTGCTTTTGCATATTGATCAATCTCATGCTGAATATATGCTTCATCCTGCGTAAACTTATGGCTCAGTGCTCTGGAAATGGAAACAATCATATCTGAATCGTGAATAATCTCCATCCTGCCGAATACGATGACACTGCGGACGTTATATGCCCAATCATTATCGTCCTTTGTTCCTTGCTCACATACGCAAAAGGAAACCTTATCAGAGCATTTTAATGCATCCAACCGATGACCGACCTTTCCACAATGAAAATAGATACAGCCATCCTCTGCATTATAGTAATGATTCATCGGCATTCCGTAAGGATATCCATCCACACCGTTGACAGACAAAATGCCACGATTCTCCCTTGTAAGTAATTTCCTGCATTCTTCATCTGATATTTTCTTATTATTTCGCACAAGCTCCCTGAACATAAGCCTACTCCTTCGGACCAAGGTTTAATTCCTCTGCATATTCCTTCATAGCTTCAATGCAGATGGCTGCCACATCTTTGACTTCCATACCAAGCATCTCACAGCCCTGCCTGATCACCTCTCTGTTACACTTGGCCGCAAATTTTTTGTCCTTAAATTTCTTCATAAAACTGGACACTTCCATATCTGTAATACCGGCAGGGCGCATTCTTGCCGCCGCTTGAATGATTCCTGTCAATTCATCTACCGTAAACAATGACTTTTCAAGAACTGTGATTGGTTCAACATCATTACAGAGACCATATCCATGGGCTAAAATCGCACGAACCTCGTCATCAGCAATCCCCGCTTCTTTCAAGGGTAATTCTGTATAATGCAAATGCTCATCGGGATGTTTCTCGTAGTCATAATCGTGCAGGTACCCAATAGCCATCCAATGCTGTTCATCCTCTCCAAAATGTTTTGCAAGTCCACCCATTGCCGCCATCACGTTTTTTGCATGCAATAGCAGATGTTCCTCTGTCGTTGTTGTATCCAATAATTCCTTTGCTCGTTCCATTGTAAGCATAGTTTATCTCCTTTATATTCTTTCGTACTTCTTTTTATCTTACCATAAAAACATTGCATTCACAATGTTTGACTACAATTACATACATGAATTTCCTTTCACACAGAATGAAAGCCCAGACTGGAATCTGAGCTTTTTTCATTTTATAACCTGATCCTTTTTTATTCATGATGTCCGCCACAATGATGTTCCCCGCCACATCCATGATCCTCTCCATGATGATGATTACACTTTACATGCGGATTATATGCCAATTTACCGGCAATATATTCTTCTACCGCCTTGTCTGCATCTCCTGACACTCCTCCAAACAGTTCTATCCCTTCCGCATAGAGTGCTGCCTGTGCGCCGCCGCCAATCCCTCCGCAGATAAGTACATTTACATTTAATGCTGTAAGCACCCCAGCCAATGCACCATGCCCACTTCCATTAGTATCTACAATCTCAGAAGCAACGATCTTCCCATTTTCAACATCGTATACTTTAAACTTTTCCGTATGTCCAAAGTGTTGAAAAATCTCTCCGTTTTCATAAGTTACTGCAATTCTCATAATACTATTTCCTTTCAAATTTTTCTTACTGTGTATGATAACGTTGCAAAAATATCCTAATCTGCCAGTTTTACTGTAATATAATTTTTTAAGTCTTCAAAGCCGCCCTGTGGATATGCAGAAATATCCTGACTTCCTTTATGAATCAGACAGTCTGCCAGCAGAAATCCCTGGATTCCCAGCTTTTCCGTGGGCACCATATCCTCCTCGAAATCGTTTCCCACCATCACACACTCTTCCGGCTTTAAATCAAGCCTCTGCAATATCTCCTCATAATACTTTGGATTGGGCTTGCAATATCTGCTGTTTTCATAGGTGGTATAAAACACAAAATCCTCCGGTTTCAGTCCTGCCCAGCGCATCCTGTTTTCAGTCGCTGTATGAGGAAACAGCGGATTGGTAGCCAACACGGCATATTTTCCGGACGCCTTGACCATTTCCACCACTTCTTTGGCCGCTTTTTCAAAACCGCAGACCGCCTGTACCTGATTAAACTCTGTTTCATAGAATTCATCGATATACAGCTTGTCCCTCAGGCTTTCTTTTCCATATACATCCGTAAATACCTTCCAAAAAGCATCTTCATTC
>JAZPYS010000046.1:0-10687 GCA_045544275.1 Acetatifactor sp. | reverse complement strand
TCCATTCCAATTCGTAGTATTCTTTTCATATGAGTGGCCTCCTTTTGTATGTGGTAATCCCTGTTACCTTTGTTCTTGTCAAACTTAAGTATACAGGTAAATCCACGAATCTACAAATGTGAGGTCACTTCATATTATCTTACTGAAAATAAATGTTATTAGGCAATTGCAGAACTCCTTGTTTCCAAGCTGGTGCAAAAACATTCCATTTGGGGACGAATTTTTATAATGATTTCTTGTTAAACTTATTCATGGCCGCATCTGCATCCCCCTGCATCATCAGCCGGACAGCTTCTTCAGCAGACTTTGCAGCCTCATCCATGATTTTTCGCTCGTCTTCGGTGAAATGTCCCAGCACATAATCTGCCAGATCATATCCTTTCGGCTTCTCTCCCACTCCCATCTTTACCCGCATAAATCCATCTGTTCCAAGATGCTGGATAATACTCTTCAGGCCATTGTGTCCGCCGGCGCTGCCTTTTTTACGGATACGGATATTGCCTGGATTTAAACTGATATCATCTGAAATAACGATGAGTTCTTCTGTAGGATCCACCTTGTAATAGTCTATGATCTCCCGCAGACTTTCTCCACTCAGATTCATATATGTCTGAGGCTTCACCAATATAACTTTGTAACCGTCGATCACACCCTTGCCGATGATGGCCTTGTGCTTCTTCTCGATCACAGAAATATTATGCTTCTGTGCAATTACATCTATTACATCAAAACCGATATTATGCCTTGTATTTTTATAATCTTTACCCGGATTACCCAGGCCTGCTATTATAAACATTGGTTTCCTCCACTGAATTTGGTACTTTATGATAATTCACATTATGATATTTTATCACATAACGGTGCAAAATAAAAGGGAGACTAACCTTTTATAATTAATTAGGTTAGTCTCCGTTACTTTTCACACCCACGCCGGTAATCAAACTCCCATTCAGGGTTATGTGTCCGAGACGTATATTGGGGAATTTCCATTGATATCCAAAAAAACTACCTGATGCCTAAAAAACTTTTAATTTTAGGCATCAGCCAAAAGATTTATCCTCTGACGGAAAATAACCACATTATGTCAACCATTTTTGCATTATTTTCCTCTTTCTTTCATTGCTATTAGGCATCAGCTTGTATTTTAATCATTCCTATGCCAAATCTCTCTATCAATTTGATGAAGCAGTCCTTCCGCCCATGGTAGTCTCCTCTTATTTACGTACTTTCCCTCTCGTGTTCAACAATCTAAACGCTCAATCACGCATTCATGCTTCCGCTTTCCTGCCGGTGCGTCCTTGTCATAATTGATCCCTACAAGCAAAATATCGCAGCCAAGTCCCTTGATTGCATCCGGATACTGCTTATTTTTAATCTGCGTAATGGCACATTCAGCAGACTTATTCCACTTCATTTCAATGACAAGTGCCGGCAGCGGTGATTTCTTTTTCGGAAGATACACAATATCTGCGTAACCATCACCGGCAGGCAGCTCTTCAAACTTCACATAATGATCTCTATAGCTGAAGTAGGCAAGCTTTATGACACTACGCAGTGCCTGTTCATTATTATAGAATAGGGCAGCTGTTTCTTCTGCATGAATCTTTTCTATCCGGGCAGCCACGGCAGCTGCATTCCCATGTACTGTATCATAAATCAGCTGGCTGCTTTCCTTTACACGCCTAATCGTCTCATCATGTTTTACCTCCCGAATGGATCTTGCGAACTCTCGTTGAACTTCTTCATTGGGTACATGAACTGTCTGGGTTTCTTCATCATATGCCAAGTATCCCAGGTGTATCAATAAGGTCAGTACATCATCCTTGTTTCGAAAGGTAAAGCAGCTGAAGTCTGGGTCCAGTAAGAATCAAAATCATCATTACGAATGGCTTTCATGACAGAATTGGGATTATATATAGACTTCACCTCTCGAAAGGAATAGCCGTCATACCACTGCTTCATCCTCGCAAAATCAACATCATGATCCTGACACAGTGTCTGAACCTCCTCCTGCGTAAATCCGATATAAGTGCCATATTTTCTCAATGTCGTTAACTTAAGATTTTGGATGCGTTCTTTATAGAAAAAGAATGCATCCAAAATCTTAAGTTAACGACATTGTATGAATACCGGGATTACAGGATCATAAACGATGCGGAATGTGTATCAAGGGCAAAGAAAGAATGGCCATTCCTAAAAAGCGTAGGGGAATTCTGCGCATTTTTTTAGGACGCAGAAATCATAATGATAAGAAAGTAGTTAGCTTTGCAGTTTAGCTAATTGCTGATTTTTCGTGAAACAACCCTGGGCCAAGTCAAAAAACGCTTGCCTTTTTTTCTACAATGTGTTATTTTAGTAGCACAGAGTAGAATTCTTTTATCACATTTCTGATTTCCGGTGATTTCCCACCACAAGAATTCCAACCCAATCTATATTTATTTTTCAAAGGAGGCGTTGCATTGATTATGCAGAACAGAGAACAAACTAAGATATTGAAGAGCACATTTTCCACCGAAAGAGAAATTTTGCAGGAACTGAAAAAGTCGCCCATTTTTTACGGACGTTATCAGGCACTGAACAGTGATTGGAAGCAAAGATTTATGGATTTTTGTATCGGCAGGAAAACGCTGCCCCTGACCTATGATCCATTTTTCAAGAGGATCTTTCACCCGGATATCCATCCGGACAGATTATCCCGCCTGTTAAGCAGTCTTTTAGATCATGAGGTAAAGGTAATACGGATCCTGCCTACAGAAGAGACTCTGTTAGAAGGAGGGGCGTTGTTAATTATGGACATTTTAGTGGAATTAAAGGATGGTTCATTAGCTAATGTAGAAGTACAGAAAATACCATATAATTTCCCCGCCGAAAGAATGTCCTGTTATTCTGCGGATCTTCTCCTGCGCCAATACAACCGTGTAAAGGGAGAACGTGGGAAGGATTTTAAGTATAACGATATCAAAAAAGTATATACGATTATCCTCTATGAGAAAAGTACCGCTGAATTTCACATGATTTCGGACAAATATGTACATATCGGGAAAACAACCTTCGATACCGGGCTTTCTTTAGAACTTTTGCAAGAATATTGTCTGGTAGCACTTGACGTTTTCCGGGAAATTCCGTATCCTAAAGATAGAACCGAACGCAATGCATGGTTAGGATTATTGGCTACTGAAAATGTCGACGGTGCTGAATTGCTTATCAAAGATTATCCATGGCTTGCAGAAGTTTATGAAGAAATCGCAGGATATATGCGTAACCCCGAGGAGGTGCTAATGATGTTTTCAGACGCTCTAAAAATTTTGGATAATAACACGGTACAATATATGATAGAAGAACAGGCACAGAAATTGGAAGAACAACTTCATCAGCTTGATGCACAGACTCAGCAGCTGAATGAACAGGCTATGCAGTTAAACGCACAGAACAAACAGTTGGATGAACAGGCTATGCAGTTAAACGCACAGAACAAACAGTTGGATGAACAGGCTATGCAGTTAAACGCACAGGCCCAAGAGCTGGCAGCCAAGGATCAGCAATTAGCGGAAGCTGAATACAAAATCAGCATTTCCATCTATCAGGATCTGGAATTAACAAAAGAAAATGCTGTCCAAAAACTCATGAAGAAATTTCATATATCTCAGGAACTTGCAGAACAAAAGATTGCCATGTACTGGTAAGCAAAAAGCCTGACATAGGAACTCAACTCCCATGTCAGGCTTTTTGTCATTTTCACTTTATCCATTTTATTATTCTACATCATAATCCGGCTCTGTCAGTGCTTTCTCATAGCTTTTCAGAATCGTGTTCTGAATGACTTCTCTGGTACTGGAATTAATAGGGTGTGCAATATCACGGTGCTCTCCGTCTGCAGATTTCTTGCTTGGCATTGCAATGAACAATCCTTTCTCCCCTTCAATTACTTTAATATCATGTACAACAAACTCATTATCCAAAGTAATTGAAACAATCGCCTTCATTTTACCTTCCTTAGTAATTTTACGAACCCGCACGTCTGTGATCTGCATTGCATTTATCCCCCTTGTGATTATTTCTTATTCGGCGCACACCTGTCGTTACCCTTACTGCAGGGCATAGAACCTTTTGTAAATTATAACATACAATTTCCAGAAAGTGAATATATTTTTAAGAATTTCTTACAAAATTGTTGCTAATTACAGAAAAAAATTATTCATTTTGACTTTTTAAATTTTATCTGTTTTTTATGCTTCAAATGTGTTATGCTTAAGTATATGGCTTTAAGAGAATGAAATCCTTTTGGAGGAATAAATTATGTATAAAATTGATTTTAACCACCCTGTATCCATCTACTTTGTGGGCATAGGCGGCATCAGCATGAGTGGTCTGGCTGAAATCCTGCATCAGGCAGGTTTTGAGGTTTCCGGCTCCGATTGGCATGCATCTGCCATTACAAAGCATCTGGAAGAAAAAGGCATCACTGTTTACTACGGAGAAAGCAGTGCACACATTACTGACAGGATCGACTGTGCTGTTCTGACTGCAGCTGTACACGATGAAAATAAAGAATTCCAGGAGATCAAGGCACGGAACATTCCTTACTTATCCAGAGCTGAACTATTGGGACAGATTATGAAAAACTATGAACTTCCCATTGCAGTCAGCGGCACTCACGGCAAGACCACTACCACTTCCATGATTTCGGAAGTGCTGATGGCAGCAGATACAGACCCTACCCTTTCCATCGGTGGTATCTTAAAATCCATCGGAGGCAACATCCGTGTGGGGAAATCCGGCTATTTTGTAACAGAAGCATGCGAATATACCAACAGTTTCTTAAGCTTCTTTCCCAAGATCGCACTGATTTTAAATATTGATGAGGATCATTTAGACTTTTTCAAGGATTTGCAAGATATCCGCAATTCCTTCCGTCGCTTTGCCCAGCTTCTTCCCGAAGACGGCACATTGATCATCAACGGCGATATCGAAAATTATGAAGAGATTATTGAAGGACTTCCCTGCCGCATTGTGACTTTCGGCCACTCTGCAGAATGTGATTACTACATTTCCGATCTGGCATACACAGAGATGGGCAGTACACACTTTATTTTGCATACCAAGGGCAAAGCAGATATGGAAATGAACCTGGAGGTTCCCGGTGAACACAATGTCTTCAATGCATTGGCTGCTCTGGTGTTGGCAGACCTGCTGGGGCTGGACAGACAGATTTCCCTGGAGGCACTCCATAATTTCCACGGCACCGGAAGACGTTTCGAATACAAAGGTCAGATTGGCGGTGTAACGGTTATTGACGATTACGCTCACCATCCCACCGAAATTGCAGCCACGCTGCGGGCAGCAGCCAATTATCCACATAAAACACTGTGGTGTGTATTCCAACCCCATACTTATACACGTACAAAAGCACTGCTGCCGGAATTTGCAGAAGCTCTTTCTCACGCAGACAAAGTGGTTTTAGCAGACATTTATGCAGCAAGAGAAACGGATACTTTGGGCATCAGCTCCGAAGATTTGCAGAAGGCAATACAGGAACTTGGCACAGAATGCTACTATTTCCCTTCTTTTGATGAAATTGAAAATTTTTTATTAGAAAAATGTATCAACAGTGACCTGTTGATAACTATGGGTGCCGGAGATGTGCATAAAATCGGTGAAACCATCCTCGGGATTTAAGTTATCCACAATATCCACAAATTTCCAGGAGGCATTTTCTCCTGAAAATTGTGGATATTTTTCTCAAGAGATGTGGAAATCTTTTCCCCGCAAAATGTCGAAAAAATGTTGATTTTACAGGCTTCATAATGTTTTCCACATAATTTATCCACACCATCCACATTTTTTCAACTTATCCACAACTACACTGCGGGCAACGTGAGGCATTTGCATTTTTTTCAGTTTGTGTTAAACTGTAAGCACCCCTATTTTACAGTTGAATCTGAAAGGACTTGATGCAATGGCAAAGCTTACAATTATGAATGAAACTGCTGCAGATGCAACAGTTATTTCCAATATATTTATCGACAAGTACATGAAGGATGCAAATGATGCTCAGCTGAAAGTCTATCTATATATTTTCCGCATGGTACAGTCCCATACTGCCTTTAGTGTGTCCGATATTGCGGATCAGTTCAATCATACTGAGCGTGAAGTGCTTCGCGCTTTGAAATACTGGGAAAAATTAAAACTGATGGCACTAACATTTGACAGTTCAAAAACGTTGATTGGAATCAGTTTGCTGGAACCGGCTTCATCTGTACACCCTCCGGTAGATAATGTACCCGCACAGATCACTGAACCAGAGCCTATAGATACATATACACAGGAAGCCCCCGATAAATATGCAAAACCTTCCTATTCTCCTGACCAGCTTCGTTCTTTTAAGGAAAAGGAAGGCACTGCACAGCTTTTATTCATTGCACAGGCATATGTGGGCAAGCCCCTCTCTCCCTCAGACATGAAGACCATTCTTTACATGTCTGATGTACTGGAATTTTCAGACGACTTGATCGACTACCTGATCCAGTACTGTGTAGAAAAAGGCAAGCGTGATTTCCGGTACATGGAAAAAGTTGCTGTCAATTGGGCTGAAGCCGGTATCCGTACCCCCAAACAGGCCGAAAAAGCTGCCCTTAAATATGACAAGTCCGTTTATGCCATCATGAACGAACTGGGTAAATCTTCTGCCCCCACTTCAAAAGAAATGGAATACATTAATCGCTGGACCAAAGAATATGGCTTCAGCAGCGATGTAATTTTTGAGGCATGTGCCAGAACCGTTTTAGCAACGGACAAGCATCGCTTTGAATATGCAGACGGCATCCTGGCCAACTGGAAAAAAGAAAACATACACCATAAATCCGATATCAAAAAGCTGGATGACTCATATGCCCAGAAACGTAATCAGACATCCAGACCTGTTACCAATAAATTTAACCAGTTTACACAGAATACTTATGACTTCAATGAACTGGAACAAGCATTGCTCAGTAATTAGTGAACGAGGTACCCAAAGTGGCTCTTAGCAAATCTCAATATGATATGATCCGCAGAGATTATGAAGAAAAACAGCATAGAAATCACCGCCTGTTCCTGGAACGCAAGGAACGAATTTATACATCTCTTCCCGAATATGGTCAACTGGAGGTGAAAATGGGAGAGCTGTCCATTGGCAGAGCCCAGGCACTGATCGATGGGGATACTGCTTATGCCGAAGCACTAAAGAGGCAGTTTCGCGAATTAAGCGACCGAAAAAAGGAACTTCTGGAATTGGCTGGCTTTGACGAAAATTACCTGTCACCTATCTATGATTGTCCGGACTGCCGGGACACCGGTTATATAAACGGCGAAAAATGCCACTGCTTCAGACAACAGGAGATTTCTCTTTTATACGAGCAGTCCAATATTGAAGAAATGATTGCAAAAGAGAATTTTTCTACCCTTTCTTATGAATACTATCATGGAGAGGACCTGAAAAGATTTGAAGATGCTGTCAATATAAGTAAAGATTTTGTAAGAGGTTTTAAAAACCACTATCAAAACTTGTTTTTTTATGGTACAGTAGGTACAGGAAAAAGTTTTTTGTCAGGCTGTATTGCAAAGGAGTTGCTCCAGAATGGTCAATCTGTCATCTATTTCAGTGCAAACGGCCTATTCGAAACACTTGCAAGATATTCATTTGACGCAAAATCGAAAGAAACTCTTTACAATTTTTACAAAGACTTATACAATTGTGACTTGGTGATAATCGACGATTTAGGCACAGAAGTGACAAATTCCTTCGTTACCAGTCAGTTATTCGGTCTGCTCAATGAACGTCATCTGCGCCGGAACGCTACTATTATTTCCACAAATTTAAGTCTGGAAGAACTTAGAGACCGTTATTCCGACAGAATATTCTCCCGCATCACCAGCAACTATTCTATCTGTAAGCTGACGGGCCCGGATATTCGCATCCGAAAAAGGTTATCAGGGAAATTCATTCCCAACAAATAAATTTAAATGTACTTAGCAAAAGAAAGCGAGGATTATTTCATGGCAAACCGTGAAGAAATACGTAACTTAGAGACAATACCCGTAGGATCTCTCGGACTGATCACTTTGGAGAGCTGCAAAGTTTTAGGAGACAAAATCGATAAATATCTTGTTACCTGGAGAACAGAAAGAGAGAACGAGCATAAAGACTCTTTAGCATTTTCCGGTTATCAGCGTGATTCTTATTTAATACCTACTAAAATACCGAGATTTGGCTCCGGCGAAGCAAAAGGTCAGATTTTGGAATCTGTTCGTGGTACAGACCTTTACCTTCTGGTGGATGTATGTAATTACAGCCTGACCTATTCTCTATGCGGACACGAAAATCACATGTCACCAGACGATCATTATCAGGACCTGAAGCGCATCATTGCTGCTGTAGGTGGTAAAGCCCGCCGTATCACTGTGATCATGCCCTTCCTGTATGAAAGCCGTCAGCACAAGAGAACTTCCCGTGAATCCCTTGACTGTGCACTGGCACTTCAGGAACTTGTTCGCATGGGTGTTGATAATATTATCACTTTTGATGCACATGATCCTCGTGTTCAGAATGCTATCCCTCTGCATGGTTTTGAAACCGTACAGCCTGCATACCAGTTTATCAAAGGATTGCTTCGCAATGTAAAGGGACTGCAGATTGATTCTAAACATATGATGGTAATCAGCCCTGACGAAGGTGGTATGAGCCGTGCAATCTATGTTGCTAACGTACTGGGACTTGACATGGGTATGTTCTACAAACGCCGGGATTACACCAGAGTTGTGAATGGACGCAATCCTATCGTCGCACATGAATTCCTTGGTACCAGCGTTGAAGGTAAGGATGTTATCATCATTGATGATATGATCTCTTCTGGGGAAAGTATGATCGAGACAGCAGCTGCTCTGAAAGCAAGAAAAGCACGTCGCATCTTTGTATTTTCCACCTTTGGTCTTTTCACCAATGGCTTAGACAAGTTTGACAAGGCTTTCGAGGAAGGCATTATCGACCATATCCTGACCACCAACTTAGTTTACCAGACTCCTGAACTTTTACAGCGTGAATGGTATATTAGCTGTGATATGAGCAAGTATATTGCTTACATCATCGATACACTGAACCACGATTCTTCCATCAGTGATCTGCTGAACCCTGTTGCAAGAATCCACAACATTGTGAACAGATACAATAACGGTGAGTTATAAACTGACTACCATCGGCTTATTTACCGCCATTCTCTGCATATTGGGTCCTATTGCCATCGTGCTGCCATTCAGCCCCGTACCGGTTTCTTTGGGCACTTTAGGGGTTTTATTGGCATGCCTGCTGTTAGGTGCCAGAAATGGGCTCCTCTGCACTGCACTGTATTTACTGCTGGGATTTGTAGGTCTTCCTGTATTTACAGGCTTTACCGGGGGTGTCGGCAGGCTTTTAGGACCTACCGGCGGCTATCTGATCGGGTATCTCTTTTTAGCTGTTATTGGCGGCCGGTTGGCTGAACGGTGGAAAAAACATCTGCTTTTTCAAGCATTAGGACTTTTCATCGGTATGCTCTTCTGCTATCTGTTCGGTACCCTGTGGCTCACATATCAAGCCGGCATGGAGTTTCAGACTGCACTGTGGGTCGGCGTGATTCCCTACGCGCCCTTTGATGTGGCAAAGATTGCGGCAGCACTGGTTATATACAGCAAAACCAAAGAGCGCCTGAAATGGCTAAACCGCTGAGCAGAAAACTCAGCGGTCATTTTAAATCACCAGACACAAACTAATAATAAGCAAAAGCATCAATATAATATATCCAATCAAAAAATACTTATTATTTGCCTTATTAATAAAAATAAGTATCAATCCAACAAACAGTGAAATTACAATGCCCAAAGAAATGTTCATAGGCACAATAAAATCTTTCGTCATATTCCCATTATTCTAACTTTTTACTTGCATCATCTATTTTACCCAATCTCTCTTCATACTCATCTTTATACTTCGCAAGACCACGATATTCTTCTTCATAATTAAAGGATGCCTGTTTCTGATATTCATAGCTTGTTTCCGGCTTACCTCCTAATTCTTCAAAAATGATCTGTGCAATCGCATCTTTCTCCTTGATTTGAATTGTTCCCGAACTTATATTTTGAACCCTTAAATACAAATATGTTTGATGTCCCGGAAAATAATGTGGTCCTGCCACACACAACCCTTGACGCATACGAGAATTTTTTTCACCGATTCTCCCCATTAAATCATTGGGCATTCGGATCATTTCTTTTGTTTTAATAAAAACAATCTCACCTGGGCGTAATATGAAACTATCAACTAATTTTTCTCCGCAAACAATCCCTTCTATATGAAGATCATACGATATTGCTGTAACAGATGATTCATCATAACCCTCAAGAAAAATTTCGGTTGCACGTTCCTTAATCATTTTATCAACCAAAACCATTATATTTTACGCCCCTTTCAATTACTATTTTGTATGCATTATACCATGACTCAAACATTTTTCAAGAAAATAAATATGAACTTTTAGTTAGTGTATAATTTTAATTGGCAAAAGTAATAAAAAGGGAAGCAGAGAAAATCCCTACTTCCCAATCACACAGTTTTTCTTTATGATGTTAGTTGCGAGAAAAACACGTAAAGGAGACTGTGTGATGAGTACTATTGTAG
>JAZPYS010000045.1:0-45860 GCA_045544275.1 Acetatifactor sp. | reverse complement strand
GCAATGCCGCCTTTAGCCGTACCATCCATTTTCGTCAAAATAATCCCCGTCAGATTTGCAACCTCTCCGAACTCTCTGGCCTGCACAAGGGCATTCTGGCCGGTAGTACCATCCAGAACAATCAGATTTTCTCTGTGTGCATCCGGAAATTCTCTGGCGATGATGCGATTCATCTTGCGCAGTTCTTCCATCAGATTCTTCTTATTGTCAAGTCTTCCTGCTGTATCAATGAGAAGTACATCCGTCTTTCTGGCTTTTGCTGCATGAACAGCATCGAATACCACGCTTGCCGGGTCAGAACCCTCCTTGCCGCCAATCATCTCCACATCGGCTCTTCTGGCCCACTCTGCCAGCTGTTCTCCGGCCGCTGCACGGAAAGTATCTGCTGCCGCAATAACAACTCTCTTTCCTTTATCCTTCATTTTTCCTGCAAGCTTACCTACTGATGTAGTCTTTCCCACACCATTGACACCAATGACCATGATAATGGACTGCTTCTCTTCAAATTCATAAGCAGCCTCATCCACTCGCATCTGTTCCTTGATACTGTCAATCAAGAGCTGCTTGCATTCATGAGGTTCTCTGATATGCAGCTCCTTCACCTGTTTTTTCAATCTTTCCACAATCTCTGTAGTGGCATTGATTCCAATATCCCCCATGATCAGAATCTCTTCCAGTTCTTCATAGAAATCCTCATCAATACACGAAAAACCGCTGAATACAGCATCAATACCTTTTACGATATTATTTCTGGTCTTTGTAAGTCCTTCCCGTAATCTACTAAAAAAGCCCTTCTTTTCTTCGCTCATGCTCCCTATACCTTTCCAAATATTGCTTCATTTTATAGGTGTTTATTCGCTCAAATCCTTATCTATCAGATTGACGCTGACAAGAGTAGATACTCCCTTTTCCTGCATGGTAATACCATACAGTCTGTCAGCACTTTCCATGGTACCTCTTCGATGGGTAATTACGATAAACTGGGTATTTTTTGTCAGTTTATGTAAATACTTCGCATATCTGCCTACATTGGACTCATCCAAAGCTGCTTCAATCTCATCCAGCAGACAGAATGGTGATGGCTTCAGATTCTGAATTGCAAACAACAGTGCAATCGCTGTCAGGGCCTTCTCACCACCGGATAACTGCATCATGTTCTGCAGCTTTTTTCCCGGTGGCTGAGCAATGATACGTATGCCCGCCTCTAAAATATCTTCCTCTTCCATCAATTCCAATGTACCTTTACCGCCGCCGAACAATTCCTTGAACACTTTGTCAAATTCCCTGCTGATCTGTCCGAACTTTTCAGTAAACTGTTTTCTCATAGCACTGTCAAGCTCTGCAATGATGCCCTCTAAATCTTTTTCAGCCGCTACCAAATCATCATGCTGCTTCTTCAAGAAACTATATCTCTCCATCAGAGACTTAAATTCCTCGATGGCATTGACATTGACCGGTCCCAACTTTCTGATCTGATCCTTCAAAGCAGCAATATCCCGCTTCATAGCTGCCAGATCCGTCATGCTCTCATCACGAATAGATGCAGCATCACTTAAGGTGATTTCGTATTCATCCCACATGTAATTGATCTGGCTTTCGATTGACTCTTCCAGTCGATTCTTATGAGCAGTCAGTCGGAATACTTCTTTGTCCAAAGCATTCATACGCTCTGCCAGTTCCTCCCGGGATGTAAAGAAATTCTTCTGCTTTGCAGTCAGACTTTCTCTGCGCTCTATATCTTCTCTCAATTTGCTCTCAGAATTGTTTTGAGCCTCATAGGATGCTTCAATAGTGGCTTGAATCTCAATAATATTTCGGTTCTTCTCCTCCACATCCTGAAGATTCTGGGCAAGTGCCGTCAAAATCTCTTCCAATTCCTTCTCAAACCGCAGGGTCTCCCCTTCGATTCGATCCACATTGGACTGATGGAACTCCTGGGTCTGAAGCATTTTTTCCACTTTCAGCTCCCACTCCGCAACCTGTGCAGATGCCACAGATTCTTCACGTCGCTTTTCTTCCAATTCTTTCTGATACACAACAATCTGCTCCTGTGCAGCTTTTTCCGCTGCTTCACTGATTGCTAACTCATTCTGGATAGAATCCTTGCTTGTAGTAAGTTCCTGAATCTGTGCTTCAATATCCTGCTGCTCCTGCCTCATGGAATCGTAGCTCAATTCTTCCTCTTCCAATCGCTGTCTTGCCTGTGCAATGGAAATACGGGCAGTATTCTGCTCGATGGATTTTCTCTGCAGGTCAGCCTTCAGGGTCTCCACATCCATTCTCAGACGATTTCTTCTGTTTTTTGTATCTTCAATTTCCTGATTTATGGTGTCAATGGACTGTACCAGTCTCTTAACAGATTTCTCCAGTTCATCCATTTCCCGTCTTCTGCTGAGCAGATTACTATTGTTCTTGAATGCACCACCACTGATGGCACCGCCGGGAACCAGCAATTCCCCTTCCAAGGTAACCATACGAATACCATAATCGTATTTTCTGGCAATCTTTACTGCATTGTCCACATTGTCCACTACCAGAATTCTTCCCAACATGGCTTTTGCCACGTTGCGATATTCAGCTTCCGTCTCCACCAGTTCATCCGCCATACCCACAGCGCCTTTTTCTTTCAGGGCATCCGGATTCTTGAACTCCTGTGGATTAGTAATACTTGTCAACGGTAAAAAAGTAGCTCTTCCCAGACGATTGGTCTTCAAAAAGCCAATCATCTTCTTAGCAGTCTCTTCATCATCTGTAACAATATTCTGGATATTGCCGCCAAGTGCAGTCTCAATGGCAGTCTCATATTTCTTATCTACATGAATGATATCCGCAACCACGCCAATGATACCCTTTACAGAATCCTTCTGCTCCATGACTTTCTTGACACTGCCGCCATAACCGTCGTATCGCTCCGTAATATTAGACAATGCTTCCAGCTTAGATTTTTCCTGATGATAACGGTTCTGTTGCTCTCTCAGCTTTTTATCCTTGTTTCCAAGGGTCTCCCGGATACCGCTCAGTTCCAATTCTTTCGCCGCAACCTGTTCATTCAGCACCCGGAGCTCATCCGTAACTTCCCCAAAGGCATCTTCCAGCTTCTTGATACTCTCCGCACGTTCCGCCTCATCAGACTTTGCACGCAAAATGCGGCTGTTCAGTTCTGCCTTTCGGATATTAATCTGTTCCATCATGGTATCAAAACGTCCCATTCTGGACTTGATCGTGGCCCTTTGGTTCAACTCTCCGATAATGGCATTCTTACTGTTCTCCATATCCGTATTGAGCTGTGCAATCTTATTCTGTACTGCCTCCAGATGGGCTTTCACTTCATCACGAATCTGCGTAATCTCTTGTACCTGATGATCTATCTCTGCCTTATCCGCCAAAATACTATCCTTATCTTTGGTCTTCCCGCCGATTTCAGCCTCTACAGCCATTCTTCTATTCTGTAGATGCTCTTCATTGATCTCTGCAGTATGAATCTGTTCCTTTAAGACATTGATTTCACCTTCCAGACGCTCCCGCATAAGTCCTGTATCTGTTACTGACTTTCTTGCTGCTTCTATAGATTCGTCAAGACCTTCTATCTCATTCTGGATGCGCTCGTATTCTACCTTGATCCCTTCGTATCTACGAGTTGTATCGTTTAAATCATCACTTGCAATCTTTAACTTATCTTCCACACTGTCAAGTTGTTCTTTGATACGTTTGTTCTCCAACAGGAAAACATTCACATCCAAACTCTTCAGTTCTTCTTTCTTCTTCAAATAAACCTTTGCCGTTTCAGACTGCTTTTCCAGAGGCCCCACCTGTTTTTCAAGCTCCGACAAGATATCTTTGACACGCACCAGATTCTGCTTTTCATTCTCCAGTTTTGCAGAAGCAGCATTCTTTCTACGTTTAAATTTTACGATACCGGCAGCCTCGTCAAATAGCTCTCTTCTTTCTTCCGGCTTACCACTTAAGATCTTGTCGATCTGTCCCTGCCCGATGATCGAATACCCTTCCTTACCGATACCGGTATCATAGAAAAGCTCATTAACATCCTTCAGACGACATACAGTACCATTGATGATATATTCACTCTCACCGGAACGATAGATTCTTCTGGCTACTGTCACTTCATCATAATCAATGGCCAGCTGATGATCAGAATTGTCTAATGTAATAGCTACATACGCATAACTCAATGGCTTTCTGGTCTCCGTACCGGAAAAGATAACATCCTGCATACTGGAACCTCGAAGCTGTTTAACCTTCTGTTCGCCCAGCACCCATCTCACCGCATCTGCAACATTGCTCTTACCACTTCCGTTTGGACCAACGATACCCGTTATACCATTATGGAACTGAAAATTAATTTTATTTGCAAATGATTTAAATCCATGTATCTCAATACTTTTTAAATACATCCTAGTGTACTCCTTTGTCGCGTAACATACGAAGTGCCACGTAGGCAGCCTGTTGTTCAGCGGCTTTCTTTGTACGGCCCTTTCCCCGGCCAATGATTTCACTTTCTATACATACTGCCACTTCAAATACCTTGTCATGTTCAGGTCCTGACTCTTCCAGCAACATGTAATTGAAATCTTTCTTCAGTTTACCTTGAATCATCTCCTGCAAATTCGTTTTACTATCGTAAAACAATTGCTTATCCTCCAGATCTGACAAGATAAACCGATTAATAAATGCTTTTGCTTCATCCATACCGCCATCTAAATAGATTGCTCCGATGACAGCTTCCATCGCATCTGAAGTTATTGAATCTCTCCCACGTCCGCCTGTGCTCTCTTCTCCTTTGCCGAGAAGCATAAATTCGCCCAGTTCCAGATCCTTGGCACAAAATGCCAGAGAAGGTTCACATACCATGGAAGCCCTCATCTTTGTCAGTTCTCCTTCTGTTTTCTCTTTGTGTAATGTGAAGAGAAATTCACTGCTGACAAGTTCCAGTACTGCATCGCCCAGAAATTCCAGTCTCTCGTAGTGACCATACTTGTTTATCTTTTGTTCATTGGTATAAGAACTGTGGGTAAGTGCCTGCTTTAACAGCCCTTTGTCCTTGAAGCAGTATCCGATTCTTTTCTCCAATACTTCCAAATTGTATCCCTGTTTCATTTCTAGTCATACCTTTCCATTTATGTCCGAAAAATGATAGCGCCCCGCAGCTTGAATGAGTTTACGGAACGCTATCATAATTCGTACACTTTACTGGTTAACAGCTTTCTTGATCATTTCTACTGCTTCTTCTACAGTTGTAATATCTTCTGCAGATTCTGCAGGAATTTCGATATCGAATTCTTCTTCCAACCCCATGATAATCTGGAATAAATCAAGGGAGTCTGCACCAAGATCATCTGTAAAGGTGGTATCCATTGTGATTTCATCCGGATCAACGTTCAATACTTCTGCAATTACTTTTTTTAATTTTTCAAATTCCATGACTGTTTCCTTCCTTTTATGCTTCTACAGCAATTTTTTCTTTGATTTTTTCGCTAATCTCCTGCTCCTTAAAGGCAATACACTGGAGAATAGAATTCTTCACTTCTACAGCTTCGCTGCTTCCATGGGTCTTTACGACAAGTCCTTTCAAGCCCAACATAGGCGCTCCGCCATATTCTTTCACGTCAAATTTCTTTAATGTCTGTTTCAATGCAGGTTTTACCAACAACGCACCGATCTTACTGCGAAGAGAAGTCATCATACCTGCTTTGACTTCTTTGATCAATGTAGCTCCTACACCCTCATACGTCTTTAAGATAACATTCCCCACAAATGCTTCACAGACTGCAACATCAACTGCACCGGCCGGAATCTCTCTCGCTTCCACATTGCCGACAAAATTGATATCTGTACACTCTTTCAGCAAAGGATATGTTTCTTTAACCAGAGCATTTCCTTTTTCTTCCTCTGCACCAATATTTACCAATCCGACTTTGGGGTTCTTCACACCCATGACATATTCCATATAAATAGAACCCATCTTGGCAAACTGCACCAGATGAGATGCTCTCGCATCCACATTAGCACCACAGTCAATCAAAAGGACCGGACCCTTCGCCGTGGGCATCAGCGGTGCCAGCGGAGGTCTCTCCACACCCTTGATACGTCCCACAATGACCTGTCCGCCTACCAGTACCGCACCGGTACTTCCTGCAGAAACAAAGGCATCACATATACCGTCTTTTACCATATACATGGCCTTTACAATGGATGAGTCTTTCTTCTTGCGGATCGCCATCACAGGAGGCTCCCCTGTCTCGATCACATCTTCCGCATGGACTACTTCAATCTGATTCTCATCATATGTATATTTCACCAATTCGGCTTTGATGACATCTTCTCGTCCTACCAGAAAAACTTTTACGCTCTTGCTTTCGTTTACCGCATCGACTGCACCTTTTACAATCTCCACAGGAGCGTTATCGCCACCCATAGCATCAACTGCTACATTAACCATATTGTCTTCCTCCAATACTAACACGTACTTCTCATGAAATACCTTATTTTACTATACAAGAGTAAATAATAAAAATCAAGAGGTTTTTATCAGGAGAATAAAGATGAAATTCTGAGCAAAAAAATCAAGGGTTCAAATTACTCAAACCCTTGATTCAATGACTCATTTCCTTTTTAATTAGTCAACTGCTACAACCTGCTTTTTGTTGTAAGAGCCACACTTCTTGCAAACTCTGTGAGGCATCATAAGAGCACCACATTTGCTGCACTTTACTAAAGTAGGAGCACTCATTTTCCAGTTTGCTCTTCTCTTATCTCTTCTACTTCTTGAAGATTTATTCTTAGGACAAATAGACATCGTTACACCTCCTTAAACGCATTAAAGATATCTTTTATTCCTGCCATACGAGGGTCTGGAACGAATCTATCACATCCGCAATCCCCGTGATTCAGATTGTGACCGCAGACACTGCAAATTCCTTTGCAAGTATCTTTGCACAAAATCTTCATCGGCCAGTTTAATAAAATTTCATTGTACACAAAAGTCTCTACATTCAGCTGATAGCCTTCCATGAACTCTAATTCATCGTCTTCACTGTCACCTTCCTCAATGGAACTATCCAATGTGGTATCCGGTGAAGCAACTTCTCTCATAAACTCTAAGTTCAATGTTGTAGGTACTTCTGTCAGACACCTGTCACAGCTTGTCTCAAACACAAACTCTGCATTCCCTTCAATTCTGGCCTTACCCACACCGATATTGGTCAAAACCAAAGTAACCGGGGATTTCTTCGTGATAGAAAACTCACCCAATCTGCTTGCAAACTTTGTCATCTCAAGTTCAGCCGTTACGGTAACTGTTTTTCCTTCAGATGAAAATACATCAGATAAATTCACTAACATAGCTGACTCCTATGCAATGTTTTATAAGACTCATAACGAGTCTTTCTCACACTTGACTAATTATACATATGTAAATCAGTTTTGTCAACAGTATTTTTCAATTTAAACCGATAATTTCATATCTCCATCCTGAATCCAGCCTTTCTTTCTCATGAACTCTGAGATTCCCAAAGAAAGTAATGCAGGAAGCACAAAATGCAGCACAATAATTTTAACAAGCACGATCATGCCGTCCCCTTCTGCTGCCATAACCTGATAGGTGGTAATCTGTCCAACTAAACCTGCTGTACCCATGCCGGATCCTGTTGCGTTGTTGGTCATATGGAAAACCATTGTAGATACCGGCCCCAAAATTGCACTGGTGATAATAGCCGGCAGCCAGATAATGGGTTTTTTTACAATATTACCGATCTGCAGCATACTGGTTCCCAGCCCCTGAGCCAGCAGACCATTCACTTTATTTTCTCTATAGCTTGCCACCGCAAAGCCTATCATATTTGCACAACAACCTACTGTTGCAGCACCTGCCGCCAGTCCGGATAAGTTTAATATAACGCCCAATGCAGCAGAACTGATGGGAAGTGTCAAAATGATACCCATCAATACAGATACCAAAATACCCATTAAGAATGGCTGCTGCTGGGTTCCGATATTGATCAATTCCCCTAAGAATGCCATAAAGCTTGAAATAGGCGGTCCTAAGATCAGACCTACTACAGAACCTGCAGTAATGCTGCATAAAGGCGTAATGAGGATATCTACCTTTGTCTTACCTGATACAGCCCTGCCCACATAAACACCTGCCAAAGTGGCAATAAACGCTCCTAATGGTTCTCCGGGACCCGCATAGTGAATTACCCCATCCACAAACACGGTGCCTGCAATAATCTTGCTTGCAAATGCTCCCATCATACCACAGGTCGCTGCCGAAATGGTCACCAGTGGACTCTCTTTAAATCTCACTGTAACTCCCACACCGATACCTGCACCGGTCACACTGGATGCAACCTTACCAATAACAAATAAATACTCTCCCACCACACCGGGAATCAGAGAACCAATCTGTGTAAGTATGGTTCCTACAATCAATGTGGCAAACAAGCCTGTTGCCATGCCACTTAAACCTTCAATGAATATTTCATTTAAAAGAGCTTTTATTTTCGCTTTCATGTATTTCTCCTCTTCTTTTTAACTAAATTGTGTTCCAATTATTTTATATATGTATACTCAACTGTCTTGTCAGTTGTCAAATAAGATATTAACATACTTATTTTTATCCTGCAATATAAAAAATGCCCGATTTTCTTCCATAATCAAGAGAAAAATCGAACACTTTTATATATATTATACTCTCACCAAATACCCCGCTTCATCCAATGCTCGTTCCACCGCATCCAAAACCCGTACACTGGGCGCCTCAATGGTATGGTAATGAACACCACCTGTCAAAATGTTCAAAGATTTGGACTGACACTTTTCCAACTGGCCTACAAATTTTTCAGCATCTTCCATGGACCGTATCACCAGTTCAACACTGATCTGTCCGTAAATCTCATGTTCTACAGTACAATCTAAAATCCGTGCACCGAAATCTAAAATACACTCAAACTCATTTAAAATATCATGATCTTCATGGCACACGCACACAGTTCGCTGTACTTTACCTATCTGATCCTTCTCACGAAAAAACACATACCCTTTATTGGTTGCCAAAATATTTTTATTAATTGCACGTAAGAGAGCAATATCTTGTACAATTACCTGCCTGCTGACTGCAAAACGTCTGGCCAGCTCCGTACCGGACACCGGCTTAACACTATTTTCTAATATTTTAATCAGTTCTGCTCTTCTTTCTTCTCCGCTTAACATGGCACCCTCGATTCTAATTTCTCTTCTTTATTAAGAATAACAATTCCGCCCGTTTTTTTCAAGTACCATTTCAATTCCCAGCGGTTTCGGTTTTTATTACCGATTATTCCTCGAAGGAAATTTCATAAGCCTGCCCCGGATGAAGCTTGTTGTCATAATCCCAGAATGTATTCACATGATCCAGGCTGCTCTTATAATGGGCAAGGAACATCAATTCCTCTTTTTCTATCACAAACACATAGACACTGCTGCTGCTCCCATAGTAATAAGCCGAACTGTCTCCCCAGATAACCGCCAGCCTGCCATCCTTATAGTCAAAAGCATATCGATCCCAGGAACCTGCTGCAAAGGCCACCTCCTGTGGCATACTATAATTTACCGTTATCTGATATTGCTCTCCCTGCTTTTCTGCGAAATAAATCTTCCTGTTATTCATCAGAAGAAGCACACCATTTTCTGTCACCTGCATATCATGACAGGCAATCCATTCTTCTGTGATACCCAGGGAAAATTCCTGCAGAAGGGTCATACTCTCCTTATGGATTCTCTGCAGATAAATCGCCCCACCACGTTCCAGCACTACAAATAATTCTTCTTCCGCTTCGTCTGCCTTCATGGCAAGTATTTTTTCTTCCAGGGGATATACTAATGCAAACTCTTCCAGCATAATGATGGCAGCAGTATCTTTTTCTCTTTGCAATGCGCCCCATGCCAATGGAACCTTGTAGATACCATACCCGGTTTCACTGACCCCCGGCAGCAGTCCCTCATCATTTACCACATACACATATACATATATGCCATCCTTCAGCACAATTCCGTCGCTGATGATTCTTACAACCGTTTCTCCTGCATTACCATTGATATCATACACATGACCGTTTTCATGCTTTGTCACAGTTGCCTCAAATTCTAATTCTTCCGGTATTCGCATGGCTAAAACACGATTGATATACGCATGTTCATCCTCATTGTAGCTGCCATAAGTATACCTTCCCAAATACTTTTTGCTGTTATAATGGAGCTCCAGATCAAAATACTCATAATAATCTGCCAATTCCACTGTCTCTGTCCGTTCTTCTCCCGGTTCTGTTCTGGATGCCACATCCATAAACACATCATAATAAGGAATATCCCGATGCCCTCCGGAAAACAAATCCCCCGAAGAACCATATCCAAAATTCATGGAATACTCAAACTGTGCACCGGACTCAGATGGCACTTCATAATCAAAACCATCCGGATAAAAAGAAAAGTCAGTATCCGTCACTGTCTCTTCCCCAATATCCACAGAAGTTTCCCAGAGCATCTTTTCGTCCCAATGACTGTTGATCCGAAAAGAAATGTCCGACCCGTATCCTTTCTCTCCCTCTAAAACAGTCTCCGTCAGATAAACTTCCTCGTCCTGTGCTGCCACAGCGATACCGATAAATACAAGCCCTGTTATGGACAGTATGAATAATAAACATCCGATAATCAGACTTTTTCTCATTCTTCTCCTCCTGCCAAATCCTTCAAAGCCTTACCCACTCTGTCGCTGCGGTAATGATACGTTTCTTTGATATAGCTCATGAGACTCTTTCCCTGTTCTTCCAATTCCAAAGTAGTCACATCCCCCACAATGTGTCCCTGACGGATCAATACTGCTCTGCTGATACAATTCTCCACTTCCTCTATTAAATGAGTAGAAATGATAACCGTCTCCTTTGGTTCCAGAATTCCCACCAATACCTTATAGAAATCCTCTCTATTAAAAACATCGTTTCTGGCAAAGGGCTCATCCATCAGTATATAATCAGCCCCCTGACTCAAGGCCATGATCACTTCAAACTGATTTTTCTGCCCTGTTGAAAAACTCTTCAAAGACTTATTCATAGGCAATTCAAAAAATTCCATTAATGCAGCAAATCTTCTCTCACGAAACTTAGGAAAATGCAGCCTGTAAAACTCACCATGCTCTTTGGGTGTCAGATTCGGAAAGAAGGAATGTTCACAGGTGGCAAAAGCAAAACGATCCATGTCGGCTCTTGTCACATTTTTCCCATCCAGCAGGATCTCTCCGTCATATTTAAGCAATCCTAAAATACATTTCTCCAAAGTTGTCTTGCCGGCACCATTTTCGCCGAAAAGACCAATGATCTCCCCCTGCGGAATCTCCATATTTATTCGAAACAGGCTTTGTACACTTCCCATTAATCCACGATAATAATGAACTACATTTTTTAATTCCAACATGTCACTTTTTTCCTTTCTGCAGAAATTGTACTATTACAGCGGCAAACACATCTGCGGGGTCACAAAACGATAGATCATATAATAGGTTGCCAGCAGAATCACTCCCGTTGCAAAAAAAATCAAACCGTAAATACAAGCTGTTCCTATGTAAGTCTTCCATAAAAGTTTTCGATCAGCAATACGCTTCATCAAATAAATACTTTTGCTGCCCTTACGATAATAATGAAAATGACTTGCCACAGCATACACCAGACAAACAATTCCCAATATCAATCCATCAAAGGATTCCTCCAACAAAGTCCAAAAACCCGGCATTTTCATATATATATTCAGCATGATTCCCTGTGCTGACCGATAGAACAGACGGTCATATGCATTCATGTAATTTAACAAAAAACGCATACTGTAAATACATCCGAACACAAGCCATATCCAAAACATCCTGTACTCCCCTGTCAGATCATACCCCGGAGGGCAATAGCTCTGCAGCAGATGTTTAAAATTATGATTCCACTGTCTGAACTTCTCTTCTATTCTGTCAAATACCATCTGCCTGCCCTCCAAACCATACCTGATACACATCGATTCCAATACAGACACCTGCTGTCAGGATCATGATAATGTCCACAGTGCCAAAGGTACCAATCTCCTGCACAAAACCAAATATGATCATGGCAACTATCATAAATACACTCCATGTCCTTCTTTTTTTGCAGGCACATACTGCAATTTCCAAAGCAGCAGCGGTAAAAATCAAAATATTCCGAATCCATTTAAAGACATCTGCCATGGGCAGCAGACAATGTAGAAATTCACTTTTATAAAAAGCCATGAAATACATCTGTACCGACTCATATTCAGCCGGAATCAGATATTTAAAGATTGCTCCCATTCCTATTACAGTCAGCACTTCAGCAAACACCAGCATAATCACACACGCCATATTGTATATTGCCAGTATGCCGATTCTCTGCTTTTTACTTACCATCAACCGATCATAGAAATAAAAAGTATTACTTCCTTTTCTCTCACCTTCCGCCCAAAAAAGTACCAGAGTGATTAACGCAAACGCTGCCAAAAACAAAATTGAAATATTACTTTCTTCTACCAGACTTTCCAAGGTCCAGGACACACCATAAGCCTGCCCCAACATTTTCTTTCCAGTTATCACATAATTCTCCGAAAAGTTGTTCTCCGAAAAATCGAATTTTTGATATGCATGATAAAACATTGCTAACTGCAATCCACTCATACCGATTAAAATCAATACAATTTTATAGATCGTACTTCTGACCGTTACCGCCAACAAAGATATTACTTTCTTCATCATGCTTCCTCCTCCCAGATCTCTTTTACCAGGCTTTCTGCCTCCTCTTTTCCCACATTCATCTGCTTCATAGCCTGCACCCAAAGGGCTGTTTCCTTGTGAAGCAGTTCTCTACGAATCTTACCGATTTTCTCTGCATCTATGGTGACAAAGCTTTTTGCACCGGCTCTGGACAATATGATTTCTTCTTCCTCCAGCATATGATACGCTTTCTGTATCGTATTGGGATTTACTCCCAACAGCGCAGACAGTTCCCTTCTGGACGGCACTTCATCTTTATCAACAATTGTACCGGCTACAATCCCACGCTTTATATAGCGAATCACCTGTAAGTATATAGGAGAATCATCCTCCATCAAAAAATCTTCAAAAGATATCATAAACTTCCTCTTCACTACTGTGTCACATCATTAATACACTTCCTAACTGTATTATACAATTAACACAGTTGTGTGTCAATACAAATTGGAGGTGACCTCGGTAGTTTTTGTGTCTTTTTCGTTGGTGAAAAAAACGTTTCATATACAAGTGTTTGCCGTACATAATATCAATTCTATAGCTAAAAGGTTACGTGTTTTTTTGGTTCTTTCACATGATTGTGTATATCCTACATCTGTTAATCAGCAGATATTTTTTTGAAAATCAGGGAATCTATATGCTCTGTTATACACAATAAAAAGACATTGGGCATATAGAAGTCTTCTTTTTTTGATGTATAGATGCTTCAATTTTTATCCATCGCATCTATATCTACAATTTTTTCATTATATAGATGTCAAATTTATATTAAAATGAGTCAAAGAAGCAGATAGATTTATGATTTTTGTATAATCTATCTGCCTGATCAATGTAAATACTCCAAAAACGAGCATCTAGATTTTCTGCTTTAAGGTTTTCTATACGTAATCTTACAAATTGGCGACATCTATATTTTGCATTTTTCAGTATTATATATGCTTTTTTACATTTATTCCAGCTTAGCAAGGCTCTTACGACAAAAACGGTAGCTATAGCCGGCGAAGCCGGCTACTGAGTATGTTTTCGAGGTGTGCGAATAAGAAATTTGCCGGTTGCGTTTCCTTTTGCCAGCCTCCACAGGATACTTAGTAATTGTTAATTTCATTTAAATGCGTTAGCCCCCAAAATTCCGCAATGTTTGAAGCGAAGCAAGTTCGGAATTTTGGGGGCTGTATTTAGCATTTTAAATGAAATGTTACAATTACTTGTGTCCGAGGACAAGCCAAAAAGGAAACGCAACCGGCAATTTTCTGAATAGAACACCTCGACAAACTACAACCTACTGCACAAGTCTCACGGTTTCTCTTGCAATTGCAAGTTCTTCATTTGTAGGAATATTCAGTACTGCAACCTTAGAATCGGCTGTAGAAATAACAACTTCGCGGCCGCGCTTTTTGTTTTCTTCTTCATCAAGAGCGATGCCCAGATATCCGAGGTATTCACAAACCATAGTTCTTACAACCGGACCATTTTCACCAACACCTGCGGTAAAACAGATTGCATCCACACCATTCATAGCTGCCACATATGCACCAATGTATTTTGCAACACGATAGCAGAAAGTCTTCATGGCACGAACTGCATGCTCATCACCTGAAAAGTATCCATCTTCCAGATCACGGAAATCAGAGGAAAGGTTATTGGATAAACCAAGAACGCCTGACTTCTTGTTGAGAACTGTCATAACTTCTTCCAGAGTTTTTCCCTCTTTTTTAGCGATAAATTCAATGATTGCAGGATCAATATCTCCTGAACGAGTACCCATGATCAGACCTTCCAGCGGAGTCAACCCCATAGAAGTATCAACACACACACCATTTTTTACTGCCGAAACAGAGGCACCATTACCTAAATGGCAAACAATCGTCTTTAATTCAGAATATTCTTTTCCAAGAACCTCTGCCGCCTTCTTTGAAACATAGGAATGGCTGGTTCCGTGGAAACCATATCTTCTTACTTTGTACTTTTCATAATATTCATATGGAAGACCATACATATAAGCCTCTTCGGGCATGGTCTGATGGAATGCAGTATCAAAAACAGCTACCATAGGAGTGCCCGGCATCAAAGTCTTACATGCATTGTAACCAATCAGGTTTGCAGGATTGTGCAGAGGTGCAAGATCATTACATTCCTCAATCGCAGCAACTACTTTTTCATCGATCACTGTAGAAGAGGCAAATTTTTCACCACCATGTACCATACGATGTCCAACAGCACCGATTTCCTCAAGACTCTTAACAACACCTGTCTTTTCATTAGTCAATGCTTCCAGCACCAGACGGATAGCTTCTGTGTGATCAGGCATAGGAGTTGTGGTAACTTCTTTTTCACCGCCTGCCGGAGTATAGGAAATCATACTTCCATCAATACCGATTCTTTCGCAAAGACCTTTTGCGATGCACTGTTCTGTTTCTGAATTGATTAACTGGAACTTCAATGAAGAACTTCCACAATTGATAACTAAAATATTCATATTGATAACTCTCCTTTTCACTATTGTAACTGAGCCTGTACAGCCGTGATTGCAACTACACCAACAATATCCTGCCATGAACATCCACGGGAAAGGTCATTAACCGGCTTTGAAATTCCCTGCAGCATAGGACCGTAAGCTTCAGCACCGCCAAGACGTTGAACCAACTTGTATCCGATATTACCTGCATCCAGATTAGGGAAAATAAGAACATTTGCCTTACCTGCCACAGGACTTCCCGGAGCTTTTGATTTTGCAACAGATGGAACCAATGCGGCATCCAACTGAAGTTCACCGTCAAGTGTCAGATGAGGATACTGTTCATGAGCAATTCTGGTAGCTTCGGTAACTTTATCAACAAGTGCATGCTTTGCACTGCCCTTTGTAGAGTGGCTGAGCATTGCAATCACAGGCTTAGGACCAACCAACGCCTTGAAACTCTTTGCAGAAGACTCGGCAATTGCAGCCAATTCTTCAGCAGTAGGATCCTGATTCAAACCACAGTCAGCAAAAATGAAGGTACCATTTTCTCCTTGATCTTTGCATTGGGTATCCATTACAAAGAATGCAGAAACGAGTTTTACGCCGGGTGCAGTCTTTAAGATCTGTAATGCAGGACGTAATGTTGCAGCAGTAGAGTGACATGCACCGGCTACCATACCGTCAGCATCATTTGCCTTAACCATCATGATACCGTAAGTAAGGTAATCTTTTTTCAAAATCTCTGTAGCCTGTTCAACCGTCATTCCTTTAGACTTTCTGGTCTCATACAGAAGATTTACATAAAAATCAAACTTGGGATCAGTCAACGGATTCACAACTTTTACACCTGAAAGATCGACTTCCAACCATCCGGCACCATCCATTATCTTTTCTTCATTACCGATCATAATAATATTTGCAATTCTCTCTTCTACAACCTTTGCAGCTGCAATCAATGTTCTCTTGTCCGTTGATTCCGGTAATACAATTGTTTTTTTCTCAATTCTTGCTCTGTCTTTAATCAAATCAATATAAGACATTCATATCTCCTTCCTACGGCTGAGCCGCTCCCCGCTTTTTGCCCCTTTTCACTTTCAGGTCTTCTTAAGTTTGCTAAATTCCTCTTAACAAACCATTCTATTTATATTATACTAAATACATCTTGCAGAAACAAGGAAAAATATTAGAGAAATTGTATAATTTCTAATACAAATACTATAAATTTTGTTAAATTTTTAGCAATATTCAACACAGAATCGAGGTTTTAAACAATATGAAGATTTGCGGCATCATCGCAGAATATAATCCTTTCCACAATGGTCATGAATATCATTTTAAAAAAGCTCTTGCACTTTCTGATGCAGATTACACAGTTGTAGTCATGAGTGGCAACTTTGTCCAGAGAGGAATACCGGCCATTATAGATAAAAATGCCCGCACAGAAGCAGCGCTCCGCTGCGGTGCAGATTTGGTTCTGGAAATGCCCTCATGTTATGCAACCGGCAGCGCAGAATATTTTTCTAACGGTGCAATCAGTCTGTTGGACAATCTGGGGGCAGTTACCCATTTATGTTTCGGCAGCGAATGCGGCGACATTACTTTGTTGCACCAAATTTCCAGTATTTATGAGGAAGAACCGGCTGATTTTCAGGCAAGTCTTCGTTTAAAGATAAAATCCGGACTTTCCTTTCCTGTTGCCAGAGCTGCTGCATTGCTTGAAGTATATCCCCAGCTCAGTTCTTCTTTATCAGTTCTCTCTTCGCCAAACAATATTTTAGGTATTGAATATATTAAGGCGATACTGAAACGAAAGAGTTCCATCTTACCGCTTACGGTAACACGTAGCGGTTCCGGATATCACGACCGTGAATTGATCCATCCTTTCAGTTCCGCTACTGCCATCCGACAGGCTATGGAGACTGGCATTTCATTAGATCAGCTTACAGCACAGCTTCCCCCTGAAGCCTCTGAAATCTACAAAAAATATTTTGCAGATTCAAAACCGTTATTTACGGATGACTTCTCTGCTCTGCTCCATTATAAGCTGATCTCAGAACAACACACAGGCTACGCAGCATATATGGATGTTTCGGAGGATTTGTCAGACAGAATCAAAAAAAATATCTATCAATTTACGACATTCAGCAGTTTTTGCGATCTGTTAAAAACAAAAGAACTCACCTATTCCCGAATCAGCAGATGTCTCATACACATTCTGCTGGATATCCGCAAGTCTGATGTCAGTATGTATGTAAATGAATTGGATTATGTACCTTATGCAAGAATTTTGGGATTTCGAAAAAATTCCGCACCCCTGCTTCGCGAAATCAGCAGGAACACGAGTATTCCTCTCATTTCCAAATTGGCAGATGCAGATAAGATACTGAACGAACCGGCTCTTAACATGCTACGCCAAGATATCAAGGTCAGTGATATCTACAGCAGTGTAAAAGCTGGTAAGAATGGTACCGTCATGAAAAATGAATACTCCACGCCGATTGTGCTTGTGTAGGAAATTGTGGTTTGTCGAGTTGTAGTCTTGATTCAAAGATCAGGAAGCAGGAGCATTATAATTTCTAAGTACACCGTATAAAGAAACAGACATTGAGAATTTGTGTGACAGTCGCAGACATTTATGTCTGACGAATGGCATATAAATTCTCAGTGAATGTTTTTTATCCGGTGTACGTGAAAGTTATAATGTAACTGCTTCCGAACGTTGTAATTACAATTTAACAATTTAACAATTCCACAAACTACATCTTAATTCTTAAAACTATGAATCGGTGCCGGAATCCTGCCTCCCCTATTCACAAACGCATCGCAAGAGAATGGATTGACCGGCATGATGGGTGCATATCCTAAGAGTCCACCGAACTCTACTACTTCTCCCACACCTTTGCCGATAACCGGAATCACGCGTACTGCAGTGGTCTTCTGATTTACCATACCAATTGCCATTTCGTCTGCAATAATACCTGAGATCGTTGTCGCCTTTGTATCTCCGGGAATGGCAATCATATCCAAACCTACGGAACATACGCAGGTCATTGCTTCCAGTTTCTCCAGTGTCAATGCACCGGCAGTCACTGCATCAATCATACCCTGATCTTCGCTGACCGGAATAAATGCACCACTTAACCCGCCAACATAAGAAGAAGCCATGACACCGCCCTTCTTTACCTGATCATTAAGCAGGGCAAGAGCTGCCGTAGTACCGGGTGCACCTGCATATTCCAGACCAATCTCACACAAGATGTCTGCAACGCTGTCGCCAATTGCCGGTGTAGGTGCCAACGACAAATCAATAATACCAAAAGGCACGCCCAGTCTTTTAGATGCTTCCTGAGCAACCAACTGTCCTACACGGGTAACCTTAAATGCTGTTTTCTTAATCGTCTCACAAAGAACTTCAAAGTTCTTACCTCTAACCTTCTCTAGAGCAGTTTTTACTACACCGGGGCCGCTGACACCCACATTGATAATTTTATCTGCCTCGGTCACACCATGGAATGCACCAGCCATAAACGGATTATCATCCGGTGCATTGCAGAATACTACCAATTTCGCACATCCCAGTGAATCTGATTCCTTTGTATACTCTGCAGTTTCTTTGATCATTTCTCCCATTAATTTCACAGCATCCATGTTGATACCGGTCTTTGTAGATCCTAAATTTACAGAGCTGCATACTCTTTCCGTTGTAGAAAGTGCCAATGGAATAGAACGGATCAACAATTCATCCGCCGGGGTCATACCTTTAGAAACCAGTGCTGAGTATCCACCGATAAAGTTCACTCCAACTTCATGGGCTACCCTATCCAATGTCTTCGCAATAGATGCAAAATCCTCAATTGTCTTACATGCTGCTCCACCAACCAGTGCGATAGGAGTGACCGAAATACGCTTGTTTACAATGGGAATACCATATTCCTTGGAGATTTCTTCGCCGGTTCTCACCAAATCCTTTGCTGCGTTATAAATCTTATTATAAATCTTCTCATTCAGAACCTGCAGATCAGCATCTATACAATCCAGCAAGCTGATACCCATGGTAATCGTCCTGACATCAAGATTCTCTTTTTCTATCATTTCATTTGTTTCTGCTACTTCATATCTGCTTATCATTACGTTTCCCTTTCATGGATGATAATAATTTCACTCTTTATGTATATTAAATTCTGTGCATCTTATCAAAGATTTCTTCCTTCTGACACTTGATGGATACACCGATTTCTAACCCAAGTGCAGCCAATTCATCTGTCATGTCTCCATGATGCTTTGTCATATTAGATGTATCTACGATCATCATCATATTAAAATAACCTGATACGATGGTCTGAGAAATATCTAAAATGTTGATCTTGTTTTCTGCAAGATATGTACATACCTTTGCGATAATTCCTACAGTGTCTTTTCCTACTACGGTAATAATTGTTTTTTTCATACTTTTTTCCTCCATTTTATGCTATATGAATAATTGATGACACTTCTTGTCTTTTTGCCACCTGAATATTAAAATCATTGGCATTGTATGGGTTATCCCCCATGGTAATCTCCATTCGGACGGCTTCGTAAGCCAACTCCGGAAGATTATTTTCCTTACTCAAATGTCCCAATGATATAGCTTTCATATTATCATGCAAAATCCGGCTCAGCAGTTTTCCGGAATTTTCATTAGACAAATGGCCTCTGTTCCCTAAAATTCTCTGCTTTAAATAGTAAGGGTAAGGTCCCACCTGGAGCATATTTACATCATGATTTGCCTCAAGCAAAACAGCATCCATGCCTCTCAGACATTCCACCGTATAATCGTTGTACACACCTAAGTCTGTACAAACCGCCACTTTGCGGCTGCCATAACCAATACGATATGCTACAGGATCGCTGGCATCGTGTGAGATGCGCATGGGATGAATTGTTAAATCCTTGAGCACCTTCTTCCGGTCCGCTTCTACTTCAATAAACAAATCATGATCGATATTTCCCAATCCGGCAGTTTCTTTCATGGATGCTATAGTGCCTTTTGAAGCATAGATGGGGATCCCGTACTTTCTTGCCATTACCCCCAACCCTGCAATATGATCTGCATGTTCATGGGTAATCAGAATACCATCCACATCCTTGCCTGATAACTCCAACTCTTTTAGCCCTGCTTCAATCCTTTTCCCACTGATGCCTACGTCAATCAGCAAATGTGTGGTCTCAGAACCCACATAAATACAATTGCCGCTGCTTCCGCTGGCAATACTACACAACCTCATCAACAATAACCTCTTAATTTATTTTGAATCTGATTATAAGAATCCTCTATTTTTCCGCTGTTGTCAATGACAAAATCGCAAGTTTTGAAAAAAATTTCTTCAGACAACTGATTATTCATAATTTGATCGATTTTTTCCCTACTGTACCCCCTGTGTTCCTGCAGTCGTTTTATGCGCACATCCTTATCCGCATAAATGTACCACAATTCATCCACTATCTCCTGATAACCGGCTTCGATCAGAAGTGCAGCCTCAATAAAAAACAATTTTACTTCCTGTTTTTCTTTTGATTCCCTGATACGTGCGAGGATATATTCTTTTACACAGGGATGAATAATTTCATTGACCTTTTTTAATATCTTTTCATCTTCAAAAATAATGGCAGCCATCTTCAGCTTGTTAATCTGTCCATCCTCATCAAGAATCTCCCGACCAAGCAATGTCACCAACTGTTCATAGCAAGGTTCGCCCTTCTCTTTTATCTTGTGTGCCACTTCATCCGCAAGATATATCTCGCAGGAATAATTCCCCCGGATGAATGACAGTATTTCACTTTTTCCGGCACCTACACCGCCTGTTATTCCTATAATCTTCATATTAATGTGCCTCGTACCAATTTCTTCCGGTGTTCAGATCCACTTCCAGATTGACTCTCAGAGAAGCCGCCTTCTGCATATTTTCTGCCAGAATCTGACGCACCTGCTCTATCTCGGACTCTTTTGTTTCAATCAGCAGTTCATCGTGTACCTGTAAAATCAGCTTAGATTCCAGTCCTGCTTCTTTCAATGCCTTCCATACCCTGATCATGGCAATCTTAATGATATCTGCTGCTGTTCCCTGAATCGGAGAATTCATTGCAACTCTCTCCCCAAAAGATCTCTGCATAAAATTGGACGAACTCAACTCTGGAACGGGTCTCCTCCTGCCGAACATGGTTGTGATATAACCATCCTTTTTTGCAGATTCTACCAGATTATCCAGATATTCTTTGACTTTGGGATAGGTTGCAAAATACTGTTCAATATATTCAGCCGCTTCTTTACGACTGATGCTCAAATCCTGACTGAGCCCAAAACTGCTGATACCATAAACAATACCGAAATTCACCGCTTTTGCATTTCTTCTCTGAAGGGCTGTGACTTCTTCAAATGGAATACCAAATACCTTGGAGGCAGTGATCCTGTGAATATCCTGATCTGTATGATATGCCTGAATCAATTCTTCATCCTCTGACATATGAGCAAGCACTCTAAGCTCAATCTGGGAATAGTCCGCATCCATCAGTACATAACCGGGCTTAGACACAAACACTTTGCGGATCAGCCTTCCCAACTCCATACGAATGGGAATATTCTGCAGATTGGGCTCTGTGGAACTGATTCTTCCGGTTGCAGTGATCGTCTGATTCAATGTAGTATGAATCCTGCCATTTTCACTGATATAAACTGCCAATCCATCTGCATAGGTAGACTTCAGCTTTGTCAGACCTCTATACTCTAATATATCATTGATGATCGGATACTCCGGTGCCAACTTTTCCAGCACATCTGCCGCTGTGGAATATCCCGTTTTTGTTTTCTTACCTCCGGGAATCTGCAAATGTTCAAACAAAATCTCTCCCAGCTGTTTTGGTGAATTGATATTGAAATCTCTGTCAGCCTGTGCATGAATACTCTTCTCCAATTCAGCTATTCTGGCAGTCAATGCATCACCATAATCTTTTAATTCTTCCCGCTTTACGGCAATACCTTCTTGCTCCATATCGTAAAGTACCAAAGATAAGGGCATTTCCACTTCACTCATCAGTTTCAGCATATTTGTTTCTGAAAGCTTTTCTTTGATAACCTTGCCTGCTGCCAACGCGGTATATGCCTGATACATAAAGTATTCTGCCACCTTATGTCTATCCTCTCCCGCCGCTTCACGAATCGTCTTCTTGCCAAAGATCTCCTTCCAGCCGGGAATCATGATATTCAGATATTCATTGGCAATTGCTTCTCCATCATAATCGTTCTTTAAAGGATTTAGCAAATACGAACCAATCACCACATCAAAATATCTTTCTGTGTCCTTCCTGTCAAAATATGCATACTGCTTTTTGATATCCAAAGTGGCTACAGGGCATTTCTCCGTCAATTGAAGCAATGCTTCTTCCAGTTCTGTATCCTTTTTCCTTTCCTCAACTGTTTCAAACAGGGACAATTGTTGATTTTCTTCTGCTGCCTGCTCCTGATAATAGAAATAACATTCTCCCGATCCCAATGCCAACGCAACTCCACATAAATCATTGGAACGCTTTACAGCATCCGACTGACATACTGCTAAAAGTCCTACCTGTTTTCCGGTGTCAGCTGTCTTTTTCAACAGCTTCAGAAACTCTGAGCGGTCCTCCATCGGCATAAAATGATTACGCACATCATCCTGTGTCTGTGTATCCTGCTCCTCAAAACGACTGAGCATGTTCTTAAATTCCAACTGTTTAAACAACTGATACGCTTCTTTCGTATAATACCCTTCTGCTTTGGCCTGATCATAGGGCAACGCCAGCTCACAATCCGTCTTGATGGTTGCCAGTTCCTTGCTCAAATCAGCCAGTGCCCGATTCTCACGCAGCGATTCCCTGATACTTTTTTTCGTAATCTCCTCCAGGTGGGCATAAATATTCTCAATAGAACCATACTCCGTCATCAATGCCGTTGCAGTCTTTTCTCCCACTTTAGGTACGCCCGGAATATTATCCGCCGTATCTCCCATCAATGCCTTTAATTCAATAAACTGCGTCGGAGTCACCTGATATGCTTTCACAACATCTTCTGCATAATAATTCTCAATTTCTGTTCCTGTAGGCTTCGTCTTTGGAATACGGATCTTGATATGGTCGGATGCTATCTGCAGCAAGTCTCTGTCACCGGACACCAACGATACTTCCACACCATCGGCCTCCGCTCTCTTCGCAAGTGTCCCCATAATATCATCCGCTTCCAGTCCGGGTTGTTCCATGATCACAATATTCATGGCCTTCAATACTTCCTTCATGACCGGCACCTGCTCCCGAAGTTCTTCCGGCATAGGCTTTCTCGTTCCCTTATAGGCATCATACATCTTATGTCTGAATGTAGGGGCATGCACGTCAAAGGCCACCGCCAGATAATCAGGCTTTTCCTCCTCCAGAATCTTGAACAGAATATTCAAAAAACCATATATAGCATTTGTATGAAGACCTTTGGAATTGCTGAGCACAGGAATACCGTAAAAGGCTCTATTCAAAATACTATGACCATCTATCAACACTAATTTTTTACTCATACACTAACGCCACCTCTATACAAAAATAATACTAATTACAATGACGGCAATCGATGCCATGACCACATACTCCAACACAGTTCCTACCACTAATACCAGATCATTCCTGTGAATTTTCTTTTCCGCTTCATTCAGCCTCGTTCTCAATTCATAGTTCAGATCAAATGCACTTCCTTCCTCCAGACGCACAAGGCCCTCATCAATAAGAAACTGTATTGTCAATTCTTCCCTGCACTTTGAGCATCTCTCCATATGCTCGGAAAATGCTTTTAAAGTAACATAATCCAGCTTTCTCTTGATAAAACCATAAATTTGTTTTTCAAATTCTTTGCATTCCATAAAAGAATTCCCTCTCTTAATAAACAAAATCAAACAAACTGATCTGATTGGACTCCGGAAGATTGCCTAATAATCCCAGCTTATCCATCAATTCTACAACCGTCTTGGATACCTTCGTCCGTTCTCTGAAATCATCCTTTGACAAGAACGGTCCATCTTTGGCAGCTTCCACGACCTGGTCAGCTGCTTTTTCACCCATACCATCAATACTGCTCAGGGAAGGCATGATTTTACCGTCAATAATCTGAAAGTTTCTGGAATGAGCAGTAAAAATATCGATAGGCAGAAACTCAAATCCTCTTGCATACATTTCCTGTACAATCCTCATATCACTATAAGCATCTTTTTCTTTGTTGGACAAGGTATCCGAGCGTTTCTTATAATCAGCCATGATACTTTCCAGATGTTTTTGTCCCTGGCACATTAACTCATAGGAGAAAGCTTTTGCACGAATACTAAAATATGCCGCATAATATGCCTGAGGATAGTAAATTTTGCAATATGCAATTCTCCACGCCATCATAACATAAGCCACCGCATGTGCTTTGGGGAACATATACTTAATCTTTTCACAGGACCAGACATACCAGTCCGGTACATTGTGAGCCAACATATCAGCCTTCCATTCTGGCCATTTATCACTCTTCCCTTTTGCAACAACACCCTTTCGAACCGCCTCCATGATTTTAAAGGAAGCATCCGCTTCTACGCCCATACGAATCAGGTAAGTCATAATATCATCTCGTGTACAGATTGCGGTAGAAATGGTTGCCTTACCTTCCTGTATCAAAGTCTGCGCATTCCCCAGCCATACGTCCGTACCATGGGAAAGTCCTGCAATACGCACCAGATCCGAAAAGCTCTGTGGCTTAACATCAATGACCATCTGCATCGCAAAATCTGTACCAAATTCCGGAATCCCCAGTGCTCCCAGTTTGGTACCCCCAATTTGTTCCGGTGTCACACCTAAAGCAGACGTATTCTGAAACAGAGACATCACTTTTTTGTCATCCAGAGGAATTGTTACCGGATCCAACCCGGTTAAATCCTGAAGCATACGAATCATGGTAGGATCATCGTGTCCCAGTATATCCAGCTTCAACAGGTTATGGTCAATAGAGTGATAATCAAAATGCGTGGTAATGGTATCCGTAGTCATATCATTTGCCGGGTGCTGTACCGGTGTAAAGGAATTGATATCCTGCCCCAGCGGCAGAACAATGATACCGCCCGGATGCTGACCGGTGCTTCTTCTGACACCGGTACATCCTATGGAGAGTCTTGCGATTTCGCACCCTCTCTTATGTTTTCCACGTTCTTCAAAATAATTCTTTACATAACCAAATGCTGTCTTATCTGCCAAAGTACCGATAGTACCCGCACGGAAGGTCTGCCCTGCACCAAAGATAACTTCCGTATATTTATGTGCTTTTGACTGATATTCACCGGAAAAGTTCAGGTCAATATCAGGCTCCTTATCCCCTTTAAATCCAAGGAATGTTTCAAAAGGAATATCAAATCCGTCCTTATGCAACGGCTTACCGCACACCGGACAATCCATATCCGGCATATCAATTCCCGCAGCACCAAGATCCGCATATTTTTTAACATGTTCACTATAAAAATCAACATAATGACACTCACTGCAATAATAATGTGGTGCCAGTGGATTTACCTCCGTGATACCAGCCATAGTAGCCACAAAGGAAGACCCTACAGAACCTCGGGAACCAACCAGGTAACCATCCTCCACAGATTTCCACACTAATTTCTGAGCAATGATATACATTACCGCAAACCCATTGGAAATAATAGAATTCAGTTCTTTCTGCAGTCTGGCTTCCACAATTTCCGGAAGTTGTGGTCCATAGATTTCATGAGCTCTGTTGTAACAAATATCCGTCAGTGTCTTATCACTATTTTCGATGACCGGAGCACATTTGTCCGGTCTTACAGGCGCAATCGTCTCGATCATATCTGCAATCATATTGGTATTTGTAATTACGATCTCTTTCGCCTTATCTGCACCCAGATAAGCAAATTCTTCCAGCATTTCCTCCGTAGTATGCAAATACAATGGCGCCTGATTATCTGCATCCGCAAAACCTTTTCCGGCCATGATGATGCGACGATACACTTCATCTTCCGGATCCAGGAAATGTACATCACAGGTTGCCACTACCGGCTTGTGAAACTGTTCCCCTAATTTCACGATCCGTCTGTTGATATTCCGGATATCCTCCATAGAATTCACATTCGTGATTTTTTCAGACTCGATCATGAACTGATTGTTGCCGCTTGGCTGAATCTCCAGATAATCATAGAAATTCGCTATTCTTGAAATTTCCGCCTCTGACTTTTCATCCAATATTGCACGATACAATTCTCCTGCTTCACAGGCACTTCCAATAATGATACCTTCACGATATTTCATCAGTAAACTTTTGGGAATACGTGGTCTTCTGCTGTAAAAATCCAGATGAGAAGCTGATACCAGTCTGTACAGGTTAATGCGGCCCAAATCATTTTTCGACAAAAGAATCACATGATAGGTAGGCAGCTTCTTTACCAGTTCAGGACTGGTGGCTCCCAATGCATTTACTTGTTTTAAATTTTCAGCTCCATTCTCCCGAAGCATAGGAATCATTTTCACAAAAATTTCCGCAGTAGCTTCTGCATCATCTACAGCCCTGTGATGATTTTCCAAAGACACTCCAAGGGTTTTGGCTACTGCATCCAGTGTATGTTTAGCCTGGTTAGGCAGAAGCACACGGGCAATCCCTACCGTATCCACATATGTATATTGGGTATTAAGCCCTTGTCTGGCTGCATTTTCAATAATAAAACTCATATCGAAGTTTGCATTATGAGCAACCAAAACACAATCATTACAGAATTCCAGAAATTGCGGCAATACTTCATCTATGGTTTGTGCATCCACCACCATATCATCTGAAATACCTGTCAATTTTTCTATTTCAAAGGGAATCGGCACCAAAGGATTTACAAACGCAGAAAATCTATCTGTTATCTTACCATTCTGCACCTTTACTGCACCAATTTCAATGATTCGGTTATTGATCGGGGAAAAACCTGTAGTCTCAATATCAAACACCACAAAATCAGCATTCAGGTCCTGACCGCCATCACCTGTAACGATTTCCTTGGAATCATCTACCAGATATCCTTCACAGCCATAAATAATCTTAAAGAAATCCTGTTTATCCGGATTCTCGTCTCCTGCATCCTTACGTTTTCCTTTCTCTGCCTTCCACAGATCATCCCATACATGGTTTGCATCTGTAAAACTCTGCACTACACCATGATCTGTGATTGCAACCGCCTTATGTCCCCATTTATAAGCACGCTTTACAATATCTTTTGCTTCGGATACAGCATCCATGTCGCTCATTTTTGTATGACAATGAAGCTCCACACGTTTGTGAGGGGCCGTATCCATACGGGTAGATGTAAAATCCGGAATCTTCTTTACTCCGGCAATCGAACCGATGGTCAATTCATGATCGAACTTATCGATCATGCTGATACCTTTCAGTTTGATAAAAGCGCCCGGCTTGATTCCCGCAGTGATTTCTTTTACTTGATCATTTCTTGCAAACATTTTTACAGTCAGTGTATCTGTAAAATCTGTCATATCGAAAATCAGAATTGTCTTTTCGTTCCGAATCTCCCGCTGATCCATATTGAGGACTTTGCCGCGAATAACCACTTCACCCATTTCACCCACAATCTCTTCAATCTTCATGGATGGTTCTTCAAAATCACGTCCATAAATTACATCCGGATTATCAGAACGTTTCACGCTCTTGCCAAAATCACTCTTCTTAAATTCACCCTTCTTATCGCCAAACTTCTTGAATTCGCCGGGCTTTTTATCTCCGTTCTTTTCGCCGGCCGTTTTTCCGCCTCCCTGCTGATTGGACGTACTTTTCTCAGCTCTTGCCTGTACATCACCGGATTTACCGACATTCCCGGGTCCATCCCCTGTCTGCACAAATTGTTCTCCCTGTTTCTTCGGATCCGCCGGCTGTTCTCCACCGGCCATTTCGCCTTCTGCCCGCTTGACTCTCTTTGTAATCTCGGCTACTTCCATCGCCAGACGAAGTTCTGCTTCCTCTGCAAATTTCCCAGAAACAGCTTCTTTATAAGTAACTTGAATAGCAACAGAAAATCCGCATCTTTCCACCAAAATCTTCTCCAGAATATGGAGTACATCCTCCTCCTTGCTTCTGGTAATTACTGTATCTTCCAACAAAAGACACATCCGATTCTCTGCAGGATAGGTGATTTCCGCCGTCTTGAACATATTGTATTCCACATGACCATAAGCCCTCATCTCTTCCAGAATACAATCCTTGTATACATCCATCAACTTTTCTGGTGTATACTGGGCTGACAATTCAAATTTTTCATATATCTTAACCGTCATATTTGCATTCGGAAAGAGCTGTTCTTTGATCTGCCGTTCCGTCTCCCAAACATGCTGTTTAAAAATCAGATGACCACTCTGCACATAAATCCGCAAAAAATCCTTTCTCTTGGTAGCCGTCACTTTCTCAACAGTTGTCTGTCCCATAATATCACGGATCTTTGTTTCAAGCTTAAGAGAAGGGAATACTTCAAAAAATGGTTTTCCCACTATTTTTCTCCTTTAAATCCAATTGTCAAGTTCATCCTTTAATGTCTGAAGCAGCTGCTTTTCCGGTACTTTTCTGACAATCTCGCCTTTCTTAATTAGCAGTCCTTCACCTATACCTCCTGCAATACCCAAATCTGCCTCCCTGGCTTCTCCGGGACCATTTACTACACAGCCCATGACAGCCACTTTGATATCCAATGGATAATCTTCTACCAACTTCTCCACCTTCGTTGCCAGACCGATCAAATCGATCTGTGTACGTCCGCAAGTAGGACATGAAACCACTTCAATACCGCCTTTTCGCAGTCCAAGCGTCCGCAGAATCAATTTCGCTGATTTAATTTCCTCCACAGGATTACCGGTCAGAGATACACGAATAGTATCTCCAATACCTTGATTCAAAATAATCCCCAATCCAAGTGCAGATTTAATATTACCACTCTGTACTGTGCCGGATTCTGTGATTCCCACATGCAGCGGATATACCGTCTGGTCCGCCAGCAATTCATGGGCTTTTACACACATCATCACATCGGAGGATTTAATACTGATAACCAGATTATCATATCCCAGATCCTCGATCATCTTCACTTTATCTAACGCACTTTCCACGATACCTTCTGCAGTCACACCATGATACTTCTCCACCAGCTGTTTTTCCAAGGAACCGCTATTCACCCCTACACGGATGGGAATGTTTCTTTCTTTTGCCACATCTACAACAGCCTTTACCCTGTCTATACTTCCGATATTGCCTGGATTGATCCGAATCTTGTCCGCACCATTCTCCATAGCAGCAATTGCCATCTTATAATCAAAGTGAATATCTGCTACCAGCGGAATGTGAATCTGTCTTTTAATCTCTGCAAGCGCTTTTGCCGCCTCCAATGTAGGCACGGTACATCTGATGATTTCGCAGCCGGCTCTCTCCAGCTCCAGAATCTGTGCAACAGTTCCCCCGATATCCTCTGTTTTTGTATTTGTCATTGACTGAATCAGAATGGGATTGCCCCCACCGATCACCTTATCACCAATATGCACTACACGTGTATTATTACGAAACATATAAACCCTCCCGGCAAAACGCCTCAATAAGACTTCATTTTAACATACATTTCATTGTAACACACTTCTGATTTGTTTTCCACTATTTCGCAAAATGCTTTTATAAACCATTCTTTGAAAACCAACCGGGCGATTCCTGTTTTACATTATCCAAAAGACACATTTGCATCAATAAAACATTTAATTTAGCAATCGATATATTCCATCCATACTCTTTCCGTAATCTCTCTGCAATCACATCCACATACTGGGGATAAAAGTCAAGAACCGCTTGTACCATTTTATATTTTTCACTCCCCACAATACCATTTTCTGATATATTATGGCCATCATCATTTCTCAAACACTTTAAGCCCTGTAGAAGAGCCATTTTTCCCGGAACCAGCTGCACCATTTCCTTTAAAAAATCCTGGGGAGACAAAAATACATGTGCTCCATCTCTCAGCATTTTGTTGCAACCATCACTCAGCCTGTCTGTAACTCGTCCCGGAACAGCAAATATATCTTTTCCCTGTTCCAACGCCATGTCCACTGTAATAGATGTGCCGCTTTTCTGCCTCGCCTCAATTACTACAACTACATCTGCAAGACCGCTGACAATCCGGTTTCTGGGCGGAAATAGCTGACGCAATGGCTGTGTACCCAATGGATACGCAGAAATCACCCCTCCGCTTTCCACAAGACTGTCATACAATTGGCGATTGCTCTTTGGATAACATACATCAACTCCACATCCCAACACTGCATAGGATTTCCCTCCGGCTTCCAATGCAGCAGATTGACTGATTCCGTCAATCCCTGCTGCCATACCGCTGATTACATTTATTTGATTTTCTCCAAGACATTTTCCCAGTTCACGAGCTACATAGCGACCATATTCGGAGCACTCTCTGGCACCAATGATTGCTACCCCCGGCAATCTGTCATCGGGCAACATTCCTTTATAATATAGGCAAAACGGAGGATCCGGTATATTTTTAAGATTTTTCGGGAACTGTTCATCTGTAACCATCACCATTTGAATATTCTTTTTCTGAAATTCTTCATATTTTCTATCCAAATCCCATATGATTTTGCCGTTGAGCAGTGCATCTAACTTTTTCTCTTCCAGAATACACCTCAAATGCTTTTCTTTCGCCTGATACACCTCTTCTCCGGTTTGAAAGGCTTCCAACAGACGTATTTTGGTACCGTCTCCCAAACCGGGCACATTATCCAGCCAATATATGTATTTATCCATTTTACACCTTCCTTTCTGAAAATCGATAGGATAATGCCTCACTGAGATGCTCTACTCCTATTTGCTCTTTCCCCGCCAGATCTGCAATGGTCCTTGCAACTTTCAGTACCCTATGATAAGATCTTGCACTAAGCCCCATTTTCTTATATGCTGTTTCCAAAAGTTTCCGTTCACACTCTCCCAACACACAATATTTTTCAATATCCGAACCACTCATTTCACTATTAAAAGAATACCCACTATTTTGAAAACGCTTTTTCTGCCGTTCTCTCGCATTTAACACTCTTCTGCAAATTTCTTCTGTTGTTTCTTCTTTCTTTGTCCCATTCAAACTGAAAATATCCACTTCTGTGGTTTCAACATACACATCTATCCGATCCATCAAAGGTCCTGAAATCTTACTTCTATACTGTTGTAACTCACTTGCTGTACAGGTACATCGATTCCGATCCGGATAATATCCACATTTACAGGGATTCATTGCACACACCAACATGAAATCAGCAGGATACGCATAGGTACCATAATTTCTCGACAGAACAATCTGCCGATCTTCTAATGGCTGTCTTAAACATTCCAACACAGGTCTGGGAAATTCTGTCAGTTCATCCAAAAACAACACCCCTCTGTGGGCCAGTGAAACAGCTCCCGGCCTTGCTTTGACTCCTCCGCCTACCAATGAAGAATACGTGGCTGTGTGATGCGGACTCACAAATGGCCTCTGCAATACCAGAGGCTGCTCCGGACTCAATTTACCGGCAACACTGTATACCGCAGAGACCTCCAGACATTCTTCCTCAGTCAACTCCGGTAAGATTCCCGGTATTCTCTTCGCTATCATACTCTTTCCTCCTCCCGGAGGACCGGACATAAGAATATTGTGGAATCCTGCTGCCGCAATCTCTGCCGCTCTTTTTGCCATACCTTGTCCTTTAACCTGAGAAAAATCTAATTTTTCACCTTTCGTTCCCTTCTCTTTCAACTTTGAATAAGAACATCTGCACACCGGCAGCATTTTTTCTGCTGTCTTTTTGTCTGTTTGACGGAGATATTCTGCCATTTCACTGATGTCAGATACTCCTCTGACCTGCATTCCACTAATCACACCGCCTTCCATTCGATTTTCATATGGTACAAAACAACACTTTATCCCAACCTTTGCTGCCGCTCTGACAATGGGAAGTACACCTTTTACCGACTTAATTTCACCATTCAGTCCCAACTCTCCCACAAACAGCATGTTCTCAACCTGCTCATCTGCAAAATACCCCATAGCGTGCAGCAAGCCAATCGCAATGGGTACATCAAATCCAGTTCCGTCCTTTCTGATATTTGCCGGAGACAAATTTACGGTTATTTTGTTCGGTGGAATGTGAAATCCTACATTTTTGAGAGCCACCTGCACCCTCTCCTTTGCTTCCTTTACTTCATTTCCAAGGGATCCGACCAGAGAAAAGCTTGGTAATCCGGTAGATATATCCACCTCCGTATGGATAATTGCTGCATCAACTCCGGTGATGCAGCCTGTTAAAATTGAACTATACATGGAGAACCTCCTCTATGACTTATATATTTTTATTACAAGCAGACCATTCCCTTTGTAATAAACAAATAAAAAATAAATGGAATCCTATAAGGAACCTTATCACCAGATGCCAAAATTCGGCATTAGAATTAATTTAGATATATAGATATCTTTCAATTGATTAATTATTATAATAATCCATTTCCTTAAAATAAGCAAGACAGAATTCATAAAAAATACAAATTCTGTCTTATATTACTTTCTCTCTTCATTTTTCAGCATTCAGATACTCCAATAACTTCTGTAACGCTTTCTTTTCAATCCTGCTTACATAGCTTCTGGAAATCCCAAATATTTGACCGATCTCGTTTTGCGTCATTTCAGAAAGCCCGGATAAACCGTATCGCAGAATTATGATCTCTCTTTCCCGCTCGGACAAACAACTGTGCAGACCTTCCATCAGTCGCTTTATCGTACTTTGCAGTTCCATATCTTCCACGATATCTTTCTGGTCCTGCTCCAATATATCCAACAAATGAATCTCATTACCCTCTTTATCCTGCCCAATGGGTTCATACAATGATACTTCTCTGGATGTCTTCTTTTTATTTCTCAACATCATTAGGATTTCATTGTCTATACATCTGCAGGCATAAGTAGCCAATCTGCCTTTATTTACATCAAATGTATCAATTGCTTTGATTAATCCGATACAGCCGATAGATATCAAATCTTCCATGTCCTCATCAACATTCTGATATTTCTTCACCACATGAGCTACTAATCTGAGATTTCTTTCAATCAAAGTCTCTTTGGCTTTCTTTGCCAGTGCATCTGATTCCCCCTTAAGCATCCTTAGAATTTCTGCTTCTTCTCCTGCGGTCAACGGCTTTTCAAATGTTTTCAACAGAAAACCTCCGTAGGATTTCTCTTACATTCATTCTATGTTCATAGGACAGTTAAGGTTCTAAAAAATCTGCCATAACATAATTACTCACATCCATTCCTCTTAAGGTAAGAGAAACATATTCATCCGGCATGTTCCCGGTATTTCGCCGACAGATTTCCAACAGACCATCATCCATATGCTTTTTGATGATATCCCCATACACAGTATGCAAACCAATCCCAAAGCAATTTTCAAAGGCCTTATATGAGACCCCCTCCGCCATGCGCAGCCCGAGAAACATTGTCTCTTCCATCTGCTCTTCAATTGATAACCGTTCTATGTCCATCATACATTTACATGGATTCTGCATATACATGCATAAGGAGTCCCCATTGTGAAATCTGACATTTTCAACCAAAGAAGCTGCTCCCATCCCAAAGCCCACATAATTCTTTCTTTTCCAATACCCTACATTATGCCGACATTCAAAGCCTTTTTGGGCATAATTGGAAATCTCATATCTTTCATACCCCTTTTTCTGCAAAAACACTCTGGTGGCTTCATACATGGCCCTGTCTGTTTCTTCCTCCGGAAGATTCAGTTCTTCCCTTTCATACGCCTCATAAAATGGTGTTCCTTCCTCCACGATCAGGCTATATGCAGAAATATGCTCCGGCGGTGGATTCAGTTCCGTAACTTTTTTCAGCGTTTCCATGTAAGATTCCAAAGTCTGTCCCGGAAGGCCACTCATTACATCCACATTGATATTAGAAAAGCCTATTTCCCTTGCAGTAAAATAGGCTTCTAAGAACTGTTCATAACTGTGGATCCTGCCAAGCATGACCAATTCTTTATCCCTTGCGGACTGCAGACCAATGCTGAGACGATTAATACCGGCTTTATGATACATTTCCAGTGCACGTCTATCCACTGTCCCGGGATTCATCTCTATTGTGATTTCCGCTGCATCTTCTATATGAAACCGTTTCTTCAACAATTCCATCACCCGTTCAATCCATTCCGGTCTGACCACAGTCGGCGTTCCTCCGCCAATAAAAACTGACGTGACACGATACACATTATACTCTGCACTTTTCTCTGAAATCTCCTGACAAAGGGCTTCCATATACCTTTCCTTTGTCTCATTATCTGCAGGTCCAGATAAAAAATCACAGTATCTGCATTTTTGCACGCAAAAAGGGATATGAATATATATCTCAAGTTCTTTACTCATATTCACATACCCTTTTCTCTTTAAAATTCTAATTTAACGTTTGTCATCCAGTTTCAGCACACTCATGAATGCTTTCTGCGGAATCTCCACATTGCCGACTTGACGCATACGCTTCTTACCTTCCTTCTGCTTCTCCAGAAGTTTTTTCTTACGGCTAATATCACCGCCGTAACACTTAGCCAATACATCTTTGCGCATTGCCTTTACAGTTTCTCGGGCAATAATCTTGCCTCCTACAGCCGCCTGAATAGGAATCTCGAACAGATGCCTTGGAATTTCATCTTTCAGCTTTTCACACATTCTGCGTCCTCTTTCGTATGCAGAATCAGCATGTACAATAAAGGATAATGCATCCACCTCTTCTCTGTTGATCAGTATATCCAACTTTACCAACTTAGACTGCTCATAGCCCTTCAAATCATAATCAAATGAAGCATATCCTCTGGAGCGGGACTTCAATGCATCAAAGAAGTCATAAATAATCTCGTTTAAAGGCAATTCATACCTTAAGATTGCACGATTTGCCTCGATATATTCCATACCCAGATAACGTCCCCGGCGTTCCTGACATAGTTCCATAATAGAACCGATAAACTCCTGCGTTACCATAATCTCGGCACTTACAATAGGTTCCTCCATATATTCAATTTCTGCCGGATCCGGAAGGTTTGTAGGATTGGTTAACTCAATAACTTCCCCATTGGTCTTGTGCACCTTATAAACTACACCGGGAGCAGTCGTTACCAGATCCAGATTATACTCTCTTTCCAGACGTTCCTGAATGATTTCCAGATGCAGAAGTCCCAAAAAACCGCATCGAAAACCAAATCCCAATGCAACAGATGTTTCCGGCTCATAATGCAAAGAGGCATCGTTTAACTGCAGTTTTTCCAATGCATCCCGCAGGTCCGGATACTTCGCACCGTCAGCCGGATACATACCGCAGTAGACCATGGAGTTGACTTTCTTATAACCGGGCAATGCCTCTGCACAAGGATTCCTATCATCCGTTACCGTATCACCTACCGCTGTGTCTTTTACATTTTTGATAGATGCAGTCAAATATCCAACCATACCTGCTGAAAGCTCCTCGCAGGGAATAAACTGCCCTGCACCGAAGTATCCCACTTCCACAACTTCCTCCACTGCACCGGTAGCCATCATGCGGACTCTTGTACCTTTCTTTACTGTACCTTCCATGATACGGCAGAACACAATAACCCCCTTATAAGGATCATATACAGAGTCAAAAATAAGTGCCTGCAGGGGATTCTCAGGATTACCACTGGGTGCCGGAATTTTCTCCACGATCGCTTCCAATACATCCTCAATATTTATGCCGTTCTTTGCAGAAATCAACGGTGCATCGTGCGCCTCGATACCGATCACGTCTTCAATCTCTTCCTTCACACGTTCCGGCTCAGCACTGGGCAGATCGATCTTATTGATGACCGGAAAAACATCCAGATCGTGGTCCAGCGCAAGATACACATTTGCCAATGTCTGGGCTTCAATCCCCTGAGCAGCATCCACCACTAAAATGGCACCATCACAGGCAGCCAGAGAACGACTTACTTCATAGTTAAAATCAACATGTCCCGGGGTGTCGATCAGATTAAAAATATACTCTTCCCCGTCCTTTGCTTTATAAACAGTACGCACAGACTGTGCCTTGATAGTAATACCTCTTTCTCTCTCCAGATCCATATTGTCAAGAACCTGTGCCTGCATTTCCCTGCTGGTGAGCAAACCGGTGTGTTCAATAATACGGTCTGCAAGAGTGGATTTACCATGGTCAATATGTGCTACAATACAAAAATTACGAATTTTACTTTGGTCGATAGCAGCCATTTCTATTCCCCTTCTAAAGTATTTCACATTACAAAACATACACACAATATGTCAAATATAAATTGTAACAGAAATCCCAAAAGGGTGCAAGATTTTTCTTCATTATTCCTCCCCCGATAAAACAATATGCAGGATGTGAGCAATCGGTCCACAGGCATTCATCGCTTCTTCCAAGGTATTGTTCTGTGCGCCCAGTTCAATCAGCATTGTCTTAGGGCATACATGCATATTATATCGGTAGGCATTCAGATAATTTCTTCTGGTCAATCCCGGATAATATTCCTCCGCTTTCCACTTTGCCTGAAAAGAAAAGGCAAGATTCATCTCCAGATTTTCATTATACAAATAATGAATCCTCCCATTCTTCGTGGTGCGGCTGATACCATTAAAAAACATAAATTTGGCCGTGGGTTTACCATCCACATCCATAACCAGATGGGTATCCTCCGATACCGCATCTCTGTGCAGATCTATAACAACTTCTATGGTAGGATTATCTGCCAATAACTGTTCTATTTCCGGGAGCGAGCGGGAATATGCACTGTCTCTGGTCTCTACGTCATATTTTCCCATATGATGCAGCACATGATAGCCATATTCTGACTCCAGAATTTCCTTTAAGTGTTCTCCCACCCCCATAATTGTCGTAGAATCATCTCCTGCCACAGAATCCACATACCCTTCTTGAGAGTGGGTATGATAAATCAGAATTTGAGGCTTATCTGCCGTCTGCTTCATCGTCATATCCATATTTCCAAGCTTTTCAGCATTTAACTCATCTGCACCGATGTTCGTAATAGCATCTATTGTATAAAAGCGCTTTACCAGGGTTTCAAAGTCCGACAACTCTGCCAAAGCGATAGACGATACTTTCTCACGCTTTACAAAATCTGCAACAGTAACTTCAACATTCCCTGCAGTTTCACTCTCTTGCTCCTCTGCACTCTCTGACTGCTCAATCACTTCTATTTCCTGTCCCAAACCACTATTCTCCAACTCCATTAATGTGAGCATTTCACCCTTTTCAAGTTTTTTTAGTTCAATAACATCCTTCCTCCTTTCAATGACAATATTTTTTTCAGGATATGTATAAACAGGCAAAAAAGTACGTGCCTGCTCATCTACAATATCTTCCCAGACCGCTGTTTCCTCATAGCTGCCATATACATACAAGGGAAGCATGATTCTGATACCTGTATGGGATATAACCGTCACTTCATATATGAACAATAGTATACACAGTATGTGTACAATCCGAGATTCCCCTGTTTCTCTCATGTCAACACCTATGCCTTTCATAAACTTGTCACATCATTGTTTCAATATATGAAAAGACCTTGTAATCTATTCCTCCAGCTCCAGTGCCATATTGATTCCTTCAGATATTGTAAAACTGACTCTTTTTATCACTGCATCAATATCTTTTCCCGTCATATACATATCCCGTAGATCAGCTAATGCATGTCGATAAAAATTTTCATATTTATCAAAAATCATAACATCATCACTTTTGCTATATTTCGCAAACGCATCACTTACAATTGTCGCAGCATCCACCACCGTAGGAATACCAATTGCAATAACCGGGACATTCAATGTATTTCTGGTAAGTTCACTTCTATGATTATTTACCCCGGATCCCGGCTGGATTCCGGTATTGGTAATCTGTATCGTTCGATTCAGTCTTTTGGTGCTTCTTGCTGCCAATGCGTCAATGACCAACAGTACATCCGGCTTTGTTTCATCAACTACCCCTCTGATGATCTCGGCTGTCTCCATTCCTGTCTTTGCCATTACACCAGGTTCAATACTACTTATCAGGTTCATTTTTTCCTTATCATATGCAGCATTGCCATACTGCTTGACAATGTGACGTGTAATCAGTAAATTGTCTACTACATGGGGGCCCAGAGAATCCGCCGTCACTGCCCGATTTCCAAGTCCTACTACCAGTATGGATTTTTCAGACTTCGAGTCGGGCAGCAGATTTTTTAACTCTCTCGCCAATACATCTGAAATCTCCGGATGATACTGTTCATCCGGCTCCACCAGTTCAGGAGCCTCGATGGTCACATAACATCCGATCGGCTTTCCCAGTGTCTTTGCCGCATTCTTGGTATCGATCATTACCTTTGTCACCTGAATATCATTCTCTTCTATCACATATTCCTCTACACGGATACCTCTGATATCTTCATCCGCCTTCTGTACACTTTCTCTTGCTTCTAACGCCAAATCCGTTCTCACCTGAAAACCATCCATCGTCGCAAACTCCTTTTTGTATTTCTGCTTAGTTTTTCCAAGTTTTTTATAAATATGTATTGACAAATTGGAAAAGGTTGTCTAAAATACAATAGTATGTTTACTTAGCTGTCCGTGTCTGGCTTAAGTGAAACATTTTCTTGTAATTAAATCAAATGTATATATCAATTGGAGGTGTAGAACTTTGGCTAACATTAAATCTGCAAAAAAGAGAATTGAAGTTGCTCAGATCAGAACAGATAGAAATAAAGCTATTAAGTCTGGTGTTAAGACAGCTATGAAGAAAGTTTTCGCAGCTATCGAAGCAGGCAACAAGGAAGCAGCTCAGGCTGAACTTGCTAACGCTACTAAGGTTATCGAGATGGCAGCATCTAAGGGCGTTTACCACAAGAACAACGTTGCTAGAAAGGTTTCCCGTCTTAACAAAGCTGTAAACAAAATGGCTTAATTTTTAAGATAAAGTTATTATAAAAGAACCGCATCCATACCGTCATGTGGATGCGGTTCTTTTTATCGTCTTCTGCCACCACCGCCGTGTCTCACACCACCACTGCTCCTGTGAGAACCAGTACTGCGGCTGCCACCAGAGCTGTGTCCACCACCGGAACTGGTGCTTTGTCTTGGAATTTTCCTTCTTGTCACAACTCTTCTGATAAACTGATCCTGTCTGATATTGGTTACCGGTGAACCTTCTACATAGGTACCTGCCACAACAGTTCTTTCTCCTTCTTTGTTGCGAAGCTTGGTAAATATGTATATTAAAGCTGCAACTGTAGAAATCCCGAATGCGCCCAGCCAATAAGAGCTTTCATCAACAACTTCTGTTTCTCCGCCTGCAATCTTCACGATTTCTTCAATCCCATCCCGGTATCCCTCATACGCACCGGACCCATACTCAATACCATAATAAACAGCATCCAACACCCGATCTGTTTCTGACATAGAAAATTCATCCACCAGCCGTCCACAGGTAGACAACCAGCTTCCAGCCTGCCCTGCATACCAATTATCCAGCAGCAGGACGCCATCACCACAGGGCTGATCAAATCCATAACCATTCTGATCATAAAAATCATCTGCTGTATTCATCATATTGGTCTCCCAGGAACCTCCATAAACAGCACCGGTACCTTCCACAATAACATTGCTGGTTACCAGTACAATATCCGCCTTAATCTTCTCCTCTGCCTCCGCTATCAGTGCACGCAGCTTTTGTTCTTCTCCCTCAGTCAAAACCTCCGCCTGATCATATACTCTCTCAGAAGGAGCCTTATTATTGTTGCGGACAACCTCCTGCTCCAACAGATGACAGATCAGAAAGATCACCGTGATTACTGCTAATACCCCTATCACAATGAACCAAATCCTGAAATATTTAAAATACTGTCTTTTCGCTTCTATCTTAAATTCCTTATCCATTATTTACGCTCCTACATTGCAATATAACCAATCATGGCAAAAATAGCCATTAAACAAGCCCACAAGGTTCCGCCATATGCCAATACTTTTCCCGTAGAAACCGGCACCTTGCCTATAATCTTTCCTGTCTGTCCATTGATATAAAATGGATACAGTTGCTCATTGTACTTATATATGTACTTCCAAACCGGCAGCAGTACATACTGCGCCTTTTGATCTGCCACACGGATTTCTTTGTTATTATGAGCCAGTCTGGCATATCCACTGATGCTCTGGTTCAAAAAAGTCTCCGCACTTTCTGACATTTTGTTCCGGGCTCTGAACTCCACATCTGAAGAAGGCATATTGTATTTTTCTCCCTGGAAGCCAGACATATATTCCGGCCTAAAATCAATCATTTCCTGATATTGATAGGGTTCCATCAAATCCATAATATCATCTGTCATCTTCAACGAAGCATCCGCCGGAATCTCCTGATAATGAATACTCAGATCCCTTACAATATGATAAAATGACGTCTCTGTGATCTCCGTATCTCCTACAACACTGACACGAATCTTGGTTCCTTCCCCATCGTAAAGACATCTTGTTTCATAGTCATACAGCCAGAAGGGTACATACTCCCCCGACATACTATTCAGTCTGACTTCAGAGAGAAAATCTGTGGGTGCAAAAATTTTTTTACCAAAATTCTCCTTCATCAGCTTTTTGACCATATCCTTACTGAATTTGAATGGTATCATTTTAATCGGTGTATATACACCTTCCACACGTTCATTTAATATGATGTAATGCTCACAATACGGACATTGGATCGCTGATGTATGCTCTTCTACGTTTAATTCACCACCACAATTTGGGCAAATCTTCATGTCACCATCTGCATCCGTCCGTTCCTGACTTTCTAAACTGTCACAAAAAGGACAATACATGCCCTTGTGTTCCGGACTATAAATACTGTTACCGCCACAATTTTTACACTTAAATATCATGCCAAATCCTGCCTTTCCATTTCCGGCAATTTATCTATACGATTACTTTATCACATATAAAAAAAGATTACAACAAACTTAATTTAAATCATCCATATGTTCATCTGCCTTTGCACCTGCTCTAAGGCTGCAATAGATGGAAATGACAATACCTAAAACCAATATACCAATTATAGAAAATAAGATTTTCATAAAATACCCCCATACCAATAGTTGTGTTACTAAATTAGTTTATCCCGACTACTTTCGTATTATTACTGAATTTCCAATGCGAATATGATAGAATGCTATCAATAATTACTTTTATTAAAAGCAAGGTGGTTTCGTATTCTATTTATTGCTCAAAAATGTAGATACCTTTCACACAAAATATCTGATCTGGAAGGGGAGCTGGAAATTGCTCTTAGATGACCCCATGGGTCCGGGAACCACATTCGGTGTTGCTAATTACTTTGTTGAGGGAGTAGAACCTGCACTTGATCAGGCACACAATGTCTTTCTCAACCATATGCTGCGCCATTCTTTAGGAGCAGGTGCCTTTTTACTCTTATGCTTGCCATCCTCTTCATAAGCTCCATCCTACGTCTTCCGACTTATCGTACCATCGGTATCTGGACAGCTTTGTATACTGGATCTGGACAATGACACCTGTTTACCGGATCCAGACATAGAAAATTCATAATTTACCGTGTTTGCACAGACAATAAATCAGCCAAATAATCAGGATACCACAAGCGGCCCCGGTCGAATCCAACAATACATCTAATAATCGCCCTGCACGTCCCGGTATAAATCTTTGAATCGTCTCATCAACCAGTGCAGTCAATAAGCAAATACCAACTGCTGTACGAACCTTATACAAGCAGTTCATCAACATTAATGTTATACTCCACAATATCCCCAGTACACAATACTCCGCGAAATGAGCACACTTTCTGAGTATTGTATGCCATAACTCCCGATCCTGTACAGATATCTCTTCGATGCCCTCTAATATTCCCGGCAGGATCGTCTCTACAATCCAGCTGCCAAATCCGCCGCTTATTTCAGCAGATACATCCGCAGGCTGAAGTGAAAAGCTCCAAATTATACATGTCCACGAAAATGTTATGATTAACCAGATTCTTATTCTTTTTTTCATTATACACAAACTTCCTATTGAGAATTCCTTCACTTTTCATATACTAAAATTTCGCCGAATCGGCCTTGACGGTTACTGTAGAATCTTAGATACTGCTTTCGCAGTACTCCGACAAAAGACCCAGAACAGGTCTTTCCCTATAATCAAACACACTTATCTTGTATCTTTGATCAGTTCCTCAAATTCCTCTATGGCTGATACCTTTCTTGCCAGTCGTACATACTCCTTCAGAACGTTCAAATCCTCTTCCTGCTGAATCCATGCTTTAAGTGCTTCAGGCATATCACCGGGCAGATCCTCCAACATTTCAATAAGCATCTGGATGCGTCCTTCAATGCGTCCCTCAATACGTCCTTCAATGCGTCCCTCAATGCGTCCCTCTTCCTTCGCCTCTTCGCGTTCTTCATTGATCAACTCTCTCCACAGCATATATCTCGCCTCCATATCACGACTGATCTTGACATGTGCCACGGAAGTCTGCAGTCTGCGGACATAATCATCCTCATAATCCTCCGTGCTCTCATCCAGACCGGCACCTACAAATTTCAAGAACTTTACCAATGCTTCCGGTACCTCGCCATCATTCTCACCTTTCGTACTGAGGATGATGGTATGTCTTCCATCGTCCAACTTCAAATCCGGTTCCTCCCGGCAGGTCACATCCCACGTATAACGATATAATCCTCTGCCAAAAGGATCATAATCACAAATAAATATAACATACGCATCCGCGAGCTCTCGATACTCTCCACCAGTCTCCAGCATCTCCATATCCAGCTGGCTATGGTAATACCTCGCCCGTTTACCCAGAGCAGGCTTCACAGCGACCTGCATCTCCACATCATAATGTGTATGTTTCTCATCCTTTGCGATTACATCCAGACGTACGCCTTTGTATTCCGGATGATATATAATACTTTTCTCCAGGCAGACAGTCACTTTCTCTATGGGGATTTCCAGTGCCAGTTCCAAACAGGCCTTGCAATTCTCCTCATCAATCATAACTGCCCCGAACATAAAATTGTCCTTGATCGTCAAATCCTTTAATTTTTTCTTCTGTTTACTCATTCATTCCTCCACAAGCGAAGGAATCCTCTACTACTATTTTATAACATGCTATTTCATAATGCAACCACTATCTTGCAAAACATTTATAAACATTTATATGTGACAATTGTTGGTAAAAACCCACTCAGTAACCCGAAAAACCGGCTCGCTGAATTCCATTCCCACACCATGAGGATGTTCCTGAATATGTCCTATAAAAGCTTCCCAGATCATCGTCCTGGACCCCAGCGTTGCCATATTTCGATTTTCATTAATTCTAACATACAGCGCCTTTACCACATAAGCCAAAGAAACAGGAACCACAGCAAGGCTGATCAGTTTTAAATACCATTTCGTCCGAAACCAGTAATCTGCAAACTGTGCCGCAAAAATGATCAACGCAGCTGCCATGGACGTATATGTATCAGAAAAATATAATGCTGCTATCAAAACCGCCTGACTCAAACAATAGGTAAGCCTATTGCGGAAATAGTGCCTATATACCACAAAAAAAGCAATGCATAGTACCAACAGCAGAGAATACTGACTCTTGTGGAAATAGAGCCATGAGTAAGGTTTACTGGGCAACGGAAACCCTCCCTGCCTGATTTCTGTATTAAAAAAGAAAAGATAGGAATATTCATCCAACGCTCGATACAGCAATGCCAGGACATTGGAAATCACTATCAAATGTATCGTTGCCCGAATCACATATCGATCAACCAACTCCCGCCCATCCCTGACTGCAAGAAGCACAATAAAAGTCAGAAAAGCCAATGTTATGTTGATCTGTTCTCCGTACCAATGATGATATCGGTAATTAATATATATGGCATACCCATTATATGCGACTAATAAAACACTTAAGATACATAATAACACACCATTTCGACGAAATGACAGTTTCCACGAAGTAAAAACAGTCATCATAAATAATGCCGCAAAAAATGTGGCAAGCACAAAATCCTGATAATAAGGATTGTAACTAAATGAATAATAATATGGTATAAACAACGTAACCGCTGCCACATGCTTGATCAATGCATTGGCAAAACGCTTTGGTATATATTTTTCAAGCATTTTTTAATTCTCCACTCAATCAGTTTTTTCCAGCATTCCTATTTTATCTTCCAAATCTTCCATATGTTCATCTGCCGCCTTTCCCACTCTTAAACAGCAATATAACACAATCACAATAAGAAAAACTAATAAACAAAAAACAAAGAGTACAATTTTCACTGATATTACCTCCATATTACCCTTTTGTATATTAGTATATCCAGATTGCTTACGGGTATAACATTTTTTAAAAATCCGGAAGACTCGCAGTCATTAAAGTATGCATCAGATTGAACAAATCCCTTTCCACAATACTGCTGCCACATGTAACCTTCTCTCTATGCTTAAAATCCACCACTCCCGGTTCTCCCTCTTCCTCCGGCAGCATCCAGGGTTCGAACATAGGACTTGGCGGCGGAATCTTGGTCCTCTCCATGATCATGATACCATACTCTCTCTCCAGCGAAAAGTCCAGGTACAAAGCATCTATCCGCCTTCTCCTTCCGGAACTGATTTTCCACGGCGCTCTTTCCTGAATCACAATGTGCTTCCCATCCACCAAAAATTCTCCCAGATCCTTTTTACACTGCTTGGCATCCTCTAACCGATAATAATGGCTTCTGTACAGTGCATAATGAAACGCATCCTCAGAAAAAGTACATGCTCGCCTTATTTCCTCAATAATAAACTCCGCCTGCTTCAACCCTTCATGGGGATAAATCAAATCTCCGCCTTCCATAAGTTCAAAAACATCTCTGCTTAGCTTCTCACTATGGCGAAAACGCAGCTTTTCAAATTCATAATCCTGCTGCAGAGGCTTCGCTGATCTCATATAGATTCCATAACCATTCTGCATGTGGCATCGCATAAACGGCTGAAATCCCAGCGGATAAATCAAATTTCCTACATCTCCCGAATATGCAGGATAATCCAAATGTTCATAAATCGCATTCCCCTCATCTGTATGTCCCACAACCTTGTCCGACCAGGGCATAAATTTCGGAATCGCATGGCTCCACCGCATGGGCATCCTGTTACTGGGCATATGATAGATCATTCCATACTTGGTCATTTCGGAAGCTTCTGTCTGTTTTCTGGTAAGTGGCTGCCATTTTTGCAAATCTCTATCCCAATAACAAGTAGCAAAAAACAACGCTACATTAAAATCAGTAGTAATATCCAACCAACCGGTTTCCAAACCATAATGCTGTGCCAACGATTCGTAAAGGATATCACTTCCCTGCCACTCCTGCACATGCCGGAACTTCTGCAGCAAATAAGAGAATTCTGCAACCCTCATA
>JAZPYS010000044.1:0-43392 GCA_045544275.1 Acetatifactor sp. | reverse complement strand
AGCTTATAATGTCGTTACATAAAGATACGGAAGAACCCCAACTGTGCCATTTTATGCCCAATCCGATTCGGGAACGACCATGACAGCAGTAAAAATGTAAGCAAATTGACTATAGCAACAAAGATGTGGCTGAACTGTTACCCTTTATGCAAATAGTATAACATAAAAGGTTGACAAATAGAACCCTAACAGGTTATAATATCAACCGTAACTGAATATTTAAGTCATGCGGGTGTGGCGGAATTGGCAGACGCGCCAGATTTAGGTTGGTCGGCTACTTCGTATCCGCCCCAAAGTGGCATAAAACTTAATAATTCTATACAAAAATGCGTTCCTTAACGCGCAAGATTATTTGAATAAATAATCTGGTGCGAAAGGAACTTTTTTTATGGCAAGAGGAAGAAAGATTGTAAAAACAATCGAAATCGAAGAATGTACTGTCAGAACCGCCGCGGAAGAATTTTTTGAACACAATCGAGTCAAAGGATTAGCAACGGCAACACAGAAAAGCTACAAGAATTATGTGAATACATTTATCAAGTGGCTTGGAGAGGATACTATGCTGAATGAAATTACTGTCCGTACAATGGATAAGTATATTCTTTACAGCGAGGAAAGGGGAAATAAAGCGGTATCTATTGCGACTATCATGGTACATTTGCGCAGATACTTTAATTTCTGCAATAGTCGCGGTTACATGGAACGAATAGAAATAACGATACCAAAGTATGAAGCAGAATTGAAAGAACCTTATACAGACGAAGAAATGAAACGCTTGTTAAAAAAGCCCACTTCTGATAATTGGGTAGAGTTACGGAATTGGTGTATGATTAACTATTTCTTCTCTACTGGGCAGCGATTAAGTTCTGTGTTGCATATAAAAGTCAGAGATTTAGACTTGATTTCCGGAAAAGTGAAATTGACATGGAACAAAGACAAAAAACAAAAATATATGCCATTATCGACAGCATTGGTTAATATTTTACGAGAGTATATTTATCTGTCTGAACTGGTAGACGAAGATTATTTGTTTCCAGAATACGAGGGAAAACGTCTGAAATCCAGAAGTGCGGAAGATTCAATCGCAGAGTACAATAAAAGTAGAGGTGTAGAGAAAACTTCAATTCATTTGTTTCGACATACATTTGCTAAGAACTATATCATTGCGGGCGGAAATCCAGTTAAACTACAACATCTATTGAATCATAAAACAATAGAAATGACTATGAAATATGTGAATCTTTATGGCACAGATATTGCAACAGATTTAGATGTGTTCAATCCATTGGATAATTTTAAACGAAAAAATTACACTCCAACCAAAAGAGTGACAATTAAGGCAATGTAGAAAGGTAAGGAATAAAACATGAAAAAATTAAATGATATTATGGCAACATTAAGTAAAATAGAATATAACATGGATTGTTTTTTAAAAATGTTAGATGCATTAGAAGAAATTTATGAGTTAAGACATGAACACGAGGCACATGCAAATGTAGTGGTTTTCATTAGACATTTATCCGCGATACATGCTGATTTGGCGGAAGAAATTTCAAATATTGACGAATTACTACTTGATACTAAAGATTGCGTGACGGACTAAACGGCTATTTACGAGCCGCACACGGCAAATAACGGCTATTTTAATATTACATAATGGCAGCGGGCGTATAAAGGCTTTTGTGGCAGCGGGCGTAAAAAAAGAATGTTTTAATACGCGTCACGCGCCGTTGCCATATTATTTATAGACATAGAGAAAGCGGGAAACATTGCGTCTCCCGCTTTGCGTGTTTTATTTAAAAATCAAATGCTCCCGACTTGATTTCAATCGGTGGCAAGTGGTATTCGACTTGGAGGTCGTAACGCAGGAACTCCCGCATTTCGTCCAATAGCAAAAGCATTTCTGTGTATGAGTTTCTGTCTTTGTCCTCCGTCATATTTTCCCAAACTGCCAATAGGCAATCAAGCATTTCTTTCTCCGTCATAATAGTCTCTCTCCTTAAAACTCAAAATTGTCTAATGGCGTTGGAGAAACTTGTTTCTCCACGCCATAGTTATCTATTATATTTGTATTATTTATATTTATTTCTATATCCTCCACCGCTTTATCATTTACGGTTTGCGCTTCGTCCATAGCGTCAGCCGTAAAGTCATAGCCGTCTATCGTATTGTTTGGCGTTGTATGCGTGGCGCGTTGTGGTGTTTCGTAGAAATCATAAGTATTACTGTCCCAGCGTTGCACAAGGTAACCTTTATCTATCAGTTTGATAAATTGGTCGCGGTATGTAGAGGACGGCATTCCCACCGCTTGCCGTATGGCAGCGGGAGAAAGCGCAAGCATAAAGCCATTAGCATTAGATGCAAAGTATAAATAAAGCATAAGTGCGTGCGCGCCGAGGTCGCGTGCCGCAGCCTGCCAGTTACTATTTTTTATGCCGAGGAAGTCAGCCGCGGCGCGTTCTCTGTGTATTGCTATAAGCCTTTGATTTGGTACTGTATTTGGCATTCTCCGTTATCTCCTTATCTATTGGAACGGCAAGGAGGGAACGCCCCTCCTGCCTATTATTATCGTGCTAATTGTTCAATAGCCTTATTTAGTGCGTTTATCTCTTTAATTGCTTCGCCAGTCTCAAACATAATAGAAATGCGGGAAAGTACTTCTTCAATAATTTCTTTTTTCATTTCTTCCATTTCGCGGCGATGGTTCATTTCATCAATGCGGTTACTGTTTAAATACATCATATTTAGGGTGGCTTGCATCTTTTGGTCTAAACCATTGATGAAATAATCAAACATAGCGTCTCTTTGTACGTTTCGCATGGGCGTTCTCCTTTCTTATGTATTTTGTAATTTTTTTATCTTACATATATATTATATCAAAATTTTTTTGTAAAATAAAATAATGGCAGATTATACAATGGCTCACTAAATGATATGGGGCGGGGGTATATTTCGGGAAAATTTAAAACGGCAGCGGGAGTAAACAAAAGGCGAGGTCTATCCCGCTGCCATGAGTGGAAAAAATTCTCCGTCATCGTTGTGAAATAAATAAAAATGCGTTGTTTGCATGAAAAACACATGAAAATGCATGAATACTACTGGAATATACATTAAAACAGAATAAATGCAATGAATACAAATGAATTACAAAGGAATACTGTGCATTTTCATTGATTTTGTGGTAAATATTGACAAAATTTGTGTTTTGCATATAATTAGATGTAAGATGTTGTCGCAATTATGCGAAATCGGATTATTTCATTACGGAGGAAAAAACATGAGAATTATTCTTGACACAGACAAAAAGACAATCACAGTACCTTGGAACTATTCTGACAAGTTGGCAGCAATGAATCAAATGATTAGCGAAATTACTGATGACCCAAAAGCGCAGAAAACTTTTAGCGGTTATATCAATGAGATTTGGCAGTATGCAATGGAACATTCAGACACCAATTTGAAAACTGCTCCGAAGCCTAAGAGAAAAGGCGAATAAAATGGGCGCGCCGCGTGTAACGCCGCAGGAAATCGTACAAATGCACCAGTTATACAAGCAGCTTGGGAATTATGCTGCTGTTGGTAGAAAAATGGGGCGCAGCGCAAGCACAGTATCAAAGTATGTGCAGATGAAAGGCGTACCGCAGAATGTGCGTCTTGCGGTTGATAATTTATTAAAGAGTGCATAAAACTAACGTGAGGGGCGGGAGATATCCCGCCCTTGCTTATAAGAAAAAGAATTTTGTGAGGTGTAGATATGTCGAATAAGGTATTTTCCAAATGCGGTATGCGATGTGATTTGTGCTTAATATATCGGCCTTATGTTGAAAAAAATGATAGGCGTGAAGAAGTATGTAAGGTTTATAGAGAAATGCACCCAGGATATGAACCAGACCCCAAAACTATTATTTGCGATGGGTGTTCATGTGAAAATGAGAATGCAATATTACTTGACCCGACATGCCGAGCGCGAAAGTGTGTAATTGATAAAGGATTTATCCATTGCGGATATTGTGACAAATATCCTTGTGATATTTTCCCTGTCGAGCCATCACATGAGGAACTTGTACAATTAATAGATGTTGAAAAACGTTGGACTTGGGAGGAAGAAAAACTTTTAGAAGCATATAATTGTAAAAAGAATATGGACGAGTTTAAAAAATTAAAAAAAGCAGAAGAAATTGTGAATAAAAGTACAATGCAAACAGTAGGAGATTCTGAGTGTGGAGTGGATTGGGTTATGTCACTTCTTGATGAAGATGGCTATCCAGTATCGTCTATGATTACCGCCGCAAAGGCAGATGGCTTTAATTGGATTGCATTTTGTACTGGATTAGGGTGGAATAAATCGAACCGAGCACAAAAAGACCCACGTGCAAGTATATATTTATTTGATAAAGAAAGTTTTTCGGGGATTTCTTTAGTGGGAAAAATTGAGGTGATAACTGATAACGATTTAAAAAATCAAATGTGGTATGATGCTTTAGGAGATTTCTTTAAAAATCCTACTGATGAGCGTTTGTGTGTTTTAATGTTTAAGCCTGAAAAGTATAATATATTTATTGATGGCAGTACGATATATGGTACGTTTTAATTACATAGCGCGGGGCGCGTGCTCTGCGCTATTCTTTTCTTCTCTTGGTCTATTTAAGTGTTCGCAAGAGTGTACCTTTACAAACACAGCAAAACGGCGCGTATTTCTTGTTCGTAATCGTTAAAAATTATTTTACAAACATATTCGTAAATATATTGACATTTACGAACACTTATGCTATAATACGAACATAGAGATAAAGGAGAGCGCAAACATGAACAGCAGAACTTATTACTACGCAAGAGTATCAAGCAAGGAACAGAATTTAGATAGACAGATAGCCGCATTTAAGGCTCTTGGTGCTGATGATAGAGATATTATCACAGACAAGGAAAGTGGCAAAGATTTAGACAGAAAAGGATATCAAGCACTTAAAAACGCAATGTTAAGGAGCGGCGATACACTTGTTGTAAAATCCCTTGATAGATTAAGCAGAAACAAAAGCGACATTCACAATGAGTTGCAATACTTCAAGGACAATGGCATTCGTCTTAAAGTGATTGATTTACCAACAACAATGATGAATTTGCCGCAAGGACAAGAATGGGTTTTTGAAATGGTAAACAATATTTTGATTGAGGTATTGGGAACAATCGCAGAGCAGGAGCGCGAGACAATCCGCAAGAGACAAGCCGAGGGAATTGAAGCGGCAAAGCAGAACGGCAAGAGACTTGGTAGACCAGCCCTTGAATATCCTGCTAATTGGGAAAAGGTTTACACCTCATGGAAAGCGGGAGAAATCACAGCAAAGGTGGCAATGGAGCAGACGAATACCAAAAGAACGAGTTTTTACAAGTTGGTAAACATGACTGAAGAAAATGCAGATTAGAATTTGACAAAACACCGACAAAGTGATAAAATAGAAAAGTCAACCGCGCAAGATTAGCCCAAATAAGGAATCTGGCGCGGTGGTAATTCAAAAAATCTTGCGCGGCTCTTGGAAAGCCGCAGATTTATTAAGTTTTTAGCGGGTGTGGCGGAATTGGCAGACGCGCCAGATTTAGGTTCTGGTGTTCTCGACGTGCAGGTTCAAGTCCTGTCACCCGCAGTTTTGCCGGAAAATGGCAGTTTTTAAGACCTTCCGAGGAGATTGGAGGGTCTTATTTTTATGGTTTGACAGCAGCACTGACATCAACGGAAAAAATATAAGCTCTCAGACTCAAAAGGTGCAAAGCGTTTTACTAGTTTAGCCTGATAGAGCGGTATAGAAGAAAGGAATTGTATATGGCAGAGGATGTGAAGCAGTTATTATACCAATATAGCAGAGATATAGCCGGTGTCTATGGCAAACATTTGAAGTCTGTCATTTTATACGGCTCCTATGCACGAGGCGATTTTAACGACGATTCGGATATTGACATTATGATTTTACTTGATATTTCAGATGCAGAGATAAAGAATTATCGTCATGAATTATCGGCGATTACTTATGATTATAACGTGGAGTATGAGATCGATATTAAGCCCATTGCAAAAAATGAAGCACACTTTGTGAGATGGGTTTCTGCATATCCTTTTTATGCGAATGTAAATCAGGAAGGAGTAAAGTTATATGGGGCAGAATCATGAACAGGGAACGTTTTAAGATCTGCCTAAATATCGGCTTGACAGTGCGAAAAGCGAATTGCAGTCTGCCAGAATCCTATATGATGCCGGTCAGTTAAAAGGTGCTAATAATCGTGCTTATTATGCGATTTACTATGCAATATCAGCAGTTCATGCACTGGATGGAAATGCATATAAACGTCACAAGGATGCGTTGGAAAACTTTAATAAAGAATATGTTAAGACAGAGGTTTTTCAAGAAACTTGGGAAGAAAAATTGCAGCAGCTGAAGAAATCCGGCACGCCAGTGATACCGCTGATTTTTCATAAAACTTGATTTTTTGGAAGTCATACTATCAATTCAAATACAATTCAGAAATACATATCCCAGACACGCAACTTCGAAATGTGGGTTTTACGATCGAGATTTGGTGTGAAGAGTAACTACATAACATCTACATCATCCAAGGTGGTCGCAATATTCGGTTGACAGCTGTAGTGCGATTTGTTATATTTAGGTTGACAACAGTCGCACAAAATGGGAGTGATTTCTATGGGAAAAGAGAGCATTATTTTGCAGCAAAGTGAGTGGTACATTATGGAGAAGCTATGGGAGGAATGTCCCAGGACCCTCGTGCAGTTGTATCATGCATTAAAGGAAGAACCGGGCTGGAGTAAAAGCACGGTAAATACTCTGCTTGGACGAATGGTGGATAAAGGAATTATTTATTATGAAGAAGGCATAAAGGCGAAGCACTATTATCCGGCAATACAACGGGAGGATGCTGCCTTGGCGGAGACAGAGAGTCTGTTGCAGCGTGTGTATCAGGGATCGGTCAGCATGATGATGAATACCCTGGTCAAGCAAAATGCATTGAGTGATGAGGAGATAGAGGAACTGTATGAGATTTTTCGGAAAGCGAGGTAGCTTATGGTAGAGATTATCATTACATCAACGATTTTGATTTTGATATTGATTCTTTTTCGAAAGCTCTGCTGGGAAAAAATCAGCCGTCGCCTGCAATACGGCTTATGGCTATTGGTAGTGATTCGACTGTTGATACCGACTCAGTTTTTCACAAGCTCACTGAGCATCATGAAGCTTATGGAGTATGTACAGGAGACTGTTTATGAAAAATGGCAGGAGCTTGCCTATGTGGGCTTTTCAGACCGGCCATTAATGACACATTATAGACATTTGGATCATATCTGGACCCTTGTCAGAAGTTTATGCCTTGTATTATATTGGTTTCATCCCTTAGTGTGGGTGGCTGCAAGACTTTCCATGGAGGACAGCGAGCTGGCATGTGATGAGGGCACCTTTATCAGACTTGGGGAAGAGAAGCGAGAGGCCTATGGACGTACTTTGATTGAAATGACCACGGACCGGACAAAAAGGACTCGTTTAATATATTGTGCGACCGGCATGATCAATGGAAAAAAAGAGATCAAAAGAAGAATCACTGCCATTGCCTTTTATCAAAAGCCTGTGGTGTGGATTGCTGTGTTGGCAGTGGTATTGGCAGTATTCTTGTCTGCATGTACTGCAGGAGCAGACAAGCAGGATGCCATGGAAGAAACCAACGAGCAGGGAATTTCCCTTCAGCTTGCATCCGATGTGGTCATGAATGCAGACGGCAGCTTTCGATTTTCGGAATATGAGGTGGATCTGACCGGAGATAAAGTAAAGGAGCGAATTGTATTTGATGTAATCTATTGGACGGATCTTGTTGCAGAGGGTAAAACGATCACAAAACAGATTCTGTGGGATGCGCTTTGGAATCAATCTGAAATATGTGTGAAAATAATAGAAGGAAAAGAAGTAGCCCAGGATGGGGAGGAGAAGATTTTACAAGAATATTCTTTTTCCGCTGCTCATGCAGGAAATGGCAATCTCGCGGTTGTACGACATGAAGGAAAAAACTGTATTTTACGATATATTAATGAGGTGTATCAGGGCAGGGGTGATCTGAAATATGAACTCTGGCAGATCATGCCTTCAGGCGAGGAACCTGTCTTGATCGAGGAAATGAGTGCACCATATCAGATGGTAGAAAGCGGCGAAAACAATCAGGAGACCATTGAACAGGTACTTCATGTAGGGGAGAAGTTAGACAGCTTTTTGAAAAGTTATAATACGGAGATCCTTTTAAATGCTTCCCTGGAAAAGAGTGCGTGCTATCTGTATGGTTCGGAAGAAGGACTGTTGAACGGTGTCAGACGCCAGAATGTGTTCCAGGTGTTTATGACGGAAGTAGAGGGCACCGGTCTGGAACTGAAACTGGCAGATTATTTTTATCCCAATGGCAGTGATCTGCTGACAGTGTTGCCGGAGGACGCAGAGGTGCGGGTTTTGGCTGGGGAGATTCTATACATGGAAGTATCCAAAGATCATACCACTGCCGGCAGGTTGGATCTGGATGGGGACGGAGAAAAGGAAGTTTTGTACCTGGAGGCCCTGGGCGGTTTTATGAATGATGACGGCTGGGGGAGATATAACCGGATAGATTCTGATTACCGGGTAAGAGTAAATGATCAGTATTATGAAAACTATGGAGATAATGTAGACCCTGTATTGATGGCATTTTCCCCGGACGGCAGACATATCCTATTGGCAATATATGATGACGGACCCAGTGCTGATCCGGAAACTGTCTTTTTCCGGTATGATGAGACGGGCGTCCTCCCGGCAGGAAGTATGCCTGCTGATTTGCGGCTCGCCACGATTGATGAAGATGGATTGATCAAATGTACCTTCCGGGCAGACATGCTTCAAACAGAATGGGCCTGGGGATATTATTATTGGAACGGCGGTGAGATAGTGCTGCGTGATGATGATATATATTATTTTGTGGATGATTCCAAGTGGCGTGAGGAATATCAGGTGCCACTTGTCCTGTTGCGGGAGATCACTGTATTTGCAGAGAGGTCGGAGGACAGCGAGGCAATTACCATGAAGCCTCAGAAGGTGCGTAATGTTGCGACGGATAATTCTGAATGGATCCTGTTGGAAGCCGAAGATGGAACCAGCGGATGGATTCGGATTGTGCAGTTTTGTTTCCCTTCTGAGGAATCAGATCCTTTTGAATTGTTTGAAGGTCTTAATATGGCAGGTTGATCACTTGCGTGGGCGTCATATATTTCGTAGAAAATTCTGTTACAGCCTTCAAGTACCCTTCTAAATCTATTATGTATCCCAAACCATGCCCGGCTCCCGGAACTGTCAGAAGAAGTTTCGGGGCTGGGCATGCTTCATATACCTCACGGCTCATATCGCACGGAACAAAATCATCTGCTTCTCCGTGGATGAAGATAATTGGCAAATTGCAGCTTTTCATAGCTTTTAGGGGCGATGTCTCATCCAGATCAAAATGTCCGTAAATTTTAGCTCCAAGCTTTACAAAAGGATATAGAAGAGTAGGGGGCAGTTTCATTTCCCTGATGGTCTTTTTGATAATGGCCTCTGCAGAAGAGTATCCACAGTCTGCCAGTACACCGATCACGTTCTCAGGCAGGTCTTTGCCGGCAGCGATCATCACGGTGGCAGCCCCCATGGAGATGCCGGTCAGGATGATCTTGCTGTCTTTTCCATAGTGTTCGATGATGAAATCGATCCATGACAGGCAGTCACGACTTTCATTGATGCCGAAGGAAATCACATGACCTTCACTTTTGCAGCTGGTGCGCTGGTCCACCAGCAGTACATTTCTTCCCAGAGAAAAGCAGCGTTGAACACCACCGCTTAAGTCTCTCTCTGCACTGCCTCGATAGCCGTGGAACATGAGTTCAATGGGAGCACCGGGAGCGTATTCATAATACTTTCCCACGAGCTTCAGACCGTCAAAAGAAGTAATGGACACATCTTCATGGGGCAAAGCTCGAGTCTCTTTGATCCATTTTGTCATTTGGTCCCGATAAGGTTCGTAGATTTCACCTTCGGGAATGCTGATGTCATCAGCGTTTTCTTCTGTTTTTCTCGGAACATAAAATGCAATGTAAAAGCAAATATAGGCAATCAGCAGGGTCAGCAACAGAATGGTCACTGATGCACCTGCCATATATAAAAGAATTTTCATTATCTTTCTCCATTAAATAGTATACGGGACATGTAGGAATTGTGGTATTCCCTGTTGTAGGTCACTTCTTCATCGAACCAATCCGGGGGCAGAAAGTTCTCGGCAGCTGTTTTGGTGGCGAATTCTACTTCTGCCATGACTAGAGGGGCGAAAGGCGGATCAAATACGTCCAGCTCGATGGTTAATTTATAATTTGCAGGAGGCACAGGGGCGCCTTCCTTGAATTGTGGATTCGGCAGAGGGATTTTATAGCGTTTCTTGGAGATGATATTGCCATCTGCTTTCTCGCGAAGGTGATAATAGGCGTCTTCTGTAAGCGGGAGATTGTGCTCCTCACGGGCCATCATGCCATCTCCTTTATAAGTCAGGAGATATTCGTCATCCTGCTTTCGGATCCGGACCACTGGGTCTGTACACAGGTAGGCCTGTTCAATATGATAACTTGGGTAGGAATCCAAATTTTCAGGAATATACTTTAAAGTAAATTTGCGTTCGATTTCCATTTGATTGCTCCTCTTCTGCTGCATAGAGGACAGATGGAACTTGTCCTATGGTATAGTATACTCCTATTTTGAAAAAAATTGAAGTATGAAATAGACTTATCAAAACAGATAATATGTGATATGCTAATGATAAATAAGATATTGCGAAACTTCTCTGCTTTCCAGTTGGTCCAAATTTATTTCATTTGGGCACGTTCGCACTCGGTGCTCAACGCAGCGGTACTAAGGATTTTTCATCGTTGCCACTCGAAAAATCCAAGTGCCGGCGTTTCGCAACGACCCTGCATCGAAATATATTTGGACAAACTGGAAATTCAGAATGTTTCGTAATATCTAATAAGTATATACGGAAAGGAATGTTTAACATGAAGAAAATCGGTATATTTTTTGGAACAGGTTATGAAGAGATAGAGGCTTTGACAGTAGTGGATTTGTGTCGCCGTGCAGGAATTGAGATTTCAATGGTGTCCATCACCGGTGAGGGGAAGGCTACAGGTTCCCATGGTATTGCTGTGGAAATGGATAAACAGTTTGAGGATGTGGATTTTACGGCATTGGACATGATCGTTCTTCCGGGAGGGATGCCGGGCACCAGAAATCTGGAAGCACATGAGGGATTGATGGAACAGGTGGATGCTTTTTATAAAGAAGGAAAATATGTGGCAGCAATCTGTGCAGCTCCCAGCATTTTTGGACACAGAGGTATCGTAAACGGCAGGAAGGCGTGCTGTTATCCTGGATTTGAGAAGGATCTGACGGGGGCAGAGGTTTGCTATGAAAGCGTATGCATCTCTGATAACGTGATAACATCCAGAGGTATGGGCTGTGCTATCGATTTTTCGCTGGCTATTATCACGGTACTTTGCGGCAGTGAGATTGCACAAGACAAGGCACATAGCATCATTTATAAATAAAAGGCTGCAAAGTGGCCGGACGAAAGGATTGATATTATGGAGAAAATGTATCAGGAAGCAGAAGGTCTGCTTCAATTTATCAAAGAAAGCCCCAGTACTTATCATGTAATCTCAAATATAAAAGAGAAACTTCAGAAGGCTGGCTTTGAAGAATTAAATGAAAAAGAGGCATGGCAGATAAAGTATGGTAAGAGCTATTTTGTGATTCGCAATGGTTCGTCAATCATTGCATTCAGGATGCCGAAAGCGTGTGCAAAGGGATTTCACATCATTGCATCCCACAGCGATTCCCCTACATTTAAATTGAAAGAAAAACCGGAAATGGCTGCGGAAGATAAATATGTAAGAATTAATACCGAGAAATACGGCGGTATGATCTTAAATACATGGATGGATCGTCCGTTGTCTGTTGCCGGTCGTGTGGTTGTAAAAGATAAGGATGGCAAAATAGTGACCAAACTGGTTGACATCGATAAAGATCTGTTGGTGATTCCAAATGTGGCCATCCATATGAATAGAGAAGTCAATAAAGGCGTAGAATTAAATCCTCAGGTGGATATGCTGCCGTTAATGTCTTTGTCCGATGCAAAAGATGCAAAAGGAGCTTTTGCAAAATTGGTTGCTGAGAGTGCAGGTGTGAATCCGGAAGATATTTTAGGACAGGATCTATACTTATATGTAAGGGATGCCGGACGTCTGATAGGGGCAAATCAAGAATTTATTTTAAGTCCTAAGTTGGATGACCTGCAGAGCGTGTATGCTTCCATGGAGGCATTCTGCAATGTGGAACCGACGGCCTATATCAATGTGCTGGCTGTATTTGATAACGAAGAAGTGGGAAGCGGCACCATGCAGGGAGCGGATTCTACTTTGTTAGAAGATGTGTTGAAAAGAATGGCAGAAGCGATAGGAATGTCAGCCAGCGAGTATTTAAGACTGGTTGCAGATAGCTTCCTGATCTCCGCAGACAATGCTCATGCGGTGCATCCCAATCATCCGGAGAAGGCAGATCCAACCAACCGTCCTTACATTGGAGGCGGTCTGGTGATCAAGTTCCATGGAAGCCAGAGATATACCACAGATGCCATTTCAGCAGCAAAGATGAAGTTGTGTTGTGAAAAGGCAGGGGTGCCTTATCAGACATATTTTAACAGATCCGACATCATGGGTGGATCTACTTTAGGAAATATTTCTACGGCCCATGTATCGTTATCGTCTGTGGATGTGGGAATGCCCCAGTTAGCAATGCACTCTGCAGTGGAGACCGCAGGCACAGCGGATACGACGTATGCACGGAAAGCATTTGAAGCGTTTTATGCAGAGTAAGAAATAAGCAATCCGGGGCCTATGCAGAAAAAGCAATTATCCAGACCCCCGGATTTTGCTTTTTCCGGGGGCTGAACATTACATTTTTTCCATAATACCCATTTCTCCGCATTTTGCCATGAAAAATGGAGTAAAAGGGGATCGGATTGTTCATTTTTTGTGTATAGACCCCGGTGGCCGTTTCGATGAAACCATTCTTCGATACAGGTACACAAATCCGACTACTTATTTGCTCAAAGTAGATAGAAACCAAACTAACATTCATACTCTACGATGTTTCCAGCATAGTATGAATTATGGTTTGATATCGTGCGGAGAGAATATGAGTCAAAAAATAGAGAATCAGCTTCGTCTGGCTCTTGAAACACCGGAAGGTGTGCGTTTGCAGACAGAAGATTTGAATGTTGGCTTTGATACAGCAGCCCAAAGTTGGGAGGTAATCGTCAAATATCATGGCAGCTTAGAAGCTGCAAGGCAGCTTGGTGCAGTGGCAGAGGAATTGATTGCGGGTTATGCGATATTGACCGTGCCGGACAACGTTGTAGAGGCAGTTGCAAATCTGGAAGAAATCGAGTATATGGAGAAGCCCAAGCGATTTTATTACAATCAGACAACCGGAATGTTGCCAAGAGAGGGCTCCTGCGTTTATCCGGTTACGCTGCAGGAGCCATATCTCACGGGAAGAGGGGTACTTGCTGCAGTATTGGATTCAGGGATTGACTATACAAGAAGAGAATTTCGAAGTCGAAACGGAGATAGTCGAATCCTTTTTTTATGGGATCAGACACTTCGACCGAATGAGTCAATGGATTCGCCGGATATGTTTGAACAGGGTGTGGAATTTTCTCAGCAGCAAATAAATGAGGCCATATCAGAGTCAGAAGAGGAGGGGATGTGGATAACTCCAAGGTTATCCACAGTTCCAAGCAGGGACATCAGCGGACATGGGACAGCAGTGTCAGGAATTTTTGCGGCATCGGATATAACAAACAATATGACGCAAAACCCGACAGAAAATTTTATACAAAATCAACAAAACAGCATTGTTCCATATGTTGGAATTGCTCCGGAAACAGATTTTTTAATTGTAAAATTAGGAATTTCAGGAGAAAATGCATTTCCCAGAACCACGGAAATTATGAGAGGTGTCACGTATGTCATAAATAAGGCTGTGGAATTACAGCGGCCGGTAGTAATCAATTTAAGTATTGGAAATACCTATGGTTCTCATGATGGATCTGCTTTGTTGGAACGGTTTCTGGATAATGCAGCGGAGATCGGACGGACGGTGATTTGTGTAGGAAGTGGAAATGAAGCAGACAGCGGTGGGCATGTGTTTGGAAATGTTCGGGAACGGCAGGTTGTGGAGTGGACGGTGGGAGAATATGAGAGAAATTTAAGTCTGCAGCTTTGGAAAAATTACAGTGATGAATATAGAATCACACTGCGTTCACCGGGTGGACAGGAAGAAATCATATCCGGTCAAATTGCATCAGGCAAGTATGAAGTGATTTTAGAGCAGACCAAACTATTGGTGTATATAGGAGAACCGACGCCCTATAGTGCAAATCAGGAAATCTATTTAGAGTTTCTGCCGGCAGAGGGTACCGGTGGAGATTATGGAAGCGGTGCAAGTGAAGGTTCTGCGGGCAGTCCGGGACAGTTTCCCGGTGGTGCGGTAGGGCTGACTGCAAGGAATTATATCAACAGCGGTGTCTGGCAGATTCAGATGGAGCCTGTCAGGATCGTTACGGGGGAGTACTCATTATATTTACCCTCCAGAGAAGCCAGAAGCAGCCGTACCGGGTTTCTTCGTCCTACCCCACAGGCTACCTTTACCATACCCTCCACTGCTTCGAAGGTTATATCTGTAGGAGCTTATGACAGTACCTATAGAGCTTATGCAGATTTTTCGGGCAGGGGATATGAAGAAACGGATATCATTGCCCGTTTTGCAAAAGGTTATGGCAAGCCGGATATTGTAGCACCTGGGGTGGGGATACTTGCTCCCAGTATTTATGGTGGCTTAGAGGCGTTTACCGGCACTTCCTTTGCAACCCCCATTGTGGCAGGTGCAGCAGCCCTGTTAATGGAGTGGGGGATTGTCCGAGGAAATGATCGTTATCTTTATGGGGAGAAGGTAAAGGCGTATCTGATCAAAGGGGCGGTGGAACTGCCGGGATTTCGTATTTACCCCAATGCACAGGTTGGCTGGGGGGCGTTGTGTTTAGAGAATAGTTTGCCATAAATTTATATCTGGATTATATGCACTAGTTTGTGGTATCATATATAAAAACATTTATCACAAGGAGGCACCTATGTTAATACCAGGAACAAAAGCACCGGCGTTTGCTTTGCCGGATCAGAATGGAAACATGCATACACTTGAAGAATATAAAGGTAAGAAAGTAATACTGTATTTTTATCCCAAGGATAATACGCCGGGATGTACCAAACAGGCTTGTGGTTTTTCAGACAGGTATCCGCAGTTTATGGAGAAGGGGGCAGTTGTCATTGGCATCAGCAAGGATTCTGTAGCTTCCCACAAGAAGTTTGAGGAGAAGTACGGACTGGCATTTACGCTTCTTTCAGATACGGAGCTGGAAGTGATCAAGGCATACGACGTCTGGAAGGAAAAGAAAAATTACGGCAAGGTGTCTATGGGAGTAGTACGCACCACTTATCTGATTGATGAAGAAGGCGTGATCATAAAGGCCAACGATAAAGTGAAGGCGGCTGATGATCCGGAGAAAATGCTGGGTGAGGTGTAATGAAGATTATACCTATCAGTATATGGCACCGGCAGTCTTTGACGACAGTCAGCTAAAATATGTGCAGGAACATTTGCGGATTTTGTCCGGGTTTTATGGTGTGCTGAAGCCAATGGACGGTGTGACACCATATCGGCTGGAAATGCAGGCGAAAGCAGCTGTAGGTAGATACAGGGATCTGTATGATTTCTGGGGAAATCGTTTGTATCAGGCATGTCGGGGTGAAGATGGCATCCTCATTAATTTGGCGTCAAAAGAGTACTCCAAATGTATTGAGAAATATTTGACTCCGGAAGATACATATATTACCTGTACATTCTGTGAAATGGTAAAGGGCAAGCTGGTTCAAAAGGGAACCTATGCTAAGATGGCAAGGGGCGAAATGGTGCGTTTCATGGCTGAGAGGCAGATGAAGGAGCCGCAGGAGATGAAATCCTTCGATCAGCTGGGATATGTATATCGGGATAATTTATCGACGGAGAAGGAGTATGTGTTTGAGAGAGTTGCCGGGAAATAATTCCCGGCACAATTTTATTTCGCTGCCAGAATCGCTTTCAAATACTCCCACACTCTTTGTACAGAAGAAATTCCCATGCGCTCGCTAACGGTATGAATATCCAACAAATCAGGTCCGAAGGAGATGCAGTCCAGTCCTTCGATCTTAGAAGAGAGGATACCACATTCTAAACCGGCATGAATGATTTCAATCACAGGCTTTTTGCCATACTGTTTTTCAAAAATGTCTACGCACAGATCGCGAAGTTTGGAATCTCTGGTGTATGCCCATGCTGGATAATCACCCACATAGCTGACATTACCGCCGAGACTTTCAGTCAGGAGAGCAATTTTGTCATAGATATATTCTTTGGCAGAGACGACGGAACTGCGGATAGAAGCTTTGAAAGTAAAATCCGTCTCAGTCAGCTCCATAACACCTACGTTCAGAGAGGTCTCTACCAATCCCGGAAGGTCCATGCTCATTGCCTGGACACCGTTTGGAACTGTATTTAGTGCAGTCAGAAGCTTGTTCAGGGAAGCTTCATCTAAGGCATTGACAGTCTGTATGTTGCTCATGTGTTCATCAGAGCAAGTGGTTTCGTCAGAAGCGATGTCGCCTTTGCTGCAAATTAGTTTAATATCCGGATCTGCTGCAGCATATTCTACAGAAACGATCTTCTGGAAATCGCTTACCACCTGAAGGAGTGCATCTTCCTCTACAGAGTCAATCACGATACTTGCCTGACTTATGTTGGGGATGACATTTTCCTTTATGCCTCCACTTAAAGAAACGAGAGCAAAGGAGAGTCTATTCTTTGCATACAGCAGGAAACGCCCCATGAGTACGTTTGCATTTGCTCTGCCTTTGTGGATTTCCATGCCGGAATGTCCGCCCAACAGGCCGGTGAGAGTAATGTCATAAACCAAGCCATTTTGCAGTTTGCGTGTTACAGGAATGGTGCTGCAAGTTCGTCTGCCGCCGGCACAGCCTACGGTAAAGACACCTTCTGCTTCGGAGTCGATATTCAGCAGGCGTTTTGCCTTACAGCAGGACAGATCGATTGCAGAAGCACCAAGCAGCCCCACTTCTTCACTTACTGTGAATACCGCTTCTAATCTGGGATGCGGGATATCCTTGGAGTCTAAAATTGCTAATGCATAAGCAATGGCAATACCATCATCTCCACCTAAAGTAGTACCTTCCGCAGTCAGATAATCCCCCTCAGTCTTTAAAATGAGTCCGTCTTTCTCTAAATCCAACGGACAGTCGGCAGTTTTATCCCCCACCATGTCTAAATGCCCCTGAATCATCACAGGTGCAGCGTCTTCATATCCTTCCGTGGCTTCCTTGATAATGATTACATTGCCTAAGTCATCCTGTTCATAATAAAAACCATGCTTTTTCGCAAAATCTACACAGTAATCACTCAACGCCTTCTCATGAAAAGAGGTGTGGGGTATGCCGCAGATTTTTTCAAAATAAGCAAATACATTTGCAGGTTGTAAATCTTTTAAAATTTTCATATATGAAATCCTCGTTCTTTCAGCTGCCGTTACAGAGAAGGGCAGCAGATGTTCTTGATATATATAATACCATTATTACCGGATTTGGGCTATAGATTTTTAAGATTTTAAATGGACGAATGGTCTTTCTTCGCTGTGTTGACAAAATCAAACAGCCGTGTTATTATTCTTATGTTTCAAAAATATTCATTAATTTGGAACTAAGTTTCAATGCAGAAAGTCCAAAGGATTATGTCAATACAAGGAGTTAAAAAATGGATAAAAAAATGTGTTTGCTCACCATCAAAAATAATTATGCATCCTTAACATCCACTGAGCAGATCGTGGCGGATTATATTCTGCAGAACAGCAGCGAGGTCATTCACATGCCCATAAACACCTTCGCAGAAAATGCGGGGGTTGTCAAATCTGCTATTATCCGTTGCTGCAAGTCGCTGGGTTTTGATGGGTATTCCGATATGAAAATATCCCTTGCCATGGAAGTTTCAAGGAATAAGAAGCTGAATTATACCCCTTATATAGAGCAGTCGGACGATGCGGGAACAATTTTAGACAAAATCTTTTCTGCGAACGTAAAGACCCTACATGACACTGCTGAAAAAATAAATCGTGATATTCTTCAAAAGGCTGTAGACCTGCTGGACAGCGCCAATGTGATCTACATATATGCCATCGGAACCTCAGCAGGAATTGCAGGGGAATTTCAGTATCGGTTGATGCAGATCGGCAAGACCGCCATCTGTGTAAACGATGTTCCCTCCATGAAAGTGTCCACCCTTAACATCAAGGAGGGGGACGTTGCAATCGGAATTTCCCACACCGGCAGAACCGTTGCAACTATCGAAGCGTTGCAGTTGGCCAAGGCGAGTGGTGCCAAGACTCTCTGCATCACAAGCTATCCCGGCAGTGAGATCACACAGAAGGCGGATTACTCCATGGAAATCTATTCTGATGAGATTGATTATCCCATGGAAGCGATTTCCTCAAGGATAGCACACCTGAGTGTGATTGACACCCTGACCATCGCCCTGTCAGCCCAAAACTACGACAATGCGCAGGAGAGAGCAAAGAAGACTCGCAGTCTGGTGGAAACAATACGACGTAAAGTTTAGAGGAGGAAAAATATGAGTACATATATATTTGATTTTGATGGAACATTGGGAGATTCCATGCCCTTTTTTATAGAGGGAATGCTTGAAATATTAAAAAAACATGAGATTGCATGTTCGGCGGAAATCATTAAGACGATCACGCCTCTTGGATATAAAGGAACGGCAAATTATTTTATTGAAGAGTTTGGGCTGCCTTATACAACAGATGAATTGGTAGCTGCCATGCATGAGCATTTGTATCCTGTATATCGGGATGAAATCGTGCTGAAGCCGGGGGTAGCCGGGTACTTAAATAAGCTTCGAAAAGAGGGACATTCTTTAAATGTACTAACGGCAAGTCCTTTCAGAATGGTTTCGCCAGTATTAAAGCGCTGTGGTGTATTTGATTTGTTTGAGCATGTATGGTCATGTGAAGATTTCAATAGGACCAAGGGAGAACCTGAAATATACCATGCAGCTGTGGAAAGAGCAGGCGGGAAGCTTACGGATTCCTTTTTCTTTGATGATAATCTGGAGGTCATAAAAACAGCAGTGAGCGCCGGGATTTACACGATCGGTGTATATGATAAGGCGAGTGATGATTATATCGAGGAGATTAAAAGGGTCGCTGATAAGTTTATCTTCAATTTTGATGAAATGCACTAAACTGAATTTTCATTGTTTTCAATTAGCAGATGTGCTGTACTTACACTACGATGGGAACATAATAATGGGGACATGATGAAAGGGGATGGAGCAGTTTTTTTCTGTACACTATTCAGGCCGGAGTGATCTGTTTGAGGGGAAAAATATTTGGAAAGAAGAGTCATATCGTAAAAAGCAGGGAACATATCCGGTGATCAGTCTTACCTTTGCCAATGTGAAGGAGAAAACATATACAGATACCCGGTATAAGATATGTCATCTTTTGGGCTTTTAGGGGAGTGCATAAACTGTGAGGTCCGGAATGGCTGAAAATATGTAACAGTTCAGCCTCAGTGTGACCCTTTGGGCAGAAAATGCCTACTTGGCATAAAAATGCCCAATAAAATAGAAAAAAAGGGGCATTTTTACTACTATCCATGCTGTTATGCCCAAAAAGGGCAGAAAAATCAAAAAAATCCGATTTGTTGCTCCAATTTTGGGCAAAAGATACGTCGATCAGCTGTGCTATGCCCAATCCAGTCCACGAGCAACCATGACAGAAATGAAAATGTCAACGAATGAGCTATGACAGCACAGACTTGCGTGAACTGTTACCGAGAATATAAGACTAAATTAAAAAATACTTTACAATTTAGAAAAAAAGTTATATTATGTTCTTGTATATAACAAAACGTTGACGAGAACAGTACTTTGTCAGGAGATTCCAGAGAGAACTGCCGTGTTGTAAACACTGAGCTGAAAGCAGTTTATTCGAGTGACTTAGGAAGACCATCTCTGAGTGGCTTTAATACAGCCCGTAAGCCTACGTTACAGGTAAATGAAGTGGTCCTTTGATTTCGCATAAAGCGAGACCCACATTAGTGGAAGAAGGGCAACAAGGGTGGAACCGCGTATATACGTCCCTTGCAATAGTGATATTGTAAGGGACTTTCTTTATGCAGAAATTCCCTTGCAGGGAATTGTATATGTTATTGTGAAAATGTCAAGAAGTTTCACAATAACAGAGATTGTTTCATGAAAGGAGAAAAATACCATGAAAGTAACTTTAAAAGACGGCTCTGTAAAAGAGTACGCAGAAGCAAAAAGTGTGTATGAAATCGCACTGGACATCAGCGAAGGTCTTGCAAGGGTGGCATGCGCAGGCATGGTTGACGGCAAGGTTGTTGATTTGAGAGAAGTAGTGGATACGGATTGCGAACTTTCTATTTTAACTGCGAATGATAAGGAAGGTCTGGCTACCATCCGCCACACCACATCCCATGTACTTGCAGAAGCAGTAAAGAGATTATATCCTGAAACAAAGCTGGCAATCGGACCAAGCATTGATACAGGTTTTTATTATGACTTTGACCATGAACCATTTTCAAGAGAAGACTTAGATAAGTTGGAAGCTGAGATGAAGAAGATCATCAAGGAAGGTGCAAAGCTTGAGAAATTTACACTTCCAAGAGAAGAAGCAATCAAATTTATGGAAGAAAGACAAGAGCCTTATAAGGTGGAACTGATCAGAGATCTTCCGGAAGATGCGGAGATATCCTTCTATCGTCAGGGAGAGTTTGTAGACCTGTGTGCCGGTCCGCACTTAATGAGCACCAAGAGTATTAAGGCGTTCAAGCTGATCTCTTCTTCAGGTGCATACTGGAGAGGTAAATCTGAAAACCCCATGCTGCAGCGTATTTACGGTACCGCATTCAATAAGAAAGAAGAATTGGCTGAGTATCTGGAATATCTGGAGAACATTAAGCTTCGTGATCATAACAAGCTGGGACGTGAAATGGAACTTTTCACAACCGTAGATGTGATCGGTCAGGGGTTGCCTCTGTTGATGCCTAAGGGTGCCAAAATGATTCAGACCATGCAGCGTTGGATCGAAGATGAGGAAGAAAAGCGTGGCTATGTTCGTACGAAAACGCCGCTCATGGCGAAGAGTGATCTGTACAGGATCTCCGGTCACTGGGATCATTATAAAGAAGGCATGTTCGTACTGGGCGATGAAGAAAAGGATAAAGAAGTATTTGCTCTTCGTCCTATGACCTGCCCATTCCAGTATTATGTATACAAAGCAAGCCAGAAATCTTACAGAGATCTGCCTATCAGATATGGTGAAACTTCTACACTGTTCCGTAACGAGGATTCCGGTGAAATGCATGGTCTGACTCGTGTACGCCAGTTTACCATTTCCGAAGGACATCTGATCGTAAGACCTGACCAGATGGTAGAAGAGTTCAAGGGCTGTCTTGCATTGGCGAAATATTGTCTGGATACACTGGGTGTTGGTGATGATGTAACCTATCGTCTGTCCAAGTGGGATCCCAACAACAAGGAAAAATATGTTGGTTCTGCAGAGGTTTGGGAAGAAACACAGCAGAATATCCGTGATGTATTGAATGAGTTAGGTATTCCCTTCTATGAAGGCGAAGGCGAAGCTGCATTCTATGGACCTAAGGTAGATATTCAGGCTAAGAATGTATACGGTAAGGAAGATACCATGATCACGATCCAGTGGGATGCTGTGCTTGCAGAGCAGTTTGATATGTACTATATTGACCAGAATGGTGACAAGGTACGTCCTTACATCATCCACAGAACATCCATGGGCTGCTACGAAAGAACTTTGGCATGGCTCATTGAAAAATATGCAGGTAAGTTCCCTACATGGCTCTGTCCTGAACAGGTAAGAGTACTTCCGATTTCTGAGAAATATGCTGATTATGCTGCAAAGGTAGAGGCAGAATTGAAAGCCAATGGCATTCTTGCAACAACTGACAAACGTTCTGAAAAGATCGGTTTCAAGATCCGTGAGACCAGACTGGCAAAGGTTCCTTATATGCTGGTAGTTGGTCAGAAGGAAGAAGAAGAAGGACTGGTATCTGTAAGAAGCCGTTTTGCAGGGGATGAAGGTCAGAAGTCACTGGATGCCTTCATTGACCAGATCTGCAAAGAAATCCGTACCAAGGAAATCCGTAAGGAGGAAGTGGTTGAAGAGAAGAAGTAATTTAATACTTCTTCTCCTTCAATGCAGTCTCTGTATTTAAAATTGCCTCAATAGCACCGGAGTTGGTATTGGCAACAATATAGGTATAAATAGCATCAAAGATCGTCAGCTGTGCAATGCGGGAACTCATAGCTAAGATGGAATGCTGGGTTTCCTCTGATTGTGTAAACAGGCAAATGTCAGAAACTTCTGTAATCGGTGAAGTTTCATAATTGGTAACACATATGGTGGATGCACCGCTGATGCGAGCCAGCCGCAGTGCCTGTACGATATCCACAGACTTGCCGGAGTGGGAGATACCGATTGCTACACAGTCCGTATCCAAATGAGAGGCAATGATGGACTGCAGGTGATTGTCAGAACAGGCAGTTGCATTTAGACCTACTCGAAGAAATTTATGTTGCGCATCGTGAGCAATGGCCGCAGAATTACCCAGGCCGAAGATCACGATGCGTTTTGCATTCATGATTTTTTTGGCAGCTGCATCCATAGCGGAAGGGGATAAGACCAGGCGTGTCTTTTGCAGCGCCACCTGAATGTCACGCAGCCGCTTTGTAAACATGGAATAGCAGGAGTCATAAGGCGAGATAGTCTCCTTTTCATTGGAAAGGGTGGAGATTTCCTGAGCGATAGCTATCTTTAATTCCTGATAACCATTCAAACCAAGTCGCTTAGAAAAGCGAACTAATGTGGCGGTGCCGCATTCTGCAAGTTCAGAAAATTGGGTGATGGTAAGGGGAAGAACAGCATGTGGATCAGCCAAAATCAGATCCGCAATTTTACGTTCTCCCCGGCCCATTTCATCGTATTTGGATCGAATATTAAGAATGATGGATTTCATGGTTATGTTCCTCCTGTCCGAAATTCTGCCTGTATTGTTTTGGGGATATGCCCGTCTGCTTGCGGAAAAGCCTGCTGAAGTATAACGGATCCTGATAGCCGGAAAGACGGCAGATTTCCGAAATACTCAGGTTAGTGGAAACAAGCAGTGTCATACTGTTTTTCAGCCGCAGCATCTGCTGATATGTATGGGGAGCCATACCGGTCTGTTCTTTAAACAGATTCATAAAGCGGCTCTGGCTTAAGTTACAGGAAGCTGCCAGATCCTGTATGCTGATTTCTGTATTGTAGTGGGTGGTGATAAAAGTCACTGCTTCATTTATTTTATCATTGGTGGAGTCGGTACTGTGCACTGATTTCCCCAGGGTATATAACAAAGACAGCAGCAGCCCCTTTTCATTGGAAATAGGAAGCGGTTGATTGTACTCTGCTACTAATTGAATGAACATCTTTTCCAAAATCGGTGAGGGGCTGATAGTATGTACGCCCCCGGTCAATTTCGCTTCTGATAATATTTCTTCTATGTCGTACCCTGTAAAATGAATCCACATCCGCAATGTGTTCTCATGGTCTATGTACTTTTGCTGAACATGGGGAGGATATAGCACGAATCCATGTTTCAGTACATGGGTTTTCCCATCGTAAATTACTTCACATGTTCCCTCTGCTACATAAAGAATGTGATAGTCATATCTTCCTTTCAGGCGGTAGGTAATTTGGTGTCCAGTCGCCTGCTGAATACCACAACTGTTAATCTGCAGATAGGAGTGGCTTTTTATATTGGATTTATCTCGTAGGTCGCCGTTATGTATGTACATCTTCTGCCTCCTGTGTCATTTAAAATTAGTTTATCACAGGACAGTAATTTTGTCCATGTTTTCAGTAGGAATATGTATTCATGGTGAAGGACGCTTTTTTTATAATGTAAATAGTAGTAAATACCTATAAATAACCATAAAGGAGAGATGTAAACCATGAAGAAATTTGCTTTTATCGGTGCAGGCAGTCTGCAGTTTACCACCGCAACAACTAGAGATTTGCTGACTTTTCCTGCTTTTAGCGACTGTGAGATTACTCTGATGGACATCAATGAGGAAAATTTAGAGAATGTATATCAAGTATGTCTGAAAATCAAGGAGGCAATGAATTGTCCTGAATGCAAGATTACAAAGACAACAGATCGGGCAGAGGCACTGAAGGGTGCGGATGGTGTATTGTGTACCGTTTTCAACGGAGATGTAGACATCTGGCGGTATGATATTGAAATTCCTAAAAAGTACGGTGTAGATATCAATATTGGAGATACCAGAAGTGTATCCGGAATTTTCAGAGCCTTGAGAAATATTCCGCTGATGTTAGATATTTGTCATGATATTGAGAAATATTGTCCCAATGCCGTATTTTTAAATTATACCAATCCTATGCCTATGCTGTGCAATGCTATGCAGCGATATACCAATGTGGAAGTAACAGGGATTTGTCATAGTGTGCAGGGAACAATACATATGCTGGCAGAGTGGCTTAATATCCCACAGGAGGAAATTGTTTATGAATGTGCCGGTGTGAATCATCAGGCATTTTACTTAAAGCTTATGCATAATGGAGAGGATTTGTACCCACGTCTTCGGGAGATGATGAAGGATCCTGAAATTTATAATAAAGAACAAGTTAGAAATGAAATGTTTTTAAAGTTGGGATATTATGTGACAGAGTCCAGCGGGCATAATTCTGAATATAATCAGTGGTTCAGAAAGCGTCCGGATCTGATTGAGAAGTATTGTACCCACGGTACAAACTGGAATCCCGGATTACATGCTTATTCGCTGAATCGTAGATTGGAGAGGAAGGCTGATCCTGCAAAACAGTATAGAGAATGGATGGAAAAAGACGTGGATACAAAGAAGAGCATGGAATATGCGGCCAATATCTTTAATGCACGTTTCGGCGATGGATTGCCTTTTGTATTTAATGGCAATGTTCCCAATCGTGGTTCCATACCGAATCTGCCTGATGAAGCCTGCGTAGAGGTGCCTGTTGTAGCAGATCGCATGGGCTTTAAGACTACCATTGCAGGACCGCTTCCGGAGCATCTTGCAATTTTAGTAAATACGACGGCACGTATTGAAAGCATGGTGGTGGATGCTGCGATCAGAAAAGATAAAGAGGCAATTTACCGTGCAGTGTACATGGATCCGCTTACATCGGCAGTATGTTCCATGGAAGAAATCAAGCAGATGTGTGATGAATTGTTTGAGGTAAATAAGGAATATTTAGGGGATTTTAAATAATTCCCAAAAGAAAAATGTGAAAAATATTTTTGACATAAAACAAAATAATGAAAATTCAAGAAAAAATATCGAAAATATTTTTCGGAATTTGCTTGAATTTGCAGAAATAAAACTGTATGATGAAAAAAACAAGAACCTTCATCATACAGTTTTTGTAGTAGAAAGGAGTTAAAACCATGTTAAATTACAAATTAAAAATTGGTCTGGTGCCCATGAGACGTAACACTACCAATCGTCCGGCAAAGACCTTTTTGACCTGGGTTTCCGCAGAAGAGAGAGGACACAGGTTCGTGGAGTATATTGAAAAGCATTTTACAAGTGAAAATGTGGAGTTTGTGGACATCAAGGGAATCGGCTGCAATGATTTGATGTTCGATGACGAGTCTGCAGCAGCAGTGGTGGAGAGATTTACTGCTGAAAAGGTGGATGCAGTGATCATCATTAATTGTAATTTCGGTAATGAGGAAGCGGCAGCGGATATGGCAAAGGCTTTGGGTAAGCCGGTGTGTCTGTGGGCACCTCTTGATGATGAATATTATGTGGATGGTATGCGCCCTACGGATTCACAGTGTGGATTGTTTGGCGTTTCCAGACAGATGCAGCGTTATGGCATTCCATTCTCACATATTCCCTGCTGCAGAGTGGAATCAGATGAATTCAAGGCAGGATTTGAAAGTTTTGCCAGAGTGGCGTGTATGGTTAAGAATTTTACCGGTATGCGTATCGGTCAGATCGGTACCCGTCCGGCACCTTTCTTCTCTGTTATCTGGAATGAGGGTGAGTTGATGCAGAAGTTCGGCATCCGTATCGTCCCAATAAATTTGGCTACAGTGCAGGATCGTTTTTATAAGACAAAAGAAGAAAAACCGGAGGAAATTGCAAAATACGTGCAGGTCTTCAAGGATAATTATCAGATGGATGATCTGACCCCACAGTATCTGGAGAGGATGGCATGTCTTTTAGTTACTTACATAGGTTTATTTGAAGAATTCAAATTGGATGTGATCAGTGCAGAGTGCTGGACTGCAACACCTACTATGTTTGATGGACTGGTACCATGTTCGGTTTACGGCATATTAAACGATCTGGGATATATCATCAGTTGTGAAAGTGATATGCACTGTGCATTAACCATGGCACTGCTTTCCAGTGCAGCATTTGGCAAGCAGAGACCTTTCCTGGGAGAGTTTACGGTGCGTCATCCAGAGAATCGCAATGCAGAGCTTCTGTGGCATTGTGGTCCGTTCCCGCTTTCTGTAAAGGCACCGGATTCCCAAGCCCGTCTGGTAAATCAAAGAGAGTGGTTCCGGGCTAAGGATGGTGAGTATACCGTAGCTCGACTTGACCAGGAGAACGGAGATTACATGATGTTGGCAGGAACCTGCCACACAACGCCCGGCCCTCAGACACACGGTACATATCTGTGGGGAGAGTTTAAGGATCTGCAGGCGTGGGAAGACAGACTGTTGGATGGTCCGTATATTCACCATTTTGTGGAGATTGAAGGAGATTACACAAAGGAGCTTCGAGACTTCTGTAAGTATTTCCCGAATCTGCGAATGGATGACAGTATAAAAGGTTGTTAAGAAAGAAAAGGAGAAAAAAGCAGATGAACGAATTTTTATTTTCCATGATTCTGACTGAATTGGAAGATGCAGTCGGAAAAGAAAACTGTTCCGTAAAAGAGATTGACAAGTTGACACACAGTGTGGACTATTACTGGCTGTCCCGTATGTGGGCAGACCGTGGCCGCAGAATGCCTGAAGCGGATTTTGTAGTTGCACCGAAGGATGCACAGGAGACTTCTAAGGTTTTAAAGATTGCAAATTATTACAAGATTCCTGTTACTACATGGGGTGCAGGAGGCGGAACCCAGGGTGGTGCCATCCCGGTATGCGGCGGTATCGTATTAGATACCAAACGTATGAACAAGATTTATGAAGTGAATACAGAAGGTATGTACATAGAATGTGGCACTGGTGCTATTTACAAGCATATTGAATGGGCTGCAAATGAAGTAGGTAAGGCAACCATGCATTATCCTTCATCTCTGACTTGTTCTACCGTAGGTGGTTTCCTTGCTCATCGTGGTATTGGTGTGGTTTCCACCAAATATGGTAAGATCGATGATATGGTACTGCAGATGGAAGTGGTTCTTCCCAATGGTGATATCATTTATACCTCTCCGGCACCGAAGCATGCAGCAGGTCCGGACCTGAATCAGATTTTCATCGGTTCTGAAGGTACTCTCGGTGTCATCACTAAGGCACAGATCCGTATCTTTGACCAGCCCGAGGAAAGACGTTTCCGTGGTTTCTTATTCCAGGATATGAACGGTGCATTCAAGGCATCCAGAGAACTGCTTCAGAAATTCAAACCTTCTGTAATGCGTCTGTATGACCCTGCAGAAACAGCATCATTAATTAAAAAGATCGTCGGTGTAGAAAAGCCAGGTGCTTTCATGAATATCGCTATCGAAGGCTGCAAGGATATGGTAGATGTGGAAGAGAAGATCCTTTTAGAGACTTTTGCAAAGTATGGTGCAGAAGATCTTGGCAGCGAATATGGCGAGAAGTGGTGGAATGAAAAGATTACTTTCTTCTATCCTGGACATATGATGGATATTCCACAGATGTTCGGTACCATGGACACCATCGCTCCGTATGGAAAGATTGAGGAAATCTACTGGGCAATGAAAGAAGCAATCGAAACCAAATTCCCACAGGCGAAATTTATCGCACATTTCTCACATTGGTATGAGTGGGGCGCAATGGTATATGACCGCTTTATCGTAGAAGGCAAGGATGTACCTCAGGATCCTGTGGAAGCACTTCGTTTACATCAGGAAATCTGGACTACCGGTGTTCGTGCAGCATTAGCTCATGGCGGTGTGGTAAACGACCATCACGGTGTAGGCATTAAGTTGGGCCGTCTGATGAAAGAACAGTATGGACCAGCAATGCAGGTATTTGAGGGACTAAAGAAACAGCTTGACCCCAACGGTATCATGAATCCGTTTAAATTGGGTCTGTAATCCGTAGGAGGTAGATTGAATTATGATGTCAGAAAAGAGTAAAAAACATGTAGAATCCTGTCGTTTTTGCTGGATGTGTCATCACATCTGTCCCATTGGAAATGCAACAGGATTAGAAAGAAATACAGCAAGAGCAAGAGCTTTGGGACTTTCTTTGGTAAATCGTGAAGCCATTGCCTTGAGCGAAGTAATTGATAACATTTATGAGTGTGCATGCTGTGGTGCCTGCGTGAAGGAATGCGTTACCGGCTGGGATCCTGTAATGTTTACAAAGGAAGCCAGACTGGATGCTGCAATGGAAGGTGTACTGCCTGAGTATATCAATGTACTGGTGGACAATTGTCTGGAAACCGGAAATGCATATGGTTGCACTGAAGTAGATCCGTTATTGGCAGAATCTATGAGTAGACATGCGGATAAGACAGATGTATTATTATTCTTAGGTGTGGATGCTACATACAAGGTGCCGACAGCGGCGGTAAATGCAATAAAGGTATTGGAAAAAGCTGGTGTAAGCTTTACAGTACTTGCGAAAGAGCCTGCCAGCGGACAGCAGTTGGAGTACCTGATCAGTGCGGCAAATGAGACAAAAGAGCAGATGAGTGCATGTGCAAAAGTGTTGAATGATTTTGCAAAGGTTGTGGTATTTGATCCTCAGGATGCAAAAGTATTTAAACGTGAATACAAGGAATGGGGCGTAGAATTGACCGCAGAAGTGGTAACCTTTACTTCATATGCAGCAGAATTGATCAAGACAGGTGCGTTAGCGGCAGTAAATACCGGCAAAGCTGTTGTTTATCAGGATCCATTCCAGTTGTCCAGAGATTTGGGAGAAACTGCAGAGGCAAGAGAAGTGATAGGCGCTTATGCTATATGCAATGAAATGCTTTGCTACGGCAAGGATACCATGTGGGCTGGCAATATCCTTATGAAGGAATGGATGCCGGATGTAATGCTGCGTGTAGCTGAGGATCGTATCAACAATGCCAAGGGTGTAAAGGCAGACACCATTGTAACGGCAAGTGTATCTGAGTATGCATCTTTGAAAGCAGTGGATCAGTCAGATGTGAAAATTGTGTCATTAGAAGAACTGATTTTAGGAATGTAGGAGGCGCATAAATGTTAGTAACACTTCAAGAAATCATAGGAATGGCAGAAGCAGGTAATTTCTGCGTTCCTGCATTTAATGTATATAACATTGAGACCGTGATGGGTGTCATCAAAGCAGCAGAAGAACAGAAGGCACCGGTGATCATGCAGGTATATCCCAGACTTCTGAATGAAGAGGTGGGTTATTATCTGGCACCGGCAGTGGTGGCTGCAGCAAGAAAGGCAACGGTACCGGTATGTTTCCATTTAGACCATGGCCCATCTGAGATGGAAGTTATGAAGGCACTGCGCTGGGGTGCAACAGGCATTATGTTGGATGGTTCCGCACATCCTTTTGAAGAAAATGTGGCTTTGACAAAACATATCGTGGATACCTGTGCTTCCATCGGAATCGGCGTGGAAGGTGAGCTTGGTCATGTGGGCAGCGTCAATGATGAGACAATGGAAGAATATACAGATCCTGCAGAAGCTGCAGAATTTGTTAAGAGAACAGGGGTGACCTGTCTTGCAGTTCTGATCGGGAATGCACATGGTCATTATAAAAAGGAACCAAAGCTTGATATCGAAAGAGTAAAGGCTATCAGAGAGGCTACAGGCGGCATGCCATTGGTACTTCATGGTGGTTCCGGTATTCCGGATGAGCAGGTGAAGGCAGCAATTAAGGCGGGTATCCGCAAAATGAATATCGGTACAGACGTGTGCTGTGCTTTTGCCGATGGTACCAAGGAAATACTGGATGATCCAAAGAGAAGTCTTGCTGTGGATATCTTTATGAAGACACCGATCGAAGCAGTAAAGAAATTAGCAACCGAAAAGATTCAGCTTGTAGGAGCAAATGGAAAGGCATAAAATATGAGTAAAGTTGTAGGCATTGGGGCATGTGTCATGGACACATTAATAACCGTTCCGAACTTTCCAAAAGAAGATACAAAACTCCGAGCATTTTCCAGCAAAGCAGCCGGGGGCGGTCCAACCGCCACCGGCCTTGTGGCAGTTTCAAAGCTTGGTGTCAGTGCCGGATTTGTCGGTGTATTGGCGAAAGATGGCGGCGGTAGCTTTTTGCTGGGGGATTTTGAAAAGTATGGAGTGGATACCTCTCAGGTAGAAGTAAAAGAAGGTTATCGAAGCTTTACTTCTTCCATTTGGCTGGCGCAAGATACAGCCACCAGAACCTGTGTATTTGATAAGGGAGATTTGCCGCCTCTTACATTGGATGAGGCAAAATGCAAAGCCATTGCTGAGGCACAGATTTTGATGATTGACGGCAATGAAATGGATGCGGCTGAGGAAGCTTGCAAAGTTGCAAGACAGAATGGTACGAAAGTACTGTATGACTGCGGCGGTCTGTATCAGGGCGTGGAAAGACTGCTGAAACTGACGGATGTGATGATTCCTTCTGAAGAATTTGCACTGGGACATACAGGCTGCAAAACGGTAGAAGAAGCAGCAGTGAAGCTGCATGAAATGTATCATCCGGAAGTAGTGGTCATTACCTGCGGCAAGGAAGGCGGCATCATATATGAAGGAACGTCAGCAGAACGCTACCCCGCATTTTTAGTGGATGCCGTGGATACAAATGGTTCCGGGGATGTGTTCCACGGAGCATATGCATCCGCTATTGTAAAAGGTTATAATTATAAAGAGTGCTGTATATTTGCCAGTGCAGTTTCTGCTTTAAAATGTACCGGTTTTGGTGCACGGGAAAGCGTGCCGGATGAGGAAGAAGTGTATCGATTCCTTGAGAAGCGGGGAGTCAGACTTTGAATCGGATGTCAGTTCACTTTATAAATACTCCCTTTTCGGTAAAGTGTTCCTGAAGATTGTGAAATTTAAAACCAAGAGTATCCATAGAGAAAAATTACCGGTTTGGAATCTGTTTCAGTAAAAAGTAAAGCTTTTTACAGTATATTTTAGGGCAAAAAGTATCCATGTCAGATAATTGACTTTTCAGAATCCGTCTCAACCAGAATAATGGATTCTGCTTTCAATTTTTTCCTCTATAGATACTCTATGCTTGTAAAGCACTTCTAAAGTAGCTTGATTATAGAGAGGAATAGATTCTCAATCGTATTTTTATTTGCATAGACCTAAAACTTATGTAAGATTTTATACAAACTCTTATTTTATAGCATGAACTGTATTAGCAGGTATACAAATCCGAAAAGGTGATATAAATAAATGAATTCCGGAGGTGGATTCAGAATGAAATATTTACTTGGAGTTGACTTTGGGGGAGGCTCCTCCAAAGCAACATTAATTGATGAAACTGGAAATATTGTAGCAGAGAATACGATAGAGTACCCTACCTATTATCCCAATTTGGGTTGGTGCGAACAGGCACCGGAGGACTGGGAGAAAGCCTTGTGCGAGAATGTACAAGGACTTTTGCAGAAGAGCGGAATTCAGGCGTCAGACATTCTGGCATTGGCCATTGACTCTGCTACCCATACCTGGGTCATGTGCGATGAGGATTTCGCTCCCATTCGTCCTGCAATTCACTGGACCGATTCCCGGTCACGGGAGCAGGCCCAGAGACTGAAAAAAGAGTATGGGGAGATGATCTTCGAAAAGAGCTTCCATAAGCCGGATACCATATGGACATTGCCTCAGATCCTGTGGGTAAAGGAGCATGAACGGTCAAATTTTGAAAAACTGCGCTATATTTTCTTCGAGAAGGATTATATCCGATATTGTCTGACCGGTGTGTATTGTACGGATTACATCGAGGCTCAGGGAAGTATGCTGTTTGATTGTAATACCAATCAGTGGAGCAATGAACTGCTGCAGTTGGCAGGTATTACAGCAGACGTGCTGCCGCCTGTGGTAAAACCAACAGATGTAATTGGCAGTGTGACAAAAGAGGCTTCACAGCGCACCGGACTGGAGGAAGGAACACCGGTCATCTGCGGAACTACGGACACAGTAATGGAGGTATTTGCCTCCGGAGCAGTTCATCCCGGAGATGTGACGGTGAAGCTTGCAACGGCAGGCAGAATTTGCGTGATTACAGACAAGCCGTATCCAAATCAGCATCTGGTCAATTATGCGCATGTTGCGGAAGGACTGTGGTATCCGGGCACAGCAACAAAAGCTGCGGCAAGTTCTTACCGCTGGTATCGTGATACTTTTGGCGGAGACTATGGGGAGTTGAATGTGGGTGCAGAGCAGGTACCCATCGGCGCCGAGGGACTTATGTACCATCCTTACATAAATGGTGAACTGACCCCTTATGCTGATCCCACATTGTGCGGAAGCTTCATCGGTATTCGTGCGACTCACACAAAAGCACATTTTACAAGAAGTGTGCTTGAAGGTGTATCCTTGTCCCTGCTGCATTCCAAGAAGACCTTGGAAGAAATCGGTATTTCCCCCTCAGGCAGAGCGACCATTATCGGCGGCGGCGCCAAGGGAGAATTGTGGAGACAGATCACGGCGGACTGCTTAGGAATGGAATTGGTGAAGACTGTCAGCAGTGACTCTTCGCTGGGTTCTGCCATGCTGGCAGGTGTGGCGATGGGCGTGTTTGCATCCTGCGAGGATGCAGTGAAAGCCTGCATCAAAGCAGAGTGTATCACCATGCCTATAGCAGAGAATACAAAAGAATATGAGAAGATATTTGAAGAATATGTGGCAGTGCATGACGCACTGGCACCCATTTACCAGGCAAGGACATAGCGGATATTTAGAAGACTGGGAAAGGATGAAAGCATGAGAATTGTAGTATGTGTAAAACAGACCGCAGCCGGTGAGCTGAATCCTTTTGATGCCTGTGCATATGAGGCGGCCTTGCAGATTGCGGAAGCGGAAGTCATCCTGCTGTCCATGGGACCGGAAAAGACCAAAGAAATGCTTTTAGGTCTGACAAGGTTAGGCGCGAAGCAGGCATATCTTTTGTGTGATAGGGCATTTGCAGGGGCGGATACTTTAGCAACAGCATATACGTTGTCGTTGGCAGTCAAGAAATTAGCACCGGATTTAGTTATCTGCGGCAGGCAGACCATTGACGGAGATACCGGGCAGACCGGACCTTCGCTGGCCATGACAGCAGGTATGTCATTGATCACTAACGTGATGGAGATAAAGCGAACAGAAGGACAACTGACCTGCCTTACCAGAAAACGTGGAGAGCAGACGGTACTGTATCCCGCACTGATCACCGTGGAAAAAATCAATCATTTGCGGCTGCCCAGCATTCGTTCCAATCGTGGAGAAGTCATCTTGTGGGATGCTAAGACACTGGGAGCGGATGTTATCAGATGCGGATTGAAGGGGTCACCTACAAAAGTGCTTGCGTCTTTTCAGAATGAAGAGGGCAGAAGACATTGTAAATTTGTGGATGGGTCAATGTTGGAGACTTTGATAACTGAGGGACTGCAGAAAGAGAGGATGCGTCTGCGCAGAGTTGAGACCGTCGGGGAAGTGATGACTGGGGTTGTGCCTGACGGCGTGACAGTAGCAGTACACAATGAAGAGCGTGTGTCAGAAATTTCTGCAGCAATGCTGAAAAAAGTCTGGATTGTAGGTGAAAAATGCAGGCAGATGGCGGAAGGCATCAGTGATGATATTAAAGTAATTGACAGGACTCAGGCGGAAGCCATGGGAGAACAGTTTGTAAAATGGTTTGTTGCCATGGTACACAAGGAGCAGCCGGAAGTGATTTTATGGGATAGTGATGCCTGGAGCAAGCAGGCCGCACCACAAGTGGCGGCATTGCTTCAAACCGGTTTATGTGCGGACTGCACAGCATTAGAGACAGATGGCGAACAGTTATTTATGTATAGACCGGCTTTTTCCGGAAACGTGATCGCAAAGATTGCCTGTATTACCAGACCCCAGATGGCCACTGTCAGAACTTTAGCAGAAGGTGCGGCTGATGTAATCTGTGCATTAGGAAAAGGTGCGAAAGAAGCCAGACCACTGATAGAGGCTTATGTGAGTCGTCAAAATAGCAGGCAGGAAGGCGAAAAACATTTGCCGCGTTTTGAAACAGCGGCTTCCCGAGCGGCAGTAGATGCAGAAATGCTGCCTTATGAGAAACAGGTAGGACTCACCGGCAAGAGTGTCAGTCCGGCGGTTTATGTGGCGGTGGGTATCTCCGGAGCGGTACATCACATTGCCGGAATGAAACAGTCCGGTATGGTAATTGCCATTAACCCGGATCGGAAGGCCCCCATATTTGACTATGCGGATTATGGAATCGTGCAGGCGGCGGAAGAAGTGTTTGAGCGCCGGGGCTCAGATAGTAAGTAGCGTACATGGATACGCAGAAAGGATCATTATGAATTTCAAGAAGAGTTATAAAAAAGCATCAGGTTATACGCCAATCAGCAAAATTGGGGAATGTTCCTTAAAAATGCTGGAATTTGGTATCATTGAATTGGAAGATGGTGAAAGCATTACTTATGATACCCAGGATAAGGAAACCGGTTTTATCCTTCTGGAAGGTTATTGTACTGTAAAGTTTGATGATCAGGTTTGGGAAAAAATCGGAAACCGTAATACAGTTTTTGAAAATAAGAAGGCAATCAGCTTCTATATGCCCATAGAACAGCAGCTGACCATTGAAGGCAATGGACATGTGAAAATAGCTGTCTGCGGAGCAATCGTAAAGGAAAAAACAGCACCTCAGCTTTTAGGAGAAGACCATGTAGTGCTAAAAAAGCTGGGAATCCAGCCCTGGGAACGTGAGACCAGCTTCCTGATCGACGGCAATTCCAACGCAAAGTCACTGACCATCGGCGAGTGCTACGTAACCCCCGGCAACTGGGCAGGTTTCCCGCCACACAAGCATGATGAGGACAATATGCCGGCAGAATGTATTGCAGAGGAGATTTATTACTTCCTGTTTGATCCGAAGGAAGGCTTTGGCGTACAGTGTGTTTATACTGCAGATGGTTCTGTGGACGAGGCTTACAGAGTTAAAAATGATGAACTGGTAGAATTTCCTTACGGATATCATACCACAGTCAGCACACCTGCATATTCCACATATTTCCTGTGGCTGATGGCAGGGGAGCATCAGGGATTTAACAGATCTATGGATCCGGAACATGCATGGGTAGCAGAATTGGAGAAGAAAGCATGATAACAGAACGTTTATTTGGATATACAAAAGAAGGAAAAGAAGCGAAGAGATATCTTTTAGCGAATAAAAACGGTATAGAAGTGGAAGTGTCCGATTTCGGGGCAACCATCCTGACCTTGAAAGTGCCGGACAAAGCCGGCAATTTGATAGATGTTATGTTGGGATATGACACTATAGAAGAATACTATGACAATTCATGCGGATTCGGAGCATATATCGGCAGAAATGCCAACCGTATCGGTGGTGCACAGGTAACGTTGGATGGTGTAACTTATGAATTGGAGGCTAACCAGAAGGGGATCAACAATCTGCACAGCGGCAGCAATCGGTCCCATTATCAGCTTTATCAAGCTGTGTGCGGTAAGGCGGAAGAAGGAGACTATGTGGAGTTTTCCAGAGTCAGTCCCCATTTAGAACAGGGCTTCCCGGGTAATTTAGAACAGAGGATTCGTTATACACTGACAGAAGATAATGCCCTGAAGATCCGATACTATGCAGTCAGCGACGCAACCACTGTCATCAATCTGACAAACCATTCATACTTCAACTTGTCAGGACATAAAGACGGATCCATTTTAGATCATGAATTGGAAGTTTACGCAGATGCGTTTCTCTTGACAGATGCGACCCTGCTTCCTACCGGGGAGATTGCATCTGTAGAAGGCACACCAATGGATTTCAGAACTATGCATACCGTAGGAGAACGTATCGGTGCAGATTATGAACCTCTTAAGTTGGCTGGGGGATATGACCATAACTACAACCTGCCAAATGATGGCAAACAGAAGAAAGTAGCATGGGCAAGAAGTCCGAAGACCGGTATTGAAATGGAAGTATGGACAGATTTGTGTGGTATCCAGATTTATACCGGCAATTTCTTAAATCACAGACCGGGCAAGGATGGTATGTTCTATGAAAAGAATGCAGGCATCTGTTTTGAGACACAGTTTTATCCAAACTCCTGCAAAGAGCCAACTTTCCCCAGCTGTGTGTTTGGGGCCGGAGAAGTATTTGAGTCTGAGACGACGTTTGTGTTTCAGTAGGACTTTTTAGAACAGCATAGAATAAAATGACAATACGGCAGATTCTGTATGGTGCAGGAACTGCCGTTTTTTTATGTCATTGGATGCTTTCCGGGGAGACTTGGAAAGATAGATAATTGAGCTGAATATATGGACGATTTTGCTGAATAGTAAATGTGACTATTGTAGAAAATGCGGAAAAACGTTATTATGATATTGACATTTTTGAGAAGAAAGCAGGTGCTCTATGATTGTTTATGAAGCTTCATGCAAAACGGATTTTCAGGCAGCTTCCTATCTACAGGTCAATAGCTGCGGATATGAGGAGATTATTGGCTTTGATTATGCTGTAGTTCGTTCGAACGGACGCAATGATTATCATCTTCTTTATGTGCAAAATGGTGCAATGGAGTTGGAAATAGCGGGAGAAATGAAAGTTCTTTGTCCGGGAGAATGTGCCTTTTATAAACGCAGGGATAAACAACACTATATCGTTCCAAATCAAAAGGATAGCTTGATCTATTGGATTCATTTTACGGGAACAGCGGTAGAAGAAGTCTTAGAGTCTTTAGGGCTGATGGAGAGCGGAATCATTCGCGTCAATGCCAGAAGTCAGTTTGAAAGCGTATTCTACCAGATTATCCGAGCCCATATGCTTTCAAGGGACACTCATATTCAAGAGGAAAATGCACTGCTGCTGCAGCTTTTGACCCAGCTTTTTTTGTCGCACAGGGAGGAAGTGGATGGTAGTTTCGGAGAGATTTATGCTATTGCTGAATATATTTGTAATCATTTTACGGAAAAATTGGATTTGAAATGCCTTTCTTCCAATCTTCACTTAAGCAGAAGCCGATTCGGTCATTTGTTCACAGAGTTGATTGGCTGTTCCCCCTCCAATTACCAGCAGAAATTGCGATTGGATAAGGCCAAGGATTATCTGCTGCATTCAAATATGTCAATCAAAGAGTGTGCCCACGCAGTGGGATATGAGGACCAGCTTTATTTCAGCAGATTATTTGCAAGGAAATATGGTATGTCCCCAACTAAGCTGCGGGAAGCTTATCGTGAAGAAAAAATATGTTGATCAGGAGGAAGCAAGATGCGAGAGAGAATACTATTTGACAATGACTGGCTGTTCCATAAAGGGGATATAGAAGTAAATCTGCCCGGACGGAAAGGTGCAGCTTATATGCAGGCAAAGACGGAGAGCAAGAGACAGGGACCGGCATCCATCTACTATAACGATGCTGTAGACGACTACAGGCAGAACGTAGAGTACAAAGCAGAGCTGTGGACGAAAGTATCCCTGCCTCATGATTACATTATCTCGGGGGAAATGAAGGAGGAAAACAATCCCGCTTTAGGATTCTTTACCTATGAAAACGGCTGGTACAGGAAGCATTTTACCCTGACAGGAGAGGACAGAAACAAGCGCCTGACATTGTATTTTGAAGGGGTGGCCACCAGATGTACAGTATACTTAAATGGCTGTGAGCTGAAAAGCAACATATGCGGTTACTCCCCCTTTGAAGTGGATATTACAGATTACGTGAAATTTGATGAGGACAATGTACTGGCAGTATATACCTGTTTTGACAGTGTAGAAGGCTGGTGGTATCAGGGCGGCGGTATTTATCGTCATGTGTGGTTGGTAAAAACCGAGAACGTGGCAGTGGATCTTTATGGAGTGTATGCTGCACCGGTTTACGAAGATGGTAAATGGACCTTGAAGTTAGAAACCACTGTGCGGAATGATTTCTTTGAGGAAAAGCAGGTTTTGGTTGAGACAAAGCTGATTGATACAGAAGGAAATGTGGCAGCCATCTGTGGCAGCAGCGGAGAGATTTCCTGTAGAGAAGTCAGAACTTTTGCTTATGAAACCCCTGTGGAAGCGCCTGTACTGTGGGATTTAGAGAATCCATACTTGTATCGTGTGGTGACGGAGATCAAAGTAGAGGATGAATGCTTGGATGTCTACGAAGTCAAGACAGGTTTTAGATATATGCATTATGATGCAGATAAAGGCTTTTTCCTGAATGGCAAACATGTCTTTATCAACGGCGTGTGCGGACATGGGGATTTTGGTCTGACAGGAAAGGCTGTGCCCGATAATATCTTCCGTTATAAGGCAAGACTGATCAAAGAAATGGGGGCCAATGGTTATAGATGCTCTCATTATCCCCAGGCAGATGCTATGATGGATGCCTGCGATGAGTTGGGAATTTTGGTTATGTGTGAAGCACGCTGGTTCCATTCTACAGAAGATGGCAAGAAGCAGCTGACAGATCATGTAAAGCGTGACCGGAACCGTCCCTGTGTGATCATGTGGTCTTTGGGCAATGAAGAACCCCATCATATTACGGAAATCGGCAGCAGGATCAACAAGAACCTTTTCTATGAAGTGAAGAAATTAGATAAATATCGTGCCGTTACATCGGCAGTGTCTGTCAGCCCTGACAAATCAACGGTTTATGAGTATGCAGATATTATCGGCATTAACTACAATCATCAATTGTACGAAGTGGTTAGAGAGGCTTATCCGGAGAAACCAATATATGCCAGTGAATGTTGTGCTACAAGTACCACCAGGGGCTGGTATTTTGATGATGATCCGGCAACAGCATATTGTCCGTCATATGACAGAGATACCAACAACTGGTTCATCGGAAGAGAACATTACAGAAAGCATATTGCTGAGAGACCTTATATATTTGGTTTCTTCCAGTGGATCGCTTTTGAGCACAGAGGGGAAGCAATCTGGCCCAGAATCTGTTCTCAAGCGGGTGCCATCGATCTGTTCATGCAAAAGAAAGATGCCTTTTATCAGAACCGCTCTCAGTTTGTGACAGAACCTATGATTCATTTGATGCCTCATTGGAATTTTAAAGGCATGGAAGGAGAAGAACTCAGAGTCTCTGCATACACCAACTGTGAGGAGGCAGAACTGATCTTAAATGGTCAGGTGATTGCAAGACAGAAGTTGGAGCCTTATTCCAGATTAGATTGTATGGTGGCTTATGAACCGGGCAAGTTAGAATGCATCGGTTACAGAAACGGTGAAGCGGTAGCCTATGACAGTGCAGAAACCACAGGTGAACCGGTTCGTCTGAAGATGCGATTGGAAAATCCGGGTGATATCACTGCCAATGGTCAGGATATGGCAATGATCACCTGTTATTGCGAAGATGCACAGGGCAGAATGGTGCCGGATGCAGCGACCTTTGTTCAATTCTACAGCAATAGTCTGGGAACAGTAGTGGGAACCGGTTCTGATGTATCAGATCATATTCCCGTGACCGTAACCAGCCGCAAGATGCGTGCCGGTGCCATTGGTGTGGCTGTAAAGGCAGGAACACAGAGTGGTGTATTGAAGGTATATGCTAAGGCAGAAGGACTGGACGCAGCGGTATTGTATGTGGAGATTTAGAAAAAATGTATGAGCGACAGTCTGAATATTATGGGATTGTGCACAAGGAGGAAAGGGCAGATGATTTACAAGAATGTAGAGATTCATAACGTAGAAGAACTACTACAAAACGAGGATGGAAGCATATCCTGGAGAAGGGTGCCGAACTGTGTATATGAGAATCTGGAGTCGGAACAAGGAAAAAGAATGGTCACAAATAGTACCGGAGTGGAACTGCGATTTGTCCTAAAGGGTGAGAGTGTTGTGCTACGCATGTGTACCAGCGAAGGAGATGGCCGTTTTCATGTTTACAGAGGCGGAATCCAGGGTGGCTGGGAAGATGAGGTGCATACGCATGTAAGAACAGAATTGGAAGATTTTGTGATTAAGAGGTCTAAGAATCCGGAAAAACTGAAAATAATGTCCCAGAGAAGTGGTCTGGATTGGGACAGTGAGGTCATCCGTGTGGTCTTCGACAGAGGTTATTTTAAGTTGTTTGACATTATCGGAGAGGTGGAAATCCCCAACAAGGATCAATGTCCAAAGAGGACCCTGTTATCCTATGGCTCATCCATAACTCATGGCTCCAATGCTCTGGATATTTCACATGCATGGGTATCTATTTTGGGGCACAATCTCAACATGGATGTGCGGAATCTGGGAATGGCTGGCAGCTGTGCTATGGAGCCGGAGATGATAGATTATATTGCTTCCGAAGGAGAAAAGGGGCATTGGGACCTTGCTGCTTTGGAGCTTGGCATCAATGTGCTTGATTGGGAAACAGAAAAAATACTTTCCCGCGTGAGGAATACCATCTGTCAGGTTGCAGGCAGAAATCCAGAGAAGCCGGTGGTCGTAATCTCTCCATTTTATTACTGCGGAGATGATTTTGATGAGAATGCTAATGCAGACCGTTGGAGAAGATTGATTAAGCAGGTAGTGGAGGAACTGCATTATCAAAACGTAACTTACGTGAATGGATTGGATATAATAGGAGATATGTCTTTTATTTCTGCGGATGGTGTACACCCGAATATCTATGGGGTACAGCAGATTGCAGAAAGGATGACAATGCATATCCGGAGAGCGTGTAAACCTGAGGTATAAGATAGAACAACAAAGGCAATGAAGAAGGAGTAGTTCAATGAAAGTTGTTGTAGCAATAGATTCATTAAAAGGCAGTTTATCCAGTCTGGAAGCAGGCGATGCAATTAAAAAAGGTATTTTAAAGGCTATTCCTGATGCGGATATTTGTGTACGGCCTCTTGCAGATGGGGGTGAAGGTACTGTTGAAGCACTGGCTCTTGGCATGAATGGTAAGTTGGAAACAGTAACAGTAACAGGCCCATTAGGCACACCCACAGTTTGCGTATATGGCATTATAGAAGAAACGAAAACAGCTATCATTGAAATGTCCGGGGCGGCAGGAATTACATTGATATCAGACGAAGATCGTAACCCATTGAACACTACAACATATGGTGTTGGTGAGATGATTAAGGACGCAATTACAAAGGGATGCCGCCGTTTTATAGTTGGCATTGGAGGCAGTGCTACAAATGATGGTGGTATCGGCATGCTCCAAGCATTGGGGTATGGTTTATTAGATAAGGACGGCAGGCAGGTACCATTTGGAGCAAAAGGCTTAGAAAAACTGGCATACATTTCAGATGAGCAGGTTATTCCGGAACTAAAAGAATGCACCTTTCGTGTGGCATGTGATGTTACCAATCCTTTGTGTGGCACAACAGGATGTAGTGCTGTTTTTGGACCACAAAAGGGTGCTACACCGACCATGATTGAACAAATGGATAAGTGGTTAGGTGCGTATGCATCCTTGACTGCCGAGAAGTATGAAAAGGCTGATGCCAAATATCCGGGAACCGGTGCGGCAGGAGGATTGGGCTTTGCATTTTTAGCTTACACCAATGCGATTTTGGAATCCGGTATCAAGATTGTACTGGAAGAAACGAAACTGGAGGAATATGTAAAGGATGCTGATATCGTGGTAACCGGCGAAGGCAGATTGGATGGACAGACTGTTTTTGGAAAGGCGCCAATCGGTGTTGCCCGTATTGCCAAAAAGTATAACAAAACCGTGGTGGCATTTTCCGGTTGCGTCACAGAGGATGCTGTTTTATGTAACGAATATGGTATAGATGCCTTTTTCCCGATTCTTCGTAAGCCGTGTACCTTACAGGAAGCGATGGACAGTGGAAATGCAGGAGCAAACATGATTGCAACCACGGAGCAGGTATTCCGCGTAATAGTAATATGTAAAAGCTGACAAGAAACTACCAATCAATTACAGGAGACGAAGAAATGAAGAAGCAGACTTCTACGTTGTTTAAATTTGTTTTTTTCTACTTATTGATTTATCTTGCTCTGATGATGGGGTTCTTTTATATAATCCGTTATCAATTTTCTGAATACTATTATGAAGAGCTGCGTCATCAGACAGAGATTCAAATTGATAATTTAGGAAATCAATTAAACGAGGAATTTGTGTATCTGTCACAGATAAGCACTATATTGCAAAAAAACAGTGACTTAATGTTGTACGGCTATTCAACACATGATATTAGCAAGTATCAAGTGATGACTGAATTGGAGAAGTATGACGATGCTTCCGGTATTATTAGGTCTATCGTATGGAAAAATAAAGCTTCCGATACTGTTTTGTCCACAACGCTGCCTGTCAAATTTGTGGAAAATACTTACAGGATATATTATGATACAGAGAATTATGTCAGCATTGACGCTTCTAATCTTCTTGAGGATGGATCCGGGAAGGTGATTTGTATTGCGCAAAAAGATTGTAATTATCTGATTTATGTACCTGACATAGGGGAAAGCAGGAGAAATCAGTTCTTTTTTGTTTTGGAGGACTATTATCTTCTGAAAACGCTGAAGAATCTTACAGCCTTCAACATACCTGTCATTGGTATTTTAGGAGCAGATGGGAGGTTAGTGTATAATTTTAATTGGCAAAAGTAATAAAAAGGGAAGCAGAGAAAATCCCTACTTCCCAATCACACAGTTTTTCTTTATGATGTTAGTTGCGAGAAAAACACGTAAAGGAGACTGTGTGATGAGTACTATTGTAG
>JAZPYS010000043.1:0-24459 GCA_045544275.1 Acetatifactor sp. | reverse complement strand
GATCATTTGGTTTGTCTTCCTAAGACCGCTTGGCCTCCGACTTTGAAGAACCGGCAAACTGAGCGTCTGAATGCATACGTCCCATAGTATCTGTCATACCGTAAGAAGCAGGACCTGCAGCCATGTTATCCGGGTGAAGTGTACGGCCTGTGCCGCCGCCGGATGCTACGGAGAAGTACTTTTTGCCTCTCTCAATACATTCTTTCTTGTATGTACCTGCTACCGGATGCTGGAAACGTGTTGGGTTGGTGGAGTTACCTGTGATAGATACACCAACGTTCTCATGATGCATGATTGCAACACCTTCCTGAACATCATCTGCACCGTAGCATTTTACAGTTGCACGAAGTCCTGTGGAATATGCTTTTTCATATACAACATTTAATTCTGCTGTTGCATAGTCATATTTTGTCTCAACGAAGGTAAATCCATTGATACGGGAAATAATCTGAGCTGCATCTTTTCCAAGACCGTTCAATACAACGCGTAATGGTTTCTGACGTACTTTGTTTGCCTTTTCCGCAATACCGATAGCACCCTCAGCAGCTGCAAAAGACTCATGTCCTGCTAAGAAGCAGAAGCACTCTGTCTCTTCTTCTAATAACATCTTTCCTAAGTTACCATGTCCCAAACCAACTTTTCTGTGGTCAGCAACAGAACCAGGAATACAGAAAGCCTGAAGACCTTCACCAATTGCTGCAGCAGCATCTGCTGCTCTTACAGCACCTTTCTTGATTGCAATTGCAGCACCTACGATGTAAGCCCAGCAAGCATTTTCAAAACAAATTGGCTGGATGTTCTTAACCTGAGTATATACATCAAGTCCAGCATCTTTTGTAATTTTCTCAGCTTCTTCGATAGAGCTGATTCCATAACTATTCAGCACAGCATTAATCTGTGGAATTCTTCTTTCATATGATTCAAATAAAGCCATTTGTCGATTCTCCTTTCAATTACTCGTGACGTGGGTCAATAATCTTAACCGCATCAGCAACACGGCCATACTGACCTTTTGCTTTTTCCCATGCAGTGTTAGGATCGTCGCCTTTTTTGATAAAGTCAGTCATCTTGCCAAGGCTTACGAACTGATATCCAATGATCTGGTTGTCAGCGTCAAGAGCGATACCTGTTACATAACCTTCAGCCATTTCAAGATAACGAGGACCTTTTGCCAAAGTACCGTACATAGTACCAACCTGGCTTCTTAAGCCTTTACCAAGGTCTTCCAAACCTGCACCTACAGGAAGTCCGTCTTCTGAGAAAGCAGACTGGGTACGTCCGTAAACGATCTGTAAGAATAATTCTCTCATAGCAGTATTGATAGCATCACACACAAGGTCAGTATTTAATGCTTCAAGAACAGTTCTGCCAGGTAAAATTTCAGAAGCCATAGCTGCTGAATGAGTCATACCTGAACATCCGATGGTTTCAACCAGAGCTTCCTGGATGATACCTTCTTTAACATTCAGTGTCAGCTTACATGCACCCTGCTGAGGAGCACACCAGCCAATACCGTGTGTTAAACCGCTAATGTCACTAACATCTTTTGCTTTAACCCATTTTGCTTCTTCTGGGATAGGAGCACAGCCGTGGTTCACGCCCTGCGCTACTGGACACATTTCTTCAACTTCTCTTGAATAAATCATGTGAAATCTCCTTTCAAATTCTGATTATATTTGGATATTTCTTGTCCACAGAATGCCTGTCGACACCTTCTGACAAAAAAATATCATAATCACCTTTAACATTCTCTCATATTTAATACAAAAAATCCAGTGTTTTTTACGAATTTTACAAAATGTGACACCATATTTTTTAATAAATAAGAAAACACCATGCTTTATGCCTCGATTTTCTTTACAATCGTTCCATCGTTTTTGTGAATACTGCATTCCGGAACCACACCGCGCACACAGGATGTAGGATAAACATTGGAATTTCTGCCGACAACGGTACCAGGATTTAATACACTGTTACAGCCTACTTCTACGTTATCCCCTAACATTGCACCGAATTTCTTAAGCCCTGTTTCAATACGGATATCATCCCCCTTCACTACAACAAGCTTCTTATCACTCTTTACATTAGAAGTGATAGAACCTGCGCCCATATGTGCCTTGTATCCAAGTACACTGTCACCCACATAATTATAATGGGGAACCTGTACCTTGTTGAAAAGAATGACATTCTTAAGCTCTGTAGAATTGCCTACTACTGCACCTTTTCCTACAATCGCACTGCCTCTTACAAAAGCACAATGTCTGATTTCTGCCTCTTCATCAATGATCAATGGCCCGTTCAGGCAGGCTGTGGGAGCCACTTTGGCATTCTTTGCAATCCAGATGTTTTCGCCCTTTTCTTCGTAAATATCTGCCGGAAGACTCTTTCCTAATTCAATAATAAATTCCTTGATTTTTGGCAAAACTTCCCAGGGATATGTGACTCCCTCAAAAATATTTTTTGCAATTGTCTGTTCCAAATCATAGAGATCCTTGATTTCAATACCATTCATGCTATTTCCCTCCAAATTATATTTACTCCGATATTTCAGGTACTAAACTTATCTTCACCAATTCACGGTCATATCCCGCACCGGTTACGATCTGTTGTATATTATCCGTCAATTTTCCTTCGTGATAAAAGTGTACATGACCGGAAAGCACCAGTGAAACAGGACTTTCCGCAGCCGTTACAAGCTCTATAAACTCTGCTGTCACCTCATTGGGAACACAAGAATGTTCCCCTAAAAGCACCCGTGAATTTCCGTTTGCTGAGGCCCCCCACACTTCATTGCATTTTTGCCATAAAGTATCTTCCACCAATGGCTCTATCGGTACATGACTGATCAAAATTACTGTTTTATTTATATTATATATTTCTTTAAAAGCCCGAAGTGCCTCCTCTGAAACCTGATTGTTATAATCATCTACCGCAAATACAATAAATTCATCATACTCAATTTTCTGCCAACCTTCATATGTATCCGTGATTTCCTGCAATCTGGGAAGATATTCGCTGTATGATTTCGGCGAAAAATATTCCATGCCATACTCAAAATCATGATTTCCCATCTCATAAATCCATGGATACTCCAATTTCCACAAAATTTCTGCGACATAATCAATAGATTTCCACATGGCAGAATCTAAAATATCACCACCCATAATCAGCAAATCCGGACTATTTTCTGACACATATCCAATTATATCACGAAAAGATTCCTCCGAACTGATCCCTTCTTTGCTGCGAAACATCTCATAACGTGCAGATGCCTTTTCCATAACATCCACATCTCTCTCATCACACAAAGAGATATGAGTATCCGCCATAAAAAATATTTCAAATTCTTCTTTTAGTCCTTCAACCATCAGCTGATATTCGTGCACAACAATATCTTTCGGTTCCGGCATTTCTACCACTATCTCCGAGCCTCCGACACTTACATCAGCCTCCTTAGTAGCACACCTTGAAATACAAAGCAGCAAACTTAATAAACAGCAAAAAACTTTTAATCTATTCATGTTTTACCCTTATTTTTTATAATTAGGAGCGATATTTCGAAACTGCATTTGCAGTGCTCCCTGATTATTCATCTGTTTTACAATATTAGTCCTTCTACTGACAAAATCATCCAACTTGTTCATGTATTCCGCGGAAGTAATCTGCCCCTCAGCCACCTGTGTCAATCCCTTCTCCCAACTTGCAGTCAGGGCAGGATTTAAAAGTGGCCTCATGGAACTGTCTACCACATCAAAGATCATCTCACCCATCAATGTAGGTGTTATGATCTGTGTCTTATTGTTCAGTGCAAGATACTCGATATTTACCAGTTTTTTCAGGATTTCTGCTCTGGTGGCACTGGTTCCGATACCGCTTCCTTTGATCTGAGCGCGGAGTTCTTCATCCTCGATGAATTGTCCTGCATTCTCCATGGTTAGAATAATGCTTCCGGAATTATATCTCTTAGGCGGCGAAGTCTCCCCTTCTTTTATTTCATAATCATTTACCGGAAGGGTATCTCCCTTCTTCAGACCTTTCAACATCTGCATGAACTGCTCATCACATTTCATTTCTTCCTCGGAATCGTTTCCTTCGTTGTTCTTCTTTGCAAAAGAATATTTTGCGACCCTAAAATAACCTTCATCTACTAAGACCTTGAAATTTGCAAAAAACCTTTCTTCGTTGACTTTTATAATCAACGAAACCTTTTGATATACCGCAGGAGGATAAAAAATACTCAGAAACCTACGCACGATCACCTCATATACTTTTGCCGACACAGGTGGCAGATTGTTTAAATTACCCAACCCCTGTCCTGTGGGAATGATGGCATAGTGATCTGTGATCTGCTTGTCATTCACGTATCTGGTCTTGGCAATGCCTTTATAAGTTCCTTTCTCACAAATCTCAGTGGTGAACTCGGACACCATCCCAAAACCTTTCAGTCCATTAATGTTCTTGTAGATTTCCTTGGCCACAGCAGTGGAAAGCACTCTTGCGTCTGTTCGAGGATATGTTACCATTTTCTTTTCATATAACTCCTGAATGATACGCAAAGTCTCATCAGGACTGATCTTGAAATATTTGGAACAGTCATTCTGTAATTCCGCAAGATTGTATAAAAGGGGTGGATTTTTATTCTCCTTCTTACGTTCAATCGTTTCAATAACAGGAGATTCCATATTATTTTCCAGATATTGGATCAGTTCTTCCGCCGTCTCTCTTTTTTTTAATCCATTTTCTTTATATAAAAGTGGAGACTGAAAATATTTAGATCCCTCTACTGCTTTCCATTCTCCGGCAAATTTTTGGTCCTGCAGGCTGAAATTCCCAAGCACTCTGTAGAAAGGAGTCTTTACAAAATTACGGATCTCACGCTCCCTGTTTACAACAATCCCAAGAACGCATGTCATCACACGTCCAACCGAAATTACTGCCCGGTCACGTTTCAGAAAATCCTTTACAGCATACCCATACTTTAAAGTCAGCGCTCTGGAAAAATTGATACCCATCAGGTAATCTTCCTTTGCACGCAGATATGCCGATTCACTTAAATTGTCATATTCTGAAAGATCCTTTGCATCCCGGATTCCTCGCAGGATTTCCTCCTCAGTCTGAGAGTCAATCCACACCCGCTTTCGCTCCTTGCCTTTTACACCGGCCATCTGTTCCACCAGACGATAGATATACTCCCCTTCCCGCCCGGAGTCGGTACATACATAAATCGTAGAAACATCCGTCCGATTCAACAAGTTACTGACAATGGTAAACTGCTTTTTCACTGCCGGAATGATCTCATACTTAAATTCTTCGGGAATAAATGGAATGGTATCAAAACTCCAGCGACGAAATTTCTCATCATAGACCTCAGGATAACTCATAGTAACAAGATGTCCTACACACCAAGTGACGATCACATCGGTGGATTCCAGATAGCCATCTTTCGTATTCATATTCTGTTTTAAAGCTTTTGCAAATTCTTTTGCAACACTGGGTTTTTCTGCTATAAATAAACTTTTCCCCACAATTCCTCCATAAATAAAAGGCGCTTATTTGTCTGCGCCTTTTATTATATCACTTATTTCTTTGCAATGTAACCCTGCGCGGTCAATAATTCTGCACAAAGTACAGCACCACCTGCGGCACCTCTTACAGTATTGTGTGAAAGACCTACAAATTTATAATCATATACGCTGTCTTCACGGATACGTCCTACGCTTACGCCCATTCCGTTTTCGAAATCAACATCCAGTTTTACCTGAGGTCTGTTGTCTTCTTCCAAATACTGAATGAACTGTTTCGGTGCACTGGGAAGCTCCAGCTCCTGTGGAACACCCTTGAAAGCAACTAATTTTTCGATAAGCTGTTCTTTGGTAGGTTTCTTTCTGAACTTTACAAATACTGCAGCAGTATGTCCATTGAGTACAGGAACACGGATACACTGACAGGTAATTACAGGTGAGGTTGCAGGAACGATCACACCGTCTTCAATCTTACCCCAGATACGCAACGGTTCCTTTTCACTCTTTTCTTCTTCACCACCGATGTAAGGAATGATGTTCTCAACCATTTCAGGCCAATCTTTGAAAGTCTTGCCTGCACCGGAAATTGCCTGATATGTAGTAGCTACTACTTCGTATGGTTCAAATTCCTTCCATGCAGTCAAAACCGGCGCGTAGCTCTGAATAGAACAATTGGGTTTTACGGCAACGAAACCTCTGGTGGTTCCAAGACGTTTTTTCTGGAAATCGATGACTTTCATATGATCAGGATTGATTTCCGGAACTACCATGGGAACATCCGGGGTCCAGCGATGTGCACTGTTGTTGGAAACCACAGGTGTTTCTGTCTTCGCATATTCCTCTTCAATCTTCTTGATCTCTTCCTTCGTCATATCCACTGCACTGAATACGAAATCTACTTCAGCAGCTACTTTTTCTACTTCATTGACATTCATGACAACGATATTTTTTACTGCTTCCGGCATAGGAGTGGTCATTTTCCATCTGTCTCCTACTGCTTCTTCATAAGTTTTTCCTGCTGAACGAGGACTCGCCGCAATGGTAGTTACTTCAAACCAAGGATGGTTCTCAAGCAAGCTGATAAATCTCTGTCCAACCATACCGGTACCACCAAGGATACCTACTTTCAATTTTTCGTTCATAATGTTTCTCCTCTATATATAATATTTTATTTCACCCAATCCTGCGCCAAATATTCTTTAGAAACCTCAATTACCTGCATCATGGCTTCAATGCCCGGTGCACCGATGGTCAATCTCTTTTCCACACAGGTCTTCAGGGAAATGGCTTCATAAATATCTGCTTCAAATTTATCACTTAAAGTCTTTAATTCTTCCAATGACAGATCATCAATGGCACAATTCTTTTCAATACAGTACAGTACCATACGTCCGATAATTCCATGAGCATCTCTGAAAGGTACGCCCTTATTTACCAGATAGTCTGCTGCATCTGTGGCATTGGTAAATCCACCCAAAGCACTCTTCGCCATGCGGTCTTTTCTGAATTTCATAGTCTGAATCATACCGGTAAACAACAGAATGCAGTTTTGAGCCGTCTCCATGGCATCAAATGCCATTTCCTTATCTTCCTGCATATCCTTATTGTATGCAAGGGGCAGTCCCTTCATGGTGGTCAGCAGGGACATAAGTGCACCGTATACACGACCTGTCTTACCTCGAACCAGCTCTGCAATATCCGGATTTTTCTTCTGTGGCATGATGCTACTGCCTGTAGAATAAGCATCATCCAGCTCCACAAACTGATACTCATTGGTGTTCCAAATGATAATCTCTTCACTGAATCTGGAAAGGTGCATCATGATTGTAGATAATGCAGCCAAAAATTCAATCAGATAGTCTCTGTCAGCCACAGAATCCATACTGTTGCGTGTTGGGCCATAAAATCCTAAAAGTTCTGCTGTATATTCACGATCCAATGGATAGGTAGTGCCAGCAAGGGCTCCGGAACCTAAGGGGCAATAATTCATGCGCTTGTAAATATCATGCAGTCTCTCTCTGTCCCGTAGAAACATCTCGAAATATGCTCCGTAATGATGGGCCAATGTAGTAGGCTGTGCCTTCTGCAAATGTGTAAATCCAGGCATGTATGTTTCAAGATTCTCCTCCATGGTATGCAGAATCACACCCATCAATTCTTTTAACAACTGATCGGTACTCTCTACCTGTTCTCTGGTGTAAAGACGCATGTCCAAAGCCACCTGATCATTGCGGCTGCGCCCGGTATGTAATCTCTTGCCTGCTTCTCCGATACGATCGATCAGATTGGCCTCCACAAAGCTGTGAATGTCTTCATATTTAGAATCAATCACCAAAGTACCTTTTTCCACATCCTTTAAGATGCCTTCCAGGCCTGCGATGATGGCAATCTTGTCTTCCGCTGTGAGGATGCCCTGCTTTGCCAACATGGTCACATGAGCAATACTTCCTTGAATATCCTGTTTATATAACTTTTTATCAAAATTGATGGACGCATTAAAATTATAAACCATCTGGTCCGTGTCTTTTGTGAAGCGGCCACCCCATAAATCTGCCATAATGATCTCTCCTTATTAAAACTTATGGTTGATAATACCACATTTGACACTTTAATGCAATAAAGAATTTTAAAAGTGGCTCACACATCATCATAAACCGGAATATATTACAATAAATCCCGAATTCGCAAAGTGAAAATAAAATGAGTCAATATTTATTGGAGCTGAAGGATATCAGCTACTCTTACCATAGTTTACACGGTGAAACGAAGGCACTTAAGAATATCTCCTTCGGTGTAAAAGAAGGCGAATTCGTTGCAATCGTGGGTCCCAGCGGATGCGGCAAGTCCACATTGCTTTCCATCATATCCGGACTTCTGCAGCCCAAAGAAGGAACCATTGTAGTCAATCATTCTGATGGCTCTCTTGGATATCCCAAAATCGGATATATGTTGCAGCATGATCACCTTTTTGAATGGCGTACTATTTACCAGAATGTTCTGTTGGGTTTAGAAATCAATAAAAAGAAAACACCGAAGCATCTGGAATATGTAGAACAGCTTCTGAAGGATTATGGACTGTATGATTTTCGAAACAAGCGTCCCAGTGAGCTTTCCGGCGGTATGAAACAAAGAGCTGCTTTGATTCGTACCCTGGCATTAAAACCTGAAATTCTGCTGTTGGATGAACCATTCAGTGCACTGGATTATCAAACCCGCCTGATGGTTTCGGCAGATATCTGCAATCTGATTCGTCAAACCAAAAAGACCGTGATCATCATCACCCACGATCTGGCAGAGGCCATCAGTCTTGCAGACAGAATCATCGTACTCAGCAAACGTCCGGCTGTAGTAAAGAAAGAGGTTCCAATCAAATTGACCCTTCAGGACAACGATGCTCTTGCTGCCAGAAATGCCCCGGAATTCAGCAGTTATTTCAAAATGTTATGGGAGGAAATGACTTATGAAAACGACAAATAAAAAATCCCTGACAGAATACTCCGATCAGGAACTATTTATGAAAAATCATCGAAAACATCATCATCAAGTGGCTGTGATGCGTATATTTATATTTTCATTTTTTTTAGGAATCTGGGAAATAAGTGCCAACTTAAAATGGATCGATCCGTTTTTCTTTGCATCCCCTTCCAGAGTACTGCTCTGTTTTTGGGGTCTGCTGACAGATGGCTCCCTGTTATCTCATACTTTTATTACATTGACCGAAACAGTCATTAGTTTTCTGTTAGTATTTTTGATCAGCCTGCTGGCGGCCACCCTGCTATGGTATTCTCCGAAAGCCTCGGAGGTCTTTGAACCTTATCTTGTTATCCTGAACAGTCTGCCTAAATCCGCATTGGCACCCTTGTTCATCGTCTGGCTGGGAACCGGTATGAAGACCATCATTGTAGCAGGTCTATCCGTGGCTATATTCGGTTCCATTATCAGCTTCTATACAGGATTTAAACAGGTGGATCCGGAAAAGATCACCCTGATACAGACTTTAGGCGGTCATAAAAGAGATGCTTTTTTTAAGGTGGTATTGCCGGGCTCCATTCCCATTCTGATCAGCACCACCAAAGTCAACATCGGTCTGGCTCTGGTGGGTGTTATCATCGGAGAGTTTTTAGCAGCCCGCAGAGGTCTCGGATACCTGATTATTTATGGTTCCCAGGTATTTCAGCTGAATATGGTAATTACATCCATCATCATCCTGTGCGTGATCGCCATTGTTTTTTACAAGGTCATCCAGACCATAGAGCACAATATTAAGAAGCTTTACACCATATAAAACGCATTCTCCCGTCTTGCAGATAACTTCTTTGTGAAGTCTTCTGCAAATTGCAGATAGTTTTCACTTGTCATAACTTTTGCTTTTACCGGACAATTTCGGATGCATCGAAAACATGAAATGCATTTTTCATCAGATACACTGAAATCGTCATTTATCGCACCTACCGGGCAATTATATTTACAAAGACCACATTGTACGCACACTTTCGTTGTTTCAGGTCTGAATTTTCCTCCTTTTCCTCCTTCACGGTAAATCCTATTGCCCGGTATGGTTTTTACCGAACCTTCTTTTTCATAGGCTTTTACCGCAAATTCAGCCATCTGCATCAGATCTTCCTCATTTGGTCTGTCGACTTGTATTTCACCGAAAGTATGTCTGCCAATAACCGCAGCACCGCCCTTTACCACAAAGCCATTTCTTTCGGCCATATCCTTTAATTCTACCAAGGCGTCGTCAAAATGACGGTTTCCATAGGAAGCCACAAGGATACAAGGTGTATTGGTTCCTTTGATTTTTTTTAGTCGCTCCATAGCAACTTCGGGAATTCTGCCGCCATATACAGGTCCGCCTATGATTACAAAATCTTCTTCACCGAAAGTCACTTCTGCATCTTTGGAAATATATTTTGCCAGACCACTTTCTTCTCTGACACAAGTACAGTCATACACACCAAATGCCTGTGCTTCGCTAACTGCTTGTTTCTTTTTTGAAGCCTCATATTCCGCAATTGCAGCAGCCATTGCTTTTACGCTTTTTTCTGTATTACCCGTAGGCGAAAAATATACCGTGCATAAACTCATAGCAATATCCCCTTAAAATTCTTCCTGTGGCTCATTTGGGATTTCTTCTCTTATTCTCTCCCATGTACCGCTGACTTCTCTATAGAATGTAGCATATGCAGCTTCTTTATAAGGACTCAGGACAAGGAATCCCAGACCAAAAGTAAACAGACAAAGAATATCCCAACCTATAAAGCTGAATTCCAAACAAAACAGACGCCATTTATTACCTATCATCATTTGCTTTGACGCCTCTATTGCTTCTGAAGCTGTCATTTCAGGATGCTCCGTCAATATGTACGCAGCCATTGCATACCGATAACTTGCAATGATTCCCGGTATAACAAACAACAGACTCCACAAGAAAGTGTAAAGACCTCTCAGGAACTGTACACAAAAACCGGCACCAAATCTGTCAAATCCGGAGAACAGATCCATGAACTGCGAATTCTTCTTATCAACTAAATTCAGATTAAATCTACAATAGCCTAAAGTCACAGCACCGCCGATAACAATTACAACAATCAGGTAAATCACTGCCACTACCATGACACCTGTAATGATCGGCAGAAGTACTGACCAAACTCTTTCATCAATAGCTCCGCCATAAATCTTACCGCTGACTGTTCCCATTGATTCTTCATCAAAACTATAATTAGCAGATCCACCGCTGGTTGAGGATACCGGGTTAGCACCTAAAAAGTATGCAACCAAACATACCAATATAGCTAAAATCCATTTTCCTTTTAAGCTTTCACGTGCAATTTTCCGAAAATCCTTAGCAAATAACATCGCACTACCTCCCGTGATGTATAAATTTATGGGTTACTTATAAGAACATTCTACATCTTTTATGTTTATTCTTCAATACAAATATTTACACATTAAGACTTTTTTCGTGTGAATAATAAAAACCATAGTGAACCCCCATCTGAGTGTCCAATCCTACCGAATAGTATTTAAAATCCACACAGGAATCTTCTGCTCCGGACCAACAAGATACTCCATTTAACCCGTCAATCAGTTTCACAGAATCCATACCACCATCTAATACCGAGACTGCCATGTGATTCAACGTTTACTCATTATTCAAAATATAAGCTGCAATCTCCGTTTCTTTGCTCTCCAAATCATTTCTGCACAATAGCACCACCATAAGGATCATGATAACCGGTAAATAAAGGGGGAATTTCTTTTCTGCCATAAGCCTTTCTCCATTTTAAAGATGAAAACCACTTTTACACTTAAAATATATCATAAACCTATCTAAAATAATTGAAGAAAATCTTAAGACTTTTTGACTGAAAAATTAATATCATAACTTCTGCTAAATTTTACATGACAGTTTTTCTTATGTATGTTATCATACTAAAAGCACAGTAATTTCTGATACAAAGGAATTTAAAAACATGAAACAAAGAACCGAATTAGAAGAATATTATAATAAATTCAACGAGGAAAAGCGTCTCCTCTCCCGCCACGGACAGGTAGAATTCCGCACTTCCATGAAATATATTCATGAATGTATCAAAGCTCTAAAGGTTGATGCATCTTTGGCAAATTCAGATATTAAGATTTTAGACATCGGTGCCGGAACCGGACGCTACAGCGTAGCACTTGCCGAAGAAGGCTATGATGTCACCGCTGTAGAACTGGTAAAATACAACTTAGGCATTTTAAAATCCAAAAACAGCAATGTAAGGGCCATGTTGGGAAATGCACTGAACCTAAAGAAGCTGGCTGATAATACTTTTGATGTAACACTTCTCTTCGGCCCTATGTATCATCTGTTTGGTCATGATGATAAGCTGAAAGCCCTTAACGAGGCCAAACGTGTCACAAAATCCGGCGGTATTATCCTTGTAGCATACTGCATGAATGAATATGGTGTCCTCACCTACGCCTTTAAGGAAAAACACATCTTAGAATGTATGGAAGAAAAACGCCTGACCGAGGATTTCCATACCATCTCCTTCAAGGAAAATCTGTATGATTATGTGCGTATTGAGGATATCAACAAACTGAATGAAGCGGCAGGTCTATTTCGAATCAAGATTATTTCGCCTGATGGCCCGGCCAACTACATGAGAATGTATCTAAACAGCTTAAGCGAGGAAGAATTCGAACTTTTCATGCAGTATCATATGGCCACCTGTGAACGCCAGGACCTGATCGGCGCAGGGGCGCATACGGTGGATATACTAAAAGTGCAGGGAATGTAATGCATCCCTGTACTTTACAATTTTTCTCTGTTTTTTGTAAAAACTTCTACGGACAGCCACATGGATATGCCTTGCAAAAAGATCCCAGATTACTATGTCCAACACAATCAAACAGTAACTTCTCTCATTTGAAGGATAAGCAGATAGATTGATGATTTTTGCAAGATCTAACTGCTCAACCGATTTAAATAAACAAAATATTAGCATATAGATTTGCTGTTTTTGGGTTTTCTATACGTAATACTACAAGTTAGCATCCACGAAAAAAACACCACCCGGCGCGAGGGTGGTGCCTACCAAGCTGAAAATGGGACTCGAACCCACGACCCCTTCATTACGAGTGAAGTGCTCTACCGACTGAGCTATTTCAGCAACTATAAACTGCATTCTTATCAATCAAATGCAACATTGTTATTATAGTGTATTCTCTGAATTTTTGCAACAATTATTTTGATTTTATACAATTTTCTGCAACAGATGATCTATGCGCCCCCTCAACTGCTTGGGTGCTTACTAACTACTACATTTTCCCACTAACTTCTTTGACCTTTTCCCGGCAGCTTCTCTCCATAGCCTCTAAGTCCGCAGCATACTGCTGCATAATTCGACTCATCTCGTCCTTGTCATCATAATCCTTTTTGTAGCAGATGCGGTGCTCCATGCTGGACCAGAAATCCATAGCCAATGTTCGAAACTGTATCTCCACAGGGTAGTATTCCATAGCATCCAGGCAATGTATGGGCACGCTGAAAATGATATGATAGCTGCGGTAGCCGCTGGGTTTTGGATTTTTGATATAATCCTTCTCTTTAATGACAATCAAATCCGACTGTCGTTTCAGGCTTTTGATCAGGTCATATATTTCCTCCGGAAAATGACAGATCACACGGATTCCGGCGATATCCATAAGATTGTCTTTGGCATCCATAACACCTTCATTCAGTCCCAAACGATTCAGTTTCCCTTCGATACTCTTCTTGGTCTTAATCCTCTGCTGGGTATGGTGGATTGGTTTACCGATATCTTTGTTGTAAATACTGTGATTCAATATATCCAGCTTGGTCATCATAATCCGGCTTACATCTTCATATGGGCGGATCAGTTCATAATATTGTTCATTTGTCATTCTTTTGTACTCCCCAATAAATAAACCTGTGTACCTTCATACACAGGCTTATTATACAATATACTTATGAACTTAATATGAGCAATATCTTAAGTTATGATAAACTACCCATTAAAACTTTCCTACCTTGCACCCTTGTCATATATCTCACCCAGAGCTCTCGGTGAACCATTATGCTTGGAGAAAAATACCAGCAGGAGCAATGTAAGCACATACGGCAAAATCATAACTAAATCCTGATAAGAACTTGGCATCTGCAGCTTCTGCACAATGTAATATCCACCGGATCTTGCAAAACCAAACAGCAGGCAGGCTCCCAATGTGGGCATAATCTTCCAGTTACCGAAGATCAATGCTGCAATCGCTAAATAGCCATAACCACTGTAAATGCTGCTTGAGAAATTCGCAGAAATCGAATATGCAAAGCAAATACCACCCAGACCAGAGAACGCACCGGACAAAACAATGGCAATCAGACGGATCTTTAACACATTCTTGCCGGCTGCGTCCACAGAATGGGGATTGTCACCGCAGGCTCTTAAATGCATGCCGAAACGTGTCTTATACATAACAAACCATGCAACAAAAGCAACAATAACAATGATTGGCTCAAATGGATACACATTGGTAAAGAAACCACCAATGATCGGGATATCCGCCAATGCTTCAATGGTAATTCTCTGGGATACAGTCAGAACAAATTTATCAGAAGTTGCCCCAAAAATAAGCTTGTTCAATAATTTAGTTAAATAAGCAGTCAATGCCATAGCCATGATATTAACAACTACGCCACTGATCACCTGATTTGCCTTAAACTTCAGGCAAAGAAGTGCATGCAGCAACGCAAATGCACCACCGCCGATACACGCAAAGATCATGGCGATATAAAATGGCATGGATGAGTCACCTGCAAAGTTGCCCGCAATACAGACTGCTACAAAAGCACCGACGAAAGCACCAAAACCCTGTAAGCCTTCTACTGCAAGGTTTGTAACACCCGATTTTTCACAGTAAATGCCCCCGATTGCCATGATAAACAAAGGAAGTGCATAGGATAAACCATCAACAATAATACTGTTCATTTATTTGCCCTCCTTGTCGTTCTTTTTCTCCATCAGCTTCTCTGCCTTGTTGTGCTCAAGCTTCCACTTCATGTAAACGTTACATGCACTGAACAACAGGATAATGCCGGTGATAACAGAGGTAATCTCAGATTCTACACCTGCCTGGGATTTCATGTAGGTGCTGCCTTTGTTGATCAGGGAAATCAACATGGTAGAAAGCACAATACCGAAAGGATTGTTACTGCCAAGCAAGGAAACAGCAATGGCATCGAAACCGGTGCTTAAAAGCACTTTGGGTTGGATGGATGCCAAATAACCAAGGTAATAAGTAACACCTGCAAGACCTGCCAATGCTCCGGAAACAGTCATGGAAAAAACCATGTTCTTTCCTACATTGATACCCGCATATTTTGCAGCAGTACGGGAAAATCCAACAGCCTTCATCTCATAACCCATTTTGGTCTTCTCCAACAGTATCCAAACACAGATCACAGCAATTGCTGCCAACAAAATCCCAAGAGGAATATCCATCTTCAGATTACCGATTACCGTGTCTGTCAGCGTCAACCTGGATGCATCTGAAACATTCCTGGACTGTCTGGATACAGGATCCACAAAATAAGTATTGATAAAGAAACTTGTGGCATATTGCAAAATATAGTTCAACATAATGGATGAAACAACTTCATTAATATTAAACCGATATTTCAAAATACCGATCAGTGCACCAATCAACGCACCTGCCCCCATACCGATCAACACCACCAAGGGTTTTGCAATAAAACCATCCAGTCCGCTGTACCCTACGACGATAGACGCAATAAAACCGGCACCCAACATCTGTCCGGACACACCGATATTGAACAGACCACATCTCATGGCCACTGCTACTGCCAATGCGGCAAATACCATGGGGGTCATGTAGTTCAAATAACTCATAAAATCCGTAAAGATATTTTTATAACCTGCATAAGACGCTTTGGGTGCAAAACCACACCCCTGTAACAATGCATAAAATGCACGAAAAGGATTACTACCTGTGATCGCAATGATGATACCACCTACTACAAGACTGATTAGAATGGCAATGCAGGGAATCTTTAATGCTTCTAAAATGTTTTTGAATTTATTCTTGCTCATTTTATTGCTCCTTATTTTTTGCCTTAATACCCATCATAAACTCGCCCACTTCACTGGTAGTCAGTGTCTTGGCATCTGCAATCTTCTGGAACTCACCATTGTATATAACTGCAATGGTATCCGCACAGTTCATGATTTCATCCAATTCCAGAGACACCAGCAAAATCGCTTTGCCTTCATCTCTCGCTGCAATAATCTGTTTCCGAATATTTTCAATAGCACCGATATCTAAACCGCGGGTAGGCTGTACGAAAATGATAAAGGGCATGTCCTGTTCCATTTCCCGGGCAATGATGGCCTTCTGCTGATTACCACCGCTCATGGAACGCACTTTTGTCTCCTTGCCTTGTCCGCTTCGGATATCATACTTCTCAATTAATTTTTCACTATTCTCGTCGAATGCTTCCTGATTCAGGAAACCATTCTTACAATATGGTTCTTTATAATAATCTCTGGAACCAAGGTTTTCCGCTAAAGTAAAATCCATAACAAGGCCAAAATGATGTCTGTCTTCCGGAATATAAGCGATACCTTCCCGGGTGCGCTTTCTAATGCTGTAATCCGTGATATCTCTGCCATTCAAAGTAATCCTGCCGCTTTTCATATCCGTCAACCCTGCAATGGCATCTGCCACTTCTACCTGACCGTTTCCGGCAACACCTGCAATTGCAAATACTTCTCCCGCATGGACATCAAAGCTTACATTCTTTACCACCGGAAACTTGTCCTGATTCAAAACAGTCATGTTTTCTACGGACAATACTACCTTACCAAACTCCGGATCCTTCTTTGGGATTTCGAAGCTTACCTCACGTCCCACCATGAGATTTGCCATCTGCTTTGTTGAAGTGGTCTTCACATCCAGTACATCGATCAATTTACCACGATTTAAGATCGCACATCGATCCGCAATCTGTTTGATTTCTTCCAGCTTATGTGTAATCAGAATAATGGTCTTACCGTTGTCGCGAAGTCCTTTGATAATATCCAAAAGGAACGAAATCTCCTGAGGTGTCAAAACTGCTGTGGGTTCATCAAAAATCAGAATTTCCGCTTCTCGGTAAAGCATCTTTAAAATCTCCACACGCTGCTGTGTTGAGACATTGATATTTTCAATTACGTCAGTAGGATTTACCTCAAGACCATATTTTTCAGATAATTCACGAATTTCCTGATTGGCCTTCTTAATATCTACCACCGGAATCAGTCCCATGATTTTCTTCACCGGCTCCATTCCCATAATAATGTTTTCCGCAATGGTATAATTGGAAACCAATTTGAAATGCTGATGCACCATACCAATGTTCAATTTTGTTGCATGATTGGGTGATGATATATTCACCTTTTCGCCTCGTATGCAGACTTCCCCTTCATCGGGCTCGTACATACCAAAGAGCATACTCATGAGCGTGGATTTACCGGCGCCGTTCTCCCCCAGCAAAGCATAGATTTCCCCTTTTTTTACCTGAATGGTAACATTATCGTTTGCCACGATACCGGGAAATCGCTTGGTTATGTTTTTCATTTCAATAATATACTCTGACATGACTTCAATTCCTTTCCATACTGATAATAGTATATCAGAATTTATAAATAATGAAAAGAAAAAGAAGCATCTTTTTACGGATGCTTCTTAAAATTTTTCAAAAATTATTTTACTTCGAAAGTATCAGGAGTGATTCCATTGAAGTTTGCTGCCGGAACAATTTCGCCGGATTTCACTAAAGCCTGTGCTGCAGTGATCTTTTCAACCGTTTCAGCTGACATCTGATGTCTGCCTTCTGCACTTACAAAGCCGGTAGAATCGGTGTCTGCCATCAGAGTAACGTTGGCACCAACGAAAGAACCATCTTTTACAGTGTTCAGAGAGTTGTATACAGTGTCATGCATAACCTTAAGGGCACTTGTTAAGATGATATTGCTGTCGCCGTTTGCGCCATCATCATACTGGTCTACATCGCAACCGATAACCTTTACATCAGAAGTTGCTTCTTTTGCAGCAGTGAATACACCGTTGCCTGAAGCACCTGCTGCTACAAACAATACATCAACGCCTTCAGCAATCAAAGCGTTACCAACTACTTTACCGGTAGCTTCATCAGAGAAATTACCTACGTAGTTACCACCTACATTTGCGCCTGTTACGTCAGTACCTGCGTAAGAAGGAAGTTCAACTACTTCTACAGCCAACCCTTCGGTTTCGTTAGCATACTTAACACCACATTCAAAACCATACTGATAGTTTACATTTGAAGGGAATGCAATACCATTCACAACTGCAACCTTACCGGTCTTGGTTTCCAGAGCAGCTGCCATACCTGCATAGAAACCACTTTCCTGTTCTGCGTAATATGCAGCATAAACATTTTCAAGGGGAGCATCTGCAGTCAATTCTACACCTTCAACAGTTGGCCAAGAGTCGATCAGGATGAACTTTGTGTTAGGATTTTCCTTTGCAACATCACCGATACCGGCAAACTGGAAGCCACAGCAAACGATCACTTCGTAATCTGCTACAATGTCAGCTACTGCCTGAACAGCTGCTGCACTGTCTCCGGTCTCTTCGCGAACAGGGTTAACTGTTGCACCGGCATTTTCATCGATGAACTTCAGTACACCATTGTAATTATCCTGGTTGAAAGAACCATCATCAACACCTGAAGGGCTGGATACGATAGCAATCTTCATGCCTTCTTCCCCTTTGTTTTCAGCAGGAGCGTTTCCACATGCAACCATAGAAAGAGTCATCACACCTGCAAGAGCAAGAGCTAATAATTTTTTCATAACTTGTTTTCCTCCTAAAGTATGAAATATTTCTTTTTTACGTACAAACTATATCATTAAGTACAAAATTTTTCAACAGTGAATTCAGTAAAAATGTTCACCTTTTACTGATTCTGAATATGAACATCCATCTGTGGGAAGGGAATGGTAATTCCCGCTTCATCCAAAGTAAGCTTTACATTCTCCGTCAAACGCCACATACCAGTCCAATAATCGTCATTGTTAAACCAGCAGCGTACACCTAAATTTACAGAAGACTCTCCTAATTTATCAACGAAAACCACCATATCGTGATCTTTCAAAACTGTTTCATCATTTTTAAGAAGTCTTGTGAGAACCTCTTTCGCTTTCTTAATATCGGAATCATAGGATATGCCCACGGTAATATCGCATCTTCTGATCTTTGAACTTGTCACATTGACAATACTGTTATTTGCCAAATTGCCGTTAGGCAGGATAATCACCTTATTGTCCGGTGTTCTCAACTTCGTAAAGAAAATCTGGATCTCTTCTACAGTACCTTCCTTACCGGTGCTGTCAATGATATAATCACCAATCACAAAAGGCTTTAATACCAGCAGCAGCACACCCCCCGCAAGGTTGGATAAGCTGCCCTGTACAGCAAGACCGATTGCTACACCGGCTGAACCTACCAGAGCAATAACACTTGCGGCATCCACGCCAAAGTAAGATGCAATCAGAAGAACCAATACCACATACATTGCAGCTTTTGCAAAGGAATCCACAAATGTAATAACCCCCTGATCCGCATTTGTCTTCTTCATGGTCTTTTTTAAAATCTTTCTCACAAATTTAATAATCTGTGCACCCACCAAAAATACAATCAACGCAAATACGATCCGCATGCCCAGATTCAAAGCTTTTTCCGGCAGTGTCTGAAGAAAACGTTCAATGGCATTTACGTCAACTGTGTTTGATAAATAAATCATATATACTACTTCCTTTCTATGTATTTTGTACTGTTTGATTATAACGTATCTTTCCTTCATATGCAATTATTTCGAACAGCATTTTTTGCAGATTTCAAAAAATTAATTTTTACGACTGTACAACAAACAACCGGAGTGGTATGATAAGAAAAGGAATTTATGAAAAGAGGTACTAACAATGACAAATGAACAACGCCAGATTTTACAGCGTATAAATGCGTATTCTGAAAATGTATTAGGTGAGATCGACCCACAGAAGGTACAGGTTTCCATGCAGTTAGAGAAGCTGAAGCCCATCATGGAAGAAATTGCAAAAGAAAAAAATATGAGTCTTGAAGATATGTTTATCCTCTATATGGATCTGCAGACCGAAGCTTCCTGCGAATCCCAGAGAAAGCTGAAGGACACTCTGCAGGATCTGAATCACGGTGATGGCATGCCCATGCTGTTTCGGTAATCCGATGCTTATATTCGCAATATAAAATTCAACCAAAAAGGTTCATCGTTTCAGGGAATTCATATCCCAGTCATCTGATGAACCTTTTTTCATTTATAACTTTATTTTACAACTCTTACCTTAAACACGCCTTCGATCGCTTCCAACTGCTCCAAAATACCTTCACAAATCGGAGAATCAATATCAAACATGGTGTAAGCCACTTCACCTCTTGATTTATTCATCATGTTTGCAATGTTGATATTCTTTTCGCCCAGTGCTGACGCCAATTTAGTGATCATGTTCGCAATGTTCTTATGGAAGATGGCGATTCTTCCTTCATGGTTACAGATACCCATATCAAAATTCGGATAGTTCACACTGTTTCTGATATTACCATTTTCAAGATAATCCATCAGCTCTTCCACTGCCATCTTTGCACAGTTATCTTCTGATTCCTCGGTACTTGCACCTAAGTGAGGAATTACGATACACCCCGGCTGACCTGCTGTGATCTGGTTCGGGAAGTCTGTTACATATTTGCGTATCTTTTTCGCAGCAATACCTTTCAGAACTTCTTTTTCATCTACAAGCTGATCTCTTGCAAAATTCAAAAGGATCACGCCATCCTTCATCTTGTTGATGGCTTCTTTGTTAATCATATGCTTTGTAGAATCCATCAGCGGCACATGAATGGTGATATAATCACAATTTTCATAGATTTCATCTAAATTAAATGCATGCTTTACATCACGGCTTAAGCTCCATGCAGCATTTACGGAAACATATGGATCATATCCATATACCTGCATACCCAACTTGATTGCCGCATTTGCCACAAGTACACCGATTGCACCCAGACCGATAACGCCAAGCTTCTTGCCTGCAATTTCAGTTCCCGCATAGTGCTTCTTTTCTTTTTCAGCGGTCTTTGCAATATTTTCATCTTCTACGTCAGACTGTACCCATTCAATACCGCCTACTACATCACGGGAAGCAAGAAGCATACCACAAAGAACCAATTCTTTTACACCATTGGCATTGGCTCCGGGAGTATTAAATACAACGATACCTTTTTCAGCACATTTATCCACCGGAATATTGTTGACACCTGCACCTGCTCTTGCTACTGCAAGCAGGCTCTCCGGCAGTTCCATTTCATGCATGGAAGCACTTCTTACCAAGATACCTTCCGCTTCGTTTACATTTGGATTGATTTTATAATCCGTTGTAAGGATCTCCAAACCCACTTTAGAGATAGGATTTAAACAATTTATCTGAAACATAATTATACCTCATTTTCTGCTTCGAATTTCTTCATGAATTCTACCAGCTTCTCTACACCTTCAATAGGCATTGCATTGTAGATGCTCGCTCTCATACCGCCTACACTTCTGTGGCCCTTCAAATTCTCAAAGCCGGCAGCCTTTGCCTCTTTTACAAATTTTGCATCTAAATCAGCATTTCCGGTAACAAAAGGAACATTCATCAAAGATCTGTCTTCTTTTCTGACAGTACCCTTGAACAATTTGCTTTCGTCAAGGAAATCATAAAGAATCTTCGCTTTCTTTTCGTTATATTCCTTCATAGCTTCCAAACCGCCCTGTGCCTTCAGCCATTTGAACACTTTGCCACAGATATAAATGCCATAAGCTGGCGGTGTATTATATAATGAATCATTGTCTGCATGAATCTTATACTTTAACATGGTAGGTGTTCCGGGAAGTACATCCTCTGTGATCAGGTCTTCTCTGATGATCACAATTACTACACCTGCAGGACCGATATTCTTCTGTACGCCGCCGTAGATCACACCATACTTACTTACATCCACAGGTTCTGACAGGAAACAGCTGGAAACATCGGCAACCAGTGTCTTACCCTTGGTATTGGGCAATGTCTTAAACTTTGTACCATAAATGGTATTGTTCTCACAGATATATACATAGTCAGCATCTTCACTGATAGGAAGATCTGAACAATCCGGTATGTAAGAAAAGGTAGCATCTTCGGAAGAAGCAATCTTGTTGGCTTTACCATACATGCAGGCTTCCTGATATGCTTTCTTTGCCCACTGACCGGTTATGATGTAATCTGCCACTTTATTCTTCATCAGGTTCATGGGAATCATTGCAAACTGCTGACTTGCACCGCCCTGTAAAAACAGAACCTTGTAATTGTCGGGAATATTCATTAAGTCTCTCAGATCAGCTTCCGCTTCCTTGATAATTGTATCGTAAGCTTTCGAGCGATGACTCATTTCCATAACCGACATGCCGGTTCCCTTGTAATCCATCATCTCTGCTGCAGCTTCTTTTAATACTTCTTCAGGCAAAACTGCGGGGCCTGCTGAAAAGTTATACACTCTAGACACAATTTTTTCCTCCTCATTAACACTTTAATAATGTAAAGTAATAACTTGTTCACTATTGTATACCTTAATACAATTTAAGTCAACCAGAATTTTCAATTTACTTTACCATTCTTTAATAAAACATGATTACAGGCGTTCCTACTTCAAAATTTTCATAGATATCCGTCATCACTGCTCTCCGAATATTAATGCAGCCGTGCGAACCATCTGTTTTATATATTTCACCACCAAATTTCTTTCTCCAGCCTGCATCATGCAGTCCGATGCCGCCGCGAACAGGCATCCAATACTTTACAAAGGATGCATATCCCGGTCCGCGAAGGGTTCTGTTACGCTGTTTGTTGTAGATATGTACGACACCTTCCGGCGTAGACATCTTCCGCTTAACATTACCTGTCACAATATCCGTTTCTACCAGTAATTCACCTTTTAGATAGGCATACAGCTTCTGGTTCCCCATATCCACTTCTATATAAGTATCACCGATATCATCCTTACCCCGAACATACCCTTCATGCCGATATTCCGGAATGTGGATTTCCTTCCTCTTTTCCCGAAAAGCTTCCGTCAGATAATCAATTTCTTTTTTTATATTGATTTCTGTGCCATAATTCACATAGGGAATCTTCTTTTCTTCTCCCGCTGTTGAAATAAATGTAAGTTCCCCTTTCCATGTATTATATGCATCTGCCAGTGAATTGACAAAACTTTTAATCGCTTCCTCATTGATTTTCGGTTGACCATCTCGGTCAAAAAGAACCTCCCCGGTTTCATCTGTAGCAAGAAAATCACTGGCTGTCTTTCCTGCAATGGGGATCATCTCATCCCCCATATCATAAATGATTCCGCAGTGCACATATGGCTCCAAACTTTGCCACTGTGCAGAAACTGCCATCTGGGATGCATCCGGTGCAATATCCTTATAACAATCAGCATCTGAAAGATCAATATGATAATTACCGGTCTCAAATCCATCCTTCAGAACAACTTCATTTGTCAGCATACTTTCTATGTACGCATGCATCGCTTCTTTATCAAGCCTGTTCTTTAGGGTACTGATAAGTACATAACCATATTGTGTCTTCTCTATCTTCACTTTTTGGGGGATAGACTCCTCTTGCTTCACAAAGGCCAGCTCATCCACTGCTGTGAGGATCCGTTCCACATCCAGATGAATACTGGGCATCAATTCTACATCGTTCCTGTTTAAGACATGTGATGGCCATTGAAAAATCTTTTGCTGCTGAAACAATGCTTTTAGCGAATCAGTATAGTCAATCTCCATTCCCAAACTTTCCGATTCTATCTTGTAAATATTGCCATGTGTATCCTGAATTGTAAGAAAAGGAGCTTCCGCACTCTGCAAAAGCTCCTTATTTACTTCCTCAACGTTCATGCCTGTGCAGTAGACATCATTTACCCAGGTATTCATCATAAAGCCCTGTTTATAATAATAACCAAGTGCCAGATAAATACCTGTTATCAACAATATAATAATGCACATGCAAATTAACACATTCCGAAGTAATTTATTTTTCATTTTTTAAATCATCACCGTCAAACACTTCACTGATAGGTGCACCGGCAGGAACCATAGGGAATACCTTATCATCCTCATGAATCACACATTCAATGAGAACAGGGGCATTCAGGGAGATTGCCTTTTCAATCGCCGGACCCACTTCTTCTTTTGTAGTTACTCTGATTGCTGTACAGCCAAGTCCTTCTGCAACCTTGCAAAAATCAACCTTATCATTGAGGATGGTCTGAGAAT
>JAZPYS010000042.1:0-44831 GCA_045544275.1 Acetatifactor sp. | reverse complement strand
TGCAATCAATTTTGCAGTTGCGGCTTCCTGCTTGAAGCATACCATCGAGCATGATTTCAACCTGGTAAGTGTCAGTGAGGTGGAAGCGTTGGCTGGGGGAAATGCATCCGGGCGTGTGCAGAGATAAAATTTGTGAGTGATCCGGTGAGATACCAAAAATAGATTGTTTTTTACATCAATATCCGCTATACTAATAACAGTGATACAGTGGGAGGTAGAGTCATATGGGTATTTATTTAAATCCCGGTAATGCAGGATTTCAAGGGATCAGAAATGATGAATATGTAGATAAATCGGGATTGATAGCTCTGATCAATCAGTCAATTGATACACCCAGACGTCTGACCTGTGTCAGCAGACCCCGTCGTTTCGGCAAATCCTTTGCGGCGAAGATGTTGTGTGCATATTATGATAAAACCTGTGATTCCTCCGGTCTGTTCGATGATCTTATCATTGCCGGGGATGAACAGTACAGGGAATATTTGAATAAATATGATGTGATTTATTTAGATATGACCAATATCATCGGGGAAGCAGGACAGGATGGAATCGTATCTTTTATCAAAAGGAAAGTAACGGAAGAACTTTTAAAAGTTTATCCGGATATGGAGGCAGATGAAGATTCCTTTACAGCAACGTTAAATAATGCGGTAGAACTGACCGGCAATAAATTTATTGCGATTATTGATGAATGGGATGCACCCATTAGGGAAAACCCGTCAAATCAAAGAGAATATTTAGATTTTTTGCGTGCCATGTTTAAAAGCAGCGGCACTACGGATAAATTATTTGCAGCAGCATATATGACAGGTATTCTGCCTATTAAGAAAGATGGTTCTCAGTCAGCTATATCGGATTTTGAAGAATTTACTATGGTAAAACCCAGAAAATATGGTGCCTATGTAGGATTTACGGAAGCAGAGGTTCGGACACTTTGTTGTAAATATAGTGTTGATTTTATAAAAATGAAGCAATGGTATGATGGATATGAGTTCCGGGATATCGGTGCCATGTACAATCCCAATTCAGTGATGAAAGCAATCCGTAATGATGATTTTGACTCGTATTGGACGGAAACTTCCGCTGCCATAAGCTTGATGGAATACATCAGCCTGGATTTTGACGGGTTGTCTAAAACCATCGTTGAGTTGATGGGCGGTATCAGTATTAAGGTTGATACGAAAGGTTTTTCCAATGATTTAATAACTTTCCGAAGTAAAGACGACGTTTTAACTGTGCTGATTCATTTGGGATATTTGGCATATGATGAAGAAACACAAACGGTTCGCATTCCAAACGAAGAATTGCGGAGAGAGTTTTCCAGATCCATCCGACAGGTAAAGCGGGATGAAACCATTCGTCGTGTTCGGGAAAGTGACAGACTTATTTATGATACTGTGCATGGCAATGCCGAAGCAGTGGCAGAGCAGATTGAGAAGATTCATGCTGAGGAAACAGCAGTCCTTTTTTATAATGATGAACAGGCACTGCGTAGTGTGATCAAGATTGCTTATTTTAGCTATAAGGATCATTATCTGAAGTTTGAGGAACTGCCCGGAGGCGATGGGTATGCAGATATCGTTTATCTGCCAAAGAAGGGATCTATGCTGCCGGCTCTTGTGATTGAAATGAAGTGGAATAAGTCTGCCAAGGGTGCGATTGACCAGATTAAGGAAAGAAGATATCCGGATGCAATCAAGGATTACGGTACAGAAGTGTTGCTTGTAGGGATTAATTACGATAAACAGGCACCGGCGGGAAAAAGAAAGCATGAGTGTGTCATTGAAAAAATGATTTAATTTTGGCGGGTGCAATTTAATTGCACCCGCTTGCTTCTTTTCAAATTAGTCTTCAATCGCAGCCTTCTGCTGATTGATTTCTTTGATAATGTTGATATCAAACTTTTCGTTTCTCTCATAGGTATACAGACCATTTACTTCCTGTTCCACATCATAGAGCTGTGTATAGCAGAAACCAAAGATTTCTTCATTGTTTAACATCGTCTCGGTGAGACCTTTGTATCTTGCAAAGAATTCTTCCGCAGTTTTTGGTGCATTGCCATAACCCCAACCGGCGATTGATTCATCTGCCCAGCGGATGCCGCCGTATTCACTGACGAAAATAGGCTGGTTGTCGTATGGCTGGCTGAAGAATGGCGGACGCCCTCCACCTGCCATTCGTGGATTTCCGTTTTGGAAGATTGGATGATCTGCAGGAATATGGCCGTTTGTTTTTGCCAATTCTGTGAAGTCATCCCAGCGTTTCTTATAAGTCTCCACATTCTGATCATAATCATGGATATCATAAACTTCCGACAAGACACGATGATTGCCGCTGGTATCAATGCATGGTCTGGTAGAATCCAGACGTTTGGTCAGTTTATAAATGCTGGAGAGAAGTGCATTCTTTTCCTTTTCTTCTAAATATCCCCAGGTCTCGTTGAAAGGACACCAGCCGATGATGGCAGGGTGGTTAAAGTCTCTTTCCACAGCCTCGCACCATTCATTTAAGTAGATTTCTGTAGCAAGAGGATTGCTGTGGTCTAAGCCCCAGTTGGGATATTCGCCCCATACAAGGTATCCTAAACGATCGCAGTGATACAGAAAGCGTGCTTCAAATACTTTTTCATGAAGTCTTGCACCATTAAAACCGGCAGCGTAAGATAATTCAATATCCTTGATCAGATCCGCTTCTGTAGGTGCGGTGTAGATGCCTTCAGGATAAAATCCCTGATCTAAAACTGTGCGTTGGAATACGGATTTGCCGTTGAGAAGATATTTTCTGCCTTCAAAGCGTGTGGTACGCAGACCGAAATAACTGTCTACATGATCTTCTTCAAAATCCAAAGCCAAAGTATAGAGACCGCCCTTTCCGAGTTCCCAGAGATGCACTTCGGTCAGGTCAAGCTGCGTGCTGAAAAAGCCTGTATTGACGGTAAGGCTCTTTGCACCAACAGCCTTACCTTCCCACAATGCTGTGAGATGAAGAGTTCCTTTGCCCTGTACAGTACCGATAATGCCGATGCAAGCATTTTCCGGATCGGGATAATATTTTGCAGTCTTTATGTAATTTACAGGTACAAATTCCAGCCATACAGTCTGCCAGATACCGGTGGTTCTGGTGTAGTCGCAGCCACTTGAATAATATTTGTGGGCCTGCTTACCTTTAGGCTGGAGTCCACTGCGGACATCGTCCTTTACAGCTAAGAAAAGCATATTGCTGCCTTCCACTACATACTCTGTGATATCAAAATCAAAGGAAGTATAGCCACCTTTGTGTGTACCGACTAATTTTTCGTTGACGTATACACTTGTTTCGTAGTCAACTGCGCCGAAATGCAGGATGATGCGGCCAGCCAGTTCCGTTGCATTCAGATCAAAATATCTTCGATAGGCAACACCGTCAATAAAATCGGTATAACCAATGCCGGAAAGTTTGCTTTCCGGACAAAATGGTACCATAATCTCTTTGTCAAATTTCTCCTTTTTCCAAAGGGTTCTTTCAATGGCACTGCAGCCAAAGTCAAATTCAAATTCCCAGATGCCGTTTAAATTGCGCCAGTTTTTGCGTTCCCATTGTGGGTTGGGATGCTCAGCACGAGGTGTGTTCATGGGTATTCCTCCTTATTAAGTGGTTTGTATTGATGGATGTCTTAGGTGTAAAAGTCTAAGACTCTTCTTGACAATAAAAGTATACATGCTATTCTGTAGATAAGTAAATGAGTAATCTTGTATAAAAGTTAGGAAAACACGCATGAGAGAAGAATTTGTACATTTTCCGCCGGCAGTCGGCAATAAGCATTTCTCCATTGAACTTGCAGGAATATCATATTGTGATGAGACTTATAGGATACGACGGGATAAATCTTCCTGTATGTGCTTGGAATATGTGATTGCAGGACGGGGAACAGTCACGTTGGATGGCAGGAAATATGAAGCAAAGGCAGGGGATATTTATCTGTTGCCGGCAGGTCACGACCATTTGTATTTTTCAGATAAGCAGGATCCCTGGGAGAAAATATGGTTTAATGCAAAAGGAACACTTCCGGAGGTGTTGTTTCACGAATATAATCCCGGTAATTTAGTGGTGTTTGAAAACGCAGGTGGAAGAGAATATATTGAAAGGATTCATGAAATCGGCAGAAGCACCGATTATTCAGCAGATGAAAAGCATAGAAAAGCAGCGGTTGTACTGCATGAGCTGCTGCAGTATCTTTATGATGAATTTTATGGGAAGAAAATATATATTTCAGAAGAGGCTGACCGGATGAAAGAATATCTGGAGGAACATATATCAGAGAATATTTCGTTGAAAGAGCTTGGAGATCTGGTTTATTTAAGTGAATCGCAGGTAGTCCGCTGCTTTAAAAGGGATTTGGGAATTACGCCCCATGAATACAGCCTGAACCTGAAGATAGAGCAGGCCAAGAAGCTTCTGCGGAATACCCGGCTGATGGTGCGGGAGATCGCAGAGTATCTGGGTTTTTGTGATGAACATTATTTTTCTTATATATTTAAGAAGAAGGTGGGAAGAACGCCGTTAGAGTATCGGAAGAATGTGTAAAATGATGTTGGAAATAATAGATTGAAACAGTATTTTCTTTGTGCTATGATATTAATGTGGTGGTATGGTACACCGTACGCAGAAAACGGATGTTGCGGCAAGGAGTGTGGATAGATGGGAATGTATTTGAACGTAGGAAATGCGGGCTTTCAGTCGGTTCGAAAGGGCCTTTATATTGATAAAACCGGATTGATCGCATTTATAAACAGTACATTGGGAACAAAGGATAAATTAACCTGCGTCAGCAGACCCAGGAGATTTGGGAAATCTTTTGCAACGCAAATGTTGTGTGCATATTATGACAAAAGCTGTGATTCTGAGGATTTGTTCAGTGATCGGAAGATTGCAGAGGATGATTCCTTTAAGGTGCATCTCAATCAATATGATGTGATCTGTCTGGATATAACATGGTTCATATCAACTGTAGATGATGTGAAAAATACAGTTTCCTATCTGCAGGAACAGGTGATACGAGAGTTGTGCAGTACATTTTCTTTTTGTGCAGACGAAAAATCTCTTCCGATTGTGTTAGCTAAGATTGCAGAAACTACAGGTAGAAAATTTATTGTAATTATAGATGAGTGGGATGCCTTGTTCAGGGAAGCGAAGGACAATACACAAATTCAGAAGGAATATATTCAGTTACTTCGCGGGTTGTTCAAAAGCAGTCTTACAGATAAGATGATTGAGGCAGCGTATATGACAGGAATATTGCCAATTAAGAAATACGGCACCCAGTCTGCATTGACAGATTTCAGGGAATATACCATGATTCAGCCCAAAAGATTGGCAGAGTATGTAGGATTTACGGAAAAGGAAGTAAGAGATCTTTGTCAAAAATATAATATGGATTTTACAGAAACAAAGAATTGGTATGATGGATACTCCCTCAGCAGAGTGGATTCTGTATATAGTCCCAATTCTGTTGTTCAGGCAATTGTTAATGAGGAATTTGGTGATTATTGGACAGAAACGGAGACTTATGAGTCATTAAAGCATTATATTGGCATGAATGAAGATGGCTTGAAGGATGCAATCATATTTATGTTAGGTGGGGGAAGATGCAAGATTAATACCAGAACATTTCAGAATGATTTGTCCAACATAAACAGCAGAGATGATGTGCTGACACTGTTGGTTCATCTTGGGTATCTTGCGTATGATCAAGTAAGAAAAGAAGTATACATTCCAAATCAGGAAGTTGCAGACGAGTTCAAAAATGCCGTAGAAAACAGCGGATGGGAAGGCATATCCGCTGCGCTTAGGGCATCTGAAAAATTGCTGGAAGATACGATCCGTGGTGATGCAGAGGCGGTTGCAAAAGGGATCGATGAAGTACATGCTGCTAACACATCTGTGTTGGCTTATAATAATGAGCAGGCATTGAGCTGTGTGATTACCATTGCATATTATGTGGCCAGAAAGGATTATACATTGATGCGGGAGCTTCCTACGGGGAAAGGCTATGCGGATATTGCCTTTATACCGAGAAAGCATACAAATAAACCGGCAATGATTGTGGAATTAAAATGGGACAAATCTGCTTCAGGTGCAATTGATCAGATAAGAGAAAAGCAATATGCAGGCGTTCTTGATGAATATCAAGGGAATTTACTTTTGGTAGGCATCAATTATAATAAGAACAGTAAAAAACACGAATGTGTGATAGAGAAGTATGAGAAGTAAAGGCAGAGTTCTACAACTCTGAAGCTGTTGAAATAAAAATGCTTTAGAGTTGTAGAAGAAAAATTCTTTTAAAAGTCAAATATTACTCGTCAACATTGGTTGACATCTAAGATCATCTGAATATTCTGCTCCGATTCGGAGAAGTTTTAAGCAAAAATGTTGGGAAAAATTGGACGACGTACTTAACAGAGAAATGTAGTATAGTTATTGGTACCTTTCTTGTCGGGGGCTATTCTTATGTGATGGGAGGGAAATGCAGAAGAAATCCCCCAATGTAAGTATGGCTATTCCAAAGAATTGTGCGTTTGTTTCAAAGTATTGTACGTTGATATATAGTGGAGAATGCATGTAAAATAAAGGTACATCAGGAAGACAATAAAAGAATTCGGGAGGAATTGAAATTGTGATGAAGAGTAAAGCAGTAAACACAGTACAGTACAAGAAAGGGTCTTTGAAGAAACGTTTGAAGGAAAGCTGGCAATGGTATTTATTGTTGCTGCCGGCGCTGATCTATCTGTTGATATTTAATTATGGACCTATGTACGGTCTGCAGATAGCATTTAAAGATTATCGGACTTCAAGGGGGTTCTGGGGGAGTGAATGGGTTGGATTAAAACATTTTATAAAATTCATTCAGTATCCTAATTTCTGGAAATTGATCAGGAATACATTGTCAATTACACTGTCCTCTTTGGCATTGTTTCCGGTTCCTATTATTTTTGCGCTGTTTTTGAATGAAGTGCAGAGTACCAAGTTCAAAAAAACAGTGCAGATGATTACTTATATGCCACATTTTTTGTCAGAGGTAGTGGTGTGTTCCCTGATTGTCCTGTTTTTGGACAGGACGACCGGTCCGCTGAATTATCTAATAGAATTTTTAGGTGGGGAAAGACAGAACTTTATGGGAAATGCGTCTGCGTTTTCTACAATTTACGTATTGTCAGGTTTGTGGCAGAGTCTTGGATGGAATTCCATTCTATATATATCTGCGCTGGCATCCGTATCCACGGAAGAAGTGGAGGCGGCCAGAATTGATGGTGCTAACCGTTTTCAGGTTATGTGGCATATCAATCTGCCTGCGATCAGTCCTACGATTATTATTACTTTAGTGATGAGGCTTGGCAGTATAATGGGGCTGGGATATACTAAGATTCTTCTGCTGCAAAATGATATGAATCTCGATACTTCTACTGTCATTTCTACATATGTATATCAAATGGGATTACAAAATGGACAGTTTAGTTATTCTGCGGCCATAGGTATGTTCAACAATTTGATAAATATAGCAATTTTGTTGCTGTCAAATAAAATTGCTAAGAAGATAACATCTACAAGTCTGTTTTAGTGTAGTGATATAGGAAGGGAAAAATTAATGAAGAATAAAATAAGTAGAAAAAAAGTCGGATGGGGCAATTATACATGGGGAGACAGAGTTTTTCTGACTGTTGTATATGCATTTATTATTTTTGCGCTCATTGCCTGTGTCTACCCGCTTTATTATACGGTGATCGCATCATTTTCCAGTGCTGAGGCTGTTTATGGCGGTAAGGTGGTTTGGTGGATAAAGGGATTTACCACAAAAGCCTATGAGATGATTATTGAAAATGATGAAATATGGAGAGGATATGCCAATAGTATATACTATACGGTATTGGGAACCTGCTTTAATCTGTTTCTTACGATTCCCGCAGCATATGCACTCAGCAAAAAGCGTATGTTTGGACGTTCCTTTTTAGTGGCGTTGTTCATGTTTACCATGTATTTTGGAGGAGGTATGGTTCCATACTATATTCTGATAAGGAATCTTGGATTGATGAATACACGTTTGCTGATGATTATCAATGGAGGTCTTAGTATATACAATTTGGTGGTAACACGCACATTTTTCCAAAATAACATACCGGAGGATTTGTATGAGGCAGCCAGAATAGACGGCTCCAACGAGTTATCTATATTTTTTAGGATTGTACTTCCTCTTAGTGGGCCAATTACAGCAGTTATGGCTTTGTATTATGGTGTGACACACTGGGGTAGTTATTTTTCAGCAATGATTTATTTAACTGATAATAAATTGCAACCGTTGCAGGTTATTCTCCGAAATATTCTTCTTGTTAATCAAACAGCTCTTGAAGAAATGCTTGAAACGGATGTGAGTATTGAGGTATTGCAGGATGCTGTTTATAGAGCCCAGATAGCACTTACCATGAAATATTCGGTTGTATTTATTGCAAGTGCACCTATGTTGATTGCATACCCGTTCGTGCAAAAGCATTTTGTAAAAGGTGCCATGGTTGGATCCCTGAAAGGGTGACTTGTGCGAAACGTATTTTTTTGCAGGGTATGGGTGCACACATATACTGCAATGAAAATAAAATTTAACTACATAACAGGAGGAAAAATATGAAAGTTAAAAACATTTTAATGAAGCTGCTTTTTTGCTCCATGGTAGCAGGATGTCTTGCAGGCTGTGGTCAGAACGAAGTAGCATCTGAAACTAAAGAATCAAGCAGTTCTTCTGAAGTGAAGAGCTCAGAGGTGGTTGAAAGTACCGTAGAATCTTCAGACGGAGCACATGTGCCGATTACCACGGAACCCATTACAATTAGCATTTTGCTGAGAGGTCAGGAAATGGCTGGTTTCGATCAGGTTGAAGGATCGGAATTGTGGTGGTTCAAGTATCTTGAGTGGTGGATGAACGAGCAGGGGTATAATATTACTCTTGAAGTAACCAATGCAACGGATATTAGTTCGCAGTTAAACTTGATGTTGGCATCCGGTGATCTGCCGGATATCGTTTGGGGCTTTGGATTAAATAATGCAATGTATACAACCTATGGAGTAGAGGAGAATTTGATTTTAGACTGGTCTCCATACACCAATGAAGAGTGTATGCCTAATCTCATGGCTTTGGATAAAGTGTCTCCTGATGCACTTACGGCATGTACCGCTTTAAATGGTGGAGTTTACACCCTTCCGACGTATAATGTTCGGGGATATGGTTATGTAGCAGGTAATAATCCTAATGCACAGGGTGTATTTGTAAATAAAAAGTGGATGGAAGAGTGCGACGTAGAAGAACTGCCAGAGAATTATGAAGAGTTTCTTGATATGCTTCGAGCTTTCAAAGAACATAAGATTCTGGATAATGGTCAAGAGGTGGTTCCTTATTTGTCCCTCAGCACGAATATGACAAAACACTTGTGGAATGGTCTTGGGTATTATAATTTTAACAATGCTCTCAGACATGGTAATGGATACGGAATCAAGGATGGAGAACTGCAGTATATGGCAATGACAGAAGATTATCGTATCTATATCGAAACCATGAAGACGATGTATGATGAGGGATTAATTTCTCAGGATTATCTTACTTTGGATGGTGCAACTACCAAAGCGATGATAGCTGATGGTCGGTGTGGTGTAATAGGATGTACAGATCTTGTTACTGTAGTTCCGGATAACTTCTCAGACTGGGTGGCATTGGGGCCTATTACAGCAGGCGATAATGATCAGGTTATTGCAAATGTTAATGCTGACTATCAAGCTGGTTTAGTATGGGCATCTGCAGATACTGAGTATCCAGAAGTGCTGGCATATATGCTGGATTATGTATATAGTGAAGAAGGTGCCGTATACTATCATTATGGTCCGATGAAGGGACAGGATCCTCTTGAACTGTTGGATGGATGGTTTATTAATGAAAATGGTGAACTTACTTATGATGCAGTAGTATCCGGTGAGTATGCTTCTGCAACAGCTTATCTGACGAAATTTATCTGTCCAAGAGAAAATACCTTTAATAACACTTATACTACTTTCTTTGCAAAAGACATGGCTGGTGTAGGCGAGGAAATGAAAGTAGAAAAAGTGAACGACGCAGTTTTGGGAGATACCTATGATGTTGTATGGATGAAACCTTATAATCGTGAAAATGCAGATGGATATGGAAGATGTGAAGTAGTTGATGCTTACAAAGATAATATCACCAGAGTCGTATTGCCGGGTGCATGGCTTCCAGAAGAGGATAACAACAGAGCAGGCGAATTAGACACTCTGTTGGCTGAATATATCAGTGCAGAGTCTGCTAAGTTTATCACTGGTCTTCGTCCGATCTCTGAAATCGAAGCTTTCCAGGCAGAGATCAAAGAAATGGGTGCAGAGGAATACATTCAGCTGTATCGTGATGCATACAGTTCTTATATGGATTCCGTTTTCAACTAATTTGTAGAGAACGAAACAATAAAGTAAATGCAAAAAGTCAGCTTATGCTGACTTTTTGTACCATGAAAATAGGGAAGATGAATTGAAAAAGAACATTATCATTTTATTGAGATTAGCGGCACCATATATATTGATCATATTAATGCCAATGATGTCAGTTGTTAGTCTGGGAATTTGGATGGTGAACGATTATCATGAGCAGATCCTTCAGGGATATCAGAGAAAAGCAGAGATCGCCTTTGAGAGATTTATCCAGAGAACGGAATCGATAGAAAATCTGTCCTACATGATTTCCGGCAGCAATATAATGGTGCAATATATGATTTCCGGGAAAAATAGAGCTGACCACACGGTGATAGAAAACATGGAATTGATATCCTTGCTTAAGAACAGCTGGATAAATAATGATGTGGAAGAAATATATTTTTATGAAAAGAAGACGAACAGCATTATCACTTCGACTACTGTTTTGAGCAATGCAGAGGATTACTTCCATTTGGTATATAAGCCGGAGGGGAATACGCCCTTAGAGTGTGTAGAGCAGTTGAATGGATTGCTACGAGGAGCGCAGTATGAGGCTGTCAAGAATATAAATATAGGAAATAAAGTGTCCCGGATCATTGAATACAGAGTTTCATTGCCGATGGATGCATTGCCCAGTACTGCATTAGGGCAATTGGTTATTGCAATGAATATTGAGGATATTTTTGGAGACTTTTACGATGTGATGGATACAGATTGTGAATTTTATGTATACGACAGTAAAGAGAATCTGATCTTCGGAAGTGGGAATAAATATAAAGATTTAATGGATTTATCTATGGATGCGAAATTACAGGCTGTGGAAAGTAATGGAGAGAAAGTATTTCGCATGGTATGCTGTTCAGACGATGGCAAATGGATAGTGAATGTGTTTTTTTCGGAAGCAGTCCTTATGGGAAATAGAGGGAGTTTGGGACTTCCGGTGTTGCTGCTGATCATTATGCCAAATGTTTTGGGAATATTACTTTGTATTTATTTTACATTTAAAAATCATCGTGAGATACAAGGAATATTGGCCGTATTCAGAGGAGAGAATGGAGAGGCATTCTGGGAAATAGATGAAACAGAAAATGCAGGATATAAAATAATACGAAAATATACGGAGAAGCTTGTCGGTGAAAATTTAGTCTATAAGGAGCGTATTGAAAAATATGAAATTTCACGTAAACAAGAAGTATTGTATAAGCTGCTCCATAAGGATTATACGAATAGTGATGAAATAATAGACATATTCGCTAATATTGACTTGAATTTTTCAACAGGTAAATGTTGCTTGCTGTGCATTCGATATATGGGTGGATATTATAGAACTCCCGTGTCGGAAAAACTGACAGCGAAAGATTTAGTAAAGAATATATTAAGCAGTTTAATAGAGCAGAATTATGAAATATTTGATTCTGCAGCAAGAGAAACGATATGTATTTTGACAGTGGACGAAACTGAAAATATAGAGGTGGTTCTACAGGATATTATATCCAGATTAGAAGTAGAAATTAAGTATAATTGTGGTATTGAGGTAGAGATAGTTGCCGGCGATATAGTTGATTCTATGTTTCAGATTCATTTGGCTTACAATCAGGCAAAGGAAGTATTGCGATATATTGAAAGCTCAGGAAATGAAGTTGCGTTATACTCAGATTATAAGAAACTGAAGAATCGATACTATTATCCCAAGGATTTTGATGAGAAAATCTACAACTATATCGTATTGGGAAAATCCGAAGAAGCGAAAGAGATTGTCAGAATCATTTATGAGGATAATTTTGTGAATTGCATGGAACCTCATTCTATGGATACGGAAGTACTGATTAAAAACAGACTGAAGGAATCCATTATTTCTTTGGGAAAAAAATATGATGTTTCGCTGGAAATCATGGAGGGACAATTAAGCGAGGTGCAAGATATCGACAGTTACTTTGATGGTATTTATGATTGTATTGATAAGCTTGCGGAAGATATTCGGAATAGAAAGGAAGTGCGTCAAAATCAGTCTGCCATGAAGATCATTAATTATGTGAATGAAAATTATTGTGATAATACACTGTCTTTAAAACAAATATCACAGGAATTTGGCTTTAATGAAACGTACGTTTCTACTCTTTTTAGAAAAGTATATGGAGAGAAATTTTCTGTAGTTATTGAGGAATTGAGAATTAAAAGAGCATGTGAATTGATTCGGAATACGGACGAGAAAATCAGTGAGATTGCACAGGCGGTAGGATATAGTTCAGATGCCAGTTTTCGGCGTGCTTTCAAGAAAATAACCGGAGTAGCTCCGGGAGAATATAGGGAAAAAAATAATTTACAGATTTGACAAGGAGGTAGTGAAATGTTACTGACAGATTCTAAACAATTAAGAGAGTATTACACAGACAAACGTCACTGGCAGGGAATCCCCAGTGTGGAAGTGACGAAGAAAGGACGTATATTTGTAACTTTTTATTCAGGTGGAGTAAAGGAACAAATTGGAAATTATTCCTTTGTGGTTATGTCTGATGATGGTGTGCATTACACAGAACCTATTTTGGTAGCAACAGCAGAAGGAAAACGCTGCTTTGATCCCTGTCTGTGGATCGATCCACTGGGAAGACTGTGGTTTACATGGGCACAGTGTCCGGAGGATGGACTATATGGTTCCGTTTGTGAAGATCCGGATGCGGACGAACTTACATGGAGTGATGAGTTTTTTATAGGACACAATATCATGATGAATAAGCCAACAGTACTTTCTACTGGAGAGTGGCTATTTCCCGTTGCAATATGGCGGGAGGGCGTGCGTGCTATAGCACCTGAATATGATTACAAAATAGGTCGAAGAGAATCTCTGGTTTACAGGACAGTTGATTACGGAAAGACATTTCAGTTGATAGGAGGTGCAGATGTAGCAAATCGTAGCTTCGACGAACATCAGATTCTTGAAATGCAGGATAAAACTTTGAATATGTATGTCAGAACATACTATGGTATTGCCTTGTCAAAGTCCTATGATGGAGGAATTACTTGGACGAAAGGTGGAAATAGCGGGATAAAGAATCCAAGTTCCCGCTTTCATATAAAAAGACTGCCATCAGGACGGATCCTACTGATCAATCATGTGGATTTTCAAGGAAGGAACAATTTGGCCGCACTTTTATCTGAAGATGAGGGAAAAACATGGCCTTACAGACTTATGTTGGATGAGAGAAATGATGTTTCTTATCCGGATGTTGCAGAAGGACCGGATGGATATATCTATGTGGTATATGACAGAGAAAGGGGAGCTTTTAAGAATAATCTCGCCCGAGTCAATGCATCTGCACGGGAAATCCTTATGGCAAAGTTTACGGAAGCAGATATTATCGACGGATGGGTAAACAGTGAAGCAGGTTATTTGAAACGTATTGTCAATAAGATTAAAACATATACCGGAACAGATACGAATCCGTTTCACGAAACGGAGCTGTTTACCAACAAAGAGTTGACAGAATACATAATGAAAGAAGGCAGGAAAGAGGATATTGTAAGTGCTCTTTTTGACAAATGTTGTATGCAGTGTATTTCCATGGAGTATCCGCAGGCACAAACGCTGGATGAGCTGATTCAGGAGTTTATGGTTTCGCCGGAAGTAGATAAGGATATTCTGGAGAGGATGGTTTCTACCATCAGAGAGGTGGAAATCAGTCCTGAAGTAAGCAAGGATGCGTTGATTAGTAAAATAATTGATTATGTAGATAAAAACTGTTTATCAGATATTTCATTAATAGAGATGAGTGAAGCATTACAGGTAAGTCTGTATTTCATGTGCAATTTTTTTGAAAAAGAAACAGCTATAACTGTCAAGGCATTTATTAAGCATAGACACATGCTGAAGATAGGAGAGTAAACAGAGCAGATTGGAGATTAACATGAACATAAATTTTGAAGGCAAGAATGTTGTCATCACCGGTGCTGCCGGTGGTCTGGGTGCAGCAATGGCAAAGTTGTTTGCAGAAAATGGTGCTAAAGTAGCAGTGTGCGATCTGCGAGGTGCCGAAACGGTGGCGGAAGATATACAAGCCAAGGGCGGTGTTGCAAAGGGGTATAACTTTGACATCACTGATATGGATGCAGTCAGTGTGGCCATGGAACAGATTTATAAGGATCTGGGAACAATAAAAGTATTGGTCAACAATGCGGGCATCAATGTGGGACCGGACGAGAGAAAGCATGTGGATCAGTTCAGCGATAAATGGTGGAACATGATCATTGATGTAGACCTCAACGGGACCTATCATTGTACGAAAAAGGCAATACCGTATATGACAGAGGGTGGATCTATTGTAAATATCGCATCCATCGTGGGTATGTTAGGGTTAAGAAATCAGTGTGCTTTTAATGCGGCAAAAGCGGCAGTGATCAACTTTACCCGCGCCATTGCATTAGAACTGGCCCCTCAGGGAATCAGGGCTAATGTAGTATGTCCCGGTTCCATCGGTATTGCAGTAACCAATACCTTGTGGCAGAAGGACAGTGCCATGCAGGGACTGTTGTCTCATATCCCCATGGGACGTCAGGGCGTACCAGAAGAAATTGCAAATGTAACAGCATTTCTTGCATCGGATCTGGCTTCTTATATGACCGGTGCTGTGATTCCCGTAGATGGCGGATGGACCTGTGGAGGATTTGCAAGGGACTTTTAATATAGGAATTGTGGCGCCCAGGCAGGCGTCAGAATGGAGAGCATTATGAGAGATTTTGCACAAAAGGTGGCATCATTACAGGTGCCGGAAGGTACAGTAAGTGTCTGTTTTTTAGGTCAGGCAGGTTTTATTTTTAAGACGTCTGACCATCAGTTGATTGCAGTAGATCCATATCTGTCCAACTGTTGCGAGAGGTATTTTGGATTTAAGAGACTGATGCCGTATATTTTGGATGCCAACGATCTGATATTTGACCAGATCATAGCTTCCCATGCACATTTTGATCATTTTGATCCGGACAGTATTCCTATAATGATGGCAAATGGTCATACGGAATTCATTGGTGCGTTGGATACAAGAGCAGAGTGCGAGAGATTGGGAATCAATAATAATGTTACATATCTTGCCTGTGGGGAAACTTTGGAACGAGGAACTGTGAAGATTACAGGAATGCCCTGCGATCATGGTAAGGATACACCATATGCTCTGGGACTTCTTTTAGAAATCTCCGGAAAACGAATCTATATCATGGGAGATACCGCATACAGACCGGATTATCTGGAAAATCCGATGCTTCATGGAGTAGATTTATTGATCTTACCTATTAATGGAGCCTTTGGAAATCTCGATGAAGAACAGGCGGCAAACGTGATAAAAGAGCTGACTCCCGGACTGGCGGTGCCTTGTCATTACTGGAACTTTGCGGAACATGGAGGAAATCCCGGCCTGTTCCAGCAGAAGATGAAGGAGCTTGCACCGGATGAGAAGTACAAGCTGCTGCGTCAAGGAGAAATGATGATTCTTGAATAAACTGATACAGAGAATGCATGAGTTAGGAGGAAAATATGCAAAAATTTTACCTGGGTGTTGAAATTGGTGGCACAAAACAACAGATGGCTGTCTGCGACGAGCAGGGTAAAATCATTGAGATGGTCAGTGAGTATGTTGTTTTGAAACGTGGCGCAGAAGATATTCTGGACTGGATCAGTCAAAATGTACCAGTATTGTTGGAGAAATATCCAAACATTCTTCGTATAGGCGTGGGTTTTGGCGGACCATTGGAAACTGCTACTGGAAGAGTGCTTATTTCCCTGCATGTACCTGGATGGAAGGATTTTGAGTTAAAGACATGGTTTGAAGAATCTTTTCATGTGCCCACTATCGTGGTAAATGATACGGTGGCAGGAGGCTATGCGGAATATAAGTTGGGCAGTGGGAAAAATTCAGAGAAATTTTTCTATTCCAATATCGGTACCGGCATTGGTGGTTCCTTTTTCGTGGGGGATTATACATGGGATGGAATAGGTTATGGAGCCTCGTATTTTGGAAATACATATGTAGCAGACTGGACAAAGAACGAACAAGGAGCTGTTGAGCGAATCGAGGCCCTGTGTAGTGGAACTTCTGTTGAAAGACGGTTGCGTACACCGGGATATATTCCGAAGGATTCACTGCTTTATACCATGTGTAACGGAGATGTTGCAAATGCAAATTGCAGAATGCTGGGAAAAGCTGCAGAACAAGGAGATTTGTTTACGCTGCAGGAATTGGAACGCATTGGATTTTCCTATGGTATCGGCGTGGGAAATGTCGTAACACTTTTAGGAATAGATACCTTTTCTATCGGAGGAGGACTGGCCAACCTTGGCAAGTGGATTTTAGACCCCATCAAAAAGAATGCAGAGAAATATGCTTTTATTTCAGGAAAAGATCGTTTCAACGTAGTTATCTGTCAGTTGTTGGATGATAATGTACCCGTCGGTGCGGCACTGTATGCAAGAGACGGATTCCATACATTATAAAAATGATAAAGGAGATTGATAAAATGTTACTTAAAGAAGGTTATGATGCAGGTTATGCGAAATATTGTGATCACACAGTTCTGCGTGCATACACTACCGCAGAAAAGGTAAAAGAGTTTTGTAAAGAGGCAATTGAATATGGTGCAGCAGCAGTCTGCGTAAATCCGGTACATGTAAAGCTGGTTCACGATCAGTTGGAAGGTACGGATGTAAAGACAGCAACCGTAATCGGTTTCCCTTTAGGCGCAAACAAGACTGTGATCAAAGCAATGGAAGCAGCTGAGGCAGTAAAAGACGGTGCCGATGAAGTAGATATGGTGATCAATATCGGTGCATTGCGTGGTGGCGATACGGAATTTGTTTATGAGGATATCAAAGCGGTTGTAGATGCTGTAGAAGGAAAGGCTAAGGTAAAAGTGATTATCGAAACCTGTTACCTGACGGATGAGGAGAAAATACTTGCCTGCGAACTTTCCTTAAAGGCAGGAGCTGCATTTGTAAAAACCTCTACCGGTATGGGAAATGGAGGCGCTACTGTACATGATATCGAATTAATGAAAAAAGTAGTAGGCGATAAGATGCAGGTAAAGGCATCCGGTGGTGTGGATAACCGCAAGAGTGCTTATGAATTCTTAAGCCTTGGTGCGGATCGTCTGGGTGTGAGTCGTGTTCCTCAGATCGTGAATGATGATACATCCATGCTCTCTGCTGCAGCCACAAACCAGCCACCTAAATTTTAAGGGATATCTTTGCCGGCTGAACAAAAATGAGGCCGGCATTCTTAAACTGTGGAGGAACGGAATGAAAACGGAAGAATTATATGGAAGAGAAAGCTATATATTGGAGTCAGATGTAACCAGTGCAATGGTCACGAAAACCGGTGCACATGTGATGGCAGATTTTAAACTCGGGGATAAAATAGTAAATCCTTTCTTTATCGCACCCTGGTGGAATGAAGACTGCAGTGCTTTAACCGGAACTTGCGATTATCCGCTTCGCGGCATCTTTTTCGGGCTTCCCTTCGGAATGACAAAGTCGGATAAGGGGATCATGCGTCCCTGTCATGGCTTTGTACCGGCAAGAGACTGGAACTTTTGGGAAGAAACAGCCGACGAGGTTGAGAAAAGGCTGATGCTATCTACTTATGTACCGGAGGAAAATGCAACGGTAAAGCAGAGTATAACAGTACGGGACGGAGAAACGGTGCTGTATATAGCAAATACCGTAAAGGGTGTAACCGGAGCCTATTCCGTAGGATATCACCCGACTCTTCAGCTTCCGGAAGGGATTGGAAGTGCCATGGTGGATATGTCAGAGTATAAGCTGTGCCTGACTTCCCCTACCCATATAGACAGCCCGGAAAAGGGAGGATACTGTTCCCTGCCTGTGGATTATCAGATCGTGGATGAAACGGATGTACCCACAGTATACGGACAGCATGTAAATCTTAAAAAGCAGCCATTTATCAAGGGATTTGATGATATTTATATGTATGTGTTTGACCAGACCCATGAATTTGACTATGCTGCAGTAAGTGTTACGTCAGGAGGATATCTGTATTATCAGTTGAAAAATCCCAAACAGCTTTCCAATTCCATGATCTGGACCTCTTACTGTGGAAGGCATTATGGACAGTGGAAGGGACGGGTTAACGGCTGTATTGAGATCGGAGCGGCAACAAACTATTTCTTCTATGGAATGGCCGGAGAGAAGGAAGATAATCCGCTTACAGAGCTGGGATATCAGATGTTCCATGAATTTGACGGAAGTGAACGGGTATATAAGCTGATATGTGGTGTGGTTAAGATACCGGAGGATTATCAGGGAGTTGTGTCCATAGAGAAAAAGGATGAAAGTACGATCCTGATCAAAGGACGTGACGGCTCGGTAATCGAGACTCCATGTCACGTGGACTTTCTGAAATAACACAGATATGAAATAATGTTAAACTCCGATATGGATAACTCGTGTATCTGATTTATAGTACTCATAGTACTCGAATAGGGATTATTTACTGTTGGAGTACAGTATAACTCGTGTAGTGTACTCGTAGTACTTGTAGTACTCGAACAGAAGGGATTTGGTGTATCATTATTCATGAGTAAACCGAGAGGAGCATGAATAATGGTAGTAATAACATTTGAAACCAGTGATGGTAAAACCAGATATTATCTGGCGGACGATAATGCAGTACCAGTACAACCGGTATTGAATTATCTGAGATTTGAGGATGACAGAGGTTTGGCAAGAAATACGTTAAGGCTACACTGCATCCATATGAAGCACTTCTATTCTTTTTTAGAACAAAAGGAATTGAAGTGCACAGAGGTAACAGTAGATCATTTAGCAGAGTTTGTTGCATGGCTTAAATATCCGAGGACACATGAAAAAGTCATTCCAATACTTCTTGAGCCGGCTGTCAGAGCACAAACAATCAATGCAAATGTAGACACAGTATTAAATTTTTATAATTATCTTTCGCTTCATGATGAGTACGAGAATCAGTTGTCACAGAAACTGATAAAGTTTGTAAAAAGCCCACAGAAGAATTATCGGGAATTTCTTAATGGAATAGCTGATAAAAAGCGCGAAAAGCGATATATGCTGCATTTGCCAATTCCACAGCAAAAAATAAAAACAGTTGTCAGAGAAGATGTAAACACTTTAATCAAGGCAACAGGCAATATCAGAGATTATTTTTTGCTTTATCTGCTTTTTGAAACAGGGATGCGTATTGGGGAAGCTTTATCCTTGTGGCTTGAAGATTTTGATATTTCGGCAGGTACAATCACAATCCATGACCGAGGAGAGATGGAAAATCTTTCGGAAATCAAAACAGTATCAAGTCCAAGAAAGCTTGATTGCTCACAGGATTTACTTGAAGTATTTACAGAGTATGTATGTTTCTTTCATACAGAAGGAATCAAAACAAACCATGTCTTTGTAAAAATGATGGGCAAGAATGCTGGAAAGGCTATGGATTATGTAGATGTAGATAACCTCTTCCGCAAGCTTAGAAAAAAGACAGGAATATATGTAACGCCACACATGTTTCGTCACACTTCACTCAGTATGCTAAATTCAGCAGGCTGGGAGCCGGAGTTGCTTCGCATAAGAGCCGGACACAAAAATATATATACGACGCTTAACACCTATGTTCATCCTTCTGATGATGAGGTGTCTGAAGCCTTCAAAAAGGTATCTGATCAACTAAAGATACCGGGGAAGGAGGCATCGGAGTAATGGGAGCATTAGCGTTAGCATATGACTCGGATGATAAATATATGGAAATATGTGATTATCTGAGTGCTGAACATGGTTATTGGATCAAGAATGATATTTGGCTTGGAAGTGATAAGGCATTTGAAGAAAGAGGAATCTGTGTTAAGGATAAGGTTAAAAGATGTACAATAGCTGATTTTTCAACGTTCAGACAAAACCGTTTGAAGAATGAGATGAAATATTTCATTTTAAAACAATTAAGCGAAGAGGTCTTTTCGGCATATGGATGTTGTGCCAACTATGTGCGAGCAATACGTAACCTGGGCAAAGCAGTAAAACATCATGTAGGAATCTCATTTATTGATATCAATCCTGATGAAATCGTTATGGATGATATAAATGCAAGCGATACCGAGAAAAAGAAGTTTCAGGAAATAAAATATCGTGTTGTTAGATATATCAGAGACTTTCATGATGAAAAAGAAGAATTGGACAAAGATAAGTGGCATGCTCTTTTAATACCCGGCGTAAAGTTATCGGCAGCAATAAAAAGAACGCGACCAAGTATCAGTTTTGCTGAGATACCCATGTATTACAGGGAATCTGTAAAAAGGTATATGAAAACCCTCATTTACAGACGTAGTTGGAGCTTTTGCTGCGAAATCCTTGTGTATATCAAATATTTTTACCAATCTTTTTATGCACATGATTATAAAGATGGATTTCAGGAAAAGTTGACTAGATTAGATTTGGAAAAGTATGTGCAGTGGGTTGCTGAGGATTATGAGGAGCATAATGCCACATTCAGAAGCAAGGCTGTTTCTTTCATTAGAAACTGGTTGGATTTCATTCAGTTGGCAGAGTTTGATGTAGCTCCAAAGAAGGATATCACACGACTTATATTTGACGAGGATATACCGAAACGTGAGCGTGCGGCTGATACCTTAGAAAAGATTAAATATATACCGGAACCGATAAGAGTAGAGCTTGATGCTGCTATTGATGAAATAGAACCGGCAGAAATGAAACCGGTATACATCCTTCTCAGAGAAACCGGCTGGCGTGGAACAGATATCTTGAATCTTAGATATGACAGATGTCTTGATTATGTGTGGAATAGTCGAACAGAGGAATACGTTCCTTATCTTTATGATGAGATAACGAAAACGGGAATTCCACTTCACAAGATTCCTATAAGACCAGAAGTGGCTGAAATGGTATCTGCTCTCATAGAAGATGCCAAATCCAAAAGTACAGATGAGAATAATCCGGATAAGTACCTTTTTAACACCTATGAAGGAAAGACTAAGGGATTGCCTTACAGTAAGCCGGCTTTTGCCAGTGCAGTAAATGAATTAATAGCACGTAAGGGTATAAAAGATGGTTCGGGCGAATTGTATCATTTTAAAACGCATTCCTTAAGGCATACAAGGGCAATGGAATACACCGAACAGGGAATGCCAATAGGGATCATACAACAGATACTTGGTCACTGTAGTCTTCAGATGACGTTGCACTACTCAAAGGTTTCATCAGATATGCTTTACAAAAAATGGAGCGAGACAGAGAAACTTGATTTATTTAAGCCGGCAACTGCGCCGCCTAATAAGAATTATCAGCATACGGAAGATGTTTGCTATGAACATGTAAGAAAGAATCTTGATGCCGTAAGAGTTCCGTTTGGCACCTGCTTTAAGCCTTCTAAAATAGGATGCAAAAGTCAGACACAGATGTGTTTAGAGTGTGCCAGTTTCTGCTCAACCAAAGAAGATTTGCCAGTATATGAAACCGAAATAAAAAGAGTAAAAGCAATGATTTCGATAGCAGAGAAAACAGAAAGAAATGACTGGATAGAAAAGAACAATCAGTATCTTGAAAATCTAATAAAGATGAGAGACAGAATCCTTCAGGAAGGAATTGTTCATAAAAATGGAAAACTTCGGGAGGATTAAGATGATTGATAATACAAAGCATTTGGAGGCTGGTTGGAAGAAGCGTTCAGATGAAGCTAAAGAAAAAGCTTTAAAAGCTATCGAAAAGATAAAGATGTGCAAAGGGTCAGTAAACTTTAACAGCGTTCATGTAGAAAGTGGGTTATCTAAGAATTATTTATACACAAATGAAGAAATCAGGGATGTTATCACAAAAGAAAGAGAAGTGGAACAGGCAAGAAAAGATGCTTACCACAAAAAATATGACAAAACATCGAAATCAAAGGATGTTGTCATAGAAAGTAAAGACAGATATATAGCAAAGCTTGAGACTGAAATCTCACGATTACAGAAAGAAATAAATCAGTTGAGGGCTATGATATATGAAAAGTAACAACTGTTCGAGTACATGTACTCGAACAAGAATGTCAGTGTTTTCGGGGCTTTGAGCCCCGGGTACACGAGTTTTCCCGAGGAGGTTAGATTAATGTATACAAGTAAATATAAAGACAGACCTGCAGTGACCATTGAAAGTGATGCTCTGATTGCAACATTTCTTCCACAGGATGGAGGGAAGATGGCTTCCCTTTGTGTACGCAGCAGTGGAAAAGAACTCCTTGCGGTGAAATCAGGAGAAGAATACAAGGTACTTACATATGATGGTGATTATGTCTCATCTGAATGCAGCGGTTTTGATGATATGTTTCCTACAGTGGATCCTTATACCCCGCAGGAGGGTGCATATGAAGGTATTACCTATCCGGATCATGGGGAGACCTGCCGGATCCCGTATGATGTAAGTCTGCAAGAAGAAGGAATTGTTTTAACAGCAAAATCCAGGATTTTTCCCATTGATTATCAAAAGACGATTCATCCGGCAGCGGATGGGGGCATGGATATTGTTTACCATATAATCAATCACGGAGAGGTACCTTTCCCCTATCTTTGGGCCGGTCATATCATGCTGCAGGGAGAGGACGGAGTACGTGTATTCACGCCCTTTGGGGAAGATACTCCTACAGAGATGATGTTTGCAACGAAAGGGATCCCAGAATCGGAGTTGTCGAAGGATCGCCTTACTGGATATCGGCCGGGAAAGGGTGCGGCATATAAATTTTACTATCTGGAACCTATGAAGGAAGGATGTTTTGGACTGGAGTATTCGGACGGAAGCCGTCTGTTATTCGAAGTGGATCCGGAAAAGGTGCCATATTTAGGGATATGGTTCAATAATGGCGAGTTCCAGGATCTGTACAGCATCACGCCGGAGCCCTGTACGGTTCCATTTGATGCCCCGGACAGGGCAGAGAAACGGGGATACGTGTCAATGGTACCGGCAAAGAGCAGTTTTGAATTTAAACTTCACATAGCATGGAAGGAGAAAGCAGAATGAGTGTAGAGACAATGAAAGCAGTCACCGTATATGGTCCTTATGATGCCCGGATGGAGGAGGTACCCAAGCCGGTGGCAACGGACAATATGATAGTAATGAAAGTGTTACGCACAGGTGTATGTGCAACGGACAGTTCCATTTACACAGGTGAGAGCAGTTTTATCCGCAGTGGAGAGATTGTGTTCCCTTGCAGATTCGGACATGAATGGGCAGGGATTGTAGAGTCGGTAGGCGAAAAGGTTACAAAGTTTAAGCCAGGAGACCGGGTTTATACAGACAACTTTACCTCCTGCGGTGTATGTGAGACCTGTCAGAAGGGAGACTATACCAACTGTCCAAATGGTCATTCTGTAGGGACTGTAAACTGCTGGGATGGCTGCTATGCAGAGTATATGCTGATGCCGGAGCATCATGTGTATCATCTGCCGGATGAAGTGTCCATGGACGAGGGGGCATTGATCGAGCCCGGCTCCATTGCCTATGATGCTTTTAAGAATGTTACTCTTACAGCAGAGGATACAGCGGTGGTATACGGAACCGGAGCTATCGGTATGATCTCTGTCTGGATCGCAAAGTATCTGGGAGCAGGACAGGTAATCTTAGTGGGAAGAACGGAAGAAAAACTGAAGAAAGCATTGGAGATCGGAGCAGATAAAGTAATTAATTCCAGAAAAGAAGATGCTGTAGCGAGGATCAAAGAACTTACGGATGGGAAAGGAGCCAGCTTTGTGGTGGAGACTTCAGGATCGGCGGCAGCACTGAACGAATGTATCTTAGCCACCAGACGCTACGCCAGAATCTCCATTGTTAGCTTTTACGAGCGTGATTTGGACGGTGTGCCTATGGACAATTTAGTATTAGGCTGTAAGTCCTTAGTAGGTGCTGCCGGATGTTTTGGAAATGCACCGGCTTTTTGTGAGATGATACAGAAAAACCCTGTAAAGCTGACACCGGTTATTTCCCATCATGTTCCTTTTGAGGACTGTCTGGATGTATTTGAGAACGCAGAAAAATACCAAAGCAGCAAGATCAAGATCATGATCGATTTTGATTAAGGCTGATTAATGTGGAAAGATAGAAGGAGTGGGAAAATGGAAAAAAAGAAGTTAGAACCTTTTTATGTGGAAACGGCAAAGGTAAAGCCCCTTGTTTTTGGAAAAGAGTATGAATCACGCATGATCTTAGATCATGTGGTTACCGGTCGTGAGGATGTGATCCAGATCAATCACGGAACTGTGAAGGCGGGTTGTGCATTAGGTGGAGCTGCCCATGAGGAGGATGAGATTTATTATATCCTCTCCGGTAAAGGCAAGCTGAAGCTAAATGATGAGGTCATCGATGTGGTACCTAATCAGGTGATCTTTATCCCGGCAGGCTGTTTCCATGCATTGGACAACAGTGAGTCAGAAACGGATATGTGTATCCTGACGTTCTGGCGTGACTGGAGATTCAATGATGCCTATGAAGAAAGGATCAGACAGTGGGGGACCTCGTTCAAGATGGTTGAGGAAAGTGAGGAATAGGTTATGGCAAAGATTATAGGTCCGGGGTCGCTGTTGGTAGACATTACCGGATTCGCACCCCATCTTCCGGTTGCAGGAGAAACCACAAAGGGGACAGCACTCCGTTTCGGCCCGGGGGGCAAAGGAAACAATCAGATGACAGCAGCTCATCGTGCCGGTGCTGAAGTGAAAATCATCGGACGCAGAGGAAACGATTTCCTTGGCAGAATATTGGAAGAACATTATGCCAAGGAAGGCATGAGTGAAGAGTATGTTGCAGTTGTGGCAGGGGAAGAGACAGCAGGTGCCCTGATCGAAGTGGATGAGCGGGATGCCCAGAACCGTATTATAGTTGTTTTGGCTGCAAATGATAGAGTTGGCCGGGAAGCGGTCCTGGCTGCTGAGAAGGATTTTGCAGACTGTGACGCAGCATTGACCCAGTTTGAGACAACGATAGATGCTGTGATGGCCACAAAAGAACTGGTCCATAAATACCATAAGCCATTCATTCTGAATCCTGCGCCATACATTTCCGTTGATAAGTGCGTGTTCGAGGGTGTTGATTATGTGACACCCAATGAGACGGAGGCGGAGCAGTTCACAGGTATAAAAGTGGAGACCATAGAAGACTGCCGGGCGGCAGCGAAGAGATTTTTTGAGATGGGTGTAAAAAATGTGATCATAACACTTGGTGTGAGAGGTGCATTCTTCACCGATGGCATACGAGAAGTGATGGTTCCGTCCATCAAAGTGGATGCGGTAGAGACCACGGGAGCAGGAGATGCCTTTAACGGCGGTCTTGCAACTGCCATTGCAGAAGGGCTTCCCATAGAGACCGCACTGCAGTTTGCTACCTGTACAGCAGCGATTTCCGTAACAAGGTTAGGAACAGCCCCTTCTATGCCGAAGAGAGAAGAGATTCTTGATTTACTGAAAAAGGAGTTTGGAGTATAGAAATGATGAAAATGGATAGGAAGAAGATATTAGGTATTGTCGACCATACACTTCTCAAACAGGAATCTACCTGGGAACAAATTCGGGAAATATGTGATGATGGGATGAAATATGGAACTGCTTCAGTTTGTATTCCCCCTTCCTTTGTGAAACAAGCAAAGGAATATGTGGGAGAAAAACTTAAAATCTGTACAGTGATTGGATTTCCTAATGGTTACAGTACTACAGTTGTAAAATGTTTTGAAACAGAAGATGCAGTAAGCAATGGGGCTGATGAGATTGACATGGTAATTAATATTGGATGGCTGAAAGACAAAAAGTATGATGCTATATTGCAGGAAATCAAAAAGATCAAGGAGTCTTGTCATGGCAGATTACTGAAAGTAATTATAGAAACCTGTCTTCTTACAACGGAAGAAAAGGTAAAGATGTGCGAAATCATCTCGGCATCCGGTGCAGAATATATAAAGACATCTACTGGATTTTCAGCAGCAGGAGCTACAAGGGAAGACATTGCATTGTTTGCAGAAAACATTTGTCCGGAACTTAAGATAAAAGCAGCAGGCGGTATTGCCTCAATAGAAGATGCAGAAGATTTTATAGAACTTGGCGCAGAGAGACTTGGAACAAGCCGCATTGTTAAGATTGTTAAGGACGAAAAAAACAGTCAAGGAAACGAATATTAAGGGGGGAGGAAAGCATTTGTGGAATTTATTCAGAGTTTTCTTGTAGTAGCGGAAAAGGTGTGCCTGCTGTTTATCCTCATCGCAGTGGGGTTTGGATGTCAACGGATTGGGATGCTGACAGAAGAGGTGAATAAGAAGCTGGCAGATATCGTCATGTATCTTGTTACTCCCTGTGTGATCATTAATGCCTTTTCAGCAACAGTATATCAAAAAGCAGAGATGCTGGATATCCTGAAAAATATTGGTCTGGTGGCAGTCATCACTGTCCTGGTACATGTAGTCATGATTCTTGCTGTAAAGGGAATATTCCGGTTTAAGGATGAGGATCGGAGGAGTGTCATGCGGTTTGCAGCAGTCTTTTCCAATGCGGGATTTATCGCCCTGCCCCTTGCGCAGGCATTGATCGATACGGATAACTGCCATGAGGGAGCATTATATGCAGCAGTATATTTAGCAGTATTTAATATTGTGCTCTGGACATGGGGCCTTGTGGATATGAGCGGTAAAAAGGGAAGCATGAACCTGAAAAAGATTCTTTTAAATCCGGGTATTATCGGTGTTGTGGTGGGACTCTTTTTATTCACCTCACCACTTTTTATCCATATGAGAGATACTGCAGGCATCCGTCTGCCGGGAGTGTTGTCGGATGCACTTGCTGCCATGTCAGCACTAAACCTCCCGTTACCCATGTTTATGGTAGGTTACTATTTGGCAAAAGCAGATATTTTAGCAGCCTTGCGGGATAAATGGTCTTATCTGTGTATGGCCATGAGACTGCTGGTATTTCCGTTGGTATGTTTAGCACTCATGTATGTGTGTGGAGTAAGGGGAAATGTGCTGATCGTTTCCGTGTTAGGAGTGAGTGCGCCGGTAGGGGCAACAACCACCATATTTTCAGCAAAATTTGGAAGAGATGCAGAGCTGTCTGTAAGGTTGGTTTCCCTTTCTACGATTCTTTCGCTGGTTACCATGCCATTGATTGTTGGGCTGACGAAGATGTTGGCGTGATGGTATAGGCGAAGAAAATATCTATATGAGGAGAAAATTGAATGAGCGAATTAAAGGCAAAGCAGTATATATTGGATTTTGAAAAATTAGGATTTGGTATGTTTGTTCACTTTGGACTGTATTCCGGTATCGGACGTGGGGAGTGGACGGCACAAAGAAAACAGACTGAGGAAGCAGAGTATAGGAAACTTGCCAAGGATTTTTGCCCAGACAGCATGGAAGAGATTGTGCTGACTGCAAAAAAGGCAGGAGCGAAATATATTACATTTACCACCAAGCATCATGATGGCTTTGCATTGTTTGATACCCAAGGTCTATCCGATTTTGATATTACCCATAGCGGGGCAGGCAGGGACCTTGTGAAAGAATTTGTATTCTTCTGCAGAAAGCATGATATAGTACCATTCTTTTATTATGCCACATATGAGTGGTGGAACCAAGATTTTTATCAGGATTTTGATCGATATCTGGAGTATTTGCGAAAAAATGTAGAAGTATTATGCACGCAATATGGCAAAATAGGAGGTTTGTGGTTTGACGGTTGTTGGAGCAACAAGGACGGGGACTGGAAAGAAGATGCATTGTATGCAACGATTCGGAAATACCAGCCGGAGGCAATCATTATCAACAATACCGGTCTTTCTGCACAGGGAGAAACGGGCAATCCTGAGATTGACTGTGTTACCTTTGAAAGGGGAAAAGCCGAACCGCTGAACAGGGAAAATGCTCCGAAATACATTACCGGTGAGGTATGTGAGAGCGTAAATATGCATTGGGGGCTGGCGAAGGATTTCAATTTTAAAACCACGAAACGTCTGATAGAGGAACTTTGCGAATGCCGAAAGGTGGGAGCGAATTTCCTGTTGAATGTGGGACCTGATGTGAAAGGACAGATTCCGATAATGCCAAAGGCGATTATGCATGTGATGGGCGAATGGATGGATATGTTTGGTGAAGCTATTTATAATGGTACACCTTTCTGGTATCGCCGTGATTGCCGGAATTTTGCACTTAAGAGCGAAGACTGCATCTATCTTTTCTGTTTCGACCTGTGCAGGAAAGGTGACGCAAATGTTGTGTATATGGAAGGTACGGAAGGCGAATTTACCTTTGAGGATTTTAATTGTCAGGTAACGGATGTACACTGGATGGATAATGATGAAAGACTGACTTATAAATACGAGGATAATGCATTGACAGTAGATTTTACAGGCTTTGAATATGGTATCGACTACTGTGTACGTGTGGCAAAAGCTGAAATTGTGTAGAAGGTAAAAGGAGAACAGCTATGCTTGCTTTAGTGAAAGAACGAGAAGGAAAAGAAAATTTGTTATTGAAAGAATGTTTGATTCCGGTATGCAAAGATGACGAGGTTTTGATCAAAGTTGCTTACAGCGGAATTTGTGGCACCGATTTACATATTTATCATGATCAATATCCCTATTATCCGCCGGTAATATTGGGACATGAATTTTCCGGTGAGATCGTGGAAGTGGGCAGTAAAGTAACTGCGTTTATACCGGGAGATCGTGTGGTGGGAGAACCACACAACAAAGCCTGCGGTAAGTGTTACCAGTGCCGCAACGGACATATTCAGAACTGTGCCGATAAAAGATCCATTGGCTGGGGAATTGATGGTGCATTTACCGATTATCTGGTGATGCCGGAACACTTGTTGCACAAGGTTCCTGAGAATGTTTCTATGGAGGCAGCGGCAGTTACGGAGCCTGCAGCTATCGTGGCACACCAGTTGTTAGAGCGTGCAGGTGTAAGACCCGGAGACAACGTGGTCATTATGGGTGTGGGACCTATCGCCCTGCTTGCAGCACAGATGGCAAAGATTGCAGGAGCGGGAAAGGTGATTCTCTGCGGATGTACCTCCGATATAGAGTATCGTTTAAAGATTGCACAGGAGCTTGACTGCTATGATCTGTTCATTGATGTGCTGAAGGAAGATGCAGCAGCGGTGATTATGGAAGAGACCGGTATCGGTGCAGACCTTGTGGTGGAGGCATCCGGTGCAGGCAGTGCCATTAAGACTGCAATTAAAGTATTGAAAAAACGAGGAAGGCTGTGTGCTATCGGCATGACTGCAAGGGAAACGGTGGAAGTACCTTGGAATGCAGCTATGATGAAAGTCTTGGATGTGCAGTTTAATATGAGCTCCAGCTATGAAGGCTGGAAAATGGCATTGGCCCTTTTGGAAAGCGGGAAATTAAAAGTGGAGCCTATGGTACAGATTCGAGCACTGAAGGACTGGAAGCAATGCTTTGAAGATTTGGAGAGCGGCAGGGCACTGAAGATCTTATTGAAGCCGGAAGAATGATAGAGGGAGGCAGCCATAATGAAATATATTTGTGAAGAGAATATAGTTGACTATGCTTTTCTTAACATGGATACTCTCAAGTTTCCGGTAAAGGCTGTCTGCGTGGATTTTCATGGATATACAGATGCAACTACGTATTCTGAAAGCCCCGCTAAAGCAAGGCTTTTGGGAGAGCAAGGTATTGCCTGGGTATTTCCATATTACAGTGTGTGGGCATGGATGAGTGAATCTTCTCAGATGTTTAACGAACAGGTAATAGATGCGGTCTATCAAAAATTACAGATTCCGGATTCGACACCGCTGATCATTACCGGGGGAAGCATGGGGGGACTTACTGCTCTTTGCTATCTGATTTATGGCAAAAGAAAAGCAGCAGCCTGTGCGGTAAACTGTCCGGTTACGGATATGGCGAAATTTTTTGAACTCGTACCGGATGCAAGGAGAGCGATTCTTTCAGCTCATATTTGGGCTGAAAGACCGCTTAGGACAATTATGGATATGTATTCCCCCATAAATCTGGTGGATAAGCTTCCGAAGATACCATATCTTTTGGTGTACGGAGAAAAGGATGAGCGGATTACAGAGAATTTTATGCCACAGTTTCTTGAGAAAATGAAAGAGAAAGGGCATAATGTAACGCACATGATACAAAAAAATATGATGCATTGCGATATAGATAAACATGAAGAAGCTTTTCATACATGGTGTGACTTTATTATAACGAATTCTGAATCGATGTGTTGCGAAAAAGAAAAGAGGGACTGAATATGACAGAAAAAGTTAATAGTTGTGATTATAAGAATATTTTCCTTCGAGAAATGCCGGAACCGGTGTATTGCTATCGCAGCGGGCTTGCAGTATATGAAGAAAGATTTCTGAACGGGACATTAGTCTCAGGCGGGTGGAATGCAGCAGGTTATCCATTGAATGTTCTTTCAAATTTTCCGAGCTTTATTGATAATGTACCTTTTGCAGAACCAACAACTTTTCACGTTGAATTAGACGGAGAAACTGTTGATTATATGTTGGAAATCGTAGATTTTAAGCAGATATCAAGAGAGGATGGGTTTGAAGAGGCTGTTTTGACTTTATCAAGCAAAGTGAAACCAGTGGAAATTAAGGTACATACATTATTGGATGGAACATCTATGTTGACTCGTTGGCTGGAAATCTGCAATTTGTCTGAAAAAGATATGGCACTGTCCAGATTGTCTGTTTTTAGTGGTGCCCTGCAGCAGATGAAGAATTTCCGTACCACAGACCCAGATGCATTCCCGGAAGATATTTATGAGATTGGCTATTTTGATAATTCACGATGGGGATCAGAGGGTCAGTTTGTCTGGAAAACGCTTCCTTTTGACAAGACAACGATTGCAGGACGCTTTTTGCGAGATCGTTTTCGACATCCGCTATTTTTCTTGAAGAATAAGGTAAATGGACAGTTTTTCTTCGGTCAGTTGGGCTGGAGTGCGGGCTACGAGTTTGCCTTTGATTATATTGCAGACCATGAAAGCACGGATGTTTCCCTTGGAATTGAAATATCCATAACCGGATATCATCCTCTTAGGCTTATTGGGGCAGGCGAAACCTTTGTTACGCCGCAGGTACATATTGGTACGATGTTTGGAACTTTGGATGATGTAGTCAATGCTTCCTATGACCATATCCGTCGCTCCGTACTGAATTTGCCGGAGGCAAATGGTGATGCATGTTTAGTTGGTTCCGGAATGGGAGCAGAACATGATATGTCTCTGGAGACCAGTAAGCGTTTTATGGACCAGATGGCAGAAGTAGGATGCGAATTATTTATTGTAGATGGCGGCTGGAATTGTCCGCCAAATCTGGAATCGGAATTATTTCTTCGTACAGGAAACTGGCATTATGATAAAGACCGTTATCCGGGAGGCATTGAAGAATTGGTGGAATATGCTCACAGCAAGGGCATGAAGTTTGGTTTGTGGATGGAAGTAGAGCGTGCAGGAGAAAAATCCACCTGTTACCAACAGCATCCGGAATGGGTTACCAAGCTTCCCTTTTATGATTGTCCGGTAAAGGGATTTTTGGATTTCACGAATCCGGAAGTAGTGGAATGGGCAGAAGCAGAAATCGTCAGAGTGATCACAGAATATAAGATTGATTTATTCCGTATTGATTATAATGTGAAATCGGCACAATATTTTTACCTGAAAGAAGGAGAAAGGCTGGAATGTGGTTCGGTAAAACATTATGAGGAAATTTATGCCATGTATGAGAGACTGAAAAAACGATTCCCGAATGTGATATTTGAAAACTGTGCAGGAGGTGGCGGACGTACCGATCTGGCGATGTTGCGTAGCTTTAATCATACTTGGGTTTCTGATTGGCAGAGGGCATCACGATCTTTGTATATTACATCAGGAATGACCCTTGCTCTTCCACCTGAAAGAGTGGACCGGTTGGTGGCGGGAATGTGGTGTCATGAACATGCATCATTGGATTTCCAGATGCGAAATGCCATGCTGGGGCATATGACATTAAACGTATTTTCTCCGGCCGCAGCGGAATTTAATACGCAGCAGTTGGCATTTATAAAGCATAGCATTGAGCTATATAAGAATTTTATCAGGCCATTTCTTCCTGCCTCACGGATGTATCATCATAATCCGGATGTTTCTGACGCACGAAAAAAGGGTTATCTTGGTCTGGAACTTGTTTCAGCAGACAGAACAAAAGCTGCTATCGGAATTTTTACCCTTCCGAAAGCAGATATAACATCAGTGACGATCATACCTCGTGGTTTAGATGTATCAATGAAGTATTCTGTGACATTCGACAATACCGGAGACAAGGTGCTTGTGAGTGGATGGGATCTTGTTACACATGGGATTAAGACAAGATCGCTATCCACAATGACAAGTGAGCTTATTTTGATTGAGGCAGTATTTGCAAATGCAGAGTAAGATTCACAACAGAACGGAGAATTGCAATGAAGAAAAAAATAATGGCAATTTTGTTGATGACAGTAGTGCTTTGCATAATGGCTTTAATTCCTGCTTGTGCACAAAAAGAAGATGTGGCAGAGGAACAGGTGGAAATTCTTCCTGAAGACAATCTTGAAAAGAATGACTTTAGCACAGATGATAATAGCATAGTAATCGGCAAGGAAAATATTTTGGCAGAAACGGATACAATCAACCTTGACATAGTGTGCGAGGAATTAGGGCAGTCTTTCTGGAGTAGAACGGCTGAATTTGGCATCAAGGTGCATAATCCAACCGATGTTAAAAAGACCTACGATGTTACAATGGAAATTGTCAGCGATTTACAGGTGATAGAATTTTCAAGGATCGATTCGGTGGAGCTTGAGCCGGGTGAGAGCAAGGTTATAGATTATAAAGCAGACCTTTCACGCTGGGCGAAGTACGGGGTTAATGTAACAGCTGTCGATACTGAAACGGATGAAGCTAAGACCTTTGACACCACAATCATGACAATCAAAAAATCAGAGGAGAGAAACCCAATTATGGGTATCCACGATCACTCGGTGGATTCGGGCGACGGCTATGAGAGATATCCCGAAAAGTTTGTGGCACTCAAAAATGCAGGTATGAGTAGTTTAAGAATGACTTTTTACTGGGAACACTATGAGACAAAGTTAGGTGTTTATGCTGTTCCTGATAGGTATAAAAAAGCCTTCGATATTGCAAAGGATTTAGGCTTTGATGTGTTATTCATTAACGGTTATAACAACGTAAAGGTTGCGCCCGGCGAAATGCCTCCCTCAAGTCCCGGTGCAATCACTGCATTTTCAGAATATGCTCATCATCTGGCACTTGACACCAAGGATTATGCGTATGGGTACGAGGTATATAACGAGTGGAACGTTTTAGATCACTTCAACAGAGACCAGCTTTCCGGTTCTGCGTACGTTGACCTTCTAAAGCCCACATATGCGAAAATAAAAGAGGCAAATCCCGACGCCAAGGTATACGGACTTTCGGGTATGACATGGAATAGAACAGAGCTTTATAAGCAGATGGCAGAAGAGATGTTTGAAGCTGGCGTTGGTGATTATGCGGATGGCTTTTCGATGCATACATATGCACATCAAAAAAGTCCGGATACAGGGATTCATTACGAATGTATCGAATATACACAGGGGTTGATGGATAAGTACGGTGTTGGTGACAAGGAGCTTATCATTTCCGAGATGGGCTGGCAGGCATCGTATGGTACTCCGGAAGAGGTTGCAACATGGGTTATTAAATACAATGCAATGATACACGATAAGGTTGACAAGGTAATCTGGTACTGTTCACAGAGAAAGAAGAGAGACAATGTCGGTGAGGCAGAGCAATCCTATGGCTGGATGGAAGATGAGAGAGAAGACCGTGATTATGTGCCGTATCAGCCGCTTCCGCAGCTGCGTGCAGTATCTGCTTATAACTCATTCTTAGCAACAGCAGAAAAGCTTGAAGAAGTGGAGCTGACCGATAGTGAAGGCGTTGCACATAGATTTGCGAGGACAGACGGTACCAATGTCACAATGGCGTGGATAAAGGATACGGCCGAGGTTAAGAGTCAGGCATATGCAGTATCGGTTGATGCTCCCACAGTTTCAGTTTCCGATATGTACGGCAACGAGACGGAATATACAGCCAAGGATGGTAAGATTTATTTAAACCTTACTGATATACCGCAGTATATTATAGGTAACTATAACACCATAGAGTTTGAGAAGGTAGATCTTTCAGTAAGTACAACAGAACTTGCGATTATTGCAAATGATGAGAGTGTGTTTACGATTCATAAGGTAAGTGCACTTTCCGGTGTTAAGGTAGAGGTTGAAACGCCTGATGATATAACTGTTAAAGAAAACAATGGCTTTGCGGGTGATAAGGCAGAGGTTGTTTTGGCTGCAGGTTCAGCCCCCAAGGCAGATGCTTTTGTGATAGCAAAGATTGTTGATGAAAACAGCGGAGCTGTTTATTACAAGTGTGAAATCAAGCTGAATCCTGTAAATGCTTGTACTATTAAAATTGTACCTGAGAAAGAACTTGACGGCAGATGGAAGATAGGCATAAGGCTTAATAATGAAAAGAGTACATCTGCAATATCAGGGACTCTGGAGGTTAAGGAGCCGAGTTTCAACAGTGATGAAACAGTCAAAGTTGATTTTGAGAATATTGGACCAAAGTCATCAGTTACGGAATATATATATATTCCGGACTCATGGAGTGAAGCAAGAAACACAGTAAAATGTGAGATTCGCTTAGAATCGGGCGAAAACTTTGAGGTACAGGATAAGGTAAACTTGAACGGTTTTGCAAGCATAGACAAGGCACCCATAATTGATGGTGTAATATCTGATGGGGAATGGGATAAAACAATGCCCTTTGTTTTAAACAAGGAGAGCAACAAATCTCAAGAAATGGAGACCGTGTGGGATGGACCGGAGGATTTGAGTGCAACATTTTATTATAATTGGGATAAAGATAATCTGTATATGGCAGCCGAGGTAGTTGACAATGCCCATTGTGATAGTGTAGCGAATAAGACTTGGCAGAATGACGGCATACAGATTGCATTTGCACTTAGCAACAAGAAAGATGATCCAAGAACAGAAATCGGTCTTTCACTCTTTGGCGGCGAGTCGTTGATGGAGCGTTCCTCGTGGATGCCGGTTGATCCAAAGCTGCTTGGAGGTATGCAGGATGACGATGATTTTGGGGATTCAGAGTATAAGATAAGGCGCGACGGCAAAATGACATATTATGAGATGAAAATCCCGTGGGAAGAGATTGCATATGACGGCTTTGATATACTCCGTTATGAAGAACTTTATATATCAATTCTCGTAAATGACAACGATGGCGAGGGCAGGCGCGGTTGGCTTGAGTACTGTGCAGGCATCGGATGTATAAAGAACGCCGAACTCTTCGAAAAGGTAAAGCTGTTCAGGTAAATTATCTACTGCTCTGGCGAAATTGTGTTGGGGTAATCCCATAGCTTTTCATGAAACATTCGCTAAAATAGGATGCACCTGAAAACCCGCATTCATCGGAAATCTGAGCAATGCTTTTTTCCGTGGAGAGCATCAATTCTTTTGCTTTTTTCATGCGGGTTTCAAGGATGTATTTGTGTAGGGTAATTCCTTCTGATTTTGAAAATAGCGTATTTAAATAATATGGGTGGTAGCCAAATGCATCAGCAATAGAGATATTGGATATATTGTCATGGGAATTTTGCACAATATAATCCTTTATCTCTTTTATTAATGCTCTGGATTGGTTGTTCAGGTTCTCCTTTTTGGAATGTTTTATAATCTTCATCAACAGATATTTCATCAATGCAGAGGTTAGGTATGTGGCATGTTCCTCGAAAGGATGATGTTCACTAAATATTTCGTCGATAATAGAGAATAATGGCTCTGCATTGTGAAGTATATATTTATCAGCAAATGGGTCTATTGATTCATCAGAAAAAATATCTGTTTTTTCAAATTTATCTACAGGTAAAGGCGGTTTTACAGTGGTAAATGCCTTTCCACTCTCGAAATCAAAATTAATCACATAATATTCAAAGCTTTCATCCTCGAAAAAAACAAGATGATATGGTGTGGCCGGTGGAATTGTCAGAAGATCGTGTGCGTTGAGCGTGATGATTTGATCTGAGAATTCCACCATTATTTTTCCGGAAGAAATATAAAATAATCGGTGGTCATAGGTACAATATAATTCAGGGTATACCTGTGGTACGTTTACCTTGGCTATATAGCGGACATAGGGATTAAAAGTATATACATCCATAAAAAACTCCATCTTTGTTTTGTTATATAATGACTTTGTATTTCCTATTCATTATAATAGGAAATGGTTATATAATCAATAAAAAATTGGAGGTGATACATTGAAATATGCAGTAGGACTACAGCTTTGTAATCCGTCATTTACGGACTGTATAACCGAAAATAAAGAACACATCAGTGAAGTATATTTTTCCTGGGGGGATTTCCCTAATGGAAGGAGCTCACAGTTACAGAATGAGCTGTACGCACCCTGGGAATTGCAGAAAATGCAGGTGGATACGCTACAGAGGATCAGTCAGGAAGGGATATTACTGAATCTGCTTTTTAACGCCAATTGTTATGGCAGGGACAGTCAGTCTAGAGCTTTCTTTGAGAAGGTAGGAATGACCATAGATTACATAAAAGAGCACTACGGGTTGGCATCTATCACTACCACTTCGCCACTGATTGCAAAGTTTGTGAAGAACAATTTCGCAGATATTCATGTAAGAGCATCTGTCAATATGGAAATCGGTACCATACAGGGCATGGAATATCTGGCGGAATATTTTGACGGTTATTATATGAAGCGAGAGCATAACCGTGATCTCGAAAAGATAAGCGAATTGTCCGGTTGGTGTAAGTTGCATGGGAAGACGCTGCATATGCTTGCCAACAGCGGCTGTCTGAATCATTGTTCCGCCCATAATTTCCATGACAATTTAGTGGCCCATGAGCAGGAGATATCTGCAATGGATAACGCTTACAATTTCGGCGGCATATGCAAAGAATATTTAAAAGATGAAAGTCATTATGTGTCGTTGATAAAGGATACAAATTTTGTCCGACCGGAAGATATCTGCAAATACGAGCCCTATTTTGAAGCAGTGAAGCTGGCCACAAGGGTGCACAGGACACCGGAGCTGGTATTAAGCAGTTATATCAGAGGAAAATACAGTGGCGATATTTTGAGGATATTAGAGCCAGCCCACAGTATTTATCCCTACGTAGTAGAAAATGGAGAACCTTTGACATTAAAGAAAATCAATACAGAAGGAGGCATTTTTGATGTTAACAAGCAAGATGATTAAGGAAGCAGCACTGGCTGCGGGAGCAGATAAGTGCGGTATCGCACCCATGTCCCGATTTAACGGTGCACCGGATGAGATGAATCCCCAGTTTTTATTCCCGGAAGCAAAGAGCTGCATCGGATTTGTTTTCAGGATTCCGCGAGGGGTACAGAGGGGGATCGAGGAAGGAACCCAGTTTTACCAGTATCCTTCCATGGCATATGGCGGTATCAACGAAATCTTTGCACCAGCCGTATTGTATCAGGTAGGCAAGGTCATTGAGGATGCAGGGTATGAAGCCTTTGTATACCGTAACACCGGAGCAAGAGGTGTGGTTTCTGATATGGATGGAAGTCCGGGAAATACCCTGTCGCCGGAAGAGCAGATTGAAGTAAATGAGCATGCAAAAACATCTGCACCCCATCATAGGAATGTGCAGTTTACTCGTCCTACACGTGAAGGCAGTGTGGCACCGGATCTTCAGTTTCAGTTCAGACTTGCGGCAGTCGCCTGTGGTCTGGGTGAGATCGGCTGGAGCAAGATGCTGCTAACACCGGAATTCGGACCTTTGCAGAGGGTGGCATTCCTGTTCACAGACGCAGAATTGGAATATGATGAGATGTACAATGGAAAGCCGCTTTGCAGGAAATGTGGGGCATGCGTGAGAGAATGTCCCGGCAGCTGTATTCCGGCAATCAATTCCGGAAAAACAATCCGTGTGGATCTTGAAGGCAAGATCTGTGAGTGGGGTGACATCGATATGTGGAGATGTTATGCATTCTATACCCATGCAGGGCGTTACTACAATCCTTTCGTTCCCAAAGAGGTATGGGATGCAAATGAGAATGGTTCTCTGGATCTGATGGAAGGCGTGACAGATGTGGCTAATGAACAGGAAATCATAAAGGTGTATGGTGCTTTAGCGAAATATTTCCCCAGCTGGGTAGGCTATAACATGGCTAAGTGCGGTGGCTGTATCAGGGCGTGTGTTTCCATGCTGGAGAAGAAAGGCGGCTGTATGGAAGGAAGGTTTGAAGAACCCCTGCGTACAAAGAAGGCATGGAGATTAGACAGATGATAGAGCAGATTACATATACAGGGGAAGGTTTTAAAGCGGTAAAAGAATTTGAAGGCTGGAGGATTGGATTTTTGCATTACAGTGAGCGTTTTGCAGCCTTCAGGGAACTGGAAAGACATCTGGAAAGTGATGAAGTGCATGTACTATTGGAGGGTACAGCAAAGCTGTATACAGATAAGGAATGCCGTGAAATGGAGAAAAATGTACTTTATAACATTCCCAAAGGTATATGGCATCACATCGTGGTCAGCGAGGATGCAACGGTGATCGTGGTCGAAAACAGCAATACAACGAAAGAGAATACAGAGAAGAGATATTTTTCGAACAGTAAAAAGGAGGAGCTGGAATGTTAACCAGTGCGCTTATAAAGGAAAAAGCAAGAGAACTTGGGGCAACGGTGTGTGGTATCGGCAGAGTATATGAAGAGCCAAATACCCAGAGAGACCCTAAAATGATCCTGCCGAATGCAAAGTCCATCATCGGTTTTGGGTTTGCAGTACCCAAAGGGCTTTACAAAGCTATGGCAAAGGGAAACCAGTATTATACATACACAACAATCGGTGTCAAATATATTGATGAGGAAATGGCAGAGATATTCCTGCTGAAAATGGGTGCCATGATCGAAGATGCAGGCTATGACGCCTGCCTGCAGAAGTCTGTACCGAACCTGCGGATCAAGGGGGACAAGACCACCAATCCGGAGGTAATGGATACTTATGAACTGATCCATGCAGAGGCAGTGGAGGAAGGCAAGCCGGTGCCGGATGTGATCATTGATTTCGGTAAAGCAGCAAAAGCCTGCGGTATCGGAGAGATGGGGATGAGCGGGAAGATCGTGAACAAAGAGTATGGTCCCTTCATGAGATACTGTTTTATCATCACCGATGCACCGTTAGATTACGATGAGGAACTGCAGGAGTCTGTGTGCGACAGATGTGGTGCTTGTAAGGCTGCTTGTCCTGGTAATGCTATCAGTGAAGAAGGGCTGGATACATGGCAATGCAGTGTTTACTACAAGGGCGCTCACAAGTCCAATCCGTTCATCACAGAAGAATTCTTAAAGGATGATCCGGAAAGGGAAGCAATCCTGAATGGTGAAAAGAGATTTGATGCCCAGTCAGCCCGTGAGATTTACAAGGAAATGAATTTCCTGCCCAATACCCAGTGGGGATATTCTCCCTGCCTGTGTGGCAGAAAATGCGATATTGCCTGCTATGAACATTTAGTAGGAAAGTTATAGGGAGGAAATGCGATGAGAGACAGGATCATAGAGACAGCAAAGAAATACGGAGCGGATATCATTGGATTTGCGCCTGCAGAAAGATTCGATAAGGAGGATCCCATCTTCCGGATTATGCCGGCGACAAAGACGGTGATCGGGCTTGCATTTCGTCTGCTTCGAGGAATGTATAGAGGTATTGAAGAAGGAACTACTTATTATCAGTATACAACCATGGCAGTGGAGAATATGGAAGAGACCATCATGCCAATGGCACAGTTACAGGTAGCCATGATGATGGAACAGGCAGGCTATATCGCACTGCCTCAGAGGAGACATCAGCAGATCATGGCAGAGGAAAACAGTACCAACCCTGAAGTGGCATATGATGCTGTTTATAGAGGCCGCACTGCGGAAGTGCAGATGGATTTCTTAGATGCCGCCATAAAATGTGGTATGGGTGAAAAAGCACTCCATAACACCCTTCTTACCGATGAATTCGGACCAATGGTCAGATATTGTTTCATTCTGACAGATGCGGAGCTTGAGGAAAGTCCGATTGTGGAACCACATCTGTGCGATAAATGCGGCAAGTGCATAAAGGGCTGTCCGGGTAAAGCGATCGCTGAGGATGGCAGTGTAGACCCATGGCAGTGTGCCGTTTACTACAATGGGGCAAATGGTTCCAAGAATCCATTCATGCCTATGGATGCGTTTGCAGACATGGAGGATCGTCTGGAGATCATTGCAGGGGAAGCAAAGGTTACACCGGAAACTGCAAGGAAGATCTTAGATAATATTTATTTTTACCCACCCGCGCAGCATGCCTACCAATGTTCCATTTGTGGACGTGCCTGCGATATGGCCTGCTATATCCATTTGGAGGAAAAAGGCGTGTTGACGAAAAAGTTCCACACACCTTTCCGCAAGAGAGAGGAATGGAGATTTGATCTGGAAGACTGGAGGCAGAGCAATGCGAATAATTGATAATACAGGAAAAGAATATACACCGGTCTTTGACGGTAATAAGATTATCGTCAAGAGAGAACTGGTGGCTTCCGGAACGGAATATGTGGAAATGCAGTTTGACGAATGGGAAGCCTGTATCGGAGAGGAGGGGTACTACGTGCTCTCCGATGCAAATAAGAAAGGAAGTCTGCTTTGCTATTTTTCTCAAAAGGAAGATAATGAGTATATTTTTAAGCAGAATGTCCTGCCCCTCTTTGGCGTGAAAAAGCAGAATGGTTTTTCTATGCTGATTGCAGAGGGGATGAAATATTCCTTCTACATGAGAGTTGGCTTAAAAGTTGGTAAATATTTTGCCGCGGCAAGATTTGTACTGGATGGTGATGTTCCGTATGAAGATATTTCCATTATTAAGGTGGATCTGGGAGAAACTGCAGAGTATTCCGATATGGCTAATTATTACCGGGAATATCAGTTGCAGAGAGGGGTATGTGTTCCTTTAAAAGAACGGGTTAAAGGAAATGATCAACTGAAGTATGCGGTAGATTCTGTTTATATCCGTATCCGTATGGGCTGGAAGCCAGCACCGGCAAGGATCTTAGAGCAGACCCTTGAGAACGAGCCTGAAATGAAGGTGGCATGTACCTTTGATCGGGTAAAGGATATCATCGATGAACTGAAAAAGCAGGGGGTTGACAAGGTGGAACTGTGTCTGGTGGGCTGGAATATCAGCGGACATGATGGAAGATGGCCCCAGATGTTCCCGGTGGAGGAGAAGTTAGGTGGTGAAGCGAAGCTGCGTGAACTGATTGCTTATGCACAGGAGAACGGTTACCAGATCGTGTGCCATACAAACAGTAACGACTGCTACCATATCTCAGAGGACTACAGCGAGGATATCATTATCAAAAAGAAGGATGGCAGCCTTCAGACTGATCCCCTGAATTGGAGTGGCGGCAGGCCATACCATATCTGTGCACAGAAAGCGTATGAACTGGCAAAAAGGGATCTTCCCAAGGTTGCGGACTTGGGATTTAAAGGTGTTCACTATATAGACATCATCAGCGTGGTGCCGCTTAGGAAATGCTATGATCCCAACCATGCGATCAATGAAAGTGAAGCGAATGACTATTACAAGAAAATCGCCAATGACTGCAAAAAGATGTTTGGTGGTTTTTCATCGGAAGGTGTGTTTGATTTTGCTGCAGAATATTTAGATTACGGTCTTTATGCAACCTTTGCAGATAACGACATGGCGTTTTTCGATAGGGAGATACCGCTGTGGCAGATGGTTTACAACGGTATCATCATGCACAATCCGTCTACTACTACAGTGAATTATCCTATCAAAGCTCCGGAAAGCAGACTGAAGGTAATAGAGTATGGTGGCAGACCATCCTTCTACTATTATTCCAAATTTATAACCAATGCTCACAATGTGGATTGGCTTGGAAAGGAAGATTTAGAGTGCGGTACAGAGGAAGAACTGTGTGCTTCAGTAGCATGTATCAAGGAGGCTTACGAAGAGTATAAGACCAGGCGGCATCTGCAGTATGAGTTTATGATAGGTCACCGTGAAACTGCACCGGGAGTATATGAGGTGACCTACTCGGATGGCACGGTTCTGGAGGTGGATTATGGAAAAATCCAATGGATGGATGGTCAGAGATAAAAATGGGGTCTCAATACATGTTGAGGATTTACCTTGAGGGTCTGGTAGAGCACGTCAGACCTCAACAAGTTTGATTACCAAAAATTGTCGCACTGTGTATTACAGTGCGACAACCTTTGTCTCCCCGTTCTTCATAAATACTTTCTTAAATCCACATAAATTCTTATGGGGTATATACTCATATTTCAGAACAGAATAATATGTATCATAATCCCCTTTGTTAGTCAATTCCACCGTATTTTCATCCATCCATTTTTCTTCGATATCCGAATAAGTCAGCCCATGGCCGAATTCGAAAACAGGTGTACCTTTGTAGAATTTGTAGGTGCGGTTCTCCATGGAGTAATCTTCAAATGCAGGCAGATCATCCGTGCTTTCATAGAAGGTAACCGGAAGTCTTCCGCTGGGAGAAACCTGGCCGAAAAGGATATCCGCTAATGCTAAGCCGCCCATGGCGCCGGGATAGAAGCATTGTAATACAGCGTCACATTCGGACTTTTGCTTGGCGAGATTTATGCAGCTTCCACTGAAGTTGACAAAGACGATGGGCTTACCGATTTGCTGTACTGCTTCATAGAGCTTTTGCTGGGATGGAGGAAGCTCCAAGGTGGTTTTGTCGCCGCTGGCATCTAAGTTGTATGCATCGCCCTGTTCCCCTTCCATGGAAGGATCGATGCCCATGCACATTACAACCACATCAGCATTTCTTGCGGCAACGACTGCTTCTTTTATGCTGGTACAGACATGATGGATACCGGCATGTTCGTTCCACAAATGGCAGCCTTTGGCGTAGGTTACATCAGCATATTCTTGCATACCTCGCAGAGGGGTATAGTATTTTGCAGGATATCCGTTATAATTTCCCAGCAGCATGGGTAAGGAGTCACTGTTGGGCCCGATAACGGCTATTTTTTGCTGTGTGCCCGGTGAAGACGGATCACACTTGGAAAGGGGCAGGATACCGTCGTTTTTCAGCAGGACAATGCTTTCCTGAGCCATTTTGCGGTTCAGTTCTCTGTGTTTCTCACATTCTATGACACTGTAGGGGATATTGTCATATTCGCAGTCATCATCAAACATACCCAGTCGGAAGCGTGCGGTAAAGAGCTTGGTGACTGCTTCCGTAATGGTCTCTTCACTTACCAGTCCTGAAGCAACAGCAGTTAAGAGCCACTGGTACGTGGTGCCGCAGTTGAGTTCACAGCCGTTATTTACTGCCATGGCGGCACTTTCGGCAGCATTTTCTGTGATCTGATGATGCTTGTGGAAGTCGCAGATTGCACCGCAGTCGGAAACCACGTAGCCTTGAAAACCAAATTCATCCCGAAGAATATCCTGAAGTAGTGTCTTGCTGCCACAGCAGGGTTCTCCGTTTGTTCTGTTATAAGCTCCCATCACTGCAGAAGGGTCTGCGTGATCAATACAATATTTGAATGCCCAAAGGTAGGTTTCGTATAAATCCTTTTCATCAACCACTGCGTCAAAACTGTGACGTTTGGATTCCGGACCGCTATGGACAGCGTAGTGCTTGATGGTTGCATCTAATTTGCGGTACTTACCATTGCCCTGCAGGCCTTTGATGAAGGCAGTCCCCATTTTCGCTGTAAGATATGGATCTTCTCCGTAGGTTTCGTGTCCCCGTCCCCATCTGGGATCACGGAAAATATTGATGTTGGGGGACCAATAGGTAAGTCCTTGATAGATGTCGGTTTCGCCAAATTTTTTGTATTCATTGTATTGGGCCCTTGCCTCATCGGAGATGGCTGTTGCCACGTCAAGCATCAAATCCGTATTGAAGCTGGCAGCCATGCCGATGGCCTGAGGGAATACTGTGGCGGTGCCGGCTCTGGCTACGCCGTGAAGACATTCATTCCACCAATTGTAGGCGGGAACACCCAGTCTTTCGATGGCAGGTGCTTCATATCGCATCTGTGCCACTTTTTCGGCAAGGGTCATTTGTGCAACCAATTTTTCTGCTCTTTCTCTGAAATTCATGGAAGTACCTCCTGTTTAAATCTTATAGTGTAAAAATATCATATATGCCTTGACGTATCTGGCAAAAAGCA
>JAZPYS010000041.1:0-41613 GCA_045544275.1 Acetatifactor sp. | reverse complement strand
TGAATCACTGCATGGGTACCGATCACCAAATTGGCTTCGCCGGATGCAATCTTTTCATAGGCCAGTTTCTTTTCTTTAGCAGTCATGCTTCCCACTAAAAGGACCGACGAAAAAGCAATATGATATTTTTCTACAAATTCGCATACATCCTCATAATGCTGGGTGGCAAGCACTTCTGTGGGGGCCATTAAGGCTCCCTGATAACCATTTGCTGCACATTCCAATAAAGCCAATAAGGCGATAATGGTTTTACCGGATCCCACGTCTCCCTGCACCAAACGATTCATACAATAGGGGGAATTTAAGTCATTTTTAATCTGCGCCCAGACCTTTTTCTGGGCTTTTGTCAGACTATAAGGCAGCTGCTCTAAAAAACGTACCGTGTCCGCAGTCTCAATCATCTGAAATTCATTAGGAAGCTTCTCGGTTTGATCCTTGTTCTGACGCAGGAAAAACAGGAACTTGAAAAACTCATCAAATACCAATCTTCTGCGGGCGGCTGTCAACTGTTCAAAATCCACCGGAAAATGTATCCCATGTATTGCTTCTTTATAGGAAATCAGGCGATACTCCCCCTTCATGTAATCCGGATAATAATCCTGATCGAAGGGATGGAAGGTCAAAAGCTGCTTCATAGCTTTCTGGATTGCCTGGTTGGTCAGTCCATTTGTAAGGCCATACCTCGGTTGTATGAATTTCAGCAGTCCATTGTAATCCGCAGGAGAATACATTTTCGGCTGTTCCATGACTTTCGCTGTGCCTTTGGCCTGGATCTGTCCGCGGAAAACAAAAGTACTTCCCGGTTTCAGCACATTTTTTAGAAATGGCATATTGAAAAATGTCAGCTGCATAGCAGCACCATTGGTGCAGGAATTATCCTTGATCAGAATATTTATAATAGTCAGATTCCGGACCTTTTTAACAGTCGGATTTCCACACACGGTTGCCAGCACTGCATTGACACTTCCGGTTGGAGCCTGAGCAATTGTGAGTGTCTCTTTGAAGGTCTCGTAGTCCCTTGGATAGTATGCGAGCAGATCTTCAACAGTGTATATTCCAATTTTTGCAAATAATTTTGCAGTCTTTTCACCAATGCCTTTTAATTGTGTGATCGGTGTTCTATCAGCCATTTTAGTTCCTTTCTTCTTCAGAAAATTCCTTTTTCGGCTTTATGTGTCGGATAATTTAGTGGATATTGATCCATTTGTAGGTCTATGTAAATAAATGTCTAATGGAGAATCTATTTATTTCTATAAAATAACTATTTTAGAGGCGATTTATGAGCATAGAGTATCTATAGAGAAAAAACTGGAAAGTAGAATCCGTTATAAGCTTTGCTTTGTACCGAAATAGATTCCGAATCAATAATTTTTTTGTATAGATACTTTAATCCTACAATTATTTAAATTCTCTTCCAAAATTAAAGAGGGTATACAGTTCCGAAAAGGGATTTTCAAGAAAAGGAGACAGTTACCTGCCTCCTCTTCCATTCATACTTAATATAATTTACTCCACTGAAATCACATAGTAGTAAATCGGCTGTCCGCCCATCTGCAGTTCTACGTCACAATCAGGATAAGTTTCTTCCAATTTTGCGGCCAAATCTTCCGCAGCAGCTTCTTCCACATCACAGCCATAATATACGCTGATCAGTTCAGAATCTTCGTCAATCATTTCGCCCACCATTTCAAGGGTAACTGCATCAATATCCTGTCCAACTGCCAGCATGCCTTTGTCGCCGATGCCCATGTAATCGCCTTCATGGATTTCTTTATCGTCAATCATGGTATCACGAACTGCATAGGTAACCTGTCCGGTTTTCACATTACCGATCTCAGCCATCATATTTTCCTCGTTTTCATCTACTGACAACTCAGAAACATAGTTGATTACTGCTGTAATACCCTGCGGAATGGTTTTTGTAGGAATTACAAGGAGATTTTTGTCAGTTGTCAGTTCGGCAGCCTGATTTGCTGCAAGGATAATATTTTTGTTGTTTGGCAGGACAAAAATGGTATCTGCATTTACCTTGTCCACAGCATCCAAAATATCTGCGGTACTCGGATTCATGGTCTGACCACCTTCAATAATGTGGTCAACACCAAGGCTTTTGAAGATTTCGTTTACGCCTTCACCAACAGATACTGCCAGGAAACCAACCGGCTTGCGGGGTTCTGCTGCTTTTGCAGCTGCCGCCTCTGCTTCAGCAGCTTCTTTTTCAGACATCTTGAAGAGCTTCTCTTCATGTTCCAAACGCATATTGTCGATCTTTAAGTTTGATAATTGACCATACTTCAATGCACGCTGAATTGCAAGACCGGGATCATTGGTGTGTACATGCACTTTTACCACATCATCATCTGCTACACATACAATAGAATCACCGATAGATTCCAAATAAGTCTTAAAATCCATTTCAGTCTTAATATTGAAATTCCTGGTCAGCATAATGATGAATTCTGTACAATAACCAAACTTAATATCCGCTTCAGCCTGTGCGCTGTAGCTTGCAGACATCCGATTATTTCCAGAAGACTTCGTTGTATCTGCACCGGCAATTGTATAATCGATCTCTTTTCCCTGAAATGCATCCAAAGCACCGGTCATAACCTGAATCAAGCCTTGTCCGCCTGAGTCAACTACACCAGCCTGCTTTAAGACGGGAAGCATCTCCGGCGTTTGGCTCAGCACATAATTTGCATGATCCAATACCTTCTGCAGGAACTCATCCATATCTTCTATGCCGGCATCAGCAAGCTCACGGCCTTTTTCAGAAGCTCCCTTTGCAACAGTAAGAATCGTACCTTCCTTTGGCTTCATAACAGCTTTGTATGCGGTCTCAACAGCTTTTTCAAGAGCGGATGCGAGTACCGGAATTGTAACTTCCTCCACTTCTGCAATCCCTTTGGTAAAGCCTCTGAATAACTGGGAAAGAATAACACCTGAGTTACCTCTTGCACCTCTTAAAGAGCCACTGGAAATCGCTTTGCAGAGAGCTGTCATTGCAGGCTCTTCGCCCAAAGCAGAAACTTCTCTGGCTGCAGACATTATAGTCATGGTCATATTGGTACCGGTATCGCCGTCAGGAACCGGGAAAACGTTCAGTTCATTAATCCATTCTTTATGGTTTTCCAAATTTTTCGCACCGGCTAAGAACATCTTTGAAAGTATCTTAGCATCGATTGTATTTAAAGCCACTTGAATATCCTCCTTAATCAATCACTCGAACACCTTCAACAAAGATGTTGATTTTTTCAATTTCAATACCTGTAAATTCTTCCACTTTGTATTTAACGTTGCTGATCAAGTTGTCGGATACAGCTAAGATGCTTACGCCATAAGCAACAATCACATGAAAATCAAGTGTAAGTTTATTATTATTAATAGTTACTTCGATACCTCTTGTAATACTGTCTTTTTTCAGAATACGAACAAGCCCGTCTTTTACATTAATGCCGGCCATGCCTACAATACCAAAACATTCAACGGCTACGCTACCTGCATACCTGGCAATGACTTCTGTATTGATAGTGATATTGCCCATATGAGTATTTATAGATGAACCCTTCATATAAAACCTCCTATTATATCTGATCATATTGATTATACATGCTTTTGTCTTAAAAGGAAATAAAAATTTTAAAAAAAATTATTTTTTTTGCTTGCTTTTACGCTTTGTTTCTGGTAATATATTCGTGTTATGTTAATAATACGGTGCTGAGGAGGTGCAAAACAATGGCAAAATGTGATATTTGTGGTAAGGGCGTACATTTTGGAAACAACGTAAGCCACTCTAATAGAAAAACCAACGCTATCTGGAATGCTAACGTTAAGAGCGTAAAATGTAAAGTAAATGGTGCGTCAAAGAGAATGCATGTATGTACCAGCTGCTTAAAATCCGGTTTAGTAGAAAGAGCTTAATTTTGGTTTTAAGTAATATATTAAAAGCCTGTTCAATAGAACGGGCTTTTAGTTTTTTAGCAGCAGATACAACAGTATCCCAGAATCAGCAAAATCACGATCAAAAATATTGCTAAAAGTGTACTGGATATGATGATGCCCAGCAATATACCGATTGCAAGAAAAAAAGAAATATAACCTATGGTTTGTCTGTGTGAAGATTTCATAGCCTCTCCATAAATCTTCTTATACTAAGTATATGTGATTTATGAAGAGGCTATTCATAATTTTGAATATATTTAGTTCTGTTCTTCTTCCGGAAAAGCTATGTCAATTACTTCTTCATCAGTAAGATTCTCTTCTTTTTTTCTGGTAAATTTATCTACCAGATCCGGAATCATATCAAGTACTTTTGTAACGGCATCCTGATTTTTAATATTTACAAGTCTGGCTGTGCCATTTTTGATCACAAGAATGGCACTTGGGGTCATCTTGCCACCTAAGCCCCCGGCACCGGAGGTTGTATTCTTGCTCCCGTTACTACCTGCACCGGCACCGATACCGAAGCTTACATCCACAAGGGGAAGAATGATAGTATCGCCTATTTGGGTGGGCTCTCCCACTACTGTTTTGGTAGAAAGTACGGAATTCATACCATTTAATAAAGATTCTACAACACCTTCGAACTGATTTGTTTTATCTGCCATTTTTACCTTTTCCTCCGTTTTTAAATTTATGGATCACTTTGAATAATTTTTTATTTACTAATAACCTTAATGCGTTCCACAATAAAACGTATATATGAACACGTCCCCTGCTGAACACTTTTCCCACTATAACCGTGTTTTCAAAATCAGGTGTAATATGAATATCATTTCCATAATAAGGATACAGCATACATAAAAGACCGTAAATTTTGCCTGTAATATCCGGACTGTCAAAACCAAAGATTACATCTGCCTCTAATTTGCGGGGACGAATCCTCTTTAATATCGTTCCAACCACCCCAAAAAAGTGTGAAATCAGATCTTTTGTATCCTCCTCTTTCAGCACCTCTATATAGTGAGTAATCATTGCCCAAATTTCTTTTACTCTTTCAAGCACAGAGGCCTGAGAATCGTCATTTTTAGCAGTCTGTGCATTCTCTTCCGGCGCCTGTTTTGCAGTCTGTTCTTTCGTATCCGGCACCTGCTTTTCAGTCTGCACTTTTTTCTTGCTGATCTTTCCCGTCAGATCAAACCACAGAATATACATTTTCCACGTCAGGCTGTCCGCATAATTAAGCCTTAACCTGACGATACCAAAAAGCCAGTTTACCTTTGCGGCTGCTTCTTTATGCTCTTTGTCGATCTGTGCGGTAATTCTATATGTAATTGGAACAAACAGTACGATCAGCAATGCAAATATAATAATGCCGAGAACCACCAATAATATGATTCCAAGTACTGCAAATATTTTTAATAAAACAGACAGCATGCAATATCTCCTGTCTTCTCCCTCTATCTATCAAGAAGAAATGATTTTAAATCTACATCTCCTCTTTTATCAAGACAATCCTGCACTATGTCCTTGATCAGTCCCACTGCTTCGCCACTTGATTTCGCAAGACCGACCACATGGAGTGGATGTGTATTGTAATAAGGATATGTAAGATATTTGGATTCTATAATATCCAATTGTTCTGTTATATTTGTGGAAATAGTGATCAAAAAAACTTTTGTCAATGCAGGTACTTCTGTCAGATTTGTTTTTAGTTTATCCAGTTTTTGGATATTAATACTATCTCCGATATATAGCTTTTCTGAAAAGGTTAATTGTTTACCCATATATAACCTCTTGCTTTCTTATAAAAGCCAGGCACTCATTTAAGAATGCTTGGCTTTTACTTTTAGTAATATTTTTTATTTCCCCACATATTGTTCCTTTTCAACTCAATGTATTCATTGTAAGCCTTCTCAAGAATTTGTTTCTCATTGGAAAACTTGAGCAAATGATAAGCTTCATGATATTTGTAGAAACCGGAATCTAAAAAATATTCTTCTCTTTGTGGTTTACTGTAATAGCTGTCAGCCATCATCAGATACCAGTGAACTTCTTTTGAAACCGTATCATCCGGAATAGAAAAAGAATATTCACTTTTGCCGATATACTTGATAATTGTTGCTTTTGCACCGGATTCCTCCAGAACTTCTCTTAAGGCAGTATCTTTAAATTCTTCACCTTCTTCGACAGTTCCTTTGGGCAAAACCCAGCCTTCGTACTTATTCTTGTAATTCTTGTACAAGAGCAATATCTTACCACGAAATATTACGACACCACCACAGCTTGTTGCATCGACCATTGTATTACCTCCTGATTGGTGTGTCACAAAACCAAACCTGATATAAGTATATTCCAAATTTACATTTATAGCAACTATTAATTATTTTTTTCAAAATAAGTATCTAAAATTCTTCTCACCATAGGCACTGCATAGTCACCGCCCGAACCGATACCTTCAATAATGACAGTAAATGCTATTTCCGGATTTTCGGCCGGCGCAAAACCGGTGAACCATGCATGGGAATCGTTTTTATTGCTGTTGTATTCTGCAGATCCGGTCTTACCGCCGGCAGTATATCCGTATGAACTCAGTCGAGATGCTGTTCCCGATTCTACTACTTCAATCATCAGTTCCTGCAACGCGGCACTTTCTTCTGCTGTAATAAGAGAGCCATATGTTCTTGCATTGTATGTTCTGAGCAGTTTTCCATCAGCGGATTCTATGCGATCGATTACGTAAGGTTCCATCAAAACACCGTTGTTGGCAATGGCCTGTGTGATCATATTTAAGTGAATCGGTGTGACCAAAGTCTTCCCCTGCCCGATGGATGTCTGGATCAATTGAGCATCGTCAATTTCTGTATGAACTGCCGTTGAACTTTTTGCATGTACCAGATCAATCGGTAATTCTTTCCCAAACAAAAGATCATTCAGCGTCTCTTGAAAGGAAGAAAGATCTAATGACATGCCGATATTTGCAAAGGATGCGTTACATGATTTAGCAAAGGATTTTACAAAACTTACATTATTATGGACGGAACCATGATAACAGTTGATCCTGTTATTGCCTGTCTTGTAAAAGCCATTGCACTGAAAGACGTAATCTCTCCATGTATCCGGATTTTCTCGGATGTACTCTAATGCAGTCACCATTTTGAAAGTTGAACCGGGGGGATAAAGTCCCTGCGTAACACGATTCAGTAAGACGGTACTTTCTGTGTCTTTCACCAGTCTGTCCCAAATGGCGGTAATATCATTGGGATCAAAATCCGGCTTTGATACCAAAGCAAGTATTTTACCGGTTGCTACTTCCGTTACAATAATGGCTCCTTTATAAGTACTCAATGCTTTGGATGCAGTTTCTTGCAGATCAAGATCCAATGTAGTATACACATTATTACCGGGATTTTTTTTGCCGGCTGTTGCGTTTGAAACCTTTTCGGTGATGGAGATGTCTGAATTAATCAGATAATAATTACTTAATGCTTCCACTCCCATGCGACCATTTGTGGAATATCCTACAATGTGTGAAAACAGATTGTTATATGGATATACTCTTTTTTCATTCCCGGCAGCATCTATTTGTGTTTCGGCGAGAACTGTGCCGTCATTTGACAATATAGTGCCTCTATAATTCTTGGTCAGCAAAATTTCTTGTCGAGAATTGTAACTGTTATTGATCATTTCCTGTTCGTTGGTGGCTACAAAGTAACACAGATAGACAATCATGCCCGCGAAAAGAAGGCTGAAAAAAACAGTCATAATGCGGATTTCCACTTTTCTTCTTTCACGCTTTTTTTCTGTCTCCTTTTGGTTCTCAATATTTATACTCTGAATGATAAAGAACATCAGCATGGTGGACATGATGGAACTTCCCCCATAACTGATAAATGGCAGTGTCACACCTGTAAGCGGGATAAATTTTATGCCACCGCCGATGGTTAGAAATACCTGGAATATGTAGATAATTCCAAACCCGGTACATGCCAGTCGGTAAAATTGATTGGTCTGACGTATACTGATATTCATAATGGTCAGAAAACAGCTCAATATAATGATGATCAGCAAAACACCGAATATTGTTCCAAATTCTTCGCAAATAGAAGAAAATATGAAATCTGCATCCACATAAGGAATTGCCTTAGGGTTTCCTTCATTGAGCCCCATACCGAACCAGCTGCCGCTGCCGATGGCGAACAGTGATTGTGTAATCTGATATCCTTGATTGTCAATATAACTCCAGGGATCCAACCATGCCAGAATGCGTACTCTTACATGACTGAATAATTGGTAAGCCAGTACACTTGCTCCTGCACCGCCTGTCAGGCCTAATAACAGATACAGGTAATTTCGGCTGGCAACAAAAAGAACTGTCAGATATCCTACAAAAAATATCAAACCACTTCCCAGATCTGTCGATAATACAAGTATAATTACATGGATGCCTGCGAGCACGCTTGTTGTTATAATATTTTTCAGGCTGGTATCCGCATATAAGGATGCTGCCATAAAAAATATAAAAAACAGCTTTACAAATTCTGAAGGCTGAAAGGTAATACCCTTAATTGTAAATGACAATTTTGAACCATTTGTTAATTCACCTGTGATCAGTACCAAGCTGAGCAAGAGAATGCCTGTCCCTGCATAAATCCACCTGAAAGCCTCCCATTTTTTAATCCATGAGAACAATATTGGTAATAAGATACTTATAACAAAAGAAATAATAAGAATCATATATTGCCTGAATGCTTTCGAAGTTGAAAGTCTCGACAATATGATCATGCCGATTCCCATAAGCATACACATATGATTCAAAAGTAATCGGTTGCATTTTTTGTATATAACACATGGCAATATCAGAGATGCCAGTAGAAATAACTGGACAAAACCATATAAATATACATAATTCCAATCTTTTGTTACCAGTGCAAGGTTTGCAAAGGCAGTAATCTGCATCAGAAACATCCATAAATTCTGACGTATATAAACAGCTTTTTTATCTTCCTCATAACGATATAGAAGCCCCAGAAAGCTTTCCAACGTATAAAAAGCCATACACAGTGTAATTAAATACTTGGCTGCTACAATAAAATATTCCTGCATAATATCCCCTTTATGCGTAGAGTTATTCTACTCCTCTTTTTTCATGCCCGGTTGTATATTCTTGAAACGGTGTTTGCGGCATCATACCATTATGAATATCCGTAAAAAAGTTCAAAATATTATTTACTTCATCCGCTTCCTCTATAGTAAATGAAATCCTTTTTGTGACAGTATCATACCATTTCAGACAATCTTTGCTGTGCAGTGACAAAGGTATGGAATTCAAAATAATGTTCATACAATAATTACACTGCACAATTACCGGAAATTTCTTTTTATAGCGGTCAGTCAGGTATAAAACAGATGAACTGTTATTTTTCAGACATTTGCCGCCGGTCTTTGAAATACAGTTTGCAGTGATCATCATTGGAATTCGTCCATAAACTGTTTTTTCTACACTGCATTCTGCAAACAATTCCTGCCATTCTCTTTTATTCAGTTCAATTGGGCAGGTAAAGGTGTGTATTTTGTCCTTCCAAAAATCTAATGACTCCTGATTCCAGATATAAATACCCGCATCCGTGATGATCTGACCACTAAATTTTTTCTCTGTCAGGAACTGATATTCTTCAAGATTACGGACAAGAATGCCGTCTATTTCCGTTCTATCTTCTGCAATCTGCACCAATTTTTGAATCGTGCCTTTGTCCTTCATGCGCATGACATAAGGTAAAGCAATGTATGTTGGAATATTCTGTGGAAGACCAATTTCGGCATCCCTTAAGAACAGATCACTTTCTACATAAATTCTGCTGATAGGCAGGTTGGTGTTCCTGATATATGCGTTTACGGCATTTAGCTGAATGACGTCAGAAACAAGGATTGTCCATGCACGATCAGATGTATCTTCAGATGCAATGTCAAGTACAGCGTCAGATAGGCTTTTGACAATTGGTAGTTTTCTGCTTGGAGTAAGTCCATTTGCTTCTATCATGGCATCTTCTAACTGTCGAATAGCCTTTCGCCGAAGTTCATTGATGAATTTTAAAGAATAAAATCCCTGTTCATCCGTACTAATGTCCAGATACTCAAGTTTAAATGAGGTATCCCCTAACTTTTTCAACTGTTTAGCGATAGCTTCTTCTGTAATCGGCTGATTTTTTGCAGGTTCCATAATATCACCTGTAACAGTTATGGATATATCACCACTGACACATGTAACACTTACTTCGCATCCACAATAAAACGATGCATATATAGAGATTGGGTGTTTCAAGGAGGTATCTATATATTTCTGTCTGATCTGTGTGAGCAGAGCATCATCACTTCCGCTGTATGCTGGACTTTCCAATGTCACCATATCAGCCCCATTATGTTTATAATAATATCCGTTCTGACGTTCACTGCGAATATAGAGACTGGTCAAATTTTTCCAGTCTTTTTCATTTACTTTAATATCTTTTTCAGGGAACTTGATTTTCTGGTCAATATATTTGCGATAAATTGCAGTAACTCCGGCTGCATATTCCGGTTTTTTCATGCGGCCCTCAATTTTAAAAGAATCAATACCAGCATCCATGAATTCACCAATATGTTCCAGAGTGCACATATCCTTTAAACTTAAAGGATAACATTCCGACATATGTTTATCCGCAGCATCTACAGAATACGGCAGTCGACAGGGTTGTGCACATCGTCCGCGATTGCCACTTCGGCCGCCTAAAATACTGCTAAAAAGGCATTGTCCGGAATAACAGTAACACATTGCACCATGAATAAAGGTCTCTATCTCAAGGCCTGTCTTTTCTTTCATATTCTTGATTTCAGCTAAAGAAAGTTCACGTGCAGGCACGATACGGGATGCCCCCATACTTTTCAACATTGCAGCTCCATATTCTCCGGTAACTGTCATTTGTGTGCTGACATGTAACTCCATTTCAGGAAAATTTCTTTTTATAAATTGAAAAACACCGATGTCCTGTACGATTACAGCATCTAATCCTGCTTCATAAAATGGTGAAAGGTAAGCATATAATTGGTTTATCTCTTCGTCTTTAAATAACGTATTGACTGTTAGATATACTTTTCGTCCAAACAAATGAGCATATCTGATACAATTAATCAATTGTTCTGTTGTGAAATTATCTGCATATGCTCTGGCTCCGAATTTTGTACCGGCAAGATATACTGCATCTGCACCGGCATGAATGGCCCCCATAAAAGCTTCAACATTGCCTGCCGGTGCCAATAACTCTACATTATATTTTTTCATCTCAGATTTTCCTTAAAGTGACAAAAGCTGCCATAAGGCAGCTCTCTATTTTTTGTTGATTTCTTTATTGCGCTTTCCTATAGTTTCCATTTTAATCTGTGAAGAAATCAATTCATGTTTTAAATCATACAATTCTTTTTCCTTACGCTGAATCTCTTCTTCCAGCAATGAAATCTGTTTCTTTGCTTTAAAATAGTCGTCCGCAATATTTAATTGAAGTAAAAAGTTCTGCATATCAGCAGGCTGCTTCTTAAAGCTGTCAATCTTAGAATATTCATTGATTTTGTTGTTGATATAAGATGCTACTTTTTGCAAATACTCTTCACTTTCATAACCACTTAATGTAAATACTTTACCGCCAATGATAACTTCAACATCAGTTCTTGAGGACATATGCACACTCTCCTTTGGGTGTTCGTCAATCTATATATTGATTATATATCAGATTATTTTACTCGGCAAGTGTTTTATGCAAAATACTGCAGACCCAAATGATGATAAGCATGTTCTGTAACAACTCTTCCTCTTGGCGTACGGTTCAAAAAACCATTTTTGATCAGATATGGCTCATATACATCTTCTATGGTTCCGGCATCTTCCCCGATTGCAGCAGCCAAAGTGTCCAGTCCTACAGGACCGCCCTTGAATTTTTCGATCATGGTAATCAGGATATTTCTGTCGATGTGATCGAGCCCCATACGGTCAACATCCAGTAGATCGAGGACTTCAACAGCAACGGCCTCTGTAATTACACCATCAAAACGAACTTGTGCAAAATCACGGACTCTTTTCAGAATGCGGTTTGCAAGTCGGGGGGTACCCCGGCTCCTTCTGGCCAGCTCAAGCGCGCCCTTTTCTTCAATAGGAACATTTAAAACATTAGCAGACTGCATGATAATCTTCTTCAGTTCCTCCACAGTATAAAATTCCAGATGATGAATCATGCCAAAACGATCCCGCAGCGGTGCTGTCAACATACCTACTCTTGTTGTGGCACCTACAAGGGTAAATTTAGGTAAGTCGAAACGAATGGACTTGGCATCAGATCCTTTACCGATCACAACATCAATTACTCCGTCTTCCATTGCCGGATAAAGTACTTCCTCTACCTGTCTGCTCAAACGATGGATCTCATCAATAAAAAGCAGGTCACCTTCTCCAAGCTTTGTCAGAATGGCTGCCAACTCACCTGGTTTTTCAATGGCTGGTCCACTTGTAACCTTCAGGGAAACACCCATTTCATTGGCTATGATCCCGGCAAGTGTAGTTTTTCCAAGACCCGGTGGTCCATAAAATAACACATGATCCAATGCATCCCCCCGTTGTCTGGCCGCTTCTATATATACTTTCAAATTTTCTTTGATCTTTGATTGTCCGATATAATCATTTAAGGTCTGGGGACGCAGGGATCCTTCTATTTTCACATCTTCTTCTGTAATACTGGTCTCTATCATTCTCCTGGGCATAATCCTGTTTCCTTGCTTCAATATTTATCTTTAAAAAATCTTCATCAGTGCAGCTTTCAGCAGGGCACCCACTTCCATATCTTCGGCACCTTCTACCTGGTTGACAGCCTTTATGCTTTCCGCCTGACCGTATCCCAATGCTACAAGAGCATCTACTGCTTCTCTCTTATTGGCGCTATCTGTCATCGGTACAGACTGATACTGATTGATTTCACGATTTATCATGGACACTGTAATGGACAGTTTATCCTTTAACTCCAGGATCAATCTTTCAGCTGTACGTTTACCGATACCCGGTGCCTTTGAGATCATTTTCACATCTTGATTGACAATAGCCATACGCAGCATATCTGTATCCATGGCTGACAATAAAGACAAGGCACCTTTTGGCCCAATCCCATTTACAGTGATCAACACTTTAAACAGATCCAGTTCATCTTTACTCAGGAAACCGAATAACTGAAACGCATCTTCTTTTACAGAAGTATAGGTATATATCTTGACCATCTCTCCGATACCGGGAAGGCCGGCAATGGTCTGACCTGAAATCTTTACATTATAACCGATATCGTGTACATCAATCACGCAGTTGTCCTCACTGACATCTGCAAGAATTCCTTTTAAATAAGCAAACATAAGCACTCCTTCAGTTTATTACTTCATTAGTATACACGAACCGAACATATGTTTCAAGTATTTCTTTTCAAAAGTTTACGATAAACTGTAAGAAAGCATATAAGATGTACCGCAAATGTTAAAAACCAGCTGATGGGGTACGAAATATACAATGTTTCCAGTGTTCTGTGATGTTCAAATATTGTCATGATCCAAACAACACGGAACAGACAGGCACCGGTTAGAGAAACGATCATGGGCATGATGGAATATCCCATGCCGCGCATAAAACCTACCATTACATCCATCAGTCCACAGAGGAAGTAAGGAATGCACAGATATTTCATACGAAGCAGTCCGTAAGAAATCACTTCTGCATCAGAGGAATACAATTTTAACAATGTTGATCCGAACAGCACTGCTCCATTGCCCATGACAAGTCCTACGACAGAAACAATTCCCAGACAAATCAATGCTATTTTGCCGATACGTTTGAATTTCATAGCACCATAATTCTGTCCGGTAAAACTGATAGCAGTCTGATGAATGGCATTCATAGCCGTATATACAAATCCTTCGATATTACCTGACGCCGTATTGCCCGCCATGACGGTGGAGCCAAAGGAGTTTATAGACGACTGGATCAAAACATTTGAAATAGAGAATAAGGCACCCTGAAGTCCTGCAGGCAAACCAATCCGAATGATTTTAAACAGCTTGTCCGGAACGATACGAAGCTGTTTTAAATCCAAATGCAGATAACCTTCTGTCTTCAGCAGACAGCGGAGAACCAATATTGCAGAGACCACCTGTGAAATGACTGTCGCCAGCGCAACTCCGGCAACACCCATGTGGAATACAATTACAAATACAAGATTCAACACAACATTAATGACACCTGCACCGAATAAAAAATAAAGAGGTCTCTTGGTGTCTCCCACAGCCCTGAGAATGGCACTGCCGAAATTGTACAGCATCATTGCAGGCATACCGGAAAAATAGATACGCATATATAAAACGGAATATTCAATTACGTCTTCCGGAGTACCCATGAGCCTAAGTGCCGGCCCGGAAAGAAAGAAACCAATGAATATCAAAAGAACTCCACTCACCAATGCGGTCAATATAGCTGTATGTATCACTTCATTGAGTTCTTTGTGCAATTTACTTCCATAACAATGGGCAACCATTACATTTGTACCCACAGAAAGACCGATAAATACGTTTACCAATAAATTGATCAGTGAACTTGTTGAACCGACAGCAGCCAAAGCTACACTTCCTGCAAAACGCCCCACTACCACAATGTCTGCTGCATTAAACATCAACTGGAGAATACCTGACAACATAAGGGGCAGAGAAAAAACAAAAATCTTACCCAACAATGGACCATTACACATATCGATTTCATATTTACTGCTTTTTGCATTTGTCTGTGCCATTTTTCAACCACACCTTTCTTATAGTTATGTTTTCATTATACACACTTTTTTTAATATCTCAACCGACAAAACAGACCAATATTTTTTATATGTACAAGAAAATACATTGACTTTTCCAAATAAATAAGACCCCAGCCCTCATTTTTTGAAAACCGGAGTCCTACAAGCTATTTATTATTGATATAATTGATCAATCCTTCTGCCGCAATAATCTTCTGCATAAATTCCGGAGATGCCTGTCCCTGGAACGTTGTACCTTTGGTGTGATTGGTAATCAAACCGGAATCGAAATCAATCTCTACATCATCCCCAGCTTCAATGCCCTGGCTTGCAGCAGGACACTCGATAATGGGGAGTCCGATATTGATGGCATTGCGATAAAAAATCCTCGCAAAGGTCTCAGCAATGACACAACTGACACCTGCCGCCTTGATAGCGATAGGTGCATGTTCTCTGGAAGAACCGCAGCCAAAATTCTTAGAGGCTACAATGATGTCACCTTTCTGTACATTTTTGATAAAATCTTTATCGATATCTTCCATGCAATGGGTTGCCAATTCAGCCGGATCAGAACTATTAAGATATCTTGCGGGAATGATAACATCTGTATCTACATTATCACCATATTTAAAAACCTTGCCGTTTGCTTTCATGTTGATTATCCTCTCTTTTACTCAAATTCATATGGGCTGGAAATTTTACCTGTAATGGCACTTGCTGCAGCAACTGCCGGACTTGCAAGGTAAACTTCTGATTTTACGTGTCCCATTCTTCCGACGAAGTTTCTGTTTGTTGTAGAAACACATCTTTCACCTTCTGCAAGAACACCCATATATCCTCCCAGGCATGGACCACAGGTAGGTGTACTTACCACTGCACCTGCTTCAATGAATATCTTAAGAAGCCCCTCTTCCATTGCCTGCATGTAGATTGCCTGAGTTGCCGGAATCACGATACAGCGCATGCCTTTCTTAATGTGTTTGCCTTCAAGCACCTTTGCAGCAATTCTTAAGTCATCTAAACGACCGTTAGTACAGGAACCAATCACGACCTGATCGATCAAAATATCTTCCGTAATTTCATCGATCGTATGTGTATTTTCCGGAAGATGAGGAAATGCAATGGTAGGTCGGAGTGTACTCAAATCAATGGTGTATTCTTCGTCGTAAACTGCATCTGCATCCGCCTCATAAATCGTATAATTTCTGTTACTGTGCTCTTTCATATACTGGATCGCCAAATCATCTACAGGGAAGATACCATTCTTGCCCCCGGCTTCGATTGCCATATTTGCAATGGTAAAACGATCATCCATAGTCAGATTCTTGATACCCTCACCAACAAATTCCATGGATTTGTATAAAGCACCATCCACACCGATCATGCCGATGATATGGAGGATCACATCCTTGCCGCTTACCCATTTGTCCGGCTTCCCTACAATATTGAATTTAATTGCTGAAGGAACCTTGAACCATGCTTTTCCGGTTGCCATACCGGCTGCCATATCGGTACTTCCTACACCTGTTGAGAACGCTCCTAACGCACCATATGTACAAGTATGAGAATCTGCACCGATGATAACATCACCTGCTACAGTCAGACCTTTTTCCGGTAAAAGTGCATGTTCAATCCCCATCTCACCTACTTCAAAATAATTGGTGATATCATTTCTTCTCGCAAATTCCCTTACACATTTGCAGTGTTCCGCAGATTTAATATCCTTGTTTGGTACAAAATGATCTGGAACCAGTGCTATTTTATCTTTATCAAAAACACCCTTTACATTCATCTTTTCCATCTCTTTGATGGCAACAGGACTGGTAATATCATTGCCGAGGACAAGGCTTAAATCTGCCTCGATCAACTGTCCTGCTTCTACTTTTTCAAGACCGGCTGCTGCAGCCAGAATCTTCTGGGTCATTGTCATTCCCATAACTATTTCCTGCCTTTCTATATTCGGATGCCAGTACTCTTTTGAAAAATTAGTTTATCATGCCTGACATCTTTTATTTCAATCTATATTGGGAATCATAACACATTTTACATTATTCTTCAAATACATATTATTTATGATTGCCATAACCGGGGGTTATGCTGTATACTGTACTTAATTGAAACACCTGACCTATTAGAGATTCAAAACTTTATATGGTTCATTTTAAATAAGTATCAGGGTCTATAGAGCAAAAATCCTTGTCCAGACCCCAGCAATATCATTTTTCAGGGTTTGATATTCCATTTTATTTATATAGACCCCGAAACATCTAAAATTTGACTATTTGGGGCTAAATATAGGACCTATCAGCAATATTTTTTTACATAGACCCCACACCTAAATAATAAAAAGATATCCTTTCCGGAAATAGGAATATAAACCACGAAAAAACAGCACTTAAAAATGATAAATGAAGGAGAAGTTATGACCCCTTTAAACCTATATTACATATTTTATATCGTAGCGGAATGTGGAAATATTTCAGCGGCTGCTAAGAAGCTGTTTATCAGCCAGCCGGCTGTCAGCAAATCCATTTCCAAGCTGGAGGAGGAATTTCCCACTCCATTGCTGATCAGAAGTTCTAAAGGCGTAAAACTGACAGAAACCGGTGAAATTCTTTACAAACAATTAGAGAATGCTTTTCAGGCGATCAAGCAGGGAGAAGAAATGATCCGTAACTTTGCCCAGACCGGAGCCGGTTCTCTTTCCATCGGTGTCAGCACCACCCTCTGCAAATATATGCTTATGAGTTATTTGAAAGGCTTTATTGCAGAAAATCCCAACATAAAAATATCCATCTCCTGCCAGTCTACTTATGAAACGATTACAGCTCTGGAGAACGGAACTTTAGATATTGGTCTGGTAGGCGAATCTGATCGGTTGGGCAGTCTGAACTTTCAGCCTCTGTTGACCATTCATGATACCTTTGTAGTGAGTCCAGAATATTTAGAAAAGCTGACAGCAAGAGCCTCAGCCATGCATGAAAAAGCGGCTGCAGAGCTTTCTGAAAAGGAACTGGTATCTGCCGCTACTTTTCTGATGCTGAACAAAAATAATGTAACTCGTCAGTACGTGGATAAATATTTTCTGAAGCAGGATTTCTTTGCGGAAAATCAGATTGAAGTTACCACCATGGATCTACTCATTGATTTTGCGAAAGTGGGGCTCGGTGTTGCATGTGTGATCAAAGAATTTGTTTTAGAAGAATTAAAATCCGGATCACTTTTGGAATTCGTCATGGAAGAATCCATTCCTGAAAGACGCATTGGATTTGTCTTTTCCAAAAACAGTCAGCAAAACCCGGCTGTACGGAAATTTTACGAGAAAGTGAGAACCGCTAACTAAGGGTTTCTATGCCCATTCACATCAGCGAGACACAGGGTTATCCATAATTCCCATAAACAAAGGTATATCATTGTTCCCGTCAATGATCATATACAAGAAGGGCTCATCGAAATAAAGATTAACAGGCTGTTTTTCGTATTCAACAGCACTTTCTTTTTTGACTTCTACCATGGTTGCCGCGGAAGCTTCCGTACCTTCTTCATCCAGAACGATCATTGCTTTTTGTTTGACTAAGCCGATAAACAGATTCCCGCCGCCGGGCACAGTTCCCAGACCTGTTAAATCTGCCAAAGAACCATCAAAGGCTTTCATTAATCCCATATCTTTTAAGCTCCGGTTTAATTCTTTTTCGAAAGAAACCTTGAATTTTGGAAGACGTAAATTACATAAAGTAGTCTCTTCCTGTTCTAAGAATTCACCGATATCTTCCCAGCTTAACTGTGCATACATTTCCCTGACAGTGATTTCGGAAGTGGGCTTTAAAGCCAGAAACACAAGTTCCTCATCTTTGTAAGGAAGGACTACGCCCTCTGAAAAATCATTTTTCACATACAATAGCTGGGTAGCATGTTTTTGCATCATGGGTGTTGTGACAGTTCCATTCTCCTGTGTATGGAATTCTAATTCCCTGGTATCATATCCTTTGAAAGGACTTTTCCATTTCCCGTTGAAATAAAGAGTATTGAACAATACCATACAGGTATCCTTATCCAAAGGTTCTGTTATCATGGACGGAATCATACCCTTTGTTTTAGCATTCACCCAGGTATTCATATCCGTCATGGCTTCCTGGGAAGACAATTCCCTGCGATAAACCTCTGCATCAAAATAGCTGTCTGCGGCTGATAAAAAGGTATCTTTTGCCTCCATCCGTTCGTCCACCCAAATTGAATTGGCCAGTGAGATAACCATTTCATCCTCTGAACGTTCTAAACTCTGCATAATGCCATAAGGATAGATGGTCAGATCGTCACCCAGCACATCGCGAAATTCTTCCAAAGTTTCTTCCCTTGCTCCGTTTCCGGCCAATGCCAGAGCAAGATATGCGGATATCGGGGAAAGAACCGGATTTTTCTCCTCCAGATTCTGCTGTATTAATTCATAAGAAAACTTGTGTATCGGCTCATAAGAAGCAATATCCACATCCATGGAAAGATTCGATTTCAAATCTTTTGTTAAATCCTCTGCTTTAATTGCCTCTATTTTGGCAGGTTTTACGGGTTTGTTATTTCCATCATCAAATACTCCGCATCCAACTAAAGCTGCCGTAGACAGTAAGATACATAATAAGCTAACCATTCTTTTTTTCATATACATTAACCTCCCCTTATCCTCTCTTATCCATTATGTAAGAATTTTCCTAAAGTTGGTTACATAAAAATAAGTAAATTGATATGTAGTAAGTAAGTTGCAATAGTTTCACTAAGTACACCGTATAAAAAACGAACACCGAAAAATGTGTGGGGGACATGAACACTTGTGTTCAACGAACCACATACATTTTCCGGTGCTTGTCTTTTATCCGGTGTGCGTGCGAAAGCTATTGTGACTTACTTACGGACACTTTTAAAATTAGTTATTAATAAACTTATCTTCTTCGTTGTTCCAGCTGTAAAGCTTGCGGATTTCTTCGCCAACTACTTCTGAAGGATGCTCAGCAGCCAATTTCTTCATAGCCTTGAAGTGAGCCTGACCGCCTGCTGCAGACATATCTAACAAGAAGTCTTTTGCAAAAGTACCATCCTGAATGTCTTTTAAGATCTTCTTCATAGTCTTCTTGGTCTCTTCAGTAATGATCTTAGGACCGGTAATGTAATCACCGTATTCAGCGGTGTTGGAGATAGAATATCTCATGCCTGCAAAACCACTCTGGTAAATCAGGTCTACGATCAGCTTCATTTCGTGGATACATTCAAAATAAGCATTTCTTGGATCATAGCCAGCTTCAACGAGGGTTTCGTAACCTGCCTGCATCAGAGCACAAACACCACCGCAAAGAACTGCCTGTTCGCCGAAAAGGTCGGTTTCTGTTTCTGTTCTGAAAGTTGTCTCTAAAACGCCTGCTCTTGCACCACCGATAGCCTGTGCATATGCAAGTGCCTTATCCAAAGCCTTGCCGGAAGCATCCTGATGAACAGCTACCAAACAAGGAACACCCTTGCCAGCCTGATATTCACTTCTTACAGTGTGTCCAGGACCCTTAGGAGCGATCATGGTAACGTCAACGTTCTTTGGAGGAACGATCTGTCCGAAATGAATGTTGAAACCGTGAGCAAACATTAACATGTTGCCTTCTTCTAAGTTTGGTTCGATATCCTTCTTGTACATAGAAGCCTGTAATTCATCATTGATCAGGATCATGATGATATCAGCTCTCTTTGCAGCTTCTGCTGCAGTGTAAACTTCAAAGCCCTGCTTCACAGCCTTATCCCATGATTTAGAACCTTCATAGAGGCCGATGATAACATTGCATCCTGATTCCTTAGCGTTCAGTGCATGTGCATGTCCCTGGCTGCCATAGCCGATCACTGCGATTGTTTTGCCTTCCAGTAAAGAGATGTTACAGTCTTCCTGGTAATAAATTTTTGCCATAATATTTTCCTCCATCTATGTATGATGTTTTATTTTGTCAGGTCTCACCTGATATTAACTTTATTCAATATCGTTCAGGTTATCTACGCCACGGCTTAAGCCTGCGATACCGGTTCTTGCCAGTTCCAAAATTTCAAAGCCGTCCAAAAGTTTTAAAAATGCATCAATTTTATCCTGTGTACCGGTCAGCTCCACGATCAGACTTTCCTTGGCAACATCTACGATCTTTGCTCTAAAGATATCTGACAATGCACTGACACTCTGGCGCTGATCTGCACCGGCTTTGACCTTGATAAGTGCCAATTCTCTATAAACACTTTCATCCGGTTTCAGTTCACGGATGTCTCTTACATCCACCAACTTTCCGACCTGCTTTTCAATCTGTTCCAGAATTTCATCATCACCGGTAGCAACGATAGTGATTCTGGTATATCTTGGGTCAGCCGTTACACCTGCTGTAATACTTTCAATGTTATAGCCTCTTCTGGAATAAAGTCCTGAAATACGACTAAGCACACCGGAGGTATTATCAACGATCAACTGAAATACTTTTTTCTGCATAACCATTACCTCTTAAATAAATATTAATCGAAATTTTAGCACATTAAAGCGTTAATGTCAACCACTTATTCATTTTCCTTACATTTTGCTAATGCTACCGTTCCGGTACGAGCAACTTCCACAATACTGATTCCCTTCAGCATGTTAATGAGAAGTTTGATTTTGTCCGGCACATCACAGATCTGAATGATCATATAGTGTGTAGACATATCCACAATTTCTGCCTTCATGATCTCGCAGATTTCCATAATATCACGACGGTTGGACTTATTATATTTGATTTTGATAAGCATCAATTCCCGACTGACACTCTGGATCTCATCAAAAGTCTTCACCTTAATGACATCAATTTTTTTGTTCAGCTGCTTTTCAATCTGTTCGATGGTTCTTTCATCCCCGCTGCTGACAATTGTCATACAGGAAACATCGGGATCATCGGTCTCACCTACAACCAGACTTTCGATATTAAAACATCTTCTTGCGAACAATCCTGCAACCTTGCCTAAAACACCGGATCTGTTCTCAACCAATACGGAATATATTCTCTTTTTCATACGCATTTACCATACCTTTCACAGATTTTCCTGTTTCATTATTTTACAAGATCCATAGGATCGATGAAGCATTCCACAAGAATTCTCTCATCTGTCGCAAGGATTTCGTCAATGACTGCGTCCACATTTTCCATGGTCTTAATACGAATATACTTCATATCGTAAGCTTCTGCCATTTTATCCAGACGAGGGCTCCCGGACAGATCTACCACAGAATAATTGTCTTTGTATGTATAATGCTGATATTCACGCACCATACCCAGATAATTGTTGCGAAGAACAATGATTTTTACCGGAATATCAAACTGTTTCATAGTAGCCAGCTCCATCATGGACATCTGGAAAGAACCGTCACCGCATACAGCGATAACCTGTCTGGATTTGTCTGCAAGTTTTGCTCCCATAGCCGCAGGAATGGAATACCCCATGGTACCCATACCGCCGGAAGTAAAGAACTTACCTTGCTTTACAATATGATATCCGCAGGACCAGATCTGATTCTGGCCAACGTCAGCTACATATACCGCATTATCTTCCATCTTTTCCGACAGCTTCGTGATAAATGCTGCAGGATCCACATAATCCGGATTGGGATTTCTCTTTACCTCCAGAGTTACTTTGTATTCATTCAGGAGTGTAAGCCATTCACTGTGGTCACATTCCATATCCTCATTCATCATGTCTTGGAAAATGTGCTTTGCATCACCAACCAGAGGAATGGTGGAAACTGCATTTTTACCGATTTCCGCAGGATCCACGTCCATATGTACTAAAATTTTGTTCTGGGTGATCAGACCGGGTTGGCTGACTGCTCTGTCTGCCACACGGGCACCAACCATGATCAAAAGATCCGATTCATTCATGGCTTTGTTGGCATATGGCTTACCATTATTTCCCACCATTCCGAAGTACAAAGGATGCTTTGTAGGCATAACGCCAATACCCATCATGGTAGAAACCACCGGAATATTGTACTTTTCGGCAAATGCCTGAAGCTCGCTTTCAGCTTCGCTCAAATGCACACCGCCACCGGCACAGATAATAGGTTTCTTTGCTTTAGAAAGTTCTTTTAATACACGTTTGATCTGAGCCATATTTCCTTTTACGGTTGGCTTGTAAGTACGCATATTGATTTCTTCCGGATACTGAAATTTACTGATTAGGGCATTCTGAATATCAATAGGCACATCAATCAGTACAGGACCTTTACGTCCGGTATTTGCCAGATAAAAGGCTTCTTTAAAAATCCGGGGGATATCGTTTACATTCTTTACCAGATAACTATACTTTACAAAGGATTCAACTGCACCGGTAATATCTGCTTCCTGAAACACATCACTTCCAAGAAGTGCACTGTTTACCTGACCAGTAATACATACCAATGGGATACTGTCTGCAAATGCAGTTGCAATACCGGTGATCACATTGGTTGCACCGGGACCGCTGGTTACGGCACATACACCGGGTCTTCCGGTCATTCTGGCCAGACCGCTTGCTGCATGCGCTGCATTCTGTTCCGTTCTGATCAAAATGGTCTGAATATCAGATTCTAATATACTGTTATAAAAAGGACAAATAGCTACTCCAGGATAACCAAAGACATATTGTACGCCCTCCGCTTCTAAACATTTTACAATTGCGTCAGCACCTATCATAGTGGAACCTCCTTTTATTTTATAAATTCATTTTAATATCAATTGTCTGAAAATTCCAAAAAATTAATATTAATGTTAAGATTTTATCACATTAAAGTTTTAAAGGCAAGCATTAATTTACGATTCCAAGAGCCTTTTTACTACTTTTACAGCATCCGCCGCATCTGAGGAGTAAGCATCCGCATGAATTTCTTCTGCGTATTCCGGTGTAATTACTGCTCCGCCGATCATGACCTTGCAATTTAATTTTCTTTCTTTTACAAGATTTACCACTTCACGCATCCGCTGCATGGTGGTGGTCATCAGGGCGGAGAGACCGATAATCTGTGCTTTATTTTCGACGGCACAGTCTACGATTTCTTCAGCAGGTATATCTTTACCAAGATCAATAACCTGATAACCATGATTTTTCAACATCATAACAACTAAATTTTTGCCTATATCATGGATATCCCCTTCCACCGTGGCAACAACAATTGTTGTTAAGCTTTCTCCCATGGCTTCTTTCATCAGAAGCGGTTCTATTACTTGAATAGCATTTTTCATAGCTTCTGCACTGGCAATCAGCTGGGGGAGAAAATACTTCTTTTTATCAAAATATTCTCCTACTAAAGTGATTGCAGGAAGCAATGCATCATTTAAGAGCTTCTGGGGCTCTTCACCTGCTTGTAAAGCTGCCTGTGTCAAGCTGGCAATTCCCTTTCGTTTACCTTTCAACACCGCATTTTTCAAGACTTCAATATATTCGTCGGATGCAGTTCCAGACGTCGGTTCCGTAGACTGCCTGGAAGCAACTGGCTTTTGTGCTGATTCCTGTAGCGGTGCAACATTCACAGCATACTCCACGTATCTAATGTCTGCATCTTCTTTGGCAAGCAGCAAATCTGCAGCCAGTGCACTGACTACCAATAGCTCCTGATTGGGATTGGCAATGGCCATGGTCAGCCCCGCCTGAATAGCTAATGTAAGGAAAGTGCTGTTCACATACGTTCTTGCAGGCAGCCCAAAGGAAATATTAGAAAGCCCGCAAATGGTTGCTAAGCCTTTCATTTTACAGTATCGAATTGTCTCCAATGTCTCGATACCGGCCATCTTATTGGCACCCACAGTAGTTACCAGACCATCTACAACAATATCTTCTTTAGAAAAGCCCAGTGCATAGGCAATCTCACAGAGCTTATCGATATTCTCATGTTTTTCTTCTATATTTGCCGGAAGTCCTGCATCGGATAAAGGCAGTAAAATAAACATGGCGCCATATTTCTTCACAATAGGCAGCAGCTTTTCAATTTTTTCCGTTTCACAGGATACAGAATTGACCAGTGCGCGTCCCGGATAATGTCGAAGTGCTGCTTCCAGCACATCCACATGACTGGAATCTAAGGACAAAGGCAGATTGGTGACACTCTGCACTTCCTCTATCACTCGCAGCATCATGGCTTTTTCGTCAATACCACTCATTCCTAAATTGATATCCAATACCTGGGCACCGCTTTTTTCCTGCTCCTCTGCAAAGGCTAATACCCGATCTATATTGCCTTCCCGAAGTTCTGCCTGTAACTGCTTCTTACCTGTTGGATTGATTCGCTCCCCCACAATCATAAAATTGCCGTCAAGACCGAAAGAAAGCGTCTGTCTCTCACTTGTCAAATATCTGACGTGGTCTTTTTTACGAGAAATTTCGTGGGATATGTTGTTTGAAAATGTACTTCCGGTAACTTTCTTATAGAGTGTTTTAATGTGCTCCGGCGTGGTACCGCAACATCCCCCGAGGATTGTTGCACCGGCATGTATCAATACCTCCATCTCTTCTGCAAATTCATCCGCAGACATCTGATAGGATGTGCTTCCATCAGGCATGGCCACCGGAAGTCCTGCGTTGGGCTTTGCGATCAAAGGAATCTTTGTCACCGCAGCCATCTCCCTCACAATTTCAGCCATCGCAACAGGCCCTGTAGAACAATTCACACCCACAGCATCTGCCCCCAGACTCTCTAAAACGATAGCAGCCGTTTTTGCATCTGTACCAAACAATGTTCTGCCATTTGATTCAAAGGTCATGGTCACCATCACAGGCAGCTTTGAAACTTCCTTTGCAGCAATCAAAGCTGCTCTTGCCTCTGCAAGACTCATCATAGTTTCTATCACCAACAGATCCACACCTGCTTTTTCCAGCAGGATAATCTGTTCTTTATATACATCGATCAACTCTTCCAGGTCCATTGTTCCTATGGGGGCAAGCTGTCTGCCGGTCATAGTAATATCGCCGGCAATCAACGCTTTATTTCCCACAGCCTGTCTGGAAAGTGCCACGAGACCATTTATCATCGCTTCCTGCTCCTGATACAGGCCATATTCCTGCAATTTTATGCGGTTGGCGGTAAATGTTGGGGCATAGACAATATTACTCCCGGCATCTAAATATGCCTTCTGCAGCTGAATCAATGCATCCGGATGCTCTAATATCCATTTTTCCGGACACACGCCCGTGGGCATACCTGCTTTCATCAGATTGGAGCCGGTTGCACCATCCAGCAATATATATCGATTACTACAAAATTCCTTCCACTGTGATTGATTCATAATCTTCCTCTTTTCTTTCTGTATTTTTGCAGCTGTAATTTCGCTGAACTGTTACTGAAAATTATAGCTATCATAGCATAAAAGAGAGACCAAAACAAGAAATTTATTGCGAAAAACATATTAATATGATAAAGTATAAACAGTTTATTATCTTAGAACAAAAGAATATCAGAAAGGTCTGAAACAACATATGAAACGAGCTGCATTATTATTATTGACAACACTGCTGTTTACAGGATGTGCTCAGCAAAATACAAAAAATATTCAGTTTGAAGCAGATATGAATGCTTTTTGTGACAATATTGTAAAATATGATGCATCTATAAATGCAATTTCAAATAAATCCGGTGATGATGCCGGGCTCTCAGCTGCAAAAGAAGATCTGTTAGATTGCCTTGCGGGTTTAAACGATGAATTCAGAAAATTTGCTAATATGGATTTTCCTGAAGAATATGACTATCTGGAAGAGATGGCTGATGAAGCCGGTGACTATATGACCGAAGCGGTCAATACATATCATAAATTGTATGGAACCGATGCCGGTTACAATGTAACCCTGGAAGAATATGCCAATGAAAATTATGCCAGAGCTTACAAGCGTGTCAGAATCATTACCGCCCTGCTCCGCGGCGAAACACCTACTGAGGCAGGACTTAAAATCCAGTAAACTGCAACAATTATTTTAGATGGAGAAAACAGAATGATAAACAATAAAAAAATGATTTTCCTGGATCTTGACGGAACGCTGTTGGATGATCAGAAGAATGTACCGGAATACAATATGTCCGCTATCAAAGAGGCGCTAAAACAAGGGCACAAAGTGATCATCTGTACCGGACGACCCTTATGCAGTGCTAAGAAGCAGTTTCCTGTGTTGGGGATGGAAGGCGAAGGCTGTTATGCAATTACATACAATGGCGGTCTTATCTATGATATATATAATAAAAAGACTCTTTTTAAGCAGACACTCCCTCTGGAATATGTTAGATATATTTTCAGCAAAGCCAAAGAACACAATATTTATATGCAGACATATTCTGATGATGCTGTTCTGTGTCATAAGGATACGAAGGAAGGTCAGGACTATTCCAACCGTCTGAAGATCGACCGGGCCATCGTTCCGGATGTGTTTGAAATCTTAGGTGATGAAGAACCCTGTAAGACACTTGCCATCGCTGATGGTTACAATCATAAGCTTTTAGAAGAATTCAGGGCAGTTTTTGCGGATTGGTCGCAGGGTAAAGTCGATATCTTCTTCTCCTGCAATGAATATCTGGAATTTGTTCCGGTAGGAATCAGCAAAGGTGCCGGCATTCGCTTCCTGGCTGACTATCTGAAGATTCCCATAGAGGATACCATTGCAGTGGGTGATGCGGAAAACGATATTCCCATGATCGAAGCTGCCGGTCTGGGTGTGGCCATGAAAAATGCATCAGATGATATTAAGAAATATGCAGATTACATTACCGAATTCGATAATAACGAAGGCGGCGTTGGTGAAGTGATAAGGAAATTTATGTTAAAGAGAGTTTGAGATAATCTCAAACTCTCTTTAATGTTTTGCCTCTACCGAAACCAACTGATAGTCACTTTGAACAAATCCCCGTCCACATCAATCTTAAATGTACCATGTTGGAGTTCTACGAAACTTTTTGCAATGGCAAGTCCCAGTCCGCTGCCTTCTGTATTTCTGGACGCATCTCCTCGTACAAATCGATCGGTCAGTCTTTCCACGTCAAAGTCCAGTTCTGCCATGGAAATGTTTCTGAAGCATATCTGTACAGAAGACTTATCCGGCATCACATCAATAAATACTCTGGAATTCGGCATAGAATATTTTAAAATATTGCTGATCAGGTTTACGAACACGCGGTATGTCCGCTGTCCATCCAGATTCATAATAATTTTTTCTTCCGGAAGGTTCCATCTGAATAATAATCCTGAGTCTGCAATCTGGTCTTCCATCTCCAGTCTTACTTGTTTCATCAGGCTTACTACATCCACATCCATAAAATTCATGGTGATATTGCCGGACTGTGCTTTACTGACTTCGAACAGGTCATCTGTAAGAACCTTCAATCTCTGGGTTTTCTGATCCAAAATATCCACATAACTCTTGCGTTCTTCTTCACTGATATGAGGATTTTTCAGCAGATTTACATAAGTGATGATTGCTGTCAACGGAGTCTTTAAATCGTGAGAGACATTTGTTATCAATTCTGTTTTCATCTGCTGTGATTTTGCCTCTTCTGCAACTGCCTTTGAGAATCCCTGTTGTATCTTTGCAAGCGATTCTCCAAAAGGTACAAACACGCCCATGTCTTCATCCAATACAATCTTTAAATCTCCTTCAGCCATTTTTTCGGTTGCATTGATCAAACTATAATACTGTTTCTGTAGACGGCTGCCGATTTTTTTCAATATAATATAAAGTGTAATGGAATAAATAATTACTCCCGGAATTCCGGCAAACCACATGCATGTAAGCAATGTCACAATGACAAAATTGGCAATAACGATCTTCAGGATGCTGTTTTTGAGTTTATTTGTGATATCTATATCAGTGACATAATAGTACAATTTTTTTAATGGTCTGCACATCCATTTCAAAATATTGATGCACAGAAACCGGTTCTTCAGGTAATATCCCGGTTTGCACAAAAACTGTCTGATTGCGGATACAATAATATATTCTGCAAAGAAAACTGCCGCCCAACCCAGGAAATTAGCCGCAAGCGTTCCATAATAAATGGTTGTGGGCTGCAATTGATATCCTAACAGTTCAGGCATTCCATTATCTTCGATATACCGCAGAATCTCATACATATTTGTATTTGCCATACACAGCATCATATAATATGCACCCAAGACTCCAAAAAAACCAAGGGCAATTACTGTTTCAATATGAATACAGAATATTCTCTCCCAGCCTGTGTTCAATGCTCTGATAAAAGGCAGAAACAGTGCACATACTGCAACCAGCAGAGCTATGGCTACAATGATAAACGCCACACCTGTCTCCCAGTAAAGTCTTTCAGAAGTGTAAACATAATAAGCATTATAATTTTCTTGAAAAATAAAATCACTGTTTTCATCGATCAGAAAGGCAACTTTAAAGTTCCTGGGGATCACCTGATAATAGTCGCCATCTTCTCCTGTCTCGTAATAGTATCCCTTCACATTATTTTTATATTGTTCCACGGAATTTTTAGCTACCCGATAAACACTATTGTCATAATACCTGACATTATCAGAAGTAAATACCATATTGGCCACAGCAAGCTTTCCGTAGGCATCAAACTCCATAATAAGGAACGCCCTAATGCCTGCTTCATCCATCTGCTGCAAATTTGCTTCATTCATACTGCCCATCAACAATGGCATCAGATCCCCATTGCTGCCGGCCGCCAATACTTCTTCCACTACAGCGTCTGTTTCGAAATTTGAAACGACTGATTCGGAATTATCTTCAGTTGCTGTGATGATTATAGTCTGTTCATCCGTTACATCCACTTCTGATTCGACGGTCTGCGGAACATAATCCTTTTCGATGGACACTTCCGGAACGCCAACCACATCATTGTATACGGCTATATATTCACAATCGGATGTAATGGTATGGTAATCAGAGTCCCATCCATACTTGTCAAGAACAGAAAAATCAACTGCCCGATTTTCGCATTCCTGAAGAATAAAGCCATACATATAATAAGCTGCTTCTACGGCATAATTGACCATATTTCGCTCAATGCACCATTCGGAAAGTGTATCCGTATACTCTCCATAGGATTGAGTATATCTGTCACGCAACTTTTCCATAGATGCCCCGGTTTTAGGATAAAGCAAGGTCACCAAAAGTGCTGCCGACAATATGATCAATGTAATAGTAAATGTTGTCAGTTTATGAGATTTTCTCAAATTTGTATCCAACTCCCCACACCACCTTTAAATATTTTGGTTCTTTCGGGTTATATTCTATTTTCTCCCGAATGTTTCTTACATGAACCATGACTGTGTCTGTATTGATCGCTCTCTCCTGCCACACTCTCTCATAAATCTCGTCGGCTGAAAAAACACGTCCCGGATTGCGCATTAACAGAGAAAGGATTTTAAATTCAATGGGCGTCACTTTTACAGACTCACCGTCCACTTTCAGCTCCTTGGTATCTTCATTCAACTCAATACCGCCGATGATATGAATATTGGTATTCTCAGCTTCTATATTCTGATTCAACATATTCAGATATCTGGAATATCTTCTTAAATGTGAATTAACTCGTGCAAGAAGCTCCAACGGCTGAAAGGGCTTGGTCACATAATCATCTGCGCCCATATTCAATCCCATGATCTTATCAACATCCTCCGACTTTGCGGAAAGCATAATGACCGGAAAATCATATTCTTTTCGAAGCTGCATCACCATATGTATGCCATCCATTCTGGGCATCATGACGTCTACAATGGCCAGATGAATTTCATTGTTTCTGATAATCTGCAGTCCTTCGATTCCGTCAGCAGCCTTATATACTATATAGCCCTGACTTTTTAAGTAGATTTCTATGCCGTCCCTGATTTGTTTGTCGTCCTCTACTACTAATACATGATATGATTCATTCATTATCTTTTCCCCTCCGTCACAGTTGTCTCATGTATGATTATATCATAATCTCCAAAACAGAAAAGAACCTTCAGAAAATCCTAAAGAGTTTCTAAAGATTCTTTTTAAATAAATAACCAGGCCATTAAAACGAACAGCCCGAAAATAACCAAAACCACAGGCAGAATGATTAAAAGAGCCGATATGATCATTGCTTTCATATCGTTTTTTTCCAGACCGCCTGCTTCTTCAATCTCCCGGCGGAGCTTTTGCTCCGCCTCAGAATCATATTTTTTTAACTTTTTAAATTTTTCAAAAAGCATATCTTATTTCTCCGCAGCCTTCTCTTTTCTCTCAAAGAGATAATTACCATTCTCGTCGATCTTCTTGTCAAGGAAATGACAGGCAACAAAATGTCCGGGGGACACCTCTACATATGGAGGCGGCACTCTCTTACATTTATCGCAAGCCATATAGCAGCGGGTGTGGAACTTACAGCCTTCCGGCGGACGGATCGGACTGGGAATATTACCTTCCAGAATGATACGTTCCTTCTGTGCTGCATTAGCATCCGTTGTTGGGATGGATGAAAGTAATGCAACTGTATATGGGTGACGCGGATCGGCAAACACTTCTTCCGCTGTACCCAATTCCACCATATTGCCGAGGTACATAACACCGATACGATCGGATATATAACGAACAACTGACAAATCGTGAGAAATAAACAGATAAGTCAGGTTCTCTTTCTCCTTCAGCTCTTCCAGCAGGTTGATGATCTGAGACTGGATGGAAACATCCAACGCAGAAACACATTCATCACATACAATGAATTTAGGTTTCACTGCCAGTGCACGTGCGATACAGATACGCTGACGCTGACCGCCGGAGAACTGGTGCGGATAACGATGCAGCATATAATCCTGCAGACCGCACTGTACCATAACATTGATGATATACTCCTTCATCTTGGGATCACCATGTTTAAAGAAACCATGGGTTGTCAAACCTTCTCCTATAATCTGTCCAACCGTCATACGGGGATTCAGAGAGGAATAGGGATCCTGGAAGATGATCTGAATATCTTTTCGCAGAATACGCATTTCGTTATATTTCAGACGACTTAAATCAATACCATCATCCAGCATTTCCTCGTACTTCTGGAATTCTTTATTGTCTGCATATTTACTCTTTAAATCAGCAACTGCCTTTTCATCATCCTTCAGGACAGCCTTCAACTGTTCCAGCTGAGGAAGGAGTTTTTCCTTCTTTACACGGATATTTTCAGCCTTTTTCAGCTCCCTGCTGATCTTTGCAGCAGAGTTCTTCACAGTAGAATCCTCTTCCAACTCTTTTGCGATGGCTTCATGGAAAGCAATCTCTCCGTCCAGATCACGGATCTGTTCGTTCAGTTTGCTGATTTTTACATTGGTTCTGTATTTCTTCAGCAGAACTTTGGCACCTTCTGCAGGGTTGTCCAAAGCAGCAAAACCGCCCATTACTTTTACCACATTCTGGAATGCAGTCTCTGCTTCTGCTGCAAGCAGGTTCTTTGTCTGATGCTGGAAAAAGGTAGCATTCTCGCCGGCATTTTCACATTCAGCCGCTGCAACAGCTGCTTTCGCCTTCATTTTCTTATAACCTGCAATCATTTTTGAAGCATTCTGCAGTGTTACTGCCACATAAGAGGGTGCAAACTCCTCCAGTGTACGTCCATAGTACAGTGTACTTCCGGCAGTCTGATCATAAAGCTGCAGTATGGTACGTCCTAAGGTGGACTTACCACATCCGGACTCTCCTACCAGACCGAAGGTCTCACCGTTGTGAATATCTATGGTAATTTCCTCATTGGCACGGACATAGAGCTGTTCCTTTTGGAACAAGCTTGACTTTGCAATCGGAAAATACTTTTTAAGATTCGTGATTGACAAGAGCTTTTCTGTGTTCTTCACTGCAGCGCACCTCCTTTTCCGGATAGAAACAACGCACCTTCTGTCCCGGTGCCACTTCAAGAAGTGCCGGTTCTTCCTCCAAACACTTCGCTGTTGCATATTTACATCTTGGTGCAAACTTACATCCCTTAGGCAGTGCCAAAGGATGTGGAACTACACCGGGAATAGGTTCCAATCTTTCTGTAACATTGTCGATACGTGGAATGGAGTGCATCAGACCTTCTGTATAAGGATGACTCTGCTTACAATCTGTAAAGATAACCTTCGCAGAGGTCTGTTCTACTACCTGTCCGCAATACATTACCACTACATCATCCGCCATCTCATTGATAACGCCCAGGTCGTGGGTAATGAAAATAATTGCTGTACCGTTTTCCTTCTGTAAGTCATTCATAAGACGAAGGATCTGTGCCTGGATCGTTACATCCAGAGCTGTTGTAGGCTCATCCGCTATCAATATCTTAGGTCTGCAGGCCAATGCCATAGCGATCATAACACGCTGACGCATACCACCGGAAAGCTGATGAGGATACTGACGCAGCACCGCCTCTGGATTGGGGATCTGTACTGCAGCAAGCATCTCAAGTGCCTTTTTCTCAGCCTCTTTCTTTTTCATATTCTGATGAATAATAAAGGGCTCACTTAACTGTTTCTTTATTGTGAATACAGGGTTCAAGCTGGTCATGGGTTCCTGGAAAATAACAGAGATTTTATTTCCACGGATTTCATACATTTCCTGCTGACTCAGCTTTGTAAGATCCTTACCTTCAAACAGGACCTCACCTTCTGCAATATAACCATTTCCGTCCAGAAGCTGTAAAATACTCATAGCAGACACAGACTTGCCGGAACCGGATTCACCAACGATACCGATGGTCTTACCGGGTTCTAATGCATAGGAAACATCATTAACTGCCTTAACAGTACCTTTTCTTGTCTTGAAATAGGTATGAAGGTTTTTTACTTCTAATAAATTCATCTTAATACCTCCACCTATTATTTCTCCTGGCTGCTCTTAGGATCAAGAACATCACGCAGGGTATCACCAATAACATTAATACTAATTGTAGCAATGGAAAGGAAAATTGCCGGGAACACCCACTGCCACCAGTAATTCTGGATAACGATGGAGTTGTTTGCACCATAAAGCATATTTCCCCATGTAGGCTGTGGCTGCTGTACACCAAATCCCAGATAGGATAACAGCGACTCTGTCAGCATACAAGAAGCAAAGTCCAAAGTAACATTTACCAAAATAATGGAAATTACATTCGGTAAAATATGCATAAACGCAATTCTATTTTCCTTTACACCCATTGACTGGGCTGCAAGAACGAATTCCTTTTCACGTTCAGCCAGAACCTGTGCACGGATCATCCTTGCCAGACCGGTCCAGCTTAAAAGTCCCAGCATGACCATGATAATGGCAATTCGAACAGTCTCACCGATTGGCATGGTTCGGATCACATAGGAAAGCATCATTGCAAAGGGCAGGAAGGGAATGGAGGAGAAAATCTCCGTCACACGCATAAGCAGCATATCTACCCATCCGCCGAAATATCCGGACAGACATCCCACGATAATGGCAATAATCGTAGAAACGATAACCGCTACCGCACCGATAGTCATAGTCATCCTTCCGCCATGCACGATACGGGTAAGAATGTCTCGTCCTCTGTTGTCCGTACCCATAACATAGCCTGTAAATCCGGATTTATCCGTCAGTTCGCCTTCTGCATTCACCAGATAAGTCTGCTTTGCACCGGTATAAACCACATCTGTGGCAGAACCGGCTACATTACACTGACCGCCGTCATTGTGGCCCCAAGTATAAACCTTTCCACTCTTTCCGACTGCCACAAAATGTCTGGTACCTGCATAAATGGCTACCATTTCTTCTTCTGCAGTGATGGCAGGAATGTCCTTTTCTCCATATTCTGCAGCACCGAATACTACGATACTGCCGTCATCCATAATAAATGCATAACAGTTGTTTGTAGCTGCTATATCACGAACTGTGCGGTCAGTCATATAAGAACGGAGATTCTTGATCGCACCATCCTTGTTAGAATATGCAGACTGCATATTAAAGGTCAGGGTCTGTCCACCGGTAACGGTACCGTCCTTTCGCAGAATGATACCATAATAATTGGACAGTGCCACCTTTTCAACATCCATATTATATTTATCGCTTTTGGTAAATTCCACCAGACTCAGCATGGCATTGTTATTACCCCACATATACATGCGGCCATCTTCCATTACCAGTGCTGTAACCTGATATCCACAGATCAACTGTTTTACCTGAGATACATCGATGGTGCCATTTAACAATTCGTCCGGCATCTGGGTATAAGGATCGGACTCCTGCTTTTTTACGCCAAACTGGCCATTGCTGCTGTTACCCCAGCCAACAACCTTACCGTCAGTGGTAATGGCAATAATATGATCGGCACCTGCAGATGCATATGCTACCTTACCGGGCTGTATCTCCTCAGGGAATTGCGTATAATCTACGTTTGTCAGATTATTCTTGGTATTGCCCCAAAGATAAAGCGTGTTATCCTGGCTGATACCTACTGTAAAATCTGAAAAACCATTGATATTCTTGATATTGTCCTCCAACTCACCCGGTACCTTCATCAAAGTATTATTGGGTGCCATATTGGCCTGAAGAGGATCTGTGTAATTGAGATCCATCGGGAAAAATCTGGGACCGATGAAAACAAATAAAAACAGGGAGACCAAAATAACCAGCGCCACCACTGCCAGCTTACGGCGAAAAAATGCCTTCACCGCCATAACGGATGGACTTTCAATCTTCTCCACAAAAAATTTCTCATCCTCTGAAAGCTCTTTACTGCCACCAAAGAATGCCCGTTTTAACCAGCGTCCAAGTGTAGCAGGCAAGCCTTTACCGGCAGCATTTTTCTTTTCTATATTACTCATGATACTGCCCTCCTTACTTATTCACACGAACTCTGGGATCTACGAAACCGTAGACAATGTCGATCAACAGGTTACCAAATAAAGAAATACTGATGTAAAACATCTGTAAAGCTAAAATAATTTCATTGTCATTTCCCTGAAGAGCATCATAATAAATCTTGCCCAGACCATTCAAGGCAAAGATATTTTCTATTACCAGAGAACCACCAAAAATGCCCAAAAACCAGCCAATCACCAAGGTGACAATAGGCAACAGCGCATTTCTCCAGGCATGGGAGTAGATAACCACCTTCTCACGAAGGCCCTTTGCCCTTGCAGTACGGATACAATCCATGCTCAATGCTTCGATCATAGCAGCCCGCACATAACGGGTCATTCCTCCTAATGATCCAAAGGTCATAACGATCAGCGGCAATGCCATATGATACATTCTGTCCCAAAACCGATCCCAGGGAGACCAGTTCAGACTGCCCGCCGTCTGCATACCGGAAACAGGGAACCACCCTAAAATAATAGCAAACAGCCAGATAAATACGATGGCAATGATAAATGTAGGCAAACTGTACCCGATGATCGTACCTACCTGCACCGCTACATCCCGTTTACTGCCCCGCTTTACTGCACAAAATATGCCCAGCGGTATAGTAATGCCCAATGCCAGAATAGTGGCAAAAATATTGATAAATACGGTATTTTTCATTGGCTCAACCAATACTTCACTTACCGGTTTTGCAAATTTTGTGGATGTACCCAGATTCCCCTGGAATAATCCATTAAAGGAACCATTGTCATATGGATAAACACCTACCCATCTCAAATATCTCTCTACCTTAGTCCCGTTTGTTCCATATTGCTTTTGCCAATACTCGTACCGTTCCTCATAATTCAGATTACGGTTAGCTGTAATCTCTGCCCTTGCTGACTCTGCAGCCTTATCTACAGGCAACATATTGTAAATCATAAAGATCAGAAACGAGAGGAAAAAAAAGACAAGAATAATGTATAGTATTCTTTTGACTATATATTTGCCCATCACAATCCTCCATATTCCAAATTGTATTTTATTATCAGTGCCTTTTACTTTATCCTGTTCAAGTAAGCACTGATCCGCTTCGAAGGCCCTTCGCAGCGGATCAGTACCTGCTTAAGCCTAATTATTTGTTTATAATCAGAAAGGGCACTTTTTAATGCCCTTCCTGATTTTATATTAAGATTCTATTAACCGACTATATCTTAGTAGTTCTCCCAGAAGTCAGCCTCATCCATAAAGTATGCACGAGAATAATCAGCATACATGGTAGGATCGATAGTGAAGTTCCAAGACATATCATACATAGCAGATGTAAATCCGGTAGCATAGTTGATTGCACAAAGCTTCGCTACGCCATCCCAACCATATTCTTCAATCTGAAGCAATTCACCATACAGACCGGTTGTGAAATCACATGATGTGTAGGTAATGTATGCACCGATTTCGGTAGTTGCATTAGGATTTGCCTGCCATGCAGTAATCAACATATCGGTAACGTTGTTGGGCTGTGTACCGTAGTAGTTGATTGCCAGAGGCATATAATATTCACCATTGATCTTCAGAGTCTTATAGGCACCGTCAACAGAAGCATACAAAATGTTCTGTTCAGACAGTTCATAACTTTCCAGCTTCTTATAACGAACTGCATCAGTACCTGCTACAAATTCCTGACCCTTATCATTGTAAATCCAGCCGCCTTCTTCCAATACTGCGATTGCACTGTCAGAGCTGTAAGCATACTGGTTTAACAGGATCTCATCTTCTACTGCCTTGTAAGCAGAGTAACCTGTGTAGTAAGGACCATGTACTACAGATCCATAACCACCGGTAAAGGTCTGAGCAAATTCAGGACGGTTGATGGTATACATCATAGCCTGACGAACAGCGGTAAATGCTGTAGGTCCAAGGTCACAACGAAGACCGATGAAACCATAACCAGCACGGTCATAATGAGTTTCAGCATACTTATCAGGACTTTCTTTAACAAGTGCAAGAGCTGCATCTGTTTCAGCTGCTCCGGTAATACCTGCCAAAACGTCAATCTGTCCGCTCTTGAACTGGTCAGTCTGTGTCTCTGAAACAATCTTTACATAAGTAATAGTGTCAATGGAAGCAGTTCCACGAGCATCATCACCAGGATACAGTTCATTTCTTTCCAGAGTAGCGATCAGAGAAGAAGCATCGTAATCAGCTACTACATAAGGGCCTGACCAAGGAAGGTCTGAATCCCACTTCAGGTTTTCAACGATCACGTCAGCCATAGCGTAGGTGTCAACACCATCTTTGCTAACCTTCTCATAGAATTTGTCAGACAGACCACATGCACCATTGTCTGCAACTACGATTTCAGCATCGCCAAGATACAGAGCCATAGGTGTAGGTGTAAATCCTGCATAAGACATTGAATAATAGTAATCTGCATAATCAGCAAGCAAAGTTACAGAGAAAGTATAATCATCAATCAGCTTAACACCTTCAAAGTATACCTTATCACCGTCACCTTCATAAGCCTTAAATTCTTCATAACCAACAAAGTTCATACCAGAAATACCGGTACCACCAGCGGCAACTGATACTGCTGTAGAATTAGCCAATACAGAAGCAATATAGTTCTTAGCATTGATCGCACTGCCGTCAGAGAATACCATGTCATCTCTTACTTTGATAGTATAGGTTAAGGTACCATCATCATTCTTTACAGCAACAGGTTCCTCAGCCAGTGCCATCATGTTCCACATCATAGAACCATCCATACCGGTCTGAACAGTTGAATATCCGCTGGTCAGCTCTTCGATATCCAAATCAGAAGATCCCGGATTAGACTTACCCCATGAAGACTCACGGAATGCACCGGAAAGTTCTGTAGAAGAGCCAAGGATTACGGAATTGTCTTCGCCTTCTTTAATAGATGCACCAACGATTGCAGATGCAGCTGCCCAGTAAGGAGAAGTTACAAAGTTTTCAATCTTAGCATTGTAAAGATCGAAGTACTGGTTGGAGTAAAGCGGAATTTCCAGAGCCATGTAGTTGTATCTCTGGATGAACAGCTTCCACCACTGATTATAAACTTCCTCAGAGGTAGCATAGTCGCCGACAGGTTCACAGTTGTAAACCATAGCCATTGACAGGAAGTCAAGACCAGCTTCATAAGTCTTTCCTTCATAAGTAATAGTAGCCAGACCGGTATCAGGATCTTCTGTTACCATATCGATAGTAACATTTGCACCAATCTGATCATATACAGATGTAAAGTCACTGTGAACTACAGCATCTGCAACATCTACGTCTTCATAAACAGGCTCTACAACTTCTGTTTTAGATTCTTCTGTTGCTGAAGAATTCGTAGCTTCACTGGTCTTCTGTACTTCTTCATTTGAGCCACATCCGCTCAAAACAGAAACACCAAGTGTCATTGCAAGAAATAAAGCAATGTGTTTTTTCATAGATTTTTCCTCCTACTTTTTTTGAAGTACGAAATGTACTTCCTTTTATATAAAAGTACTTAAGTACTATTATATATGATATATCATATATAAAGGAAATACCCATGGGTATTTCCGTACGGGTACACATGTTTATGTACGGCGTACAACGACAAACATTATTATACATGCCAACAAAAATTTGTCAATGATTTAATCGTATTTTGGTCTATTCTTTATTATTATTTAATAAAAAACACAAATTCTGGATATTAATACAAATTAATTACCAGAATTTGTGTTTTGTCTTTCAAACCATTGTGTACATGTAAGTAAAAGTGATTATTTTAAAATTTTAATTTGTCCAAGTATGGGAACTTCTTTCTGTTCTTCTTTGATTGCTGCAACCAGACCAAGTATCCAGAGTACTAAGATCAAAATAGAAATAATCCAGCTTACAATCGGTCCGATAAACGGAATGAATCCAAGAATAGTACCTAATACCCAACCATTAATTAAAGAAGCAAGATTAATAACCAAAGACTGATTTAAATGAAACTTTGCCCCCTCTTTATCTCCTGCAAGATACGCAATGATCCATCCTATGATTGTAATATAAGATACAATGCCTGTAACCTTTTTGTTCATACCCCTAAACCTCCATTTCTCATTTGTATCAATTTAGATACGTTCAGCATAACATTAATTTAGTGAAATTTCAATATTTAATGAAGATTCTGCCAATAAATTTTAATAACCAGCCACAGCCGTCCAAATATTAAAAATCTGCAAGTCTCTCTTTTTGCCAATGCTACAAAATGCCTGCAATCTCCACAATCGCATCCCCATTCCTCTGCTTTATCATACCATTCCTTTGTTGTGACTTCGTCAATTTAAATTTGGAAGCCAAATAAACTGCTGATAACGTGCTGATTCCTTCTACGTAAACACATTTCCTACCAACATATCTCTGCATAATCCGTCAGATGTCTCTGACATTCCACTCCCAAAAGCCAGATAGTAATAATCTACCTCATCATCTGTCAAAAAATCGAGGGACAAACCACGCCATACTACGACTTGGTTTGTCCCAAAAATCAATGTTTTTTAATACTATTTAGAACTTTCCTGCGTCTGCTGCTTCCTGGATAGCTACAGCTACAGCTACAGTCATACCAACCATAGGGTTGTTACCTGCACCGATCAAGCCCATCATCTCGACATGAGCAGGAACGGATGAAGAACCTGCGAACTGAGCATCAGAGTGCATACGTCCCATGGTATCGGTCATACCGTAAGAAGCAGGACCTGCAGCCATGTTATCAGGATGTAAGGTACGACCTGTACCGCCGCCTGAAGCAACTGAGAAGTATTTCTTGCCCATTTCGTTACATTCTTTCTTATAAGTACCTGCAACTGGATGCTGGAATCTGGTAGGGTTGGTAGAGTTACCTGTGATGGAAACGTCTACACCTTCCTTGTGCATGATTGCAACACCTTCGCATACATCGTTAGAACCATAGCAGTTAACCTTTGCACGAAGTCCTTCAGAGTAAGACTTTCTGTAAACTTCCTTTACAGTGTTGGTGTATGGGTCGTATTCGGTTTCAACGAAAGTAAAACCATTGATACGAGCAATGATCTGAGCTGCGTCTTTTCCGAGACCGTTTAAGATAACTCTTAAAGGTTTGGTACGAACTTTGTTAGCTTTTTCTGCGATACCGATAGCACCTTCAGCAGCTGCGAAAGATTCATGACCAGCTAAAAAGCAGAAACATTCGGTTTCTTCTTCCAGAAGCATCTTACCTAAGTTACCATGGCCAAGACCTACTTTACGGGTATCAGCTACAGAACCTGGAATACAGAATGCCTGAAGACCTTCACCGATTGCAGCTGCAGCGTCTGCTGCTCTTCTGCAGTCCTTCTTAATTGCGATTGCAGCACCTACGATGTAAGCCCAGCAAGCATTTTCAAAACAGATTGGCTGAATGCCTTTGATCTGATTGTACACATCAAGACCAGCGTCTTTTGTGATTTTTTCAGCTTCTTCGATAGAAGCGATGCCATAGCTATTTAATACGGAATTGATTTTCTCAATTCGTCTTTCATATGATTCAAATAATGCCATTTTTACGTCCTCCTATCTTCCTATTATTCATGTCTTGGATCGATGATCTTAACAGCATCTGCTACACGACCATACTGACCTTTTGCTTTTTCCCAAGCTGTGTTAGGGTCATCACCTTTTTTGATGAAATCAGTCATTTTGCCAAGGCTTACGAACTGATATCCGATGATCTGGTTGTCAGCGTCTAAAGCGATACCTGTAACGTAACCTTCAGCCATTTCAAGGTAACGAGGACCTTTTGCTAATGTTCCGTACATTGTACCAACCTGTGAACGAAGTCCTTTACCAAGGTCTTCAAGGCCAGCGCCTACTGGAAGTCCGTCTTCTGAGAATGCAGACTGAGTACGTCCGTAAACGATCTGTAAGAATAATTCTCTCATAGCTGTATTGATAAGTCGGATCGTAGCCATGTCGTTCTGTGAGCCAAGGAGTTGATCATTTGGTTTGTCTTCCTAAGACCGCTTGG
>JAZPYS010000040.1:0-41466 GCA_045544275.1 Acetatifactor sp. | reverse complement strand
AGGATCGTCATAATCCAGACCGATCATGTCATAAAGCTTTAAGCCATTGTCTGCACCAAAGGTGGGCATTTCTGCTGCTGCATCAGGATCCGTTACATACTGCTGATCCTGTAATCCCTGAATCAAATAATCATTTAAAGCAATCTTAATGGTCTTTTCAATGCTTGGCATGGTACCTTCCCAGTCGTTACGGGTAAGGTAGGTTACATTTACGCCTACCTTCTCATTTCTGTTAGGATCAGAAGCATCCAGCTTGTTTGCAATCTCTGTACCCGCATCGCTTGTCGCATAGGTTTCAGTATCCAATGCCGGATTGTTCCATTTTGCAACCAGCTTTGCATTGCCTGCCTCATCCATACGGCCGTCTGTGTTTGCAGGTGTATAGCCTTTGGCTGCCAACACATTATTTACCGCATTATGTGCATCTGTAGCTGCTGTAAAATAGTAATCACCGGCATCTAAGATATAGGTGCCCGCACCATAAGCATCATAGCTTGCAACATAGTCGCCATCGATTTGAATGGTTAAAGTTTCTGAAGCTCCCGGCTCTAAAATATCTGTCTTTTCAAAACCAACTAAATTTACGGAAGCCTTCTCCACTTTGTTATCAATATCGTACTGGGTATATGGACTGGATACGTATACCTGTACCGTTTCCTTACCTGCTACGTCACCTGTATTGGTAACCTTTACTTTCATGGTATAGGTGGCGGAAGCAGCATCATAGGACAATGCTACATCGCTGTATTCAAATGTGGTATAGCTCAATCCATAACCAAATGGGAAAGCCACATCGTCACCGTATGCATAAGAGCCTGCATTACCGGTACCCATGACGAAATCTTCGTACCGTGTTTCGTAATACTTATATCCTACATAGATTCCTTCCTGATAGATCATGTATGTGTCCGCATGGCCCGGAATCTTTGATGTATCCCCTTCATATACGATAGGTGTGAAATTCTGCATAACAGGGCTTGAATAGTTATCGTAGCAGTAGGTATCTGCCAAACTTCCGGATGGATTCACGGTACCATTCAAAATTTCTGCCACTGCATTGATACCGGTCTGACCCACGCCGCCAATCCAAAGGGTTGCATCCACACCATATTCATTATTCTTTAAAAAGTCAACCTGAAGTGCATTGGAGGTATTGATGAGCACTACAATTTTATCAATGGTTCCGGCATCCTTCAGAGCCTTGATATTGGCCATCATTTCCTTTTCTACATCATTTAATGCCAGATAATTTTTACCATTTCCTAATGTGTGGTCAAAATAGCTGTCTGCACCTTCACCGCCGATACGCGATAAAACCACAATGGCAGCGTCACCGTATTCTTTCACGGAATCCAAAACATCCTGTGTATATAATTCCCACGGTGCCTCAACGATCTCTGCGGAACCATAGCCGCTGGCTGTTGCAGAATCCTGTACCACTGCACCGGCATTGCCCCTGGTATACTCAGCCGCATCACCTGTTGCATAGAAATCCCATAATGTCTGGTTTACCGCAAAGCCCTCTTTTTCCAAAGCCACTTTTAAGTTGTCACATTTGGAACTGTCCACATTACCTGAGCCTGTACCACCATAAACAATATTTACAGCGGAAGTTGAAAATAAGCTCACTTTAGATCCTTTTGCAAGAGGCAGAGTCTTATTCTCATTTGTTAACAAAGAAGCTCCTTCTGCTTCCACTTGTTTAACAAGTGCTGCTCCGGCTGCTGTTCTTTCTGCTTCCGTTGCGAAATCACCTTCATAATAAACCACACTGTCGTCTGTATTTTTTAACTCCCAAAACGTGCCCCCCGTAAACAAGGCGATGGTGTTGTCAAACATACTTACAACAATCATTGCCGCTGTCAAAATAACAGCGAAAGGCAAACTGATCCATGTAAGCCATTTCCATGGTCTAATGGATTTGGAGCGTGCCTTTTTGTAGGCTTTTTTCTTAAGCCTTAATTCTTTTTTGCTTTCTCCCATTTTTCTGTCTCCTTTAATTTGATTTGTAATGCAATACCCTCCAAGCTAATGATATCATTATATCATCTCTGCAAAATACGGTCAATTACACAGATTACTCCAAAAAAAGGGAGCAGCCTCATGCCACTCCCAATAACTTTCCGATCCAATATATAAATCCCAGCACCCAGCTTGAAAATATTCCATACAGGATGACCGGCCCGGCTATGGTAAAAATCTTACATCCGATTCCGTATACCTGCCCCTCTGCTTGTGGTCAATAAGGACACAGTGTTAATTTGACCGCCAAAATCAGTCTTCCATCCAACTAATAATTTCCTGCTCTAATTTTACCCCCTTATCCAACATATAATTCATGACATCACAATATTTCCCTTCTTGAAGCAATCTCGCAGCCTTATTCCTGTCATTTTTTGTTAAGGATTTCGTATAATCCTTATATTTTTCTAAATAATCGCAGTCCATATACACTGGTTCAAAATCTATCTCTGTGCCTTGTCGTAAATGCTCCAGTATATAAAAGCCATCTGTATCAATATCTCCAAAATGCTTCCATTGAAGATTCGAATTCCCCTCATATATTTTTCTTATCAGTTTCTGCTTTGCGGAATTGTGATATCCACTCAAAAAGATCAAAAAGCTGCCTTCCCGCTTCATTCGATTAAATGAGGTCAGATTCTCTACAGTCATAACTTGAGCATCAAAAATCAGAACCTTTTCTAACCGCTTTATCATATCTGAGGAAAAAGCAATCGGCATATCATCGCACACCTCCAGCTTACCATCACCCACAAACAAAAATGTAGCATTTCCCTTAAAATATACATAGGATGGATTCGAGAACACCAGATGCTCTGCCAACAAAATCCGTTCTACTTCACGTTTATCCTCTTTATCTTCCCCCGTCACTCCCAACAGCAACTCCTCATAGTTTCCAAAATGACGCAGTAAATTACAGACAGTAGTGCGATATTTTTGCTCCCAGAGCTTACTATCTTTTAATACAGTAATTGAAAGCTCACGTTCCAAAATTTCCTGTTGATTTGTTAATATGAATTGGCATAAGTCAAGCATCCGCTCTGCCTCCTCATAACTATACAATGCCTTTTTATTATCATCCAGACGTCGGATCTGCTCCTGACAAAAAGAATCCAATATAGGATGTATCCCTAAAAAACTTTGGTACATTTCCTTCTGTTTCTGCTGAAGCGTATGTTTATCCTCTCTTTGCAGCAACACATAGTAAACTTGCCAACATTCCGGGATTGCCACCAATTTCTCCAGCCCTCGACTGCCACGCCGGATCTCCAGCAGTCTCTCCCTCTCAAGTTCTTCCATCTGGCTTTCAAAATCCCGTACCAGATCCACATCTTCATAATCAGAGTCATAAGAACCAAAAACCTTCGATGGAAGCACAGAAAAGCTCTGCGAAACCCGACTTTCACCGGCATAAGTCTTGCTGTCCTCATATTTATCAAGCAACAATTCCAAAACTTTTTTTTGTAATTCACGAAGTGTAATCAGCATCCCCGTTTACCAATCCTTCCACTACATTTGTATATCGCCCGGTGATTACAAGGCTTACCGTTGACCCTATAAAAGAGCCGATGCTGTTAATTTTTTCCGGAGGAGCTGCATAAATTACCTGGAAATTGTTCTCTTCAAAATATTTCACCATCTGCTCAATACGCTCTCTGGACAAAGCCGAAAAAGCCTCATCTATGAAGGCGAGTCTGGCACAACATACCTGCCTTGGGTAATATTGCATCAAGCTTGCTGCCAAGATGATGAAATATGGTGTCTGCTTCTCACCATTGCTTGCCGAGCCCTGTTTCTGAGACAATTCCGCAACAATCTCATCTTTTCCCTGTCTGCTGACAATCTCCATATCGTAGACAAAATATTTGCGATAATCGGTATATTCCTGCTCATCTTCTTCCTCCAGAATCACACTCAGGAATTCCTGAATGTCTCTCTCCATTTCCTCATCATCACGATTGGAATTCATATAAACCTCCGGAGAATCCATATAACTCTCCAGCCTTTTGCAGATTCTGAAAAAGACGCTTCTGTCTGCCTTTTCTCTCATTACGAATTTGTAAGTATCATTTCCAAAAGGAATCTGGCGCAGTTCACGGTTAATCGCGTCTATTTCTGTTTTTGCCTCCCGCACAGTATCACTAATCTCCGCCACAAAATCCGTCATAAATGCACTTTCCAGACGTGCACCCTGTTCCTTCAGTCTGTTGTGTGCCTCTTCAATCTTGATAGAGGAATCCTTCCGTGTCATGAAATCACAGCTTGATGCAAGACCAGTATATCTGCAAAAAGAAGAAACTATAACCGGACACTTTCTTATCTTCTATCTGTAGCCAAAGCATGCGGAATCAGCGAGCCACATTTATATAACCTCTTTCGAAATATAGCAGATACCACTCCCAACGAATACCGTCAGCAGATTCTATGCCAAAAGGGGATCGAGCTTTTGTATACTACAGACAAAACGGTAGCCGAAATCAGCAGCATCCTGAATTTCAGTTCTGAATCTTACTTTCGGAAAGTTTTGATGAAACACACCGGATATACACCCAGAGAGATCCGTAAGTTGTATAAACTGTAAAAGGGAGCCCACACATGAGCTCCCTGGGCCGTGGGCATCTTGAGTCTCCACAGCACCTAATTTCTTAAATAAATTTGTATGCAGTCACAGTCTCGTATTTTTCCCCTTTTCTTAAAACCACATTGGAAAAATGGGAAAACTTGGGAGAATTCGGAAATGCCTGGGTCTCAAAGCAAACACCGGAATACCTATCATAAACAGCATCTCCCTTGCAAACTTTTCCTTTTTTTATCATATTTCCGGAATAGAATTGGATACCACTTTGATCTGTATAAATCTTCATAGTGATGCCACTCTTGTCACCGATAAAGCTGCCTACTTCACGATAGCCACGTCCTCTAAGAACAAAATTATGATCAAAGCCACCGAAGTTGCGAATCTGTACATGCTCAGAGCATAACCTCTCGCTTAAACAACTGGGTATCGTAAAATCAAAAGGAGTGTCTTTAACGCTGAGTATCTCTCCGGTAGGGATACATTCGCTTGTGTTTGGCGTATAAAAATCACTATCTAAATATAGAGAATGTTGCTCTACTGTTCCACTTGCATGGCCATTTAGATTAAAGTAGGAATGATTTGTTAAGTTCAAAATCGTATCCTGGTCACATTCTCCCATATAATGAATTTCGAAACTGTTATCATTTTTGATGGTATACTGCACCTGCACATGTGCTGTTCCGGGGAATCCTTCTTCATCATCAGGACTTGTAATGGATAATAAGAGTGCAGGCTCCTCAGAGTCTATAACCTGAGCATCCCATACTTTTTTATCAAAACCTAACAAACCGCCATGCAGATTGTTTCTACCATCATTCTGAGCAAGGGTATAGCATTTATCTCCAAGTACAAAGGAAGCATTGGCAATACGATTAGAATTCCTGCCGATTAAAGCCCCAAAATACTCTTCGTTTTCAAAATAATCCTCCAGCCTATCTCTTCCAAGAACCACATCCACATCTTTATATATAAGCTTTTGGATAATACCGCCGTATGTAAGGATTTCTGCACATAGTCCATCTTTACCGCAAAGAGTATATGCATACACGTCTTTGCCGTTATATTCTCCAACTTTTGCTTTACTTATTGACATGCGTTTCACCTTCCATCCTGGGGATGTACCACTACTTTTATAGATTCACTGCTCATCTGCATATGAATTGCATCCTCTAAATGTGCCATATCATAGGTATGGGTAATCAGCTTTTTGATCTGCAATCTTCCGGCGTTCAACAGATTCACCGCTCTCTGCTGGGTGTCAGGGTTGATTCTGGAACCCATAATCGTAAGTTCCTTATCAAAGACTGCGTTCAATGGAAGTCCGGCAACCGCCCCTGTTTCCGGCACACTGAATAACAATACGGTTGCCCCAAAGCCTGCAGCCTGAAATGCCTGCTCTACCGCAAACACTCTGCCAACACACTCAATTACAATATCGGCTCCGTCCCGTCCGGTAATTTCTTTGATCCTTCCCTGCACATTCTCATGAATGGGATCAATCACTGCATCAGCCCCTACTTCCAAGCCAATCTCTCTGCGCATAGCAATGGGTTCACTCAAAATGATGGTAGATGCACCTGCCAACTTAGCCAACTGCACCATCAAAAGACCAATAGTTCCCCCGCCAATGACCAAAACCACCTGACCAGTCTGTATATTTAACTTATCCATGCCATGAATAGCACAGGCCAAAGGCTCTGCCATGGCTGCCTCATCAAAATCCACGGTATCATCTACTTTTAAGCACTGCGTCTCCGGACATACTGCATACTCTGCGAAACCGCCATTGGTGTTTACACCTAACGCATACAGGCTTTCACAATTCTGCTTCTTCCCCATACGACAAGGCATACACTTCTGACAATAGATGTTGGGATCTATAGTCACTTGATCTCCCACCTTCAAAGTGGTAACCGCTGCACCAACAGCTTCCACCACACCGGCAAACTCATGCCCAAGCACAACCGGAGGATTTACAGGGGATGCACCTGCTCCTCCGTGATAAATATGTACATCCGTACCGCAGATTCCACAGCTATAATTTTTCACAAGAACCTGATCCGATTCCAGCTCCGAGAAAACCATATCTCTGACTTCAAATTTGGGGGACTGATCAGCCCCTAAAAAAAAGATTCCTTTCATTGTGTTCGACCTCCTGTAATTATTATCTTGCCTGCTTTGAAGCAAGATGCTGCTTTACAGCTTCACTCACTGCTTCATATTCATCTGTCAGGATACAGTCAATCCCTGCATCCAAATAAGCACATGCCTCATACCCAATGTTCGACCAGAACATATTGCATTTCATGCCATGTGCATGTGCTGTGTCCAGCATCTTTTTGGTGGTCATACCTTTATTAAACTGGACTCTCTTACAGTCATACCGCAGTGCAACCTCCACCGTCATAAAGTTCATCGCCTCCAGACAGCAGCGTTCAATATCCGATGCCATTTCCTGCGCAATCATCAGCACCTCTCGCTCGCCTGCGATATAGACATTCTCACGGCATTGATATTTGTCAAGAAGCTTTAAAATCCGGGCAAAATCCTTTCTCTCATATGGCACGATCGGACGATTTTCCACATCCATGTCCACATCCTCAATCCCATCCGGCAAAGGAGGCAGCAACGGTACATTATCTGTATACCAATGTTGGGTATCCCGGGAACGTTTTTTTATCCGATCCGTTTTTATTGCATTTGCATACAATGACTTGATATGGATATTAAGAATGGTCTTATTTGCCGTTAAATCCAACACTTCCTCGAATGTCGGTATCTGCAGTCCCCTAAATTCCGGCGAAAAACGGTTGCCAATATCCAGTGCTTTAATTTCCTTAGATGTCATATTAGAGATCAAAGTTTTCTGACCTGTGATACACTCTACAGTAGAATTATGAAATACAAACATTTCACCATCTTTAGACGGCCACAAATCTATCTCAATCTCAGGTGCTCCTAATTCTAACGCTTTTTGAAAAGCCGGTATGGAGTTCTCAGGTGCTACCCCTTTGTGTGCACCGCGGTGTGCACATAAACACTGTAAAACATTTGATTTTTCCATATTGCCACACTTTCGTACTAAAGATTTTCCACAATCTGCTTGCTCAGATTATTTGCATAGTATCGAAATCCCTCATCATTTGGATGGACACGTAAATCCGAAAAATACTTTTCATCATGAGGCACAAAATCATATCCGCAAATGCTAGTTACATTATCAAATTTTTTTACAATTTCAAACATATCCTCAGCCACTTTTCGAAAAGGTCCAAAGATTTTATCCTGCTGATAATCCTTTCTCCAAATTGGAGTTATTGCAAAAATCCTGGAACGAGGATAGTTCTTGCTTAACTCCTCATAAAAAGAAATGCATCGTTCCTTAAAATCTTTTTCTTCTGTTGCACTCCAGTCATTGGTTCCGTAGGCAACCGTAACATAGTCCGGTTCAAACACATCCCGTGCTTTTGCTAATACCGGAAAGAAAATTTCCGCACCAATACCTTTATTGATTTCTTCTGCCTGCAGGCTCTCTGCCAACTTAGTTACATAGCAGTTAGCCGGCCTCAGAGCATCATATCCATGGGTTATGGAATCTCCAAAAGCAATTAACTTCTTAGATGGCTTTACCGGTATTATATAAGTACCATCATCAACGGATAACTCCTCGAGCTCAACTATTACTGACCATGGAAAATAAATGCAGACTGTCTTTTTACCGCTTCCCAATACAAAACTTTGGTAAAATTCTCCTAGCGGTAGTTGTACTTGAGTATAGTCCTGCGGTAAATTTTTCCCCGTGAAATTGTCTAAATGTCCTATAATTTGTCCATTAACTGTAACATCAAATGAAAAATATTTACGAGAAGATCCCCCCGCAGAAACATTCACCTTCATAAAAAGAGATCTGCTATTTGTCTCAAATAAAAGTTTTATTCCGGATGTTGCCAAAGTTTTCTTATATAAAGCTTCATCCTTCTGTTTATAAAGAGCTTCCTGTTCCTCTGTAAATCGATAAAATCGTATACCATTCTTTGTTTCTCTTACTCTGACTGCACCCAAACAAACTGATTTAATTTGCTCAAAATTAAGTTTCATTCTCATTCCTCAATGAAGCACCACCTTATATATTGCGAAAACCAGAGATACTTACGGCAAGAATGTATCTCTGGCTTTAGTGATTTAATAAAAGAACTCTCTCTTGCCAGTTATCCTACAATGAGATCCGAACCGACTCTAAAGCGGTTATAATTGCCTTCATATTCGATAGCGATGCGCACCGATGCATTCGCAGAAAGTTTAACTTTCTCGAAACCTATCAATTCAAAGCTTCCATCTTTTTCTCCATATAATAAGACAGCATCTGCACCATCTCTTGCACCAGTATTGGTTACAATAACATTGACAGATTGATTGTCTACAACAACGTCAGTATATGCAAAACTGGTATATGAAAGTCCGTATCCAAAAGGATACAGGGGTGTTCCCTCATAGAACCGATAGGTTCTATTCTTCATAGAATAATCTTCAAATGGCGGCAAATCATCCTCACCGGCGTAGAAAGTAACCGGCAAACGGCCGGACGGGCTTACCTTACCAAAAAGAATATCTGCCAAAGCCTCTCCTCCAAGCTCACCCGGATAGAAACACTGCAACAACGCATCAGCAGACTGTGTAAATTCAGAAAGATTCATACAGCTACCACTTACATTTACAACAATGACGGGTTTACCAAGTGCAATTACATCTTGATAAAGTTTTCTCTGACATTGCGGCAACTGAAGGGTTGGCTTATCTCCGAATACACTCCAGTCATTTAAAGCATCGCCTTCTTCCCCTTCCATATTGGCATTCAAACCGAGAACTAAAATACTCAAATCGGCGCGTTTTACTGCATTCAGCGCTGCACGATGACTTACGTGACGATTGCTGTTCAAGCTACATCCTTTTTCCCAATATACAGGAATCTCTGACGCGTCCTTGATACCTTTATAGAATGTCGTATACTCACTGGGTTCCGTTGTGTAATTAGCAAGTAATACATCACGGTCATTGGAGTTCGGACCAATAACAGCAATGGAACGATACTTACTCTGTTCGATTGGAAGCACACCATTGTTCTTTAGAAGAATAATACTGTCTGATGCTGATTTTTTTGCAAGTTCTCTATGTTCCTTTGATCTTACAACACTGTAATCAATAGCATCATATTCACAATCATCGGCAAAACAACCAAGCGCAAAACGTGTTGTATAAACATTTTCACAAGCTTCCGTAATCCGTTCTTCTGTTACCAGCCCTCTTTCATATGCTTCCTTCAAGTTTCGGAATTTACCACCAATATCTAAATCGCATCCAGCATTTAAAGAACGTGCTACAGAATCCACCACAGAATTCGTTATTTTAAATCCTTCATGAATATCATTAATAGAGCCAGAGTCCGTTTCAACAAAGCCTTCAAAGCCGAACTTATCACGAAGAATATCTCGCATTAAACGTTCATTTGTGCAGCATGGTTCACCGTTTACAGCATTGTAGGCTGTCATAACTGTATGGATATTGCTGTTCCGAATACAATATTCAAACGCACGCAGATATGTATCAAATAGCACTTCATCGTCTACATCGGCAGAAAAGGCATGACGCATAGCTTCCGGACCACTGTGAACAGCATAGTGCTTGAGGCATGCAGCAACCTTCAAATACTTTCCATCCCCTTGTAATCCATCTATGTAAGCACAAGCGATGGCTCCGGTCAGATGAGGATCTTCCCCATAGGTTTCATGACCGCGTCCCCAACGGGGATCCCGAAAAATATTGATATTGGGAGCACACTCTGCAATTCCTTCATACTGATAGATATCTCCATTAAGCTGTCTAAATTCATTGTATTTGGCACGGACTTCATCCGATACAGCACTGCCAATCTCATAAACCATCTTTTTATCAAATGTAGCCGCCATACCGATTGCCTGAGGAAATACAGTGGCATCGCCACTTCTCGCTGCACCATGTAAACATTCGTTCCACCAGTGAAACCCCGGAATATCAAGCCTTTCAATTCGATCAGAATTGTCTGTAAGCTGTGTAATCTTCTCATCCAATGTCATCTTGGCTACAAGCTTCTTCGCTTGTTCCCTAAAACCATTCTCCATAGCGTCATATCCCTTTCTCTCTTAATAAGATGTCGCCTCGAAATTATCAGCAATATATTTTTGAAGTTTCAGTATATCATCGACCATAATAAAATCTACACCATTTTCATAAAGCGCATCCCAAACCTCCGGCAACTCCATTCCTCCCGATGTAGCCTGTGCGTCTATATAAATACGAACATCGTCTTTAATCTGATCTAAGTATGGCTTTGCATTTCTTAAATGTTTTTCGTAAATCTTAATATTAAAATCACCCCATCTAAGTATCGGGAAGTAACCATCCTTACGAAAACCTTCTACCATCGAAAGCCATTCCTCACCATTTGATTTTCCTTCATCAACATAGTCCATGTTAACCTTATACCAGATCAGAGGCTCTATGCCACTGTCTAATTTAATTGTATTCCTAATATTATTCATCTTTTTTATACCTAAATGCCAGTTAGGAATCACAGCTCGCCATGCACCTGTTTTCTCTATTAACGGATAAATATCTGTATCCCAGTTAAAGTTATTCTGCTTATCTAACCGAATCGTTGCTCGTTCGTTGCAAACCTTTAGCACCTCTTCGAATGTTGGAATAAGATAGTCCGTGCTTTCTCTTTTATATGTTGTCAACCGAAGTTGGCAGAGTTCCTCGTAAGTCCAATCAGATAGCTTAGTTGATTCCGGCAAACCATTTTTTCCAGCCTTATCTCTTACATCAGTCGTAGACAATAAAGACTCATCATGCATCAACACCAATACACCATCTTTAGTCTTTTGAATATCAACTTCAATATTATCAGCCCCCATTTTGATTGCACTGATAATAGCTTCAATGGAGTTTTCCGGATAATGAAATCTGTCCCCCCTGTGGGATCCCGAAAGCATGCGTCCATCACCATCATTGAATGCCGCAATTTTTTCCTCAAAATCCACCATCCACTCAGGTGTTTCAAATTCAAGTATCCAATTACACAGAAAAAGCCTCGGATCAGCAATATATTCATCACGATTATCAGCTCCATCGAAATGCACACTATAGTCATAAGCAATGACTCGGGTGCCATCATCATCGATACTGATGGCATCACTTCTCATCAAATAAGCAATCCCATTGATCAGTGCCACATCACTGCCACCAGTCAGGATTAGTTTCTTACCTTCAATAACAATACGATAATCATGTTCCCCCAATCCTTCTGTCCATTTTGCTGATTCGGGACGATTTGTATTACCAATCAACATTTCATACTTATCGACCTGTGCATCTTCATCTTCAACAAGTTCAAATTCACCACCCAGATACTCATACAATGCTTCGCAAGCCTTTTGTACCTCTTCACTTTGACTTTCCTCATAGACGATTTTATAAACGTTCTTTCCATTCAACTGAAGTGTCTTTTCCATACGAAATCCATAGTAGAAAATGATTATGGCAATATATATCAGTAGACCTATGCCCACCGCTTTACATACTTTCTTCATTTAAAATCCTCCCTGCTTATTACCAAAGTCGGAGATACTCACGTATGAATGTATCCCCGACTTTATTAAATTAATAAAAGAACTCTCTTTAGTTTATCAAATTACTGCGATAGGCAATCCTTCACATCTTGCAGTGATTATCTTTGAATCAGAAGTAACTATAATCTGTGCACGACCATTAAAAAGTGGAATTTCATAGGCTATATTGGGCTGTGTACCATTGGGATTACCATTAGCAACCCCCAAAACAGTTATCTGCTCATGATCAAAGTAGACAGAGCGATTAAAATCAGGAATCAAAATTCCGTTTTCATCCGTTACACTGATATTAATAATTCTTATATCATGCTCATCTCTTACAGGGGTCACATCTTCAAGAACAAGTTTGGCTGCTTCTCCTGCAGTATGTACTTCATCAAATAACTCTTCATCTCCTCGGCGTACCTTTACGCTAATAATACCAGGTACAAAAGGTACAGTCCAATCCACTCTTTTCTCTATGACTTCTTTCTCCCCAATACTTTGATAATTTACAAAGAGTTCAGCAGTATCAGCATTGGTAAATACACATACTCGAACTTCTTCCCCATCGCACCAATTCCAATGCGGCAACAAATGTGCAACTAACTCCTTCTTATACCATGCAGCAAGTAAATAAGCAGTGTCTTTAGCAAATCCGCAAATATCCATAATTCCCCAATGAGACATTACACTTGGCCAAACGTGGGGCTGCGGTTCCCCATACGAATCCAGACCACTCCACGCAAAGCATCCGGCACAAAATTTATTAGCATCAACACTTTTCACCGTTTCAGCTATAGAAACTGTAAAATCAGCCCAATAGTCTCCATAACAATCGTATATTTTTTTCTTTGCATCGGTTTTATATATTCCACGAGTAGCAAATGTTGGGCAGTTTTCGGTTCCTAAAAGTGCCTTATCAGGTTTAAGTCTATGATACTCAACGTAATCCGCATTATGGTAATTTACTCCTACCACATCCATCGCATCAGATGCATTTAAAGATTCAACAACTCCCCCGTTCATTGCCCCCGTTACAGCTCGTGTATCATCTAAGCTCCGAACATACTCACGCATTTTCTTTGCCATAAGGAATCCGCTTTGTTTTGCCTGCCATGGTTCTTCATTAAATAAACTGTATATGAATACACATGGGTGATTTCTAGCTATCCGGACAAGTGACCCTAATTGATTCAAAACATCCTCTGATACAGAATAGTGTCTATTTTCCACCATTACTAATAATCCCAAACGATCACAGATTTCAAGCAACGAATCTGGAACTGCATGGTGTGCACAACGATAAGCATTAATACCAAATTCTTTTAAGCGAGATATTCGATATTCCATAAGCTCAGGTGTAACAGCTGCTCCTACTCCACCATGATCCTGATGACAACAAATACCCTTTATTATATATTTTTTGCCATTTAGGTACATCCCCGTATCCTTATCCCATGTTATACTTCGCAAACCCACCGAAGCATCAAAGCGATCAAGTATCTTCTCACGACAAAAAAGTTCAAAACTAAATTTGTACAGTATTGGATTTTCAGGACTCCAAAGCGCCGCATCCTTAATAGGTATATTCATCGAAATATCATTTTCAACAAACAATTCCATTTCTGAAATAATTGTATCATCGGGGGCTCTCAATCTTGATATAGCTTTTAAGCAATCGTCACTTTTATCTAATCCACTGATTTTTATATTCGCAAGTACACTCCACTCTCCGTTGTTTTCCTTACTGCGTATAAAACAATCATCACTATCTATCATCACAAACTCACGGAACTCAATATAAGCAGGGCGATATAAACCTGCTCCCTCATAGGACCAAGCCTCCCATGCCGTCGCATCCACATGTAGCACAATTATGTTATCTTCAGCCGGCTGAAGATAACAAGATATTTCACAAGTAAAGCGATTGTAACCGCTGAAATTACGTCCAACGAGCATACCGTTAACATAGACTTCCGTCTGTCCAAGTACTCCTTCAAATACCAAACGTGCATTTTGGATTTCTTCATCCGAAAGGTGTATTTTAGTATAGTACCATCCTTCACCACGTGCCTTATAACCACCCCATGCATGTGCTTGAGGATCATACGGCAAAGCGGTACACCAATCATGGGGAACTCGAACATCATGCCAACAATTCCCCTTAATAAAACTTTTAATATTTCCTAATGCACCACCTGCTTTGGCAGTTAAATAGATACTGTCATAATATTTTTTTGCTTCCCCTAAATGAAATTTCCATCCTGTATTCAATAAAAGATCATAATTTGCCACTTTCATTTTAGCCACTCCTACTTTTACTCCAAATTTCTGTATGCATTAATGGGAAAAAGCATTAAACATATCAACACTTTTTCCCATAATATAACTATTTAGGCATACGATCAGCACGAGCCTGTTTAATTTCGATAAGTCTATCTAATCCCAACTTTTTCATATCACTGATATAGGTATCCATATCATCAAGAGAATATTCGCCAGTGATCAGTTTTGATAAAAGTTCTTTGTAATAAGTATCAAGCTCTGTAGCAATTTCAGTTTCTTCATTCATTTCCTCTACAGTCGCAAGAGCCATCATTGTACTCGGATTCAATTCTGTAAATTTATAATCATCCAGATTGTCATATACAATTCTATTAGAATCCGCCTTATCTTCATAACCATTATTAGCAAGATTTACTAATTCCTGATCTCGATCTGTAATTTCAAATCTTGGGAATATTGAATTTTTTGCCCATAAACCAGTATCTCCACCGGATACAAGGATTGCATCATTATTACCTGCTTCTGCACCAAACTCCTGTATCTTTCCATCTACCACTTCATAAGTCCATCCTTCAATACCATTATCTGTCAAGATAACATATTCGTCACTAGTTAAATAATCCAACAACCTTCCTATCGCCTCTTTATTAGCCTGAGAAGTCACAGCGTAAGCATAAGAATCATTTCGGAAAATACCATCTTGTGGTGCTAAAACATTTCCAGCTTCACTTTTACAAGTAATTCCCACATAGTTTGCAGGTGCCTGGCCTTCACCCACCTGAGTTACTGCATCTGTTCCGGATGCTGCCCAATATGCACTAAACATAGACAATTTATTCTCTATCGCCAAATCATTTTTCTTTGATGCAAAATCTAACAAACCTGCCTCATACAATCGATTCATAAATTTAATATACTCTTCAAATCCTTCCTGATAAAAAGGACTGGTAAGAGTGCTTGACCCATATGATTCCGTACATACAATTTGAGTTCCTAAGCCATGCATCTGTGCAAATCCCTGATCAAAACTTTCTATATTGACATTTGCCACTTCATCCTTCAGACCATTTCCATTGGCATCCTGTTCCTGAAATGCAAGTAACGTGTCAAACAATTCGTCTGTGGTGGTAGGCATAGGAAGATTCAATTTATCTAGCCAGTCTTTACGGATAGAGCATCCAGTTATCGCTCCTTGATAATGATCGCCATAGAGACCTACTGTAAGAGCTCCTAACCAATACAGATTGCCATCTGCCGCTGTATTACCCAATAACGCTTTTCCATAACCGTTTTTAAAATACTCATCAGCAGTTTCAGAATAATTTTCCCAGATCTCATTAATCGGTACAATAACGCCTCTATCAATCAAACTATACCTTGTCTTAGAATCAAGAGATCCTAAATAAATCCAGTCACAATCCAATCCTGCTGCAACCTGTGTCTGAATCACTGTAGCGTATTGATCCTCCGGAATCAAGTTGATCTCTAATTGAATTCCTCTCTCAGCTAAATCTTCACAGAATTGATCCCACAGCTTACTTTCTACCTTACCACTTACCCAGTCAGAAAAATACACTGTTGTACCGTCAGGGAATGTTTTATATCGATCCATACCGAAAACCCGAATTACATCTAATTCTTTTTCTCCATCAGCATTACTCTCTGTTTTTGACGTTTCCACGCTCTGAGCTTTTGAAGGAGTGCTTGAAGAATTCACCGATTCTTTCTCTCCGCAGCCTGATAAAGCCCCCATAACCATTGCTGATGCCAATAATACAGCCAATACTTTCTTTTGTTTCATAAATAATACCTCCATTAAGTTTTTTATATTTTTAGCACTGTTAGGTTTGTGCACAACCTTCTAATTCTCATTCTTTTAATGATCCTACTACGATTCCTTTTACAAAATATTTCTGGAAGAAAGGATAGGTAATCATGGCAGGTATAGAGGCGAAAATAATCATAGCATATTTCAACTGTGCATTAGATAACTGCCTCATTGCTGCTTCTTTTTGTGCTACCGGATCCAACTCATCTGCTACCCGTCCTGAACTTTCCACTAAAAGTCTTCTCAAATATAGTTGTACAGGCTGCCACTCCTTGTGTGGCAAATATACTGAAGCTCTGAACCAACTATTCCATACACCCACTATGGTATATACTGCAATCACCGCAAATATAGCCTTTCCCAATGGGATAAATACATTTAAAAGTACTTGAATGATACTTGCTCCATCAATCTTTGCCGCTTCAACCAAAGAATGCGGTATGGTACGAAAGAAGGATCTTACCAGAATAATATTCCAGATGGAGAAACATGTCGGAATGATCATAGCCAACGGATTATCGTACAGCCCCAACTTAACAAGCACAAGATATGTAGGAATCAATCCACCAGAAAAATACATCGGGATCAGTAAAAATACAGTTAGAAATTTCCTGCCAATCAGTTTCTTATAACTCAGTCCATAAGCTACTGGTATAGTAGTCAAAAGCATCAATATAGTATTACAAACCACATAAAGAATAGAATTGCCATAAGCTCTCCACAAACCCTCATTTTGTACAAGCAGTTTATATGCTGTAAAATCAATTCCTTTTGGAAGAAAATAAACATCCATGGTTGCCGCATATTTTGCTTCACTTACTGAGAGTATTAACACATAATACATAGGATAAAGAGCAACAAATGCACACAACGTAACTAATATATATAAAATTATGGTAACACCCATATTTCCTTTTTTAATCTTATTTCTGTTCTTCATAATGCTCCTCTCCCTACCAAAGACCTACATCAGCCAATTTATTGCTTATTTTATTTGCACAGAACGTAAGCGTAATTCCAACTACTGAAGAGAACAGTCCTATTGCGGTAGAAAAGCTATACTGACCATCCAAAAGACCCAATCTATACACATAGGTCCCAAATACATCCGCTGTATCATATGTAGAAGGTGTATAAAACAACAAGATCAAATCTGTATTCGCAGCCAAGACATCTCCAATGGTCCGAATCAAATTAATGGCAATTACCGCTTTTAAACCGGGCAGTGTTACATGCCAAACCTTATGCCATCGATTCGCCCCATCCAATTCTGCTGCTTCATATAGTCCGGGATCAATAGCCGAAATAGTAGAGCAATACAATATACTGCCAAAGCCAAAGGACTTCCACACATTAGTAAACGTATATATCCAAGGGAATGCACCTGTTTTCAAACGATAGTTCTGTGCTTCCAATCCAAACAGTGTGAGCAGCTTGGTAATCAATCCGTCCTTATCCACAAAAGTGATTACCATACCCGCTGCCACTACCCAAGATATAAAATAGGGCAGATAAGATGCTGTTTGTACATACTTTTTGAATTTCATATGCTTAATTTCTTCCAGAAGCAATGCAAATATAATGGGAGCCGTAAATCCAAAAATAATATTCAACAAACTAAGTCTTAATGTATTTTTAAGCAATCTGCCAAAATAAATATTTGTAACAAACTTCTCGAACCACTTCAAACCAACCCATGCAGTTCCTTCTCCCAAAAAAGGCATACCCGGAAAATAGTCTTGAAACGCAATAACCAATCCATACATCGGAGCATAACAAAATATAAAGATCAATGCCAACGTGGGTAACATAAGCAGGTATATCTGTATATTCTCCCGCAGAACTCCTCTACCATATTTTTTCTGCAACTTACCCATCCGTTTTTCACCATTTCTCTTCGGCAACACCATGTTAAAATTCCTCCTCAATTCTTAACCAGTTTTTTTTCATCATCTCATTGGATCGTGCACTGAATACTTCTTCTCTTTTCATAATAAAAGCAATTTCTGAATCCAAGTTTTTGCAGTAATTCAACCGCCTGCTCAAATTCTCTGGCTGCATTCTCGGCCCTATGAGCGTCAGATCCCAGTGTGATCAGCAGACCGCCCATCTCCCTGTATATTCTTAATAGCCATTCCTGTTCGAACCAATCTTTTTTACCATTACTCATTTGAGATGTATTAAATTCTAAGGAAATCCCTCTCTGAATAATCGCTTTTAATATCCTCCGAACTTTCTCTTCAAATACTCTGGCATCTATATTGAAGCCATATCTTCCATTGATATATCTTAATGGGCAGAACAGATGTGCCACAACATCACATGGTATCATGTGAATGGTACAAAGTACATCATCCAAATATTGGTTAATATATGCGTGAATCTCCTCCACTGTCCATGTAGAAAAATCAATTCCCCCATAAGGATTGTTGTACTGCTTATAGTGAACAGTATGTACAGAAGCGATAACCACATCATAATCCCACATTCCCAGTACCTTTTCCGTTCCTTGTGGATACCAGATCCCTTCTCCCATTTCCACGCCGGATAAAATGCGGATATGATCATTATCTTTTTCCGCACGCAGCTTTTCCACTTCCAGCACAGAGTTATAAATATCAGAGCTTACCTCTGCACGTTCCCACTTATGCATATCGCAGTGATCCGTCACTGCAAAGCCATACATGCCTTTCTCCTGCTGTGCCCTTGTCATATCACCAATCGGACAGACGCTGTCATGGGAATGCTCCGAATGAGTATGCATATCCACCAGATATCCCTGATTTTTTATGGGCTTAATCTGTCCCGGTGTTTCCACTACATCCGGTTCAAATCGGACCATGATCTCATCAAAATCCTCATATTGGGAAACGATCCAAATTCCAAGCTTTGCGTACTGCTTTACAAGTCTGCAAAGATCATCCGATACGAAAGGTACTTTTACCCAGCTTGTAGATTTTGACTGAAAAGGAAGCCACACCGTAAGCCGATTACTTAATCTGTGAAGCTCCTCCAAATTATCCTTAGTCACTTCCCCATCATAGTGAAGCTCCGCATGCGGCAGTTCACGAACCGCAATCCTTGCTGTTTCTAAGTTTTTGCAGGTGATGCCGATAGCTGCTTTAGAGTCTCGTAACAGCTGCCAGAAACTGTCCATAAACTTATCCGGGAAACTCCAGATTTTATTATCGATTTTCAAGAGTACCCCATTTTCTTCTGCCACCTTTAATACATCTTCTAAAAGGGGGATTTTCTCTCCTTTAAATTTAGTTGAGAACCATACCCCGTAATCATATCCGGCCACTTCCTCATAGGTCATCTCTGTTATTTTTCTATGTTCATCCACTGCACTTCCATCCTGCTTTCGTGCAGTACGATTTATGGTATTATCATGCAATATCACAAACTTCCCGTCCGCTGTTACATTAGGGTCCAGTTCTATGATCTTGTAATCCTGATAAATCGCCCCCCAAAAGGCCGACATGGTATTTTCCGGGTATTCTGTACAAACACCTCTATGAGCCTGTAGCTGCATACCATCACCTCCACATATTGACTTGTTAGTTTATATGTATTATAATAAGGTTAGTCGAAAAAAACGTCAATATCCGCCACGATAACTGATAATTCAATCATCATTTTGATCACTTTTATTTCAGAGGAAATTTTCAAATGAACAATGAGAGACAAAAACATATTTTAGAAAAAATATTGATTCAAAAAAAAGTAACGGTAAAAGATCTGGCTAGAGATCTCTATGCCAGCGAACCATCCATTCGAAGGGATCTTGCAGATTTAGAGAAACAACAACTGATAAAAAGAGTTCATGGCGGTGCTATACTAGAAGAAACCGGCAATTCTGCTCTGAAGATTCCTTTTGTGATCCGCGAGATGGAACAGGCAGACGCCAAAATTATTATGGCACAAAAGGCAATAGAATATATCAAGGATAACGATGTGATTTTTTTGGATGCGTCATCAAGTGCTTATAATTTGATTCCCTACCTTTCTCTTAAAAAGAACATTACCGTGATTACTTCCGGGGTAAAAGCGCTCACCAAATTGAGCGAATACAGTATCAAAACCATATCCACCGGCGGAGAGCTCATGCCCTCCTGCCTTTCATTGGTTGGAGACGAATCCTATCAGAATCTTGAACGCTTCCATGCGGATATTACATTCTTTTCCTGCAGAGGACTGTCTTATGACGGCAGACTTACAGATATCTCTGCACCCGAAAATTATGTCAGACAAAAAATGATCAAATGCTCAGACCGCGCCTTCCTTTTATGCGCCAGCGAGAAAATCGGTAAAAAATATTATCACAATCTATGTACTACTAAAGATATCAGCGGTGTGATCAGTGAAGTAGCACTTGAGACGCTACCGGTTGAGTTTCTGTAACAGAAAAAAGCATCTACTTAGATGCTTTTTTCTCTTTCTATCAGCTTTTCAATTTCTTCCACAAATCGACATTCCTTCAAATCCATACTTTTATCAATCTTTGCAACACAAGAGTGGTATATGATTCCTGCAAAATCATAATCAGGTTCATCGCCACCCCAAATTCACTATATCCCCGATCCGGAGTGAAAAGCTTGCACGAAGCCATATCATATGTAGCGACTTCCCTCTTTTTCTTTTCAAAAACAGAATAATCAAAACTTACAATACCGTTTTTATCCGGTCTGGCACTATTAATAACTGTGATTACTTTTCCTGCCAGTTCTATCTCCTCTGTTTTCCTTATGCCACATTTGTCCAACAATTCCAAAACATAACCATTCAGTTCATCCTTCTTCTCATCCGGGACATTCACCTCGCCGACCAATGTATATCGATTTGTTTCCATCGTATAATCCCCCTTCATCTGACTTATCATTTTTTTGCTCTTCAGGCTCAAATGAGCATGTATATAATTATAAAAGAGGATGCTCCATTTGTCATTAAACTTATAGTATAATTCGCTTACATACCAAACTATTTGTACCAATCAATAAGAGTAGAAAAGGAGCAGCATCACGCTACTCCCATCATCTTTCCGATCCAATATAGTAATCCCAGCACCCAGCTTGAGAAAATCCCGTACAAGATTACCGGTCCGGCAATGGTAAATATCTTACAACCTATACCTTATACCTGCCCCTCTGCCTGTGTCAAGTTAGGACAAACTGATAAAAAATAATTTCTATAGTGTTTCCATCCAACTGATGATTTCCTGCTCCAGCTTTATTCCTGTATCCAGCATATATTTCATGATTTCACAATACTTTCCGTCCTGTAACAGCCGTTTGGCCTTTTTGCGGTCATTCTCTGTCAAAGGTTTCGTGAACTGATTATATTTTTCCAGATAAATCTCATTCATATACATAGGTTTAACATCAATTCCGAGTCCTCGCTTCAGATGTTCCAGGATATAAAAGCCATCCGGATCTATATCTCCAAAATGTATCCAGCGAAGAGAGGTGTTTTTTTTGTATATTTTACCTAAGAAATCCTGCTTTGCTGAATTATGGTAGCCACTCAAAAATATCAGAAACATATCGGATGGCTGTATTCTGTTAAAAGAAGTCAAATTTTCCACTGTCATAACCTGATTATCCAAGACTTGGATCTCCTTCAGATTTTTTAACGTATCCGAAGAAAAGGCCAAGGGAATCTGACTGCAGGATTCTATCGTCCTTCCACCAGCAAAAGAAAATACTGCATTTCCTTTGAAATACACATAAGACGGGTTTGCAAACACATGGTGCTCTGCAAGTATGATGCGTTCCATCATACGTTTCTCATCGCTGTTTTCTCCATCTTCCACACCCGTCAGAATGTTCTCATAATCACCACACTGCCTTAAGATTCTGCACACAACAGATCGATACTTTTGTTCCCAAAGCTTGCTGTCACTTAAGACTGCAATGGACAGCTCTCTCTCCAAAATTTCCTGTTGATTCGTCAATATGAAACTGCATAGCTTTAGAATCCGCTCTGCTTCCTGCAGTTCATACAACGGTTTCTTATTTTCCTCCAGCCGCTGTATCTGCTCCTTGCAGTAAACCCCCAGCGTAGCGTGCATACCTATATAGCTTTGATACAATTCTCTGTTCTTTCTCTGAATGGATCTTTTATCCTCCCTATGCAGCAAAGAATAATATTGTTCCAGGCATTCCACCCCGGCAAACAACTTCTCTATTCCCCGTCCACCTCGCCGGATATGAATCAGTGAAAATCTTTCCAATTCTTCCATCTGACTTTCAAAGTCCTGTATCTGATTCAGATCTGTGTAATCAGAGTCATAGGCAGGGAAGATTTTCCCAGGCTTCTCAGAAAAGCTCTGAGAAACCCGGTTTTCTCCTGCAAAAGTCTTACTGGATTCGTATTTATCCAACAGTAAATTCAAAAGTTTCATTTGATATTCACGAAGTATAAATGTCATTCTTTTTTACCAGTCCTTCCACTACATTGGTATAACGTCCAGTAATTACCAGACTTACCGTTGACCCGATAAAGGAGCCAATACTGTTGATTTTCTCCGGCGGTGCTGCGTAAATTACCTGGAAATGATTCTCCTCAAAGTATTTTACCATCTGTTCAATACGTTCCCTTGACAATGCTGAAAATGCCTCATCTATAAATGCCAAGCGGGCACAACAAACCTGACGAGGGTAATACTGCATCAGACTTGCTGCCAGTATGATAAAGTACGGCGTCTGTTTTTCACCGTTACTGGCCGACCCCTGCTTTGCAGATAGTTCTGACGTAATTTCCTCTTTGCCCTGTCTGCTGACAATTTCCATATCATAGACAAAGTATTTCCGGTAATCCGTATATTCCTGTTCGTCCTCTTCCTCCAAGATAATACTCATAAATTCCTGAATATCTCGCTCCATCTCCTCGTCATCCCGATTGGAATTCATGTAGACCTCAGGAGAATCCATATAACTTTCCAAACGCTTGCAAATCCGGAAAAATACACTGCGATCCGGCTTTTCCTTCATAATAAATCTGTATGTATCATTACCAAATGGAATCTGACGAAGTTCCCGGTTAATGGCATCAATTTCTTTTTTAGCCTCACGCACAGTTTCATTGATCTCAGCCACAAAATCATTCATGAATGCACTTTCCAGACGTTCCCCCTGTTCCTTCAGCCTATTACTCGCTTCTTCGATTTTGATATTGGCGATATTCCGATATTCTTCCCGGTAAAAAGGAATGTACCCTACTCCACGCTTATTGATATCAATTTCCGCCAGCTTACAATAGTTCCATTGCGCAGTCTCCAACTGCTTTATGCACTCCTGCAATTCCCCTCTCAAATTAGTGACCGTCTTTTGCGTAATAGCCTGCCAGCCATTCTCCTTACCTTTTATGATGCGTTCATACTCCTCCAGCATTGGACGTTTTAATTCCAGATGCTGCGTACACTGTCTGGAATATTCCTGATTTAACTCATAGATTTCACCGGACAGCTGCTTCTGTCTGTCTTTGCATTTTTTCCAATCAGACTCACATATACCGATATCTTGATTAGCGACGCCAACGGCACTCTGCAGATTCTCATACTCTTGTTTTGCATCCTGCTGTTCCTGCAATACAGCTATAAAATCCGGATTTTCACGAATTTTATTCAGTTCTTGCTTTTTCTTCTGCTTTTCTCTCTGTAGGTTTTCCAGCAAATTTACAGCGTCAAACTGATAGTGTTCCACTTGCCAGTCACATGATTTTATCTGCTCACGCCTTGTTTTCAGCACCTTCAGCCCATTTTTCTCCCTTCGCAAAACTGCCTGCTTCTCGTTCTTTATTTCCAGTGCTTTTTTCAGTTGGTGACGAACCGCATCTTCGCCCAGACAAAATTCCGTCTTTTTAACATCCATATAGGATACCGCATAACTTTTCGCCAACATCCCGTTTTTCATAAGACCACCTTTGGGGTACTCATGCAATTCTTCCAGACTTTCACATAAATGAATACCATTAAGCAAGTAATTAGCATATCTTCTGGCAAATACATTGGGAATCGTTAATACCTCTGCTGCGGATCCAGACACGATCTGTACATCGGGCAGTTTATCTGTGATCACCACCTGCACATCATGAATGGACTTTTGTTCCAAAATCTTCATAGCCATATGACAGTCTTTTCCATCCACAATAAGATGATACCGCTTTCTCCCAAGGAACGTTTCTATAGCAGCACGCCACTGAGGTTTTTTTATCTCCTGCACCAGTTCTGCAAAAATCTTTACCTCCGACCGGGCACCCTGCTTCCTTAATTCCGCCTGCAGAATCTGTTTTGCCCGTTCTATCTTTTCCGGGAATACCACCTGATTGCTCTGCAGTAATTTAATCTTTTCCTCTAATTGATCTAACTCTGCTTCTAATGCTTCTATGGTATCCTCTATGTGTACTCCATCCCGTTCAAACAGTTTCTCCTGTTTCTCTATCATCTTGGAAAATCTAAGAAATGCTTGCGCCTTCTTTTCTTCTGTGATTCCCTTTTCTGCCAAACTGCTTAATATTCTCTTTTCCTCTTCTGTAACATCAAAATATTCCTCTGCCCAGATACAGATCTCCTGTAACTTAAGCTGGAGTTTTTTCACCTCAGCCAATTCTTCTTCACTGTTTTTGATTCCGTCTGTCAGTTTTTGGTCCTGACGCTCCAATGCACCTATGGTATCGTTCAACCCCCGGAACACATCATTATTCTCTGCAATCCGATATCTCTCGAAGGCCGCCTCCTGACGCTTCTGTAATTCTTCTTTTCGCAATTCCAAACTGCTTCGTCTGTGCTTTAATGCCTCCACTTGTGTTTCCAGCTCTCTATTTTCTTCTTCCCGTTCCCGCAATTGCTGATAAATCAACATCAGCTCCCTGATAAGAAGATTCCGCTGCTTTGCTTCATATTCCTGTGTCCTTTGCTCTACTGTTTCCAGCTGTTCCTTACTATCTTTCAAATTTTCATACATCTGACGGATATGTTCAAACTGGCGTTTTTGCTCCCGTAATTCCTGCAAAGAATCCACTTTGCCAGGTTCCAATACACAATCCTGAATAAATTGATCAATATTATTTTCTGGATTAAATGCCATCATTTTCAGAAGCTTATTGCGATATTTTGCCACATCACATCGAAGCCCCAGTGCGCACAAAACCTGTTCAACGCCTTTGTCTCTCCCTAAGAAATCTGATGCTTTCAAAACCCTTCCGTTTACAGATAACTGATTTCGGGGCGTAATATGAAGAATACCTTTTTCTGCCCTGGTAAAGTTCATCTGTTCCAGCTGTGCCCCCTTACAAACAAACCAGCTGCTCTTACAATCTGCTTCATTGGCAGACTCCATACAAACACCAACAACCAGATAATCCTGTTCCACCGGAGAATAAAACTCCATAACAATATAACTAACCACCTCGCCATTCCGCAAATAGCGGGTGATACCTGTACTTCTGGTATCCCCCCGTACATACCCCTTTACTGTTCTGTCTCGGTCCTTTGCCGCTTTATTAAACTGCGTATTTCCGGTCAGAAGATATGTGACCGCATCCAAAACGGTGGATTTCCCGCTTCCGTTTACTCCGGTAAACAGGGAAGAACCTTCCAATCGGATGATTACATCTTGAAATCTGGACCATTGCACCAGCTTAAGCCGAGTAGCTGTTTTTCTATTCATCTGTGTCTGCATCCTCATCCTCCTCCGTTTCCTCTCCTGTCTTTTCCATCATCCTCTTTTGTGTGGTTTCCACAAACCTTTTAAACTCCTCCGTATCCAATGCAAACTGCAGGGAGGGATAGAGCCGAATCATGCAATCCGTCTCGCCGATTTTTCCGTGCACATCAATCAGATTATATTTCGAAAACAGCAGCAAAATATCTCCCATAAAAGTTTTATTGTCAAACTGTTCCTTTAAACCGTATTTTTCCAGCTCATACCGCAAATCCGTAATGGAAACCAGAATATTCTGGGTCAGGCTTCCCGTACGGACACGATCAGCATACAAAGTCCAAAGGCAGCATACCACAACACTTTCCGCCTTTTTGAGCATAAATCGGTTGGCCTGTATTCTTCCGTGTTCTCCCAGGTCAGCACAATTGCGCAGCATAATAACCCCATTTTCCCGATCCACCACAATATCAAAACCAATATAGCCAAAATACTCTGAGAATGGTTCCGGTTTCTTAGAGATAAAGTAATAGGCTCTTTTATTCTCTTCATCTTTATCCCGTACAATAAATGTTTGTTTCAAAAGCCTTCTGCAGGACTTCTGAAACAAATCACGCTCTGCAGATGTATAATCTTCCCAAAATATTTCTATACTCACCGATCTTCCTCCTTTGTAATCTGAAATCTGCGTAAAATCATACCATTTGTCTCCAGATATCCTTCCATTGGACTGATGATATAGCCATTTTCCTCTCCATACGCAACTGCCGACAAGGAACTAAGCAGATCTCTCTTACTTTCCATCGGCAATGCTTCACAATCCAGATTCTTTCTTTGTCCCATAACAGTATCCAGATACACTTTCATTCTTTCTTTGGAGAATGGATTGTAAGCTTCTCTCTCCTGGGCTTCCTTTGCTTTTTGAATATCTTCCTCTGACATCTCTTCCAGCTCTACTCTGGTTTCTCTGCGAACTGTTTGGGATTTTCTGGGGAATCGTACAGATCCTGTATCTATAAATTCATTTCTTTCCAGGGAAAATAAGACCCCCATTTCCTCCGGCAGTTCTTCTTTCCAGCCAAGCATTTCCATTTCCTCTGCAATATAACGCAAGGTCTGTTCCACACAACCTCTTACATCTGCCTCACGATTTCGCAGAAAACGTGCACGCCCCACAGCAATCTGTAAATAAACATTTATTTTATGCTTTATGTCACGCATAATCCGGTCGTAATCTTCAGAAAGGAATCGCTTTGTGTTCTCCAACATGTCCAGAACTAATTCCTTTGCTTCTTGCTCTTCCTGTTCTTCCTCCACAGCACATCCAATCACCAACAGTTCAAACAAATCCTCATCATTTTGCAAATGCTCCAGCTTTGTTCGGATAAACGATCTGTAAATATGTATGTTCTGCTGCTTGGTAAGTCTGGCATATTCCCTGATAAAATCCCCTTCACAATACTCCAAAATATTTTCCGTCAGACTTTCCAGACTCTCCTCCTTTACCATCTTTTCTATAATTTTTTTAATAAAAGTGGCCAACCGTTTCAATGCCTTGGACAGTTGCTTTGCATTTCGGTAAATATTTTTTATGCCGGCAACATAAGGATCCGAAGACCACTGCTCCTCACTGCGCAAAATATTGTAAATATTGAAAATATAACTGGAAAATTCCTCCCGCTCCGGCTTTCGTAGTTGCTGCAGGAATTCTGCCAGTAAAATTCCCTGTTCCGCCATTATAATGTGCTTTTCATAGGTAGCATCATCATTGTCCTCTTCCAGCCAGCCAATTTCCTTGGAACAAAATTTTCGTATAATGCCATTTGCCAGATCATTATGACTTCTTTGCTTCTCTTTCTCATCTCCATCATCTATAAAATCTACATGATTTTCCAGCAAATACACAGCAAGGGCATCGCGAATGCGGTTTCTTGTAATCCGATATGATATTTCTCTGTCATATTGTTCATAAATAATCTGCAAACAATCCGAATAGATTTTTTGATTACTGCCACTGGACAGGCAATTAAAGAAACCGGATGGAATTACATCAAATAGTTTTGTCATACCTTTTCCTCATTTTCACTAACACTAATCCTTCAAACAACCAATCGGGATTACCTTTACTCCATCCTGACGGGTATATGCCATGTTGCCACCTGTAATTACCAACAGTAAGTCAGGTTCTCTGAGCGGCACCTGCTTTTCCGTTTTATTATACATTTGCACTAATTCTTTAATTTTCAACAAATGCTTTGCTCCTTCTTCGATTTTCGCACTACCCAGTTTAAATTCTATAAGTGCATATCGACCATCACCTATATGAAACACTGCATCCGCTTTCAAATCATACTGATCATGGTAATATGATACTTTACCTTTTAAAGCCTGAGAATATACTTTCAGGTCTCTGATACACATACATTCAAAAATAAAGCCAAATGTCTTCAAATCTTTTTCCAAATAATCCGGAGAAAGTCCTAATGCTGCTATTGCAATAGAGGGATCAATAAATGCTCTTTTCTTACCGGAACGAATGGTTGTCGCAGAACGGATCGCTGGACACCATGCATCAATGTCCTCTATTACAAACAATCTTGTGAGTGCAGTAATATAAGAATCCAGTGTTGGCATTGACAAACTTTCAATATTTGCAGCCACATCCTTATAAATGCTGTTCTTTTTAGCAAGTGTTGAAATATTACGGGCATAAGACTTGAGAATCAATTCTGCCAAAACAGGATTACGCGTCACGCCATCCACTGTAGAGATATCAGTTTCACATACATTTTTAAGATAGTCGCTTGCAACAATCAACTTTGCCGCATCACTCTTTTTTCGCAATGCAGATGGCCAGCCGCCCCTACATGCTGCAAAAATCAAATCTTCAATTCTCATGTCTGACATTATTCCATCAATATCCATTTCCGGATGTTCAAACAATTCCTTTAATGAAATGGAGCCATTCGATTCTCTTGATTCATATAAACTCATGGGATACATTTTTAATCTTGAAATTCTCCCCGTCCCAGAGTAGTGTATCTGCATTTTGTACTTTTGATGTTTTTTATTTTATTTTTTTGACATATTTTGTTTTGTTTTTTTGCGATTACATACCAAACTAATTGTACCAGTCAATAAAAGTAGAAAAGGAGCAGCTTACGCCACTCCCATCATCTTCCCGATCCAATATATCACCCCCAGCACCCAGCTTGAGAATATCCCATACAAAATCACCGGTCCGGCAATTGTAAATATTTTACACCCGATACCGTATACCTGGCCTTCTGCCTGATACTCAATTGCCGGCGCCGCCACTGAATTTGCAAACCCTGTAATAGGAACCAGAGCCCCGGCACCACCCCATTTTACAATCTTCGGGTAAACATTCAATCCCGTCAGCACCACAGAACACAATACCAAAATCAAGGAACACCAGCTGCCGGCTGTTTCTTTGTCCATCCCATAATTATTCTTGGCAATGTTCAATATAAACTGTCCGATGAGACAAATGATGCCTCCCACGATAAATGCCTTAAGCATCTGTAAAAACAAGTTGTGGGTAGGTGTCACTTTCTTTATATATTTTGCATATTCCTGCTTTTCTCTGTTGGTAATATTCTGCATATTCTCTGCCATAACCAAACCTCCTAAACCGTACGCTCCAGACCTGCCCAGAAATAAAAAAGTGCTCCGCACAGCTTTCCTGCAGCCACACTGCATATTGCCAGCCCAATTCCTTTTCTAAAAGAAATCCTTCTTGTAAAAATTGGTATACTGTCCAGCATTTCCGCAATAGAAAGGGCAAAACATCCCACAAACATGCCACTGAACAAACCGATAAGGATCAGCCAAAAATTTTGAAACCATACCCAAAATACCAAATTTCCGGTAACTTCTTCCAGCCTGACTAACGTCCTGTTCCAGGTATCCGGCCAGATACTCATCAGACATCCAATAATGGTTCCCAGCACGATCATATTCTCATATAATAGTATCTCTTTTGCCGAGTGGGTCTTACCGGCAAGCCGGGGTACCAGTCCTACAGTACTAAATACCGTAAATACACCTGCTGCCGACAACAGTCCGAAGCTGCCGCCTACAAAAGCAAGAAACATCTCTCTAAACATCGATTTCCTCTCCATTGCGCTCTGCCACTTCCACCAACGTCTTGTTCACATCTTTCTCGTAATTTTTCATAGATACTTCGATTGGTGTAGGGTCGCCTGTCAGCTTCAGATTGCCGATATGATTAAAGAAAATCAGGATACCTGCAGCCAACCCTATAGAATACGCAACTTCCAGCGGATTGATGCCCTCTGCCTCCCGGTGAGTGATGATCTCATAGACTTCCGTGAACACATCCCGGATCCCCACATCATTGTGATAGGCCATAATCGTAAAGGCTGTGCCGAAGAAACAGACAAAACATACCATAACAATCTTCAGCCACTGTCCTATACCTTCCTTTTGCTTTGGTACATATTCTATGACCACATCTGTCTCCCCGATGATTTCCACCTGCACACCGGGACAAGTCTGTTCCACTAAGCTGACTAACTTCAGTGCACTGACCACCACTCTTTTTTGGACATTGCTTTTTTGTCTTTTCCCTGATTTCCCATCTTTGTCAACAGCACCGGCACCTTTCACAGCAAAATGCCACACCTTAACAGCCCTGCATTTTGCCAAAATATGCACATCCGCACACTGCAAAGATGCCACATCCTTTAAGAAGACATCTTCTCTGTTCACTTCCACATTGGCATCACATTTCATGTATAAAATCTGCCCTGACATAAACTGACCTTTCCCGGAAAAATAAAAGTTCATTTTCGTTATCGCTGTTTAGTCTATCCTGTTTTGCACTATAATATACTTACTGCGTAAAGTGGAATATTTTTGAGCTAATCATCCTGTCGATTTTCCATTTTTCCTGCTAATTGTTTCATTTTATATTGAGTTTTTGTATCCATATGGTATAATATTTTTGTATAGTTGAACAGAAAGTTGGATGCGATGTTCCGATATTTGATGCCCTCTAGTACATAAGGGGGTGATGCCCATGAACACAATGGAAGTTCTGACTTTATTGCTGTTAATTTTTGCGGCTCTATCTTTTATAGATAATCATATTAACAAAAAGAAATAGCATCCCTCAACTCCCCAAAAGTTTTGGATGCTATCTCTATAGTAATTCTCAACTGAGGGCCATCGGAACATGTGTCCGATCACCTTTCTAAGTAAATTATACATCGGGAGACTTGAGAAATCAAGTCTCCTTTTTATTTTTACTACATTTCGTGACTAATCAACCATAAATCATTCTGTTTATTATCAATCTCTTACTCTCATCAGACAAATTATTAAAGTACTCAGAATATCCGCCCACTCTAACCACCAGATTTCTGTGCAATTCAGGATTATGATAAGCTTCGAGCAATACTTCGTATGTTGTACACGTTACCTGCATATGAATTCCACCACCATCCATATATCCTAATATCAGGGATTTAAAAAGTAAATCATCAAATTTAGGATTAATGATAAAATTTAATACAGGAATCCCTAATGCTCTCTTCAAATCCAAGGAGACCACACTATTCAGCAATGCTGTTGGACCCAAAATATCTTTACTGTAAATTGCCCCCAAAGACTCACAAAGAGGTGCCCCATCACAACGTCCATCCGGAGTAGCACCGATTTTTCGCCCTGCATCAGCAGCAGAATTAAACTGTATAGAAGCCGGTAGAAAGCCCAGTCCCAAATATGGCTTCTTATCATCCAATAAAGACAATAACTCTGTACTCATCTTATGGGCAAAATCATTTGCACGATCATTATCTAAACAGTCCAGATCCAGCTTATTTCTGATTTCATAATAGAGGATTTCTGGCAGCTCCATTTCATCACCACTTTCCAGATCTACCCAAAAGTTGTATTCATTTATACCAACCTTAATTTCCAGATTGTTAGCCTCTCCTTGCGTCGGTACATTTTTCACTTCGAACCGCCAGGGTAATCTGGTCATAATATGAAAAGCAACCCCTCTGTCGGCCTGATTATTCCATATGGCAAAGAATGGTACGCTTCCATAAGCATTTCGAAGCCCCATTGCATCTGCTGAAACACTTGTTACAACAGACTGCCAACCACCACAACTTTCATTCTGCCATGTATTACACTGAGTATATACTTCATATTCTCCGCCATCATACAAGAACTTTGACATCAGACAATTCATATTAATCGGATCGGATGCTTTTTCCTGTCTTGAAATAATACCCATAAAATCCGCACCTCCATATAGACTATCCAACAATTTTAGTATATATGTCCAAACACGTCTTTTCAACCGCACAATTTTGCAAACATTTTCACAAAAATATTCTGCAAAATTGTGAACCACAAAAAGCCGGCCGGCATTCCTGATGAAAAAAGACCTAATTCTTTCGAATTAAGTCTTGCAGATACCTTCAACATTTCGTGTAAGCTTAACGGTCCGTTCTATTCTTATCTGCCTTTTTGACATCCCGACGATTTTCATGAACTTTTCCATCACTATTTCTCACATAACTTTCTGTTGGCAGGCTGATTAAATCTTCTTTCTTCAGTATCTCCCTACCATCAAACAACAAATTGGATTATCCCCTTTCCTTTGAGCAGAAATCACATCAGCCTACATCCTCATCAGCTGATATCTCTACACAAATATAAACATTATTTTTGAATTTTTCAGCTGAATTAGCTGCGAGATGAAGTCATGCCTTAAAATTACGGCTTGACCTCTATTATCTAAGACAGTACGAATGTACCAGAATTAATAGATTATCTCTTTTCAACAACATACTACCACATGTAAACAAAATGTGCAAGTACTTTATTTATAAAAATATCTATTTATTTTTAATAAAGCGGCGTTCAACAGGCATTTTGGCCGTTTCACCGCCGCTTTTCCCTCATTCCCAAATCTTCTCAAACGCAATATTTAAATCCACATCCGTTTCAATCCCTGCAACCTTACCCTTATCAGTATACTGCCATATCTTGAAATCATAAGGGAAATAAATATCTTTATTGTAATATGCAAACCACTTATCATACTCTTCCAGCTGCTCTAAATCCAGCATCAGTGCCGCCATCTCCATGTTGTAGTAGATCATAGGCTTATAACCGGCCTTTTCAATTTCTTCACAAAATGTAATTGCCATCTGCGTACGTTCTTCCACACTGATCTTGTTCATGCGTCCTTCGCTGTCAGCGACCTTCTCCACATCAAAAACCACCGGACACTCGATCTTGTAAGGTGCGATGATCTGTTTTACAAATTCAGCTTCCTCTATTGCCTCTTCTACAGTGGTTGCCTGAGAGAAGAAATACACGCCCACTTTGATGCCATTTGAAAGAGCATTTTCCACATTCTCCTCAAATCCTTCATCCTCTACTAATCTTCCTTCTGCACCATAACCGCGGATGCCCACTCTGATGAAAGCAAATTCTACACCGTCTGCTGCCACCTTGCTCCAATCAATGGCTCCGTTATATTTGGACACATCAATCCCCTTGTAAGAAGTCGCCTGTCCATTCTCGGTATAAACGATTTCATCCCCGGAAACCATCAGGTTCTCCGTCTTATAATTATGCTTTTTTAACTTGTCAGAAATGGGCACGAAATGAAACTTGCCGCTGCTCACAACCACAATATCATCTTTATACAGAGGACGCAGGGTTTCTACCATGGTGCTGCCACTGTTCAAGCCTTCCGCCAGCTGGTCCAACAGTTTTTGCTTTTCTTCCTCTGCCAATAGTGCTGCCTTTGCTTCCATCTCTGCCTGGGTATATGTTGCAGAAACATCATCGGTCTCCTGGGCATCTAAATTTGCTATGGAGGCGGCATTCTCCTGAATCCCTTCATCTACCCAGATATATAATGCAACACTGGCTGCCATTACCACAATAAATGCCACCATACATCCGACAATGGATACGATGGATGTCATTTTATTCTTTCTGATAAGTGCTTTTCTTCTCTTCACTTCTGCAGAATCGCCTATATTTAAATCATTTTTGCTGAATATCGCCATACTCTTCCCTCTGCCTTTCTCCAAACTCATTATAATATAACTATAAACGAAAACCGTTCATAAGGGAAGAAAATGTTTCTATTTTATAAAAACTTAACAATCCACTTCCTCTGCCTTCCTGCGCATAGAAAGCAGGATCTTTTTCTCTAACCTGCTGACCTGTACCTGAGTAATCCCCATGATCTGTGCCACCTCCACCTGCTTCTTATTCTGAAAGAACCGCAGGTAAATAAGCTTTCTTTCGTTGGCCTCTAACTCATTCAAAAGTTGCTTCAGAAGCAGTTGGTCTACTACTTCCTCACCCACATCCGGCTTCTTCTCTGCCATTTTATCTATCAGATACATGTCACTGCCATCCGACTGATAAACCACAGCATAGATGGACTCCACCGTTCTGGCACTTTCTGCCGCCATCACTACATCCTCTATGGGGAGCTCTACTTCTTTGGCAATTTCCTGCAGTGTAGGATCTCTCCCCAGCGTATTCTGCAGATATACAGAGGCTTTATTTACTTTCCAGCTGTTCTCCTTCACGGTTCTGGATATTTTAACCGGACCGTCATCTCTCAGGAACCGTTTGATTTCTCCGGCAATCAAGGGTACTGCATAAGTGGAGAATTTTACCTCAAAAGACAAGTCAAATTTGTCGATTGCCTTCATCAGACCAATCACACCGATCTGAAACAAATCCTCCGCTTCAATCCCTCGCCCGAAATATCTGCGAACTACAGCATGAACCAGTCCCAAATTGTTCTCTATCAGCATCTCTCTGGCTGCTTTATCCCCTTCCTGTGACTTTGCAATCAGTACAGATACCTCTTCCATAGGCTACACCTGACAGACCGGAATCCATGCACCAGCATTTACCTTTTTGATCATCCGCACTACAGTGCCCTTTCCCGGCTCACTGACTACCTCTAAGTCATCCATAAAGGACTCCATAAATGCAAAGCCCATACCTGATCTGTTGTACTCCGGCTTGGTTGTGAACAAGGGTTCCATGGCCCGATCCACATCCTCAATCCCTTTTCCTTTGTCCTTTACTTCAATTAACAGCAGATCATCTTCCAGGCAACATCTGATGAATACCTTTCCAGGATTTGTCTGTACATATGTAGGCTGTGCATCACCGTATTTACCGTATCCATACAGATTCTCGTAACCATGGATGATGGCATTGGTCACTGCCTCCGAAACAGCGGTCTTTATGTCCGCCAGTTCCTCCAAAGTCGGGTTCAGGGGCGTGATAAATGCAGCCACTGCAATTCTGGCAAATCCCTCATTTACCGATATGGCGTCAAACTCAAGTCTCATTTCATTCTTCATTTTCTTTTCTCCTTATTCCACAATTTCTACAAGCTTGCTGACTCCGGCCAAATTCAACACCCTTTTTATCTGTCTGTCAGGATGCAGTACAAATACCTTCCCGCCAAAGCACGATATTTTTTTATATCTGCCCATAATAATACCGATTCCAGAGGAATCCATAAAGCGTGTAGCTTCAAAATCAAATACTACATGATCCACATCTTTATTGATGATAAAATAATCTGCCCTCTCGCATATGTACGATGACCTATAATGATCTATCTCCTCCGGCAGCTTCACCATCAAACAATTGTCAATAACCTGAAAATCTTCCATCTTTCAAACCTCCACATTCTACTCCGACATAACGCACAGAAGGACGTATAGTCTCCTATACGTCCTCCTCTTTCGTACTTTATCGTCTTTATGATCCTGACAATTCTGTGATGTATCTCCGGGCATTGCCCGCTCTTTCTGTATTCGGCCTCATATCAATAAATTTCTCATAACATGTAACCGCTTTTTGTTTTTCATCAGTAAGGTGATATGCCCTTCCCAGATAATACCATGCATCACTGATCTCCGGATCATAGTCTACCGCCTTCTGCAGACTCAGTGCCGCTTCTTCATACTTCTGTTCCTGATAATATTTGTAACCGGCATCATAGCTTGTCTGTGCTACTTCAGGTCCAACTGCTGCAATCAGAGCATTATATAAATTTTGAAAGCTTTCAGATGTTTCCTCCAACACCACTGCACTATTGATTTCATCCAGATTCAATACAGTCTGTTCCACATCTCCTTCAGCCAGGTACACCGCTGCTGCCGCAAGCAGACTATCCATACTCTTTAACGTTCCATCTGTGCCCACATACTGCTGTAATTCCGCATTCAGCCTGTCATTCTCTGCCAACAAATCTTTATTGGTGTTCTCCAGTGCAGTAATGGTATTGTTCTTTTCATCAATCTGATTGCCGATCTGTGCAATATCCTGCTGGGTTTGATTCTGAACATTTGTCTTTACAGCCGGCACTACCAGAAAATAAACAGCTGCTGCTCCAATCAAAAGACCGATCCCCATGTTCAAAAGGGTACTTGCTCCACTTCTCTTAGGCTCGCTGATTCCCATGGGCTGGATGATAATCTCATTATCACTTTGATAGCGGACAGAATCCTCTGCTTTTCTCTTAGAAACACGGCCTGTTTCATCGGGAGCCAATATCTTTTCTACTTCCTTCATATAGTAAAGAGTCTGGGTATTGTTTCTATCGATATCCATACACTTTACCAGTTCACGTTTTGCCTTTTCCCATTGCTCACTGTCAATATATAAAAGTGCCAACAACTGATGGGCTCTCACAAATTTCGTGTTCATGGACAAAACTTTCTTCAACTGAATGATCGCCAGATCCTTGCTGTCCTGCTGACAATAATAAAGAGCCTGATTATACTTTTTGATGGTCTGATTCATAGCATCCAGTCTGCCTGCACTGGACTGAATCACATTGATATAATCATCGGCAATATTTTTCTCCGGTTTCAGATTCTTGCTGATGACCCACTCACTGAGTGCAGCTACCACTTCACCCATTTCAAAATACACCAGCCCTAACAGGTTTCTGGCCTCTATATGATTTTTATTAAATTTCAAGCACTGCCGTAAACTGGTAATGGCTCCGGTAAGGTCTCTGACCTTTGCTTTTGCCAGACCATCATTATAATACATATTTGCTATGGACATGATTTTTTTGTAACGCGCCACATCCACGCCACAGGATGTACAAAAATCATGCTCGGACAAACGGCATCCACAATTATAACAAAACATAATTTCCTCCTTGCCGCTGTCTGCTTATTCTTCTTCTGATTCCTTAGCTTCCTTGACCATCTTCACAAGCAGATCTGCCATATCCGTCAGATCCTGATTGTAAATAGCCTCCTCCACATCTTCAACCTCTAAACTTGGATGAAATTTCTTTAATTCTTCTTCGAAATTGATCATCTTTTTCAGTACTCCTTTATCTATCCCATCAAACGCAGAAAACCTGCGATATATAATCGTAATCCAACATATTCATCATACCGAGAACAGCAAGAAAAATCAATGGTTTTCTGACGACATTTTTCTTTTTTATGACACAAAATGTGATTCTCTATCATACGGAGGGATACTTACGTACCCCTCCGCCATTATTTTACTTCAGCTGTGCAAGTCTCTCTTTTACCTGCTCCATCATCTGTGTATATTTTGCTAATTTCGCCTTTTCTTCTTCAATCTTAGCCGCCGGTGCTTTGGAAATGAATTTTTCATTTGCAAGCATACCGTTAACGCGCTTCAGCTCACCTTCCAGACGCTTCTCTTCCTTCTGAAGACGTTCAATTTCCTGTGCAATATCAACCAGTTCTGCAAAAGGAATGTAGATGGTGGCTCCTGCGATCACTACGGATACTGCATCCTGTGCGATACCTTCCTTATCTTCACGCACTGCAACTTCATTGGCATATGCCAAAGATGCAAAGAACAATTTTCCTTCTTCAAAAGTATTTCTGATATCTTCACTTTCGCTTACAATATAACACATTGCCTTGCGGCTTGGCGCTACATTCATTTCGGTACGGATATTACGTACCCCACGAACTGCTTCTTTAATGATTTCGATATCCTTTTCTTCCTTTGCAAAGCTTCTGTCATCGCTGAACTCAGGCCATTTGCTGATCATAATAGATTCCTCTTCTGACTGCAGCGTGCAGAAGATTTCTTCGGTAATGAACGGCATATAAGGATGTAACAGCTTCAACGCATCCAACAGAACTGTCTTTAAGGTCCACAGTGCTGCGTTCTGGCTTGCAGCATCATCAGAATTGTACAGACGAGGCTTCACCATTTCGATATACCAGTCGCAGAATTCATCCCAGATGAAATCGTATACCTTCTGAACTGCGATACCCAGTTCAAAACTTTCCATATTGTCGGTTACATCTTTTACAAGTGTATTTAACTTAGACAAAATCCACTTATCCACAGGTGCCAGTTCATTTGCGGACGGCTCAGTGACATTCTTTCCATCCATGTTCATCATGATAAATCTGGATGCATTCCATACCTTGTTTGCAAAGTTACGGCTGTTCTCTACTCTTTCATAATAGAAACGCATATCGTTGCCGGGCGCATTACCGGTCATCAAAGTCAGACGAAGGGCATCTGCACCGTACTGCTCAATGATCTCCAGCGGATCGATACCATTACCTAAAGATTTTGACATCTTACGTCCCTGACTGTCACGAACCAGACCATGGAACAGTACAGTAGAGAAGGGCTTTTTGCCCATCTGTTCAAATCCGGAGAAGATCATACGGATTACCCAGAAGAAAATGATATCATAACCGGTTACTAAAACATCTGTAGGATAGAAATAATCTAAATCTTCTGTTTTATCCGGCCAGCCTAAAGTTTCAAATGGCCACAATGCTGATGAGAACCATGTATCCAATGTATCCGGATCCTGAGTCAGATGTGCACATCCGCACTTCGGACAAACTTCCGGAGCCTCTTTTGCAACAATCACTTCGCCGCATTCATCACAATAATATGCCGGAATTCTGTGCCCCCACCACAGCTGACGGCTGATACACCAGTCGCGGATATTGTCCGTCCAGTTGTAATAGGTCTTTTCCATTCTTTCAGGAATCAACTTGATATCACCGGTCTTAACTGCTTCTACTGCCGGCTTAATCAGTTCATCCATTTTAACAAACCACTGCTCTTTTACCATAGGTTCGATGGTGGTCTTACATCTGTCATGGGTACCTACATTGTGAGAATAGTCCTCAATCTTTACAAGCAGTCCCAGTTCATCAAGTTCTTTTACAATTGCCTGTCTTGCTTCGTAGCGTCCCATGCCTTCGAACTTGCCGCCGTTTTTGTTGATGGTAGCATCATCGTTCATCACATTGATGATAGGCAGGTTATGACGCTTGCCTACTTCAAAGTCGTTAGGGTCATGTGCCGGAGTGATCTTTACAACACCGGTACCGAACTCTCTGTCAACATAGGTATCGGTAACGATGGGAATCACTCTGTTCACGAGTGGAAGCATCACACTCTTACCGATCAAATGCTGATATTTTTCATCCTCCGGATGAATTGCAACTGCAGTATCGCCCAGCATTGTTTCCGGTCTGGTAGTTGCAAAGGTTAAAAAATCTGTATCACTGGGTGTACCGTCATCATTCATGATGGGATACTTGATGTGCCAGAAATGTCCGGCTTGCTCTTCATAAACTACTTCTGCATCAGAAATAGAGGTATTACAAATGGGACACCAGTTGATGATACGGGACCCTTTATAAATATAGCCTTTTTCATGCATCTTTACAAATACTTCCGTAACAGCCTTATTGCAGCCGTCATCCATGGTAAAACGCTCTCTGTCCCAGTCACAGGAAGATCCCAACTTCTTTAACTGAGAAATGATACGTCCGCCGTATTCTCTCTTCCAGTCCCATGCTCTCTCCAGGAATTTTTCACGTCCCAGATCCTGCTTGTCGATGCCTTCTTCTTTTAACTTTTCAATGATTTTAACTTCTGTTGCAATACTTGCATGGTCAGTTCCCGGCTGCCACAGTGCATTATATCCCTGCATTCTCTTGAAACGGATCAGGATATCCTGCATGGTATTGTCCAGCGCATGTCCCATGTGCAACTGACCGGTAATATTTGGCGGCGGAATCACGATAGTAAAAGGTTTCTTTGTTCTATCTACTTCCGCATGAAAATATTTCTTTTCCAGCCACTTCTGATACAATCTGTCTTCTATGCCCTTGGGGTCATAGGTTTTTGCCAATTCTTTGCTCATTTTGTGCTCCTTTCTTTCATGTGCAAATGAGGTGTTATTTTTTCTTTTTCTATTTGGTCTGTGCATTAGGTGTTTTGCTTTTCTCTTTGCTTGTGAATCGAGTCTTTTGTTTTTTATTTGCTTGTGAATCAGGAATTTTCACCTGTCTCCCCTGTTGAAAGTCATTGCGGGGGTCTATACAAAAAAACTTGTATTTTAGATCCTCTTTTTATGTGAATTGCATTGAAAAAATTCCAAAAAAGGGGCTTTTATATCAATAACAGGCATCCATACCCCGAATTATGAAAAAAACGGGGTCTCACAAGAAAATTTCTTCACATAGATCCCAACATGTAATGGAGAAAGCACTTCTTCGGCCTTCATGCCGCCTGGCTCTGCATCGTGGTGAATCAGCAGACTCGAAATGCCAAGGCATTTCTCGTTCGCTTTGCTCGCCAGATGTCTGTGTGAAGTTCATTGCATGCAAGCATGCATGCACTTCTCACAGTCGCCTGGCTCTGCTGATTCACGCAAAAAAAGCCCTCTGTTAACTTCTGTCAACAAAGGGCGTCATTAACGCGGTACCACCTTTTTTCACAGCTTTCGCTGCCTCAATCGACTTCTATCAAAGCCTGATCCTGTAACGGAGATCAATCGTGCAAATCTACTTATAATAATGTTCGAATCGCATGCTCAGAAGCTACCTTCCGCATCCCTTCCTTAAAGCCACCTCGCAGCAGTTTTACCAGCAGCTCTCTCTGATAAGGGGTAATCCGTACTCCTCTTCCTCATCGCAGTTTCTATATGATATAAAATATAGCTTTACTGTGGGAATTTGTCAAGAGGTTTTCAATAATTCCTTTATCTCCTTAAACTGGCCCGTTTAAAAAAACTTATTCTGGCACTTTTTACCATGCCAAATTTATGATATGGTGTTATCAACATCTTAGATGAGATTTAGGCGTGTATATATATCCCTGCCGCCTGCAAATGAAGGAGACGATACAATTATGAAGAAAAAAATTACAGTTCAGGAAATTACTTTGATCGGATTAATGTCCGCTATGGTCTATGTGGCGTCTGCCTTTTTACAGATTCCCATTCCCACAGCCATCGGAAACACCAGAATACATATGGGCAATGTCATGTGCCTGCTAAGCGGCTTGCTGTTGGGTCCCGTATGGGGCGGCATGTCTGCCGGCATTGGTTCCGCATTCTTC
>JAZPYS010000039.1:0-30159 GCA_045544275.1 Acetatifactor sp. | reverse complement strand
AAATACCACACCACAGCACCAGAAGGCCACTTTATTTTTCTTCCCCAATTTCAGCCATTTTATAAAGCTTAATACAAAAATGTAAAAAATAGCAAAACAATACCCCCACAAGAAATTGCCGTCTCTGGATCTGCTGCCGCTTTCCGCCAAAAACAGTGCTTCCAAAAAGCCGATCCCGGTCATCATCCAGCCAAAGAAATACTTTTCATCCCGCAGCAGCTCTTTCAGGGAACACAGCACAACCACCAGCGGAAAGGCAACAGAGCAAAGCACCGCAAGCTTTGGTCTGTCCGCATGCAGGGAAAAGGTAAACCAGGGATTCAGGGCAAAGCCCTGTCCTGTCTCCTCACCAAACAGCACCGCATTCTGCCACAGCACCACACCACAGGCCGGCAATACCGTGCAGCCAAAAATAAATATCTGTTTAAAGGACACTTTGTGAAATAAATCCCACAAAAGTTTCAAGCCAAAAGCCGGTGCAAATACTGTTAAAAAGCTGGGTTTAATACCGGTACAGATAACCAGCAGAACTGTAAATGCTCCCCATTGCTTTGCGCTGATATACTCTTTATAATTCTTCTCCATTTCCAGATAACACAGCATTGCTGCCAGTGCCAGCACCTTCATACACTGATATGTAGAATTGTGCCAGATATTGCCGGATTGATAGCTCACATACCTGTATATGCCTGCCACTCTCCAGAAGAACGGCATGACCATATTCAAAACCAATGCACTGCCTGTGCTCCACAAGGTCATTTCACTTCTTTCTAAAAGCACCCGGAGCAGTTTTTCTGTCAGCACCACACCCAGTACTGCCATTGCTGCCAAAAAGATTGCAATTCCCACTGTAGTCTTGCCACACAGCACATACAGCAGCTGATATACATAAGCGGTAAAGCTATAATACCATCCGTCATCCACGATCATACTGATATGATACGGCAGATCTGACTGAAAATATCTGTTATCATAATCCAAAGGCTGAATGGACTGCATATAGAACAGATACAGGCAAGCGAGTCCATATATAGACAACAAAAACCAGCCAAATGGTTTCCCATATTTCCTTAAGGTATTCTTAAAATCCATCACAGGCATCTTCCCTTTCTGAACTACTATCTCAATTCATAAACGCAGACACGATCATCCGCCCCAACCAGCCGCTTCTCATAATCAATACACATCTGTTCCAGCCTGCTTCCTGCGGGAATCGTAATATATTTACTCTGCAGCTTCTCGAAATTTTCTTCCACATATTCTGCATAACAGCAGCTGACACCAAACCCTTCCGGAAGTGCATACAATATCTGCCAGTCCGTCAGTACCGTCTCTCCTGTACCCGTCAATTCACCACTGAACACCCATATTACCACATTGTCATAATTAGGCACATTTTCCGTTTTAAGTGCCAATTCAGATGCAAAAATCTCTGCCCAGCCTTCCACCTGTGCCACCCGGTCCTGATTTGCAAAATAGACCTGATAATCCATGGCAGATGTTGCCTTCACAGAGTATAAATATACACACAACACCCCAAAGAACATGGCCTTTTTATAAAATTTAGTTGGCATGCCGCTGAGCACAAAGATACCCATAGCCATAAACGTCAACAGATGCTTACTGCCTTCCTTCATTTTATACATCAATATGAGCGCAAAGGTCATTGCCAGAAAACAAAATGCCAGATATGCGTAAGTATATGCTTTTTGCTTATTTTTCCTTAAAAACTCCGCAGCCGCCTGCCATGTAAAAAGCCCCATCAATGCCAGATAACCTGCAAAGAAAGCGCCTTCCGTAAGGCCACTTTTCATGCCTTCTATAGTAAGGGCAATAAAGGTCCTTCCATTATGATATAGGCTACTGAACACACCCTTGATACCTGTCAAAAGCTGCCCCTTCAGGAAAGGAGTCAGCCAGTCTGTGCGAAACAGCGGTGTAAAATATTCAGCCCCCAGATAATGATTGATGGCAATATAGATTCCCCCTATGGCAGCCAGAATCACTGCGGAACCGATGATACCTTTCCACCTGCTCTTTCGTATCCACATACCCACAGGAAACAGCAAAAACAAAATCAGATACGGGCGCATCAATGTAAGTAATCCTGCAATCACAAACATTGCCACAAGCTGCCATGTTTTTTCTTCCTCCTGATATCTGCACATAAGGCCATAAAACAGGATCAGCATACTGAAGCAAATGCATTCCGGCATGCCACATAGCATATATCTGGTAAAAGGTGTAAACACACAAAATAAAATCGTCAAAATCCCCAACTGCTTCCACTTGGGACGTGCCAGCAGCACAAACAGCACCATAGCCAGCATCATCAGAAATATGTTATAGTATACAGGCGACATCAGGGTCCACCCGAAAATTTTCCCTAAAATCAGCCAGGGAAACACCAGTACCGGACTCCATGCTGCAAAAGACAGCTTCAATGCATGACTCTCATTAAAGCCAAAGTATCCATAAGGATAGCCATATTCAAGCATGGCCTCCACCTGTTTAAAATAAAACAGCTCATCATTCCATTCGGAAGCCGGCAGATATACATCATGAATGGTATACCCCTGTGAAGCACAGTGAACCACGCAACACAAAAGAGGCAGTAACCCCATAATTACTGCCTGAATCCATAAAACATGTCTGCTGTTAAGTTTACCTTTCATCCACTTCACTTTTTTTCTCCGATCCGACATTCAAACGTTCTCTGATTACATACTGAGGGGAATTGTTCAAACTGATATAGATTCGTCCGATATATTCTCCAATCAATCCCAGCATGATCATGATCATACCACCGAAAAATACGATCGCTGCCATGGTAGAACTAAAGCCCATGGGCACATCCGGATTTATAAACTTTTTAATAATGGTATAAAAACCATACACGAAACCGAAAACCGCACTCAATGCACCTACACAGGTTGCCAGACGTAAGGGCTTTACAGAGAATGCAGTAAAACCATTGAACCACAATCCCAGAAGCTTCTTGATCGTATAACCGGAACTGCCTTCTTCCCTCTCCCTGTGATGCACCATAACATTGGTAATATTTTTCGTAGCACGAAGCACCAGCCCAATCACATAAGGATACGAATTTTCATAGCGAATCATATCCTCTACCACGAACCGCTTTACCGCAAAATAACTGGAAATATACAATTCCGCAGGCTTGTCCAGCATCACTCTGGTCATCAGTTCATTCACCTTGCTTCCCAAATTACGAAAAGCAGAATGCTGCTTGTGATCATATGCTGCATAAACCGCATCATAACCTTCTTCCAGCTTTGCCAAAAGCTTGTCCACCTCATCCGCAGGAGTTTGACCATCATCATCCAGACAAACCACATAATCCCCTTCTGCCTGACGCAGCCCCGCCATCAGTGCTGCATGCTGCCCAAAATTGCGGGCAAATCCAATTCCCTTGATATGGCTGTCCTCTGCACATAGTCTTCGTATTGTTCCCATGGTATTATCCGGTGAACAGTCATTGATCAAAATAATCTCATACGCATATGCACTCTGCGCTTTCAGCTTATCCATGGTTTCTTTTATTTCAGTCACCACATGTTCCACTGTATGTTCAGAACGGTAACATGGAATTACAAAACTGACCTTTTTCATATCGTCCTCTTTCTATCTGTTCAATATACCCATCAGCACAATGTCCCTGTACCTGCCTTCGATACATACATCATCCCGAAGATATGCTTCCTTTTCAAATCCGGCCTTTTCGTAGCTTCTGATGGCTTGCAGGTTATCTGCATACACCCGCAGAAACAATCTGTGCAGCTTTAATTCTTCAAAGCAATACCGGACCATCAGCTTCGCCGCTGCAGTACCATACCCTTTCCCCCGGGCAGACGCTTCTCCAATGAATATTCCATACTCTGCCTTGTGATGGGTATGATCAATATCCCTTACATATACAGAACCCACCGGGATATCCGTTCCCAGCTCACAGATAATCATCTGCACTACATCTCCGGTCTCCACTTTTGTCCTGATCCAGTTCTCATGACTTTCCCTGGTAAAAAGTGCCTGATATATAAAATTCTTCCTGACACTGTCGGTATTTCTCCACTGTACAATGGACTCCGTGTCATCATATGTCATCAGACGCAGGTAGATTCCCGCCACTTCATCAATATACTGCTTCATACACTTAACCCTTTAACACGCATTATCCATTATTTTATCACAGTATCTATATTACTGCAACTTAAGGTATTCTTAAATCGGCATCACTTGACCACCTGATACTCCACAAAGACCTTATCCTCGCTGCAGACAATTTCTTCCCCTGGCTGCAGCATGCACGCTCCGAATCTTTCCGTCAGATACTTTTCCAACCATGTTACATCCACCGTCTTATCCGCCAGAAAGATCGTTTGGGGATCATCATACAATGCCTGTCCACCATCTATTGCTCCCCTGTCTGCAAAACGCTGACCGGCCAGCGGGCTGGCACTCATCCAGCCTCCTGCAAGCATCAAATTACCGCAGTCTGTTTCGTACTGGAATCCACCATACTCTACTGCTGAAAACACATCCAGCAGATATAAGTTTTCCACATTGTCCCGGCAATATTCTTTCAATACATCCCATTCTGCCTGCACCCCGGCCTGTGCCCGCAGTTTTGGTATTTCCGCCTTTGTCTGTTCTGTCAGCAGGCAGGCAGCACCCAATACAAACACCGCCTTCAGTACAACATACCGCCTGTCCCCGTTCAATGTCTTAAGCATTCCGGCCAACAGCAGAAGCTCTATAACATAAAGGGATACAATGATTCTTTCCGGAAATCTGCCCTGATATATCAGATAAATCCATATCATACTGCGGCCCGCACCCAGACAGACCATCAAGAATATCCCCCGCCAATTCCGTGCCAATACCAACAAGAACATCAAAATCCCAAACATCCCTATCCATAAGATCACATAGAAACTGTCAGGGTATCTGAACTGATAATAATACTGCTTTACACATTCTCTGATCCAGGCCGCTTCCTCTCTCTCCTGAACCATCCACCTGTGGATTCTCTCTGAAATATCCTGCAGCTTTTCTTTGTTTATGGAAGCATCCAGCATGGTATTATAGGTGTCCAACACCTGAAATTCCCTTTCCGTCATACCATACATTTCATAATTTTCACTGTAGTAATCGGTAGAATGAAAATTGGTATAATCAAACAATTCTGTTCTGGCATCGTTATACGCCAGATATTCTTTCCAATCAGAATTTGCATATGCCAGGCTGTTTACGCCTACACATAAAAGCAACCCGGCCAAAGCAATCCCTCCGGTCTTTAACAGGAAAGCCGCCTCCGATTTCAGATCAATTTTTTTCACCCCTGTCATTCTCCACAACAATGCCACTCCCAAAAAAGGAAGCACCAGGTATGCCACCTGACTGCGTATCATCCATGCCACCAGCCAGAAAACTGCCGGTTTCACCTTTTGACCCGCACACAGCAGAAAAGCTGCTGTCCCTGCCAGAACCGCAGCTATAATGGTATAATGCATATAAAAAAAGAAGGGCAGCACAAAAAGAATGCCCGGTAACAGTTCCCAGAACATTTCCTTTTCTTTCCCTTTTCCCACAGAAACCATCTCCGCCACTGCCCATATCAGACATCCCGCAAAAAACAATTCCAGCCATGGAAGCTTGTCTGTTAATCTATAAAGCAAACTCAGCATGCCCGTCAAAGGATACTTCATGTACACAACATGTCCATCCGGTACCCCCGTATAACTGCCGCTCAGGATGCTGCGCATCGTCACATCATCATTCAGGTAAAATACCGGCCTGCACAGAAATGCCGCCAGGGCAAATACTGCCCCAGTCACGCAGACCGATATGATTTTCTCCTGCTTCACCTTCAAGTTCATATCATCCTTCCAGCAGGGATTACTTATCTTTTCCCAGCTTGCTTTTCTTTTCCACATTGACACGATTCAATCTGTACTCGAAATCCCTGCGATCCTTAGCTACTGTATTGTCCAGGATCACTCCCGCAGACAACATCTGCAGTCCCGCCATTGCAAGGAACCCACAGCCGATCAGGGTAGGGAATCTGGGCACCAGACCGGTTGCCAGATACTCCCTTATTACAGGAATAAATAAGAGCAGTGCTACAAGTAAAAGTACCAGTGCTATCAACCCAAAACACTTCAGGGGCTGATAATTTTTATATAACTGCAGCATCTTCCTGATGACCTTCAAGCCGTCCTTGTAGGTATTCAGTTTGGATTCGCTTCCTTCCGGGCGATCCCGATATTGTACGATCACATTATCCACCTGCATATTATAATTCACAGCATGGATCGTCATCTCTGTTTCAATCTCAAAACCGGCGGATATCACCGGGAATGTTTTTACAAATTCATAAGAAAAAGCTCTGTATCCCGTCATGATATCTTTAATTTCCGTATGGAACAGACGATTGATACATGTTCTCATAAGGGTATTTCCGAAATTATGAAAGGGTCTCTTATTTTCTGTAAAATACGTAGAAGAAAGCCGATCTCCCACAACCATGTCCGCATTATGATAAAGTACTTTATCCACAAGTTCTTTTGCACAATCCAATGGATAAGTATCATCCCCATCAATCATCAGGTAACACTCCGCATCGATTTCTCTGAACATCCTGCGGATAACATTTCCTTTCCCCTGCTTATATTCATGCCGAAGAATAGCACCTGCTTTTACAGCCAGTTGAGCAGTTCTGTCCGTAGAATTATTGTCATACACATAAACCGTTGCTTCTGGCAGTGCTTTCTTTACGTCCGTAACTACCTTTTCAACCGTTTTCTCCTCATTATAACAGGGAATCAATACAGCAACTTTATCCATCTTACGTTCTCCTTATCGTTATACTTTCTTCCTGTAATATGCCACAACCTTCTTGACTGCACAGATCACATCCTGCACATCCTCATCGGTGAGAGCAGGGTAAAGGGGAATACTCATAACTTCATTATAGAAAGACTCCGCCTCAGGGCAGATTCCTTTTTCATATCCAAGCTTCTCATAATATGAATGCCAATACACCGGTATATAATGCACCTGGGGACAGGTATTTTCCGCATAAAGCGCATCAAAAAATTGTCTTCGGTCACAATTCAGCAGTTCCAAATTCAGACGCAGAATATAAAGATGGCGAACAGTATCCGATTCCGGTATCTCTCTCTGAACCTTGATTTCCGGCATATCGGTAAATGCCTGATCATACATTCTCACAATTTCTTTTCTTCTTGCTGCAAATGCCGGCAGTTTATTCAACTGACTGCTGAGCAATGCCGCCTGAAAATCTGTGATACGATAATTATATCCCAATTCCACCTGCTCGTAATACCAACGGGCATCTGAAGGATTTTTCATCTCTTCCTGTTTTCTTGTAATGCCATGAGCACGGAGTCTGGACAATTTGCAATACAGTTCATAATCATTGGTTGTCACTGCACCGCCTTCACCACTGGTAACTGTCTTTACCGGATGAAAACTAAATGTGGTCATATCCGCAAGACTTCCCACCGGCTGACCTTTATATTTTGTACCAATCGAATGGGCCGCATCCTCGATAAACACCAAATTATATTCATCACAGATAGCCCTCAGTTTTTCATACTCCACCGCCTGTCCGGTAAAATCCACTGCAACAATGCCCTTTGTGTTAGGTGTGATCAGTTTTTTCACCGAAGCCGGATCGATATTATAAGTGTCCTGTTTAATATCCGCAAATACAGGGGTAGCACCACAGTATAACACACAATTTGAAGATGCTGCAAACGTAATGGAACTGACAATCACTTCGTCACCTTCCTGAAAGCCTGCTGCCAGCGCTGCAATATGCAGTGCTGCGGTTCCATTGGATACTGCTACTGCATATTTTGCTCCTGTAACCTCACAAATTTTCTCTTCCAATGCACTGATCTGCGGACCACATGTCAACCAGTCACTTGTCATTGCAGTAACAACTGCATTCACATCATCCTGATCGATATATTGTCTTCCATAATGAACAGGCTTTTCACGAACCGGACTTCCTCCGAATATTGCCAATTGTTCCATATATGCCTCCATGTCTATACACTTCAAATATATTTTTGCTGGCATTATTATACCAGATTTTTACATTTCTTACCAGTCTTTCCTACATCATATCCGGTGTCCACTCAATATCCGTCTCATTATCATCCGGTGTAGGCGTGAGTTCAGGCGTCGGCGTTGGTTCCGGTGTCGGTGTTGGCGTCGGTGTTGGCGTAGGAGCCGGCGTTGGCGTCGGCGTCGGTGTTGGCGTAGGAGCCGGCGTTGGGGTTGGCGTCGGAGCCGGTGTCGGCGTCGGCGTCGGTGTTGGCGTAGGAGCCGGTGTCGGGTCCGGTGTGGGAGCCGGCGTTGGTTCCGGTGCGGGAGCCGGCGTTGGGTCCGGTGTGGGAGCCGGCGTTGGGGTCGGTGTCGGAGCTGGCGTTGGGGTCGGCGTCGGTGTTGGTTTCGGGGTTGGTTTCGGGGTTGGTTTTGGTGTCGGAGCCGGCGTCGGTGTTGATGTTACTTCGGGCTCCGGCGTTGCATTCGCTTCATCTGCCCAGATGCTTCCCATTGCCTTCTTCAACGTGCCACTTCCCAAATGAGCATATATATTTTCCCAATCTGCCGCGGGTTCACTCTCATCCGGATGTTCACTTTGTTGCCCGTCCCCTCCATCATATAAGGGATCTGCCGCAATATAATCATTCACATCACCAAAGGTGATCCACCTTTTTCCGTCATGCACCTGAATCATACCATCCAGAACTCTGACACTGATCGGCGTATCTTCCACTGTATCCTCTGCCTTTGGCTCATAAGGAACATATTCCGGATATTCCGGAATTCCCATGACAGTGCTTACAAATCCATCTTTTACTTTTTCTTCCTTTACAGACAGATATTTCTTTTTATCAACTGCGTATGCATAAACAGTATGGGGATTGCCTTCCTTATCTGTCAACCCGTCAGGCTGCGCTAAAAGCGTCTGCCCATTTTCATCAAACTCCCCATAGTAGACATCCATATCAAAATCTTTTCTATGATTCCAGAGAGTCAGCATATCACTTTGCGTATTTCCTGTTTTCACTTCAGCATGATATGAACCCTGATATACACCATTCTTCATAGTCCCGGTCTCATGCCAGATTCCGGTATTTTCCTGAAACAATCTCCAGGTATCAAATTCTCCTTCATATTTCCCATCCGCAAATCCTCCATGGGTTACCTGGAGTGTTCCCGGGGTCTGAACGATCACATCTATTTCATTCCCTTCTCCCAGCCACAGAATGGTCTGTCCTGCACCGTATGCATCAAATCCGGTCTGAATAAGCAGTGTCTGCTGTTCTGTTTCCAGATAATAATTCCGCTTGCCGGACTCCATTTTAGGCATCATTGTCTCCAGCCAGTCCCTGTGGTACAGCATGGCTACTGCCTCGCTGAACAATTCCTCTGCATTCAGATTCTGCAACAATCGTCCAACCATATCTTGAATGGCGTTACTTTCTTCTTCCAAATTGACTGTTATCCCCTGCAGAATTTCATAGGCTGTGGGATGTTCTATCAGCCTGCAGCCCAATTCCAACACATCTCTGGCTTCCTTATTTCTGGACTCCAAAAGATACAAATCTGCAAGTTCTATATAATCCTCGTCCATAAAATCTGCGGTGCCGTACTTTTGCAGCAATATCTCCATTCTATCCGGTTGTGCTTCTTCTACCGCTTCCGCTGTAACCTTTACCGGCCCGGGCGGTGCTGCAACCACATCCTCCCAATTTATGGCCCCATCGCCACAACCGGCCAAAAAGCAAACGGCCCAGACAAACGTACCTGTAATAATATGCTTTTTCTTCATCATCTATCTTCCTGTCATTCTATTCATTTTCTTTCATGTTTTCTGCTTCACTTTCCTCTGCAGCAGTCTTCTGGGCTGCCTCATAAGCATCTGCATCACTGATCAATTGCTTCAAAAACAGGTCTGAACTACTTCCCTCGGGATAAATATTCGCCGCAATAACCTGCTTCGCCAAGCTATAGATACTCTTAGCATTCTGAGGCCCATATACTACAATCTCTCTGTCATCTTTCGTAAGTATCATATAGGACCGGAATGCAAATTCAGTCTTATATTGATCCACCGGCAGTCCTACCAACACCGATGCAAAACGATCCCTGCCATCCACACGCTCCAGCACTTTGTCCACCGTCTGTCCATTCTCGTCTTTTCCATAAGACAGCCCTGAAGCAACTTTCTCAGTAGAAAGCGTCAGATATCCGTCTCCCAGCCTGTTCTTCGTCAACAACAGTGTACCGTATTCTTTCAAAACATAACCATCTATACCTTCTCCCAGAAGAAGCGCCTTGGTTTCCTGCAAAACACCGGATTTATAACGAATTCCCGACCTGCCTGTAATGCGGATAGAAAATCCATGGTAACTGAGCAGGTCCCTGAGTCCTTCAATCTCATCCGCCAGATATCCGGAACCATCAAATTTCACTTCCCACACAGCCATTCCAACCGGCACATGATTGTCATTATACTGATACATAACAACTGATTTTACCTGATCATCCGGTGCCTGTACCACATAATAACCATTTTTCTTTACAGCCGTAACCGGGCTGCCATCCATATAAATCTGCAGATCATTATACCCTTCCGGTATATTCAGCACGATACGATAGGAAGATACCGGTTTTTCACAAGGCTTCTCGGGCATATTTTCATATACGGGAATTTTAAACACAAATGTATTGTCTAAAGCGCCTGCGCTCTCATAAAGTTTTTTAATATTTCTGCCTTCGCTGTCAGGTGCTCCGATATTCTGCATATACTGATGCCAGTACAATTCACCATCACTGCTGTCAACATCAAATTTCTGCAGATATAATGTATCCTGTCCTTTTGCAATATAATTGGCTGCAATAACCTCAGCACCGAAATGCAGCGAATAATAAGGGCTGTTCCAGTTCTGCTTCTTCGCATAAGCCAGCCCGTTTTCAATCACTTCTTTGTCGGTGCTTCCCGTTGCACCGATGTTGTAATAATTATAATACCCTTCATATCCGGGGTAATTGCCGGATATCAAAGGAGATGTCCCATCTCCCTGCTCCTGATAGACGCGGCTGGCCAAATGAAAAGGGCTGACATCGAATTGTTTGCCGATAGCAGTGATTCCGAAAGCATATGTCATTACCGTTCCCGGAATCTGCCCTTTCATAAATGTATTGTCCAGAAAACTCTGCAAAGCCGCCTCTGTATGATAAGATTTATTGTACGTAAGTTGTTCAAACTGGAATATTTTATCTTCCGTCAATCTGCTTCTGGGGTCCAGATAATACTCTAAAGCCTCCTCTGACGCATAATACCAGTTCTGACCATATAAACCTTCTTTCATGGCAGTCACATTGGAACCATGCACCAGGCTTCTTCCGCCTTTCAGCTCTTCTGTTACAACCTTATCCCATTCCAACTCTGTATTCATTTTTACAAATACCCAATTGGGATGTGCTTCCTTGAGTGCATAAAGTGCTTCCTGATAACTTTCCGGAAACAACTCAATATCCGGGTGTAACGATTGTTCTGTATCCTCCGATGTCATAAGCATTGTTCCATACAATGCCGGATTCATGCCATATTCCATTTCCCAATTCAGAAACAACTCGTCTGAACAGGCCAAATTCTCCCGATTTACATATCCGGTATAATCTACCCCTTTCACCGTACAGCTTACCAGCACCCACGCTTCCAGCTCCCGGGTCATGACCACATCCTGAATCCTCACCTGCTGTCCTCCGGAGAGACGCACCACTTCCTCAGACTCCATTGAAGGCTCCGTCTTCATTGGATAATGGTCCGCCAGATAGATCAGTGCCATCACATCTTTTTCAGCCAGTATCTCTTTCAGTGCCATTCTCGCCTGATCAAAATATTCCATGTCCTCTTCTGTAAAATTCACAACATCCGGCATTTCCTGCATTTCCGATGCCTTGACGGATCCTGCCATGCCGCACCATACACCCAATACAATTGTAAAAGCAGTTCCTAAAATAATTTTCTTCAGTCTTTTCTTCATCAATAATCCTTTACAACTTCTTTATCTTTTTATGTAGTACCCGCACTTGCCTTGGAGCAATTGCGAATACCGTATGATAAACCTTGTTTTTCTTTGTCAAAATAGGATTTCTCATACCCTTCCACCAGTTTTTCCGTAAATATGTTACGATCTGATTATACTGCATAGTACCTGCATTCATCTGTTCCACCGGTATATGCAGCATGTACTCCAGTCTCTGAAAAATACCAAAACGAAATGCTACATCCTTAAGTGCAGGACAATTTTCCTCTACTAAAGTTTCTACCATATCTGCATTCTCCACACAGTCACCATAGACCCTGGAAAATGCTTTTTTATCGGCTTTCCGCGTATTACTGCCGATTCGATAAAAAACATGATAAGTCTGTCTGGGTGAAGAAACAATTCCCTTCACATTGGTCAACATCTGCACCAGCAGCTTAAAATCCTCATTCAGCTCCCCTACCGGAAAATGCATATTCAGAAACAATTCTTTTTTTACTAATTTTGTACAAAATGAACAATCCCCTCTGTGCATCAAAAGTTCTTTCAGAAAATCCCCGGAAGAGATAAAAATGCGTTCTTTTGGTGGTTTGCAGATATTCGGCATCAGATTCCCCTTCTCATCGATCTCATCACGGCCGATCTGGGCAATATCCGCCTGAAAATCCAGGATACATCGGTAAAGCTCCTCATACATATCCGGCTCCACATAATCATCACTGTCTACAAACCCGATATACTCCCCTCTGGAATGGGCAATTCCCAGATTTCTTGCAGAGGAAGATCCCCCATTCTCTTTATGAAACACCCGAATTCGCTGATCTCTTTCTGCAAGTTGATCGCATAGAGCAGATGTTCCATCCGTAGAGCCATCATCTACCAATAAAATTTCCAGGTTCTGATAAGTCTGGGCACTAAGCGATTCCACACATCTGGGCAGATAATCCATAATATTATAAACCGGTACAATGACACTGATCAGCGGCATATTTCTTTCCGCCTGTTTTTCACAATGCTGACTCATCATTTCACTCCCTTCATTCTTAAGCATTCTTAAGCCTGCTTCCTCAAATAACGATACATTTTTCTTTCCGAAATCACAGATGCCACCGAACACGGTCCTGTCTCCGGAACCGGATGCTTTCCACTGTAAAAGACTCTGTCGCACAATTCACACAGCCTTTCAGCCGCCTTCTCCGCATTCCATTCCTCCGCAATGGTTCTATACGCATTTCGTCCCAGCATATGACAATAGTCTCTATCCCGGACCAGCTTTTCAGTCAATTCGAAAAGCTCCTGCCTTCTCCCATCTTTATAGATCAGTCCATTCTTTCCATGCTGCAGCAGGAATGGTACAGAACCTATCATATGATTTGCCACCACTGCACAACCACTGTTCATGGCCTCATTGATGACGGCTCCCCATCCTTCGTTGCGATCGCTGGTCATTAGAAATATGTCTGCTTTTTCCATGTATTCCCGCACTTCTTCCGGCTTTTTAATGCCGCAGAGGCTGACCCATTCCTGCAGCCCATATCGTTCTATCAACTCTGCCACCATGGATTCACATACACCACCGCCCACAATATTTAAATGAAACTGATAACCTTTGTCTTTCAAATATTTAGCGGTTTCCACCGGCAGTTCCGGATGTTTGAGGGGGATCAGTCTTGCCACCCATAGGATTTCTGCCTTTACTTTCTCCCTCATCAGTTTATCATCATCATACATTTTTGTCTCTGGAAAATACCCCCATTTGTATTTCTTTCCGGGATACGCCCTGATGATATTGAAATCTGCGGGTACATAGGCACCTGCACAAAGTAAACTCACAGGAGCATGATTATACCGGGTATGATCCAAATATTTCTTTTTCAGTCCTCTGGGTGAAACAGCCTTCCACTGCCCCGTGCGATACAGCCTTTCGCTGTATCGCAGAACCGGCCTTTTACTTTCCAGGCGAGGTTTCAAAAAGGTTTCATCCTCTGCTCCTCCCCAAATGACAACATCTGCATTCAACACCAGCATCCGACAATTCTCAGCGTCCGTATATCCATATTTAACATATGCCGGCTGACAATCCGGGTCCCATCCCATACGGATTCTCTCCTCTTCCATAGGTTCCATTTGTATAAACGTAAAATCATCTCCAAGCTTTGCATACATAGCATTGCAAAAGGGAATCTGGTGATGATTAATATAATTCGAAACAAACACTGTTTTCATAAATTATTTCCCTGTCATTTCTCTATATATTTCCAGCAGTCGTTCATAGTTCTTCTGCCCGTCATGGGTATCTCGAGCATGTATCGATGCATTCTTGCCATATTCGGACATTTTTTCCTCATCTTCCCACATATTCAAAACTGCCGCTCCCAATGCCCGGGCCTGGGCCGCCTCCTTATCCGATGCAGCAGCATATTCCTCCGCACCGTATCCCGGATAGGCGATACCGTCAACACCATCTCTGAACACAGAAGGCACACCGCCTACCCATGCCGTGACACAGGGCACTCCTAAAAGCATTGCCTCCCCCAATGAATTGGGTGAATTTTCCACCGCTGATGAACATACAAATACATTGCAGGCAAGCATACGCTCTTTCATCTGCTCTGCATTCAGTTTTCCTAAAAACACTACATTTTTTTCCAGTCTCAATCTCTCTATCAGCTCCATAATGTATTTTCCATAGGAAGAAACCTTCAAAGCCCCCATCAGATTCTTTGGTCTGACAATGGGATTGCCGGCCACATACAATCTCACGTCCGGATATTTTTCCCGAATCATGGGCATGGCCTTTAATACATAATGGAGCCCCTTCAAGGGATAATCTCCCTGACTGACAAATATACTGTGTTTTTCACAGTGATCCGGATCCCAGGCACCTTCATAAAAAACCGGCCGCAATGTCTCATTCATAAAATGATACTGCATCTTCTCATTACACCTGAGGGAATACTCTCTGTCCATCAAAGTTCTGCCGGTCACATGTCCGGCTCCTTTCAGTGCCGCAGTCTCCCCTGCACTTCTCTTTTTGAACTTCTTTTTCTGCTGACGAATACTGTCCTTTTTTATAAAATCCCGAAAAGTAACTCTGCTTATCACTGTTTCCGGCAGATCTGCATAATAAACTTCTTCTACTTTCTCACACACACCCTGAATACCGATCAGCAGTTTATTTGTATCACACACTTTTGTCAATGCCAGTGTATGAGGAAACTCTGTTCCGAAACAATGCACCACATCCGGCTTATAATCCTCTATGATCTCCCGCAATCCCCGGGTCAGCTCCTCCGCATAATTCTCAGGATGCTCTGTATTCTCCTCAAATCCATATACAAAAAATGATCTCTTACCATCCATTTCCGGAATCAGCCACTTTTTTTGCTCTCCGATTCCACTCACAGGGCAAGCTACCGCAAGCTGTACCCGCTTTTCATCGCTGTCACGCAGAATCCTCTCTGCAAGGCCTGCAACCCATCCTTCTTTGTTGGTGGCCTCCCTATTCAGATATTCTGCCGCAAGCGGCAGTATGGTATTACACACCCATAAAACCTTCATACTTCTTCCTCATCTATACTCTTTCAATTGAATATCCAGTTCAAATATGGTAACAGCCTGATATTGATATCATAAGCAGACCTCAGGAAAAGCACAAAGTATCCCATAAACGCCGCCGCTACCCCCGACGTCCAGAAAATTCTCCACTTTCTGTTCGGAATACGCATCAAAACACCCGGAATCAGAAAAATCTGCGGTGCAATAAAATAATACCCAATCCTGGACCCCTCAGGAACGAACGCACCAAAGGTATACAGCGCCAGCCCGGCCAAATTGAGAACAAAATAAAATCTGTTTTGCACATTGTCCTTTACGGCAGTCCGATAAAATACCAGACACAGAATCAGTACTCCCAGACATTTGGCAATATTTGTCACAGAAAAGTCTATCTGATCAAATACCGAACCCTCATAAAAAGGGTAAAAAAGAAAGATAATCTTCCGATAAACATCCCGAAAAACCACAAGGCTGCCCAAAAACAGCCCACCGGAAATAAACAGATATCGGTTTGGCCTTTCTGCAAACCACCGTGCCAGTAAATATACCGGAATCACTATCAATATGGACTTATGAAAAAAGGCCGCAAATACAATCCAAAGGCAGAACACAGCATATTGCTTTCTCAGAACATACTTCATAGCATAGAGTGCCACCGCCAGAGCAAAATAATATCTCACGGAATTCAGACTGGAATAGTAATATCCCCCGGTCATTAACAGAAACACACTTCCGGCAAACCACTCCCCCTGATCATACATTGCTTTCACAAAAAAGAAACACGTAACAACAGAGAAAAATCCAAAGACAGGAAGATAATTATCATATCCAAACAGGGACTGAATCACCCAGACCACTAAATTGAACCCAAGCTCATAAGAAACATGTCTTTCCTGCATGATCAGTTTGAAATTATCCCTGTATACCCAATAGTCGTTTCCTACAGCGATGCGGCATGCAGACACCGCCGCCAGCAGAAGAAATATAGCTGCTGCAGCCCAGATATTGCACACCTGCTGCCTGGTACGCACCTTCCAACACTTCCGGGAAGTAATATTCAATTGTACATAATCCTGATTCATCACCAAAAGCGAGAACAACATTACCAGGATGAACAACGTAATATATACAAACATTCTTATCTCCGATATAACATCTTCTTCACAAAATTATAAACGCCTGCCATTGCAGGACTTTCAGCCATCTTTGTCCGCAGCGGAGCCAACGTAAGCAGCATGATCATTCTGTACCTAAAAAGCTGCCCTCTGCTCATGTACAATGCCGTAATTTCTTTATGTTCCTTGGCCGATCGTCTGCGATTTTCCTTTGTCTCAGAAAATCCACCGCCTTCATACCGTGCAAGCGTTACCTTGATATACTGGGGGCTTGCTTTTTTACAAAAATAGCTCCACAGAAAATGTTCATAATCACCACGCACCTTATACTCCGGCTTATATCCCCGTTCTTTAAACAGACTGTGGTGGTAGATACATGCCTGATGACAAGGTACATTGCGGTAACAGGCAAAGTCGTCCATGCGAGGATTAGATGGAACCACCTGTTCTCTAAGGGCATCGTAAATATCACCGTAAAAAATCAGGGACTCTCCGCCTTTTATTCTATGTTCTCGGATCCCTTCGGCCATCTCCTGCAAGGATCTTTCATGTGCAAAATAATCACCACAATTGAGAAAATAAAAATATTCGCCCTTCGCTTTCTCAGCAGCCTGATTCATACCATCGTAAATGCTTCTATCCTTTTCTTCCACGATCAAAACCTTTGCATCCATATCGGATGCTTCGGACAGCCAATTACGCAGTCTGTCCATGGAACCATCCTTTGAACCTCCGTCCTTTACCACTACCTGATAGTCAGTAAAACTCTGCATACGGATACTGTTCATTGTCTCTATTAACTTTTCTCCCGGATTCAACGACACCACAATGATACTGAACATGTTATAAACGCCCTTCCCTGATTCCTTCACACACAATTTTGTAGGCTTCTTTCCAGGGAATATCCCTGCACATCTCCGCCTTTTTCGTAAATACAAATCGAAATGCCATGACCCGTGCCAGTCTGCCGTACAAATAACTGTACAGCACCCCTCTGTCAAAGAAAAACTTTCTGTCATATCCTTTAAACCAGGTGGATTCTCTGCCATTCTCCCTGCCGATCATTACAGGCACTTTGTACACTTTCAATCCCTTTCTGATACACTCAGCGATGAACAGACTATCCTCGCCGTTACAATATTTCGCTCCGCCGCCAAACAGCAGTGAAAATGTAATATTCTTTTTATGCAGCTTATCAGTCCGTGCGGCAAAACTGTATGTAGGATACCTGCCGCAATTGTACCACCTGACTCTGCCGAAAGATTCATTGTGGTAGGTCTCTCTGCCTTCTGCAGCCTGCACATTAAAAATCAGAATATCTGCTTCCGGATGTTTTTGAAATTCAGAAAGCACCATCTGTTCATAATCTTTTTCATAAATAATGTCCTCGTCTGCAAACAGGCATATATCTCCGTCAGCCCGAAGCAGACTTGTATTCCTATTCAAGCCTACCCCCCGCTCTGCCATGGAAAAATACCTGATCTTATGTCCCTGATATTCCAGTTCTTCAAACCCATAATGATCGCCCTGACTGACAATGATCGCATCACTGTCAATCTTCATATTCTGCGCCAATGTAAGCGCATCTGTATGCATCGCTGCCACCAACAACTGTAATCTCATATTATTCTCCATCCTTGCAATGCCCGTCCTTTTTCCTGTGCAGCCTAAAACGATATGCCTCAATCAGCTGACCGTCAGCATCTGCTAAAAGTGCAGCAGTGATCTTTACATCATGCATTTGACATAAATATAAGACAGATTCTATGGCTTTTCCGTTGCCGCAGCCCGCCTTTACCAGCAAAAGATTTCCATCATTTTCCCGCAGATATTCCAACGATTCCGGCACCTGCAATACAGAAGGCAGACAAACTGCCTGCTTGTTTCCTAAAAGGCTTTTTCCCTTCATCAGATCCAGATCCGGCTCTACTGCTGTAATCCCCACCTTCTCTTTATCTCGAAACAGATATGCAATGCCCGTCTCAACCTCACAGCTGCACCCACCGGCCCTGTCAATATAGCCCACTACAGGAATCTGATAGCGATATGTTAAGGTCTCCGGCACAAATATGCCTTCTCCCAGAATCAATTGGAAAGCAATTACAAATAACGCAAAAAAGGTGCCCATGACCGCACCTAACACAGCTGCCCTAAAGGTTCTGATATCCCGCACCTCCAACACAGGACCCACAGTATCTATGACAGTTATCTCCTTAATTTCTTTTTGTTCCTCTGCAAATGTCAGCAGTCCGGCTGTCAATATGTCTGACAGCAAAGCTGCTTTCCCCTCATCCGGATGGGTCACCACAAGATAGGGATTCCGGGTATCGGCAGGAAGCGTCATCTCATAATAACAAAGCATTTCCTCCTTTGTCATGTCTATCGGTGTCCCCTCCAACAAACTTTCTAAAAAAACATCACTTTTGATCCAGTCATTCCATGTATATGCTACATAATAGGAATACTCTGTTCCTGTCTCCGGATTCACTGCATACTCCACGTCCAGTTTTTTTGTCACAATATAAGGAACCCGTCCGCCAAACGTCACGTTCTTTAGATAATATATTCCTCCAATGCATACTGCTCCCATGACCGCACTTAAAATGATCCACTTCACCATCTTCATCATGTGAAGGACAAATAATTTCAAATCAAAGGGTTCTTTCGCATATTTACACTGCCACATAGAATGCCTCCCTTATTCCTTGTCTTCCTTCTGCTTCATTTCAGCCTTTAATGCAGTGATCTGCTCACTTTCTACTCCCTCAGTACTATCCGGCCAGAAAAGAATCTTAAGGGTAAGCAACATCAACTGAATATCCATCCACAGAGAATACTTCTCTATATAGATCAGATCCAGCTTCAACTTGTCGTATGGGGTCGTATTGTATTTTCCATAGACCTGGGCATAACCTGCCAGACCTGCTTTCACTTTCATACGATACGCAAACTCCGGCATCACTTCCATATATTGATCAATGATCTGGGGTCTTTCCGGTCTGGGACCGATAAAGGACATATCGCCCCGGAGAATATTGATCAGCTGGGGCAATTCATCAATTCTTACCTTACGAATGAATTTACCAATAGGGGTGATACGATCGTCATTCTTCTGGGCCAGTCTCGCCACACCGTCTTTCTCTGCATCGGTTCTCATGCTTCGGAATTTCATGATCTCGAACTCTCGCCTGTCCTTTGTGCAGCGAATCTGTTTATACAGTACCGGTCCCCCGTCATATGCTTTGATCACAATGGCAGTAATCAGCATGATGGGAGATGCAATAACCAGCAAAATAGCAGAACATACAATATCTATCAACCGTTTCACAAAACGTTGTTCCAATGTCAGACTGTACTCTCTTGTAAGCAGGATCGGTGTATCAAACAGGTGAAGTTCTTCTGCTCCCAACAGAATAACATCCGTAATCTTCGGCATTGTATATACTCGTATGGACTGTGCATAGCAGAATTTCAATACAGCATTTCTCTCCCGGGTAGAAATATCCCAGTTTACCACACCATCATACTCCCTGCCGTCAAGACCGGTTAATATCTCCTTGCCGATTTTCTCCATGCCCTCGTCAATATGCATGCAGTGGACAATATTGTATTTATCTTTTCTGCCGGCAAACTTCCCGAGAATACCATCAATATCACGGTCTCCGTGAATCAAAAGCAATCTTCTCGGCGGGAAAATGGTTCTGTATATTTTCTGTGCAATACTTGTCCAAACAATTGCAATTACAATCTGCACCAGTGTCATCCAAAAAAACATCTTCAATACAAAGAAACTTTTAGCCATGATAGACAGTTCAATATATATGATCACATTTGCCGCTAAAGTTGCAAATACCTGTGAAAATATGACTTCAGAATTTTTCAAAAATCCAATTCGAAATCCTCCGTACATATTCGAGAGAAAATATAATATTACCGCATACAGCGCCACTTCCAGCAAACTGACTCTATAATAATAGGGCACACCTGTTAACTGTGTAATACTGGGGCTGAAATTTGTAGACCAGCAATAATAAAACACCAAAGTCTCCAACAGCAGTCCGATTCCTGCCAATCCCAACAATATCAATCTCTTCGCCGTTTCAAGTTTCCGCATAATAATATACCATGCCTTTCCAATCCCGCACAATGCAGGCATCCTTCGTTTGTATATCAATTCATTTTATATTCTTAAATATTAAGTATACCACAAATTCCGCAAACTTACTATACCCTTCTGATGACTGCTCTCACTGCCCAAAAGCAAAAATTATATGCGCTGTATAATACAGACAATCCTTCCGACTTTCTGTACAAATTCCAAATGCGCCTTATTGCTTCCAGCTTATTAGAAGAAAGGGACTTTTTCGGCCTTCTGTACAATACAAGATTTTCATCCAGCCCATACACCACGTACCCTTCTCTGAGCAGCTTCCACCAAAGTGCCGTATCTTCACTCTTGATCACCGGCATCTGAATCTTCTCTTTGGGAAGTTTTTCCGTATCAAACATGACTGTAGAAGTAAATACAGTTGTATTTTTCAATGCTTCCCGATAATGCAAGGTGGCAGGAACATGTACTATTTTCCCGGTTCCTTTCGCATTTTCATCGGCAAATTCATATCCCGAACAGACAAAGGCTGCATCCTTCTCCTGCATGAAGCATAACAAATGTTCCAGCTTTTCAGGCTTCCAGATGTCGTCCGCATCCACATAGGCAATATATCTTCCGGCTGACTCGTTCACACCTTTGTTCCTGGCCAAGGCAGCACCAATATTTTTATGTTCTACGATCATCCGTATCTTTCTGTCTGCATGAGCCTGCTGATAACGCCTTATCAGCTCTTCGGATGCATCCGTGCAGCCATTCAAAACCAGTACAAGCTCCCAGTCCCTGTATGTCTGCGCCAAAACAGAATCCATTGTCTCTCCAATATATTTCTCCGCATTATAAACCGGAACCACTATACTGATCGTTTTATTCATTCTCCACTCCTTCTGTTGCAATTGCAACATTTTTTCTTTGTGTACATACTACTCAAGTACCCACACCGTATATTCTCCGACCTGGGCCGAAACTATTGAAAGCTCATTTTCCTCTGCGATCAGCTGCATTTTTCTTTCTATCCACCCCGTAATCTGAGATGGTAATATCACCACATCCACATCCCGGCTGACCGCCAGGCGAATGTAATCTTCTGTTGCCAAAGCCTCATGCAAAGCATCCGGTGCCTGTTCCACCTCTAACAGGTACAGATTGTGAGCAGAAGATACACACTCCATCCATTCATAACAAATGATTTCCTCTGTACCATAGACCTCATAATCATATGCCCCGGCTTTTGCATCCCACATATCACGCCCATAAAACAACACCACACTGCCGTTATGGCTGCGCATATACTCCATGATCTGTGCCGGTCCCCACACCACATGTTCCTGCAGCAGATCCTCACTCTCCAGATATTCCAGGATATCCTCACCGGACCTCTGAATCTGTATTGTCTCCTCACTGACCTGCTGTACTCTCCCCTGATTTCCACATATGAAGAGAACAGCAACTGCAGCAGCAATACCGCACCACCTTGCAAATGTCAGTTTTTTTCCTCCCGAAGTTTTGCCGGCTCCAACCATTTCCGGTGAAATTTCCTCAAAAACCACTGTCACAATCCCCCATGCCAGAAGTGCCGTTAAGGGAACGCAACTCCAAATCCACTCATAATCATAAAATCGGGTCTGATATATCAAAAACATGATTCCCGTCATCGGAACCATCAATAATATCATCGTGCCTCCTGAATACAGGAGAAACTTCTTCAATTCTCTCCGTTCATACCGCTTCCGGTGAACCAATGCATACAACAACACGCAAATAATCAGTGCTGTATATTTATAGTCTGCTACAAAACGTTCAAACCCGGATATTGCCAGCCCCCAATATTCCATCAATGTCCTCATGAAATATTTCCCTCCTTATCTGCAAGGCGGGAAAATATTCTGCAAACATAATTGCTGCGTAATAATAAATCTGTAAAAATCACCCCTGCAAGGATGATCACAGATACACCCATTCCCCAGAAAGTCCATACAATGCATGCCTCTGCCAGTATACTTAGGCCTGCCAGAATCCATTTTTTTTGCAGCGCCGCATAAAGAGTCATGGGAATCAACACACTGTTTCGTATGGTTGTGCCCAGGTGCCCCCCATGCAGGATCCCATATCCTTCCATATAAACCGATTGTTCACACAAAAAGAACACTGCCCCAACAATTACCATGAACCAGGTTCTTTTCTCTTTACAAGCATCTTCCCGGCCAAACAATGCCCCGCTGAGAAGATAATATGCTGTATATGTAAGACACAATACTGCCAGAGGAATTACTTTCCCTACAATGAATTCCGGCGTCATTCCGGACCATCTGCACAACAAGGTATATACTGTGGGCAGACAGAGTATTTCATACCGAAAAGGCGTCCCTCCGAACACCTTCCCGGTTAATGGCGAAACATTATATATTTTATCCGTAATCAAAAAGCTATTTACAGTCTCCAGTGTAATATCTCCCGACGTCTGCATCATTGGTGTATAACAGATATGGTAAATCTGCACTGTCAACAACAAAAAAAATAGGATACCTGGCACACACGGCTTACACAGCTTACACGAGCCTTTCCAGAAATCCAACACTTCTCTGTGTTTACGAATCAGACCTGCAACAGAACAAATCGATGCAGCTGCAATCAGCCCACATATGATTCTGCCGCAATCTGAAACGGGAATTTCTGCAAAAACCCCTGCAAGATGCCCGATTTCAAATATTACAATACTTCCGGAAAAGGCGTACAAATATAACTCCCCTACATTTATCATCCTATTTGAATTTTTCCTGTTTATGCCTGTTAATAACACCTGATTTACATTCCTTTCATATCCAGTCGCATTTTATCTGCAATTCTTGCAATATATTCGCTGTTAGTCGGTCTGTTTTTCCCTTGCAGTATGGAATACCCGAATAACTTCTCAAACGTCTCTACATTGCCTCTGCTCCACGAAACCTCTATGGCATTTCGGATAGCCCTCTCCACCTTTTGATCCGTTGTCTTAAAGTGTTTTGCTATAGTAGGATATAACAGCTTGGTTACGCTACTGACAACTTCCATGTCCTTGCCAGACAAAAGAATGGCATCACGGAGATAATGATAACCCTTCAGGTGAGCCGGCACACCTATATCCAACATTATTTCGGTAATATATCGTTCAAGTACATAATCCTCAACAGCAGTGATATCCATATATTTCCCCTTTCAAATGTCGATTATTGCTCGTTAATGCGACTGACTCATTAATAGTAACAATATCTGTCGAAAAACACAACGAGATTCCATCGTGGGAAATCGAGCATATTCGAGAAAAATCCCGGCTTACAACTCTTCCTTGACAAGATAAACCGGACGTTTTTTTACTTCCATATAAGTCTTGGACAAATACTGCCCCAAAATACCCAGGCAGAACAGCTGAACACCACTTACCAGCAAAATAATACACACCAAAGAGGGCCACCCTGAGACCGGATCACCAAATAATATTTTACGGACAATAATGAAGACAATTGCCACAAATGCCAATACGCAAAACAGAACTCCTATAAAGGATGCAATCACAAGCGGGACTGTGGAAAATGCTGTAATCCCCTCTATAGAGTACAGGAAAAGTTTCCAGAAATTCCATTTCGTCTCGCCCTTTGCTCTTTCAATATTCTCAAACTCCAGCCACTTGGTCCTGAATCCAACCCAGCCATAAATGCCCTTTGTAAATCGATTATATTCCGGCATCTGAAGGATGGCATCAACCATTTGTCTTGTCATCAGGCGATAGTCTCGCGCTCCGTCCATAATCTCTGTTTTAGAGATCTTCTTCATCAAACGATAGAAACATCTGGCAAAAAAAGACCTTACCGGCGGTTCTCCTTTTCTGCTTACACGGCGGGTTGCCACAGAATCATACCCTTCGTCAATCGCCGCAAACATTTCCGGCAAAAGTGCCGGCGGATCCTGCAGATCCGCATCCATGATCACCACATAATCCCCCTTCGCCTTTTCGAGACCTGCATACATGGCAGATTCTTTCCCGAAATTCCTCGAAAAAGAAATCATACGGATCCTTTCATCATTCTTTCGGAGTTCTCTTACCTCCTCAACTGTCCTGTCTTTGGAACCGTCATCAATGTATAATATCTCTACATCCATACCTCTCTCTTCAAAAAAAGACCCGTTCTTCATAAGTTCAATATAAAAATCTTTTACATTTTCCTCTTCATTATAGCATGGAACAATTACACTCAACAAACTCATATGGTGATCCGCCTATCTATTGTATCATTATATAATTTAGTATACTATTCTTTGTCCGTTTCCGCAAGGTTCTAACATATTTTTCACAAAACACTGGCTATTCCTTAAGAAATAGAGTATACTTAATAATGTATGTATACAGGACATACACTCTGACGAAAGAGAGAATTTCCTATGCAGTTTTTACATGATATAGCAGCAAATAAAGTTTTTTTGACCGCCGCACTGGGCTGGTTGGTTGCACAGGTACTGAAGACCCTTATTCACACCTTTTTTACGAAAAAATTTGATCCGGAGCGCCTTGTAGGAAGCGGTGGTATGCCCAGCTCCCACTCTGCAACCGTAGTATCACTGGCAACTTCCGCTTACTTCCAATTCGGAGCTTCCAGCTTTGAATTTGCTATTTCTGCCATTCTGGCCATTGTAGTTATGTATGATGCAAGAGGGGTACGACGCGAGACAGGCAAACAGGCAGAGCTTTTGAATGACATTATCAGGATTTTTGAAGACATGGGCAGAAGTGAAATATCTGCCCATGATAAATTGAAAGAATTTGTGGGTCACACACCGCTTCAGGTAGTTATGGGTGCATTACTTGGTTTTTTCATTGCATTAATAATGTATCTTTAGATGATAGATATTCCTTAATTATTTTTCCCCAAGTCCCAGACGGTTGACAGCAGAGAAAATTGCTCTCACAGATGCTCTGGTAATATTGGAGCTGACACCCACACCGTAAGTAACATGACCGGTATCACTGTCAAGCAGATGGATATATGCCGCTGCCTGAGAGTTGGAACCGCTCTGCAGTGCGTGTTCTTCATAATCTAATATCTTAATGTCAATATTCAATGCATCATCCAGACCACGTTTTACCGCATCGATAGGTCCGTTGCCGATCGCCTCAAATGTCTTTTCCACACCATGATCTGTATAAGTTACAACCACCTTAGTGTCAAAGATGGAATCATTACCCGTCTCATCTACCTTCAGGCGGCGGAAGTGAATAGGTTCTTTACGATCCAAATATGACGCTTTGAAGTTCTCCATGATCTGTTCCGGAGAAACTTCTCCCTGCTTTTCAGAGATTGTCTGAATGATATTTGCAAATTCCTTGTGCATAGCTTTTGGCAGTTTGAATCCAAAGTAAGTATCCATGATAAACGCTACGCCGCCCTTGCCGGACTGAGAGTTGATACGCACAATTGGTTCATATTCTCTTCCAATATCTGCCGGGTCAATGGGCAGATAAGGCACCTGCCAGTACTCACTGTTTCTCTCTTTCATGGCTTTTACACCCTTATTGATCGCATCCTGATGTGATCCTGAGAAAGCGGTAAACACAAGCTTACCTGCATATGGATGTCTTGGATGGATCGGAATCTTGCAGCACCGTTCGTAAATTTCAATGATATCATTGACTCTTTCAATATTCAGTTCCGGATTGATGCCCTGGGAGAACATATTATATGCAATATTCAAAAGGTCCACATTTCCTGTACGCTCACCATTGCCAAACAAGGTACCTTCCACACGATCCGCACCTGCCAGAAGAGCCAGCTCTGCACTTGCCACACCGGTACCTCTATCATTGTGAGGATGCACACTGACAATAATGCTTTCTCTATTATCAAGATGACCGATCATCCACTCAATCTGGTCGGCATACACATTGGGCGTATTCATCTCTACCGTAGAGGGAAGGTTGATGATCATAGGATTCTCAGGAGTAGGTCCCCATTCTTTCTGTACGGCATTGCAGATTTCTAAAGCAAAATCCAGTTCTGTTCCGGTAAAGCTTTCCGGAGAATACTCCAGAATGATCTTTCCCGGGAACTTCGCAGCACGTTCCTTTACCATCTTCACACCATTCACAGCAATCTCAATGATGTGTTCCCTGTCCATGCCGAATACCACATCACGCTGCAAGGTAGATGTGGAATTATAAATATGTACAATTGCCTGCTTACATCCTTCGATAGATGCAAATGTTCTGTTCAACAGTTCTTCGCGACATTGTGTCAGCACCTGAACACACACATCATCGGGGATCAACCTTCTGTCTACCAGCTGACGAAGGAAGTCAAATTCAATCTGGCTTGCCGCCGGGAAACCGATTTCGATTTCTTTAAAACCGAGCCCTATTAAAAACTGGAACATCTCAATCTTTTCATTTACTAACATAGGGTCGATCAACGCCTGATTACCGTCTCGTAGATCCACACTGCACCAAATAGGTGCCTTTTCAATTTCTTTGTTTGGCCATTTTCTCTCCGGGTAATCCACCACCGGATTTTTACGATATCTTTGATAATTTAACATTTTTTCATTCTCCTCTTATTTTGCATTTTATATGCAAACAGCTCATCCCGGGGATGAGCTGCAAATATCATTATTCACCAAGACCACCCTCTACTGCTGCCACCAGTGCCTGTAGAGCCTCTTGTTCGTCCACACCTTCACAGGTGAATTCAATCTCATCTCCGCTCTTTACACATGACCCCAGCACACTCAGCACGCTCTTGGCATTTGCCACATTATCCCTGAATTTAAAAGTAATCAACGACTTAAATTTCATCGCTTCTTTACATAGGATACCTGCCGGCCTTAGGTGTAGCCCTGTTGGATTTTTAATTGTAACCTTTTGACTTACCATATGTCATCCCTCCACTTGCATATGTTTATCATATCACGTCCAAAAGAGAAGTACAAGCTTTATTCATTTTCGACTTCCTCAATCTCTGAAAACAGAACTTCAACCGATACTTCATTTGAAGCATCCTGTCCTTCTGAAAGCTCAAATGTTACAGGAATGCTGTGTATTCCCGGATTCAGACTTTCTGACTGATGCTGCTCCATCCATGCGGCAACATCGATAATACCTTTTAATGTACTCTCGCGCAGAGTCGAAATATCTGCTGCGAGCCCTTTTACCTGCAGTGCAGGCATATCCTGTTCAATCACTACTTCTGCTGTAAATCCTTCCGGTACATTCAGAATCTGTAAATTTTCTCTTCTGAGGGTCAGGTTTTTCTCCTGTTCTTCTTCTACGTAGACAATAACCTGTGCCACACCGTCAAATTCTTCATCTGCAAAAATAATGCCTGATTTCAGTTTTGTTTCCAGGTCAACAGTTGTTTCCAGGCTTGCTTCTGCACCTGTCATGTTCAATTCCTCAGAAATCGTGATTTTTTCCATTCTGCTGAGCGCCTCCGGATTGCCGGCAATCTTCACAGTCAAAGGATCAGCCTCTACAACTCCGGTAAGCAGATACCCTTCTGCGACCTCGCCAACAGGAATATACTCAACAGGAATTTCCTTGATTTTCAATACCTGTGCACTGACATTGACCGTTTTTACACTCTGTTCCACTGATTCAAAGGATAATTTATTCCCTTCCACATCCACTAAATTAACCTCCAGCGGTGTGGCAAAATCAAAACTTGCTCCACTAACATCAACATCCACCCTTGCACTGGCAATCTGCTCCACTTTAGACTGAGGGCCTTCTACCTGCAATCGGGTGTGCCCAAGTTTCACGCCATTTCTGCTGATCATATATCCTTCAGCAACATCGCCTACCAGATTGTATTTAATATTGATCGTTTTTGTTGCTTTATCCTCAATGGACAATTTTACATTGCTGATATTCCCCTTGATGCCGATAATATCTCTGCTGTAACCCGGGCAGGAAAATTCGATTTCCACGGTATTCATACCTGAAATATTATTCAAATCCGCTTCAGCAACAATGTCCCCTGCTTCCAATTGATCCAGGACTGATCCCGGTGCTTCAACCGTGACGCTCCTGAGCGTATCCGTACCATCCAGCACCTCATATACACGCCCCAGCTCCTCCAGTTTTTCTGTATTCACCAGATTCACCTTTATCCCATAAAAAGTCTTATCATCGACAGGGTTTTCCTCCGTAATCACCACGAACCACAATATAAATGCAAGTGTCAGGGAAGCCAGCTTCAGAACCCAGTTATCTAAAAGCATCTGCTTCCAGTTTATCTTCTTTAAGTTCTTCATTCTTCAGCCTTACCTTTCTCCTTCCCAATCCCAAACAATGTCCTTTTTGTCTTCTTCTCTTTCTTTTCTTTCTTATCGTCCTGTTCGCTGAGCTCTGCAAATTCTTTCAGTCTCAGCTTCAGACTCTCTCCATCCAGTCCTCTCTCCAGTCTTCCATCCAGTGCAACACTGATTTTTCCGGTCTGTTCAGAAACAATGACTGTAATGGAATCCGTAGCTTCCGAAATTCCTACGCCTGCTCTGTGTCTCGTTCCTACCTCTTTGCTGATTGAATCATTATCCGTCAGCGGCAAGTAGCAAGTTGCCGAAGTTACACGATTATTTCGCACGATCACCGCACCGTCATGAAGGGGCGTATTATGTTCGAATATATTGATCAACAGCTGACTGGTTACAATGGCATCAATATCGATACCCGTCCTCTCATAATCCACCAACGATTGCTGTCCTTCAATAACGATCAACGCACCGGTCTTTACCTTCCCCATTTCTACACAGGCTCTGGTAATCTCATGGATCGTTTTTTCTGTCAGCACACTCTCTTCCTTCTTACCGGAATCTATGGGCAGGACAGTCTTCAAAATATTCTTCTTCCCCAGTTCTTCCAATGCTTTACGCAATTCCGGCTGCAAAACGATAACAACAGCGGTAATCGCCGTACCCAACAGATTCTTCCCTATCCAAAGTATGGTATGCATCTTAAAATACGATGCAAAGAACCACAGGACCAGAATTACAATGACACCCTTCAGCAATGTCCAGGCTTTGGTGGTCTGGACCCAAAGCATAATATGGTACAACAAATAGGCGATAATCAGAATCTCCAATATATCACCAATACCCATGCCATCTACGCTTCGTCTTAAGCTCTGTAAAATTTGAGTGACTCTTTCTTCCATCCCTGTTCAATCCCTGCCAATAAATTTATATCTCTTACGTAATTAATCCAATTCTTCAAATTCACTGTCATCCACATAATTTCCGA
>JAZPYS010000038.1:0-11033 GCA_045544275.1 Acetatifactor sp. | reverse complement strand
CATCTCCCACCTGCCCGGCAATATTTCTTATAAGCAGATTCGTAATATTACCGTTTACATGCAAACCATCCGCAAAGCATTGCTCAAATAGGATATTTTCGAATACCACATTACATGCATTGCCTACCTGTACCAAAACACCGGCTGTATGCACAAAAGTCATATTTGTTAAGGTCAGATTTTCCACCTGATTAAAAAACATACAGGTCGACACTCCAAAATAGCTTCTTGACCTATCGTACATACCACTTTTTCCGTATCCTTTTCGTAGGTTCCGTTTTCGTGTGCTCATTTCTCAGCATAAGAACCGGCACGTTCTCCATCAATTTTATTACTGCTCCATCCTGCGCTTCGATATGACGATTTGAAGTCAACACAATCGTCTGATCAATACGTATTTACGTCCTGTTCCGGCTTTGTCCTTAATATTTTGGTTTATAGTTCAATATCTGTTCTGTATCCATATACAGGCTGTGTACCGCAGGTTCTTCTTCCAGTTCTACCTTTAACACTGTATTCAGTGAATCCCACTTAATATCCTTTGTTACGACGCGGAAACGATACTCGTCTCTTGCAATCTCATAAGATTGGTAAAATTTAAGTTCTTCACCGGTTTCCAGCAGGCTCACCCTTTTTACCGGTGTCTCAAGGTTACATATCTTAATCTCGGTTGTATGCTCTGACACATCCATCACATGCATGTAAAGAGTACAGTTCTTTCCCGTCAGGCCACCCCATCGGATTTGATAGGGAAAATCGATACAACGTCTTGTTCCATAGATACTCTCTCCATTGATCTTAAGCCATTCTCCTATGACGCGCATGATCCTGTCACTGCCCTCGGGAATCAACCCATCTGCATCCGGACCCACATTCAGCAGCAGATTACCGCCTTTACCTGCCACCTCCGTCAGAAGCTTCATAACCTTCTGAGGACTCTTCCAGTTTTCATCTATACGGGAATATCCCCAGGTATTATTCAATGTCATAGGAGTCTCCCAATCCCGGTGGAATCCCAGTACCGGTATATCATTATCACCCATTTCCCTAAAATCACCCAGATTATAACCGATCCGGCCATTGATCAGACAATCCGGCTGAAGAGAGTAAACGAAATCTCTCAACTCCAGACACAGTTCATAAGGCATATCATAGGGTGTGTCAAACCAGAGCATTCCTATCTTTCCGTAATTAGTCAGAAGTTCCTTTACCTGCGGCTTTACCTTATTTTCAAAGTACACTCTAAAATCCTTATTTTCCTTCTGAAAATCCCATGTATTACCATCTCCGTTCGGGTCCTCCCAGTCCTGCATCTGAGAATAATATAGACAAAATGTAATACCGGCTTCATTACATGCTTCAGCAAGTTCCTTTACAACATCCCTGCCAAAGGGAGTATTCATAATGTTATAATCTGAAACCTCGGTATTGTACATACAAAATCCATCATGATGCTTAGCGGTAAAACACAAATATTTAGCACCGTACTCGACTGCTTTTGCCACCCACTCTCTTGCATCAAACTTTGTAGGATTAAAACGTTCAACCAGCTTTTTGTACTCTGCCAGTGGAATCTGCGCATTTTTCATAATCCATTCTGTCGCACTTTTAAACTCCTGTCCGTTCCATATACCTCCCAATTCCGCATACAATCCCCAGTGAATAAACATTCCGTATTTCGCATCGCGAAACCATTCCTTTCTGCTGTCTCTTTCCATGCTTGTCCTCCTGTTCTCTTGTTATTACCAATAAATAATTACACACCTGAGTATTCCTAACTTTCCTCCGCAGAATGAATACGTATGGAAATTACAGCCTCCGTATTTCCATCACGATTTATCCAATAAGTCAGTTCTCCGTCCTCTCCAAAATACCATCCGATTCTATCACAAACATTTTTCACTCCGATACTTTCTTTATCTGCATTTAACGTGCATTTTCCTTTCACATATGCATTTAGCTTATCTACATCTGCCTTGTTGCCGTTATTTGCCACTTTGATCAACAATCGACTGTCTGGTGTCACTTCCGCCTCAATAAAAACTTTTCCGGTTCCCTGACTAAAGTCTATTCCATGCAGAATCGCATTTTCTACCAAGGGCTGGATAATCAGTTTGGGAATCAGAATATTCTCACAATTTGAATGAACCTGATGATAAAATACTAAATCTTCTCCATAACTCATATTCCAAATCTCTTCATAATGAAAAATCATTTCCAATTCTGTTTTCAAGGGCACCAAGGCGTCATGCTCTTTGATATTATATCGCACGATTGCAGACAAAGCGGTGATCTGTTCTGCGATATCGTTTTGTCCGTTCAGTAACGCCTTGCAGCTGATTGCTCCTAATGTATTATATAAAAAATGCGGGTTAATCTGTGCCTGCAAGACCTGCAATTCGATTTTACGTTTTTCTTCTGCATTATCCCAAGCCTGCATGATCAGCTCCTGTATCCGCTGCTGTAGCTGATTATACCCGCGATATAGAATTCCTATTTCGTCTAATCTGGTCTGATTTTCTTCTATTTGCTCTACAAGCCCCATTTTCATATGATCAGCTAATTTCAAAATCGGGTTCCACAAATACTTACTCATAATCGATACCGTGATGATACTTAAGAAAAATACGACCATCATCATGATCAGATTTGTATTGACAATTCCCCGTGTTATTTCCCTTATTTCATAGTCGGGAATAAAGGTAAATATATTCAACCCCTGTGTCAGTACATTTTTTTGTACCAGATAATCTTTTTTATTATGTTGATAATCAAAGGTTACTCCATTTTTTGCATTTTTCAGTAAATAAGTAAATTCTTCCTGTGTGATTTCATCCTTATTCAGATTGCTGAAAAAAACTGTCCCCGCTTCATCGGTTACCAAAACCAAAGAACCCTCTGTCAATTCTGTCATATTGATTCTTTTTGACATCCAGGCCAGATCAAAATTTACCAAAATCACTCCAATATTTCTGATCCCATAATTTCCCATTTTATCCAAATACTGATATTTAAGTAATTTGGACATATAAATCCTTTGAGGATGATCCTCTTCATTAAACCAATAGATTTCTCCATCCTTCGCCAATGTTTTTTGGTACCAATCTAAAGCTTCCATATTTTCAGCTCTCCAAAACACACCATCGCCACTCGAGTGCCAGGGCGATATATATTTTACAATCGGATAGTCATCTTCTATAATCAATGCACAGGATATTTCACCTTTCTCTACCGAATCCAATGCTGTAATAAATAAGGATTCAAAAAACTGCTCATTGCTTTTCTTTTCCAATGTAAATTCTCTTAAGCTACGGTCATCTGCATCTGTCTCGTAACTGACAATCAAATCTACGATTGTCGATAGCTTATTACTATCCGGTGTTTTGTAAGCCTTGGTATTATCATTTACACAATCAATTGCCACTTCAATGGTATTTATAAGTGTCTGCAGTCTTTCTGTATTTCCCGCAACGGCATATTCCATTGTTTTTAAAGTACTTCGGCGGAATATTTTACAATAATGTTGATGTAAATAGTAGCATGGTATAATCACGATTAAAAACATTATAATACAGAAATAGAGGATCATTTTTGCATGCATGCTCAACTGTTTCATGTATTGTTTCATATGTTTTCCTCCTACAATGAAGACTAATTGCTGTAATGCTGATACTGTTGCCGATAGTCCTGAGGCGACATTCCTGTTTTTTTTCTAAAAACTCTGGAAAAATAATTCGCATTCAGATACCCGGACTCCTTGGCAATCTCTCCTATAGGTTTTAAGGTAGCTTTCAGCTCTTCCGATGCATATTGAACTCTTTTTTCAGTGATATAATCCACCAATTTAATCCCGGTTCTTTCCACAAAAATTTTCCCCAGATAGACCGGTGACATATGGAATACTTCACCCAGACGATTAACATTCAGATCCGGTGAGGAAAATTCTTCTTTCACCACTCTCTGTATTTCCCAAATAATATTTATATTAACTCCCTCGTCCGCATCCATTGCTTCAATATACTTTTTCCGCATATACTCTTTCTTTTCTTCAACGGACATTACATGCAGGGCATCCTGCATCTCTTTTTCGAGTGAAAACAACAGACGACTGTCCACACTGCGCTGTTTATACTGATATTTCAAAATCGGTCTCAATAAATTCAACCAAATGCCTGAATTTTGCGATAATGTTTCGTTTTCAATGCCGGAAAGCATTTCCATAAATTCATCCAATACCTTGTAATTTTTTTCTTCGAGAATCCTTTCCAGAAAATCACTATAATCATTGGATAAAATTTTGCCGCATAATTCCCTGTCTTTTTGTTTGCAGATCACACTGCGGATCATATCCTCCAATGTGTTAAGACTTTTTCCGTCAAAGGGTTTTAATACATACCCTTTAACATTATATTGCAGTGCCATTCTGGCAATGGAGAAATCTTCATACGCACTGATCAGCAACACTGTAATATCCGGATACTCTTTATACAACTGTTTACAAAGCTCAATACCATCCATTCCGGGCATACGAATATCTGTGATCACAATTTGAGGTTTATTCATCTTAATCTGTTCCAGCGCACTTAATCCGTCATACGCCACCTCCGGCTGTTGACAGCCAATTTCCTCCCATTGGATCATCTGTTTTAAGCATCGACATATCAACCGGTCATCATCTACAATCAATACTCGCACACTGCACCTCCTGTATATTGAAACAGCCTCCTAAATCCACACCACTGCTTCTCTCATATCACAATATAACGAGAAACGGAGTATACTCAGTATATCTCCGTTTCTTATTATATGGCACATTAACCAATTTTACAAAACATTTCCTGCTTTATTATTATTTGTTAGCTCTCCACTCATCATACTGCTTCTGCATTTCAGCCATAACCTTGTCAATGCCGGCAGCTTTCTGTTCTTTGATATACTCGTCAATATATACATCAGGATCATAGAAACCACGTCCTAAGGTCATATTATACTTGGTATCAATAGCGTTCAAAGCAGCAAGTTCTGCCTCAATCATACTTGTATCCGGGATGAAGCCTGCCAGAAGTTCCTTTTTTGCGTTTGCATTGAATTCTTCGTACAGTTCAACCTTATTGTCAGCTTCGCCAACCATCAAAGAAGGTGCTGCTATGTGATCCACTGCCCAGACACCACTGTATCTGTATCCGCTATCTTTGATCTGCTGTACTTTTCCGTCTTCTGTACGGGTATAATGTTCACCCTCAATACCGTAGCATGCCAGGTCAGCAAGTGTTCTATCAGTGTAGAGAAGGGTAAGGAACTTCATACATGCATCAACCTTATCACTCTTAGGGCTAATACAATAGTTAGAACCAAAAGAACCCCAAGTAGTCAGATGGTTTCCTGTTATATTAATACAAATAACATCTTTGTTATAACGGTTAGCAGCAATTGCTTCTCCACCGGGTACATTGGTCCATACACCAAAAGCAGATCTGCCATCCTCCATTTTCTGTGCCAGAGGAATATCATTGTTATTAGAAACCAGTTCATCCTGGTTAATATAACCCTTCTGGTTCCAATCATAAATCAGCTCACAGTAATTTCTATACTCATCGGTTTCAACCAGATTAACAATCTTATCCGGATTATCACGGTATACCAGACAAGTAGATACTTCCACACGTGCCAGCTTATGGAAATGGAAATGCTGAAAAATCAAGCTGGATGAACACATAGGTGAATCATATCCTGCTTCATAAGCTTCCTTCAGATAAGGAGTTAAATCGTACAATTCTTTAATTTGAGAAATATCCCAACCAAACTTTTCAACAGCTTCCTTTGTAACGGTTAAGCCCCAGCCCTGTGCTGATTCTTTGTAAACCGGTACATGATAATTTCTGCCGTCAGACCATTTTGCTGCTTCCCATACAGATTCAGGAATCGTATTATATAACTCTGGATATTCCTTTACGATTTCAGTAATATCCAGACATGCATTGTCTCGGATATAATTCTTAATGGGATTCTTCTCTGCATGGAACAGATCAATATCCTCTCCGGCAGCCAATGCCAATGTAAGGTCGTTGTTCTGATCATTCATAATATCGACCTGTACATTAATCAGGGGTAAAATATACTCGTTGATGGCATCTTCAACCATCTGCTCATCTTCTGATTCAATTGCACGATTACGGAACCAAGTAATTGTAACAGGTTCCTCATCTGCCGCCTCTTCTTTAACAGGCTCTTTTTCAACAGATGACTCTTTTACAGTGCTACTTGATTCTTTTACTTCAGTCTCAGTTTCCTTTTCAGCACCACAACCAGCAAATGCACCCACTGACATTGCAAGGACTAAAGCAGTAGCCAATCCTTTTTTTACAATAGTTTTCAGTTTCATGTTTTTCCTCCTATTTTTTAGTTTTTATATCTATCACCTTATGACTCAACAAGCCAAAGATGCCGATATCTATTGTGCACTCATCCCTTTACGGAACCGATAGTAAGACCTTTAATGAAATACTTCTGAAAGAACGGATATGCAACCATAATAGGACCCAACACCATTAGAAGTAATGCCATACGCGCGCCCTCTGCCGGAAGCACCTCCACCATCTCCGCCAAAACTGAAGTGGGGAGATCCGGGTTGTTCATGGCCTCGATTGTCTTTTCTAATCGAATCAATAACAACTGCAGTGGAGTCTTGGATTTTGATGAAATATACATAAATGCCTTCTGCCACTCGTTCCAGTATCCGATAGCCAGCATAAAACCTACGGATGCCAACACCGGTTTCATCAACGGCATAGCAATGCGGGCATAAATGCGAAGATCTCCGGCTCCGTCAATTTTGGCAGATTCAATCAGAGAATCTGTAATATTTGTCTTAATATAGGTTCGCATAATAATAACATTCATAGCAGTTACTGTAGGAAGCGTCAGCACCAATAGGGTGTCTCTCAGATGGTAAACTGTAGTGTTAACCATATATTCTGACAGCTGACCGCCCTTAAACAGCATGGTGGTTACCAACATTACCGTCAGGGCACTTTTTAACACAAATTTGTCTCGAGCCAGAGTATATGCCAACATACTGATGACCAACAGACTGAGCAAGGTACCTACTACAGTAATGTAAATGGTTACTCCGTAGGATACAATCAACTGCGTTCCATATCCCAGTACATATTTCCATGAATCTAAAGACCAAGCTTCCGGAAAAAAGGAAAAACCATTCCTGGCAAGGCTTTCTTCACTGGTCAAAGAAGCAATCGCCACCAGACATATGGGCAACAAACTAACAGCAGCACAGACAGCAAATATAATCAAAAGGACATATTGTCCGGGTTTCGTTTTTTTCATGATTTTCTCCTTTTCTTTTACTTTTGCAATAATTTCATTCATTATGATAAAAGCATCAGAAAAGCGAGTGCTCCGGCGAAATCTTACGCACAATCAGATTCACGGAAACCACCATGATCAAACCTACAACGGACTGATAGAAGGTGGTCGCAGAGGACGCACCATAGTTGACGGATGTCATAATGGAATTCAACACATAGCTGTCCAAAACCTGAGTAGTATCATACAACGGACCCATATTTCTGGTAACCTGATAAAACAGACCTGTGTTGGAATGCATAATATTCCCAAGCCCCAACAGCACCTTGATTACAATCATCGTACTTAACATCGGTATGGTTATGTAACGCATTTTATGCCAGACATTCGCACCATCTAATGATGCCGCTTCATACAGTTCGGGATCAATTCCCGTCAAAGTGGCTAAATATAAAACGGAACCATAACCTGCATTTTTCCAAGTGTTGACTATAATAAGAATAAAAGGCCAATATTCTTTTGTCATATAAAAGTTTGGAGCTTTCGCACCCATAGAAGTCAACATCTGTGGAATCATTCCGATATTAGGTCTTAACAGTGCATATACAATGTAAGAAACCGCCACATAAGAGATAAAGGTTGGCATGATCATAATACTCTGCATAATCTTACCTGCTCTCTTAAAGACCAATTCATTGATACCGATAGCGATCAACACCTCGGTGACAACCCCGATTACAGTAAACGCAATATAATATCCTACAGTATTACGTGTTATCTTCCAGAACGTATCTCCTACCAAGAACAGGTACCGGAAATTTTCAAATCCGCACCAGGGACTTTTGTATAGTCCTAATGAAAAATCAAAATTTTTAAATGCCAATATCAATCCCGTCATCGGAATGTAATTAAATAAAACCAAGAGAATCACAGCAGGCATTGCCATCATGACCAACGCTCTGTCATACCATAATCTTTCGAAAAATTTATTCTTCTTTTTCATAGAAATACCGCTTCCTTCCTTTATGCAATCTCACGAAGCTTTTAGGCTTCTTTCCACGGACATTATTTTTCTCCGGGATATCCTTTAAACAAGTGCACAATATTCAGATCCTCCGGCATGTCTAATCCGTGGGAACCGCACTGCCCGTCAATTTCGTGGCATCCGTGATCCATGGCAAATCCAACTAATGTACTGTGATGTTTCCAGCATCTTTCGATCATGGTGCTGAACATGGCAAAGGCCTCCGCATTCACCTTAAGCTCCGCCAAGGCATCCACACTTTCGGGACCTTTCTTATGCATCACAAAATCATAATTGGTGTTGTATACCACTACGAAATCATATTTATCTTCCATGATAATCTCTGCCGCTTTCGCATTCACTTCCGCAACCGTATCGTATATGAAGTAGTCCATCTCTCTTTCCAAATATATCTTAGACATACTGCAATCTGTCATGGAAACTATCACGGGCTTTTTTCCGGCTCTGATCAATGCGTCAAATATGGTATCGATCTTGATGACCGGCTTTTCATATTTCTGAATCCCGTGCACGGATGGCTGAGCACCAGTATACATGGTAGCAAAACACACCGGTGTTACGGACGGCATCACAGTGCGAAAAGGCACTTCCAACTCAGCATGCGATGTTGCCGGCTGCATAAGTGCAGGATATTTTCGGAAAATCCACTCTGCCACCGCATCTGGATTGTACATAAAAATCCTATCTGCTTTCTGTCCCGAAAATTTCTCATCGATATATCCCGTTAATTGAGGCAATGCATTCGCTGCACACTCCGGCGGACAAATCCCCATTGTATATGCCAAAGAAGCACAAAGTCTGTCCAACGACTGCTCATTTAATTTGTCACTCATATTTTGTTCCTCCATTTCAAGTATATATTAATTATAAGCTCTCTATTAAGCCTTCATCAATCGCCTTTTTTTTACATATTTAGCACTTTTTAAAGATATTCACTTACTATTTTGTTTGTTTTCACAATAAGTATTTAATTTTCAAAGTTCAATGTCAGTTATAATTAAACCAACTCTAACGCAAAATTTTCTTTTATACATCATGACAATCTTGTACCTTGCCATGATTTTTTTGTTCTGCAGCATTTGTATCATAATAAAGCTCACCCGGACAATGATTCTGAACTTCGATAATTCTTTCCACAAAGAAAAAACGCCTGTCAGAGAAATTTTCCCTGACAAGCGCAAATTTTTATTACACTTTTTGCTTTTACTGAATATCCACCACAGTATAATCCTGGTCTTCTACAGCTTTTTTAAGTTCATCATTCGTGATGTCTGCCTTTAATGTCACTACTGCAGTTCCCTTTTCATAACTTACGACTGCCAACTCTACTGCCTCCAATTTTTCCAGCACCTTCTTCACTCTTGCCTCACAGTGACCACACATCATGCCCTCGATCTTCATTGTTTTTTCCATTGTAATATACTCCTTTTCCTTATCATTTTCTGGGGGATTTATTTCTGCCGCCGGCCCTTTTCTGCTTCTTTTAATCTTATAGTCCTTCGATGCATCATACATTTTGAAAAGGTTCAGCCGCAACGCATTGCTTACCACGCAAAAGCTGGATAAGCTCATTGCCGCCGCACCAAACATAGGGTTCAGCTGCCAGCCAAGTACCGGGATGAACAGCCCCGACGCCAGCGGAATACCGATACTGTTATAAAAGAATGCCCAGAACAAATTCTCGTGAATGTTGTGCAATGTTGCACGGCTTAAGCGTATCGCCGCCGGTACATCCAATAATCGGCTCTTCATAAGCACCACATCAGCTGCATCAATTGCCACGTCTGTTCCGGCACCGATGGCAATACCAATATCCGCTCTCGTAAGTGCCGGTGCATCATTGATGCCATCTCCCACCATGGCTACCTTGCCTTCTTCCTTTAACCGGCGGATCACAGCTTCTTTCCCATCCGGCAGCACTCCGGCAATTACCTCATCCACACCTGCCTGTGCCCCGATTGCCTTTGCAGTTCGCTCATTGTCCCCGGTCAGCATGACTACCCGAATGCCCATATTCTGCAGTTCTTTTACCGCCCGGGCACTGTCCTCCTTGATCACATCCGCCACAGCAATAATACCTGCCAATTCCTGGCCTGCTCCAAAAAACAACGGTGTCTTTCCTTCTTCTGCCAGCTGTTCGGATTTGGCCTTCATCTGTGCCGACACCTTCACCTTACTGCTGACAAAAGTATAATTTCCTCCATACACTTTCTTACCATCAAGAACTGCCGTCAGACCATTGCCGGGCAGTGCCTGAAAGTCCGTTACAGCCGCCAATCCATGTCTCTGCTCGCCCTCATGGGTCAACCCTCTATGTTCTGCCTCTTTTAAAATCGCCTTTGCCAGCGGGTGTTCACTCCTTTTTTCCAACTCATATGCGAATGAAAGCAGCTGGAGTTCTGCTTCTGCTCCCTGCCCCTCTGCAGGTATAATATCTGTCACTCTGGGTTCCCCGGCTGTAATGGTACCGGTCTTGTCCAACACCACGATCTGCGTCTTCCCTGCTTCTTCCAATGAAACCGCGGTTTTAAACAAAATTCCGTGCTTCGCACCCATACCATTTCCCACCATGATGGCAACCGGCGTAGCCAGGCCCAAAGCACAGGGACAACTGATGACCAACACAGAAATGCCCCTGGCCAGCGCAAAGCCCATGCTTTCTCCC
>JAZPYS010000037.1:0-9966 GCA_045544275.1 Acetatifactor sp. | reverse complement strand
TTTACTCTCAAGAATTTTCAAGGTTGCATTGTTGTTTATTTGTCAAGGTTCAAACCGATGCTTTCGCATCGTTTTTGCTGTTCGTTTTGCGACAGCTTTGTTAGATTACCACAAGTTTTTCGACTTGTCAACAACTTTTTTCAAGTTTTTTATTTTCTTTTCAAAAGTCGTTTTTATTCTACACTGTCTCACTGACAGCTTTGATAGATTACCACAGGTATCTCCCTTTGTCAACAAGGATTTTCAAAATAATTGTTTTGTTTTAAATACAATCAACCGACATCCGTCACCAGCAGTTTCTCTGAATAGATAATCTATATATCAGCCACAAGTCGCAATCACTCAGATTTCTGAGAAATGATATCTACTAATGCTCTCGGGTCATTCGCTGTGATCAGCGACGCACCTTTCTGTATACAATACTGCACATCCTCCGGTGTATCTGCACAATACATATGTGCAGGCAATCCTTTTGCCATGTAAAAATCACATAGTTCAGAACAAACAATATTCATAGACAGACCGATTTCGTCATAGTAATCATAATTTTCAAATTCTCTCATCTGAAAATCCGGATATCCCATAGTGCGGGCATTGTACTTTTCTTTCAGATATTTTATGATACGGCCGTTAAATGCATAGAACCAGCAATTTTCAAAAAAACCATATTCTTTCAATGCCTTTACTGCGATATCAACGGTCTCCTCTGTATATTCCTTGATCTCCACACCAAGCTTAAAATCCGGTCTCATGCTCTTTACCAGATCAAGCAGTTCATACAATGTGGGAACTTGCACCTTTCCTTTAAATTGGCTGCCGAACTTGCTTTCAAAACAAGAATCAAGCTTTTTTATTTCCTCCAGTGTCATTTCACGCAGATCAGCATCCACACCACAGGTGCGTAAAGCATTCGCATCATGCATGAGTACAGGCACTTTATCTTTGGAAAGCCAGATATCAAATTCAAATGCGTCTCCCCCTGCTTCTATTGCTTTTTGATAGGATAATAATGTATTCTCCGGGTATAAAGCACAAAATCCCCGGTGTCCTTCTGCATAAACTTTCTTCATTGTCTTATCACTCCTTTTTCAATTCCGTATTAAAACGATAATTCCTTCACATCTATTCCCAAATCCCAGACCAGTCTGGACAACACATATTTATCTCTGATATCCCTTGTTGCCTGAAAAGCGGTTTTCAGCGACTCCCTGCTGACGCCAATCTCCTCCACACCCTTCGGTGCCCCAATCCGATCCAACAATTTCTCCACTTCAGCACTTTCCGGCAATTCTTCCTCCATCACAGCAAGAATATCTTCCCAATGCTCCTGAATATGCAGAAATCTCTCTCTATGCTTTTCCACATTATATTTCTGCTCTTTTTCTTCCAGCGCAATCATAGCATCGGCGCCTTTTCCTATAAATGCTTTCAGCTCCTGACTCCATGCTCCATAATCAAATGCTTCTACATATTGAAATGCTTTTTCAGCATCCGGTTTTATTCGTTTTACCTGCTCATACAGCTTCAATGCCAGTAGGGTTCCCACTGCACATTGTATCCCGTGAAGCTCTGCCTTTGTGCAAAACTCCAATGCCCGCATATCCCAGATATGGGAAAAATAGTGTTCCACTCCGGAAGCCGGCCTGGATACGCCTGCATAAGCCATGGCCTGACCACAGATGATCAGCCCCTCAAATACTGCTTTTACAGCCTCCTCATCATTCTTCATCAGTCCATCTGCATGATCCACACAACGCTTTAACGCAGTTCTCACCATCCCGGCGATTTCCTCAGAATAATATTCTCCGGTGATGATATGTGCGATTCTCCATTCACAGATACTTACATATTTGGCCAACATATCCCCCAGCCCGGCACGGAGCATATGTAAAGGAGCATTTTTCAATATATCTGTGTCCCCAATGATAACGTCTGCACATCTGCTGGGCAGAGACACCTTCAGACCATCCCGCTCCATAGAAGACGTGGCGGACGCATAACCATCCATAGATGGTGCCGTCGCTACGATAAAATAAGGCATTCCGGCAATATGACTCAATATCTTTCCGGTATCATTTATGACCCCTGATCCAACACCAATGATCAGATCACAAGACCTGGCAAAATGCATCATAACAGAACCCACTGTATGCTCATCCGGTGCCGGTTCTTCCTGGGGTATTACATACTTGCAATACTGAACTCCTGCCTGTCTCAATATACTGCATACTTTATCCGCTGCTGCCATATCTGTATTTATATCTGCCAGAACAAATACTTTTTTACATTGAAACTCATTTATCAACGCAGGCAGCCTGTAAATAACACCACTTCCTACCATTACTTGCACATCCAGTTCTTTATGATCCATTACTCTTTCTTCCCCTTGTAGTTTCTTTTTGATAACTATATTATAGATGAATGAATCAATTTACGTCAATTCTATTGGTTCATCAAGATAAAACGATCATTTTTCGATTATTTTACAGATCATTTTGAACTTTTTTTGTTCACTTTATTGAAATGATATGATAAAATTTCCTTTAAAGACATTACACATCAGCGCAGTTTCACAAGCCCACTTTTTGAAATGCGAGAAAGAGGTAAATATGCCATTTTATGAACGAGAGGATAAAATTCTGAATTTGCTCCGGCAAAAGAACATGATGACGATAGACGAACTGGCTAATCAATTATTTGTGAGTAAGCCCACTTTAAGAAGAGATTTGATAAAACTGGAGAAAAAAGGCATCATTTCCCGCGGACACGGGAATGCTTCTCTTGTCCAAAACGCCCCAGACTCTAAAATTCCCTTTACCCTTAGGGAACAAGAGCAGGATATTGCAAAATCAGCCATTGCACGCAAAGCAGTCACCTTTATCAAGGACGGTGATACCATTATGCTGGACGCCACCACAAGCGCCTACCACATTGTTCCGCTATTGACTGATTTTCACAATATTTTGGTGATTACCAGCAGTGCCAAGACATCTTTTCTGTTGGGTCAGATGAGCATCAAAAACATATGTACCGGCGGTCAGATGATCAACCGCTCCTTTTCCTATATCGGCAATGATGCCCTAAACACCGTCTCCCACTATAATGCAGATGTTGTGTTTTTCTCCTGTCGGGGACTTTCTTTGGATGGTTTTGCATCTGACAATTCTATAGAAGAAAACCAGATCCGAATGGCTATGATGAAACAATCTGCAAAAAAGATTTTGCTTTGCGACAGCAGCAAGGTCGGCAAAACATACCTGCACAACCTGTGCCATGTTTCTGAGGTAGATGAGGTCATTTGTGAGACTGCCCTGCCGCAATTTCGATCCTAAATAGTCCTGCTCTATTGTATTATATACTCCCTGTACTTCTCCGCATCCTGCAGATGACAGTTTACAGTCAGGCAGATGCCTTCTGCTTCGTAGCTTTGCTCCAGTACTGTGGCATTCTCCATAAAGTAGGATGCCACAGCGCCTTTATGATAGGGAATCATGAATGTCGCGTTCACATTATCCGCATACACCTTGGACTTGATCAGTTCCGCCAACTCGGATATACCTACACCATTTACAGCAGACATATACACCTGATACTCCGTCACTTTCGGCAAGGAAGCCATATTACACTTATCCGCCTTATTATAGACATAAATCATAGGAATGTCTCCAGCCCCCAATTCATTTAATGTCTCTTTTGTCACTTCCATCTGCTGTCTGTACTGCTCATCAGAAAAATCCACTACCTGAACCAACAGATCTGCATATTGCACTTCTTCCAATGTAGAATGAAATGCCTTTACCAGACCGTGGGGCAGCTTGTGAATAAATCCGACTGTATCTACTAAAAAAAAGGGTTTATTATCACCGGTTTCAATACTGCGCACGGATGTTTCCAATGTAGCAAACAACATATCCTTTTGAAGGACTTTCTTTTCCCCGTTGCCCACGAACTTTTCCACCATCTGATTTAATACGGTAGATTTACCGGCATTGGTATAACCCACCAGTGCCACCTGGGGAATGCGAGAATTTCTGCGTTTCTTTCTCTGGGTATGCCTGTCCTGTTCCACTGCTTCCAGTTCCTTTTTTAATTCACTGATGCGGTGTTCTATCTTACGTCTGTCCAGCTCTAACTTCTTTTCACCGGTACCTTTATTACTCATACTGCCACTGGCACCACCCTGCCGGCTAAGTGCCTCGTGCATACCTACCAATCTGGGCAATAAATATTGCAGACGTGCCGTTTCTACCTGCAGCTTTGCCTCCCTTGTCTGGGCACGGATCGCAAAAATATCCAGGATCAACGTGGTCCGGTCTAAAATAGGCATATCAATGGCGTCCTGCAGATTTCTAATCTGGGAGGGCGAAAGAGCATTGTCAAAAATCACCACATCAGCTTCACATTCGCCGGCAAATTCTTTCACTTCAGACACCTTGCCCGTTCCAATATAATACGCCTTGTTTACTGTATCCATTTTCTGGGTGATCAGCCCTACTACTTCCATATTGCAGGCTTCTGCAAGACTTCCTAATTCTGCCATGCAACGGTCAAAATCCTGTTCCTCACCGGTATCCACACCTACCAGTAAAGCTCTCTCTTTCTTTTCTTGTAAAATATCCTCTTCCCTCATAAACCCTCTTTTCATTACCGGCTGCTTCACCGGTTCATTCCTTACTTTCTTCTTTCACAAGCTCCAGTTCAAACCAGAACCTTACACCATTGGTATAATTGCTCACACCGAACTGCTGGTTCATGGACTCCATGATTGCTTTCACAATAGACAATCCCACACCACTACCACCATACTCTCTGGTACGGGCTTTGTCAACTTTATAAAATTTTTCCCAAAGATGTTCAATGCTTGTCTCCGGTATCGGTTCCCCTGTATTGAACACACTGATCCTCGCAATTCCGTCATACTTTTCAATGGTAACATCAATCACTTTTTTGCCTGAGCAGTGATTTACTGCATTGGAGAAATAATTCATAAATACTTCTTCCACCTTGAATTCATCTGCCCAGACATACACAGGCTCCATCTCTGCCATCCGCACTTCGATATCATTCTGCTTTGTCAAAATGCTTGCCGACTGAATATAATTTCTCACCAGTGCCACAATGTCAAAACGCTCCATGCTGACCACATCATTGCCAAATTCCAGTTGATTCAAGGTCATAATTTTCTTTACCATATTGTTCATTTTATTGGCTTCATCCATGATGACCTCGCAATAAAACTCCCGACTCTCCTTGTCATCGCTGACGCCTTCCTTCAGCCCCTCTGCATATCCCTGAATTAACGCAATAGGGGTCTTTAATTCATGAGAAACATTGGAGAGAAACTCTTTACGCATCTCATCAATTTTCTCTTTTTTCTCAATATCTTTCTTCAGTTCATTGTTGGCTGTCTTTAGCTCTGAGATTGTTTTCTCCAACTCTGCCGAAAGTTGATTGATATTATTCCCCAACAGACCAATCTCATTCTTATCCTTACCGGTATACTTCGCTTCAAAATCCAGATGAGTCATTTTCTCGGAAATATCTGCAAGCTCTAAAATCGGTTTTGTGAAGCGCTTCGATACCATCCAGAGAATGATGCTTCCAATCAACACAGAGGCCGCACCAATATATGCCAGGAAACGATTGGCAAGCTTTACACTGTCCCGTATACTTTCCATAGCGGATGTAATAATAAATGCATAACCATTTTCCAGACGACCGTATATCTCCAGACTTTCCGACTGATTTTTGATATCAATAACCTTAAATATGGTATTTGCCTCCGGATACTTCCCCTCTATGAGCCCGATGGGACGCTTGAGCATATAGCCATATAGTCTTTGACGCAGCTCAACATCACTGAACGGAACTGCCATAACAGTTTGCGCATTTGTGTTGATCACATAAGTACGCATATTGTATCTAAGGGCATATTCAATCATTTCTTCCTGAAATTCTGCCCCTCCAAGGGTCCCTGCAACAGATGCTTCGTTCAACTTTTCATAAGCATTCTGAATACTCTCTTTTTTATCTGCTTCATAATATTTTTCCAAAAAAGAACTGTTGATAAACCAGCAGGCCACCAGCGTGGAAATCAATAGTCCTATGGTTATCAATGCAAATTGTTTTCTGATGGATGTCTTCATAATTATATTGTTCCTTTCTGCTTTCTATTTTATCATACCCGGACTTTATTGCAATCATTTCACAGAAACTACACATAAAAAAAGAAAGCAGTGTGTTCATAGGGTCTGCTTTCTTTTTTTATTCATAAAACTCTTGTATTTCCCGCATGGCATGTCAAAAGGCTTCTCCACTAAATGCGGAAAATGCGTAGAAGCCTGCCCAAAAGACTGCCTGCTAATACACACGCACTCAACCAGATAAACGTTGCAATCAGCCAATTTGTGGAGGGTTCAATTGCATCATAGATAAATGCAAATCCCTCCCGCAGCTGTGGCTCCAGCAAATATACCCCCAAAACACCTCCGCCGATAAAAACAATTATCTTACCCACAATCTTAGGCACACTGAATCTCGTAAATATGTATCTCACATCCAAAAACAACACTGCTGCCATAATGAAAAGGAACCCTTCATACACGATTAATTCCTGATGGTTTTGCAGCAGAATTACTGCTTCCCTCACACTTATGAGCAATGCAGCTATTCCCAGGACATTCATGGCCGCCAATTTTCTCATACGCACATTCCTGCTCTCTTCCAGATCATATATATTTACCAGATAGTATCCAAACAGGGGGCAAAGAATGTTCGCCTCAAATACGGGTAATTCAACAGCAATTCTTCCATTTTCCCATAATCTTTCAATTACCGGCAATATTCCCTCCAAAAACACGTACAGACCGCCCAGATACCAATAATGCTCTCTCTTTATATTCTTTACAATCAATCTGAGCAATGGCAGCATGAGCAAGAATGCTAAATAAGCATGAAGATACCAATATTGTACAATTACATCGGAGCTGTATGCCAACTTAAAATATACATCAGCTGAAAATCCAATTGCAGGATTTTCTCTATAATTGGCATAATATTGAAGCAAATCAAATATCATGATAATTGCCACAATCTTAAGCACTCTATGTGTAAAAACATATTGAATGGATTCTTCTTTTTTCAACAGCAACGCACCGGAAATCATGAAGAAGATCATATTACAGGACTGTGTCAGGCATCTTAAAGTCACAGACAAGTAGTATGACATTCCGCTGCCTGCAATTTCGTAATGTTGTGCAGCTCTTATCCCGGAATGTACATAGAGAACCATAAATATTGCCACAATCCTCATAACCTCGATGTATATCTTTTTAGAATCTTTCAACATCTTTCAATTCCTTTCTCAGTGCATTACAATATCCACTCGTACAATATCCCATACAATTCTCTCACATAATACGTAGGAAACAGCCATATGGCAGTCTTTCCGGAAATTGCCCCATATTCTATGTCCAAACTTTCCGCAATCTTACCGGCACGATACTGATGATATTCACTGGTCGTTATTGCTATTGATGTATTTAATCCTTCCTCCGCAATCAGCCGTTTGGAAAAAGCAAGATTTTCTCTGGTGCTGACAGAGTCCTCTTCTTTGTATAAACGCTGGGGCGCAACACCCTTGTCCACCAACCAGCGATACATGCATTCTGCTTCCGTGATATCCTCGCCCGGGCCCTGCCCGCCGGACAGGACACAGACTGCTTCCTCATACTCTGTCAGATATTCATATGCTGCCTCCAACCGCTCCACCATGGACAAACTGGCTCTCTCACCGTAAACACGACACCCCAACACCACAACTGTAGCATTTTCCTGTGGTTTTCTGCATGCTGCATAAATCATACAGGCAGTTTCTACGATCACCAACCCGATAATGATCCCCATGACTGCCATCAGTCCACGCCAAAGCCACCTTTTCACTTTATGTACCCGCCATGCTGCCAAGCATTTATGAAGCCATGGCATCCATATACTATATATAAACAATAAAACGGATACCCCGAGCCCTGTCATATTCCCGATATTCAGGCTGACAGACAGACTTAGGGGAATGGCAAACCAAATAAATGATATAATACTGATAACAATTAATAGTACTCTGATTTTTTTCATTTATGTATCTTCTCAGGGTTTAAAACTCAGATTGTTAGTGTCTCTCCCGGAGCTACGCTATAGGCAACCCCGCCATACTCAAAATACAGTGTCACAGCAGTAGGATTATACACCTTGCTGACATCTGTACTAAACTGCAGCTGATTATATGCCGCAATATAATCATACACCTCAATATTGGTAGCATACCAGATATCGTCTTTGCCACCAATATATTCCGCAAATTCTTCAATCACATTCCAGTTATTGTCTGCTTCAAACTCGTAGCTATGCCCCCACACATAGAAAAGCAATGGTCCTCTGTTGCCGGGATTCTCCACAAAATTACGTGAAAGCTCCATGAGTCTTGGATTCTTATGATGACAGGTAGCAGGCATTCTCAGCCAATCTGTAGGAATTGTAAATTTTTCCGTACTTTCAACGGTTCTGGAATATGCAATACCGCACTGCTTCAACACTTCAACCACCTCATCACTGGTAGTCCCGAAAGGATATGCCATCCCCCTGACAATGCGATCATAATCATTCTCCAATGTTTCACGATCCTTCAATACTTCTCTTGTACAGACGTTAACCGGCAGCTGCTCTAAAAATGGATGGGTATAACCGTGAACTGCCACTTCCATACCGCTGTCCGTATATAAATCCAGACACTGTTTCTTTGTCATTCTCCTGTGAATGGTGCCAGGCTTATAAACAGTACCTTCCGCAGCATACAATCCGCTGTTCAAATTGAAGGTTCCCTTCAAACCATGCTTTTGCATGATACCAATCAAACGGATATCCTGCTCCACACCATCATCATAGCTAAGGGTCAATGCCTTTGCCTTTCCTCCCGGAAATCTCATAAATAAACTACTCATATCCTTTTCTCCCTATATATTAGTCACCGGATACCATCCGATGCTTTATTTAAGCCACTCCACGATTTCTTCAAAATGCATACCGTGGGAAGCCTTTACCAACACTGTCATTCCGGCAAAATCATCCTTTTCGTACGCCGCAAAAAAAGCTGCTTTATCCGGATAATACTCCGGCATGGCCCGGAGCTTCACAGCGCCTTCGTACATTCCCCTTGCCAAATTTCCAATAAAAATCATTTTATCCAGCCTTGCAAGTGCAGCATACTGTCCCACTTCCCTGTGAAGTGCCGATTCTTCTGCACCAAGCTCAAACATATCTCCTAAAATCACGCATTTGGAACCATTGGCCATCATCAGCAAATCTACTGCACTCTTCATGGATACCGGGTTAGCATTGTAGCAGTCATCGATTACTGTCTTGTCAGCCAGTCTCATGATGTTACTGCGACCGCCGGTTGCCTGCACAGATGCAATCCCTGCCAATATATCTGCATTACACATGCCTAAGATTCTGCCCACACAGGCTGCTGCCAAAGCATTGATCACCATGTGCTGTCCCGGCAAAGGTACTGTAGCGCTCAATTCATCTCCCATAAGATGCATCTTAAAGTCACTGCCGAAAAGCCCCTGACTTTGGATATTTGTGGCGTAAACTTCCGTTTCAGACCTCAATCCAAAGAAATATGGCTTTCTGTCATTGACCTCCTGTACTGTGGCCAATTTATCATCATCACCATTTAAGACCACATAACCATCCTTGGCCATGTAGTCGAAAATCTCCGTTTTCGCCTTTAAAACCCCATCTCTATCGATTAGATTTTCTAAATGACACTGGCCGATATTGGTAATCACACAGATATCCGGTTTGGCAATCTGACTGAGACGATGCATCTCTCCGAAATCACTGATGCCCATTTCCACGACTGCAGCTTCATGCTCCTCTCCAATGCTTAAAATAGTCAGCGGAAGG
>JAZPYS010000036.1:0-16077 GCA_045544275.1 Acetatifactor sp. | reverse complement strand
ATGAAGGTGATTTCGAACTGATCGATGAAGACGGTCAGGTATGCTCCTGTGAAGTAAGAGACAGAAGAAGTCAATTCGACTATGATTTGCCGGCAGACAACTTTAGAGAGTCCTATGTTGCGGAAAGGGTAACGGTATCCTTTGAAGCTGTAGATGTGCCTGCTATGGGATATAAGGTTTATGGACTTCGTAAAGCAGACAAGCAGGAGCGGCAGGCAGCGGAGATTACTCCAAACACACTGGAAAATATATATTTGAAAGCAACGATTCAGCCGGATGGTACCATAGATTTGTTGGATAAGAGAACCGGCCGTTTGTTTACCGGACTGCTTCGATTTGAAGATACGGAAGATATTGGTACGGAGTATACCTATATTGCGGCAGAAGGAAAGCCTGTTTATTCCGGAGCAAAGTCGGCGAAGATAGAGCTGGTGCGTGCACAGGAGTTTGTGACAGAATATAAAGTAACTGTAGAAATGGAGATACCGAAAGCAAAAGACCAGGCGGCAGAGGAAGAGATAAAAACCTATACCCATTTCCTGAACAGAAGAGGGGGAAGGGCAGACAAGAAGGTTACCATGGAGATCGTATCCTATATTTCTCTGACACGTAGCGGGAAGCGTTTGGATGTAAGAACGGAAATCAATAATCAGGCAAGGGATCATCGTGTAAGAGTGCTGTTTCCCACCGGTTTAGAGGCTGCCAGTCATAAGGCAGAGTCGGTTTTTGAGGCTGTGGAGAGGAGCAATGCTCACAAGGAAAGTTGGATCAATCCAAGCGGCTGTGAGCATCAGCAGGGCTTTGTCATGATGAGCGATGGCACATGGGGACTGGCAATTGCCAACATCGGTTTGTATGAATATGAGACAATGGGCAATACCATTGCGATTACCTTACTGCATGCTGTAAGTGAAATGGGTGACTGGGGTGTTTTCCCCACCGAATTGTCACAGCAGCAGAAAAAGCTTTGCATGGAATATGCGATCGTGCCGTACTGTGATGAAAATGAGCTGTATCCGGAGGTAGCTGCTTTCCAGACACCAATACTTCATACTATTTTGCATGAATGCAATGGAAAGCTTTTGGAAAAAGAGCTTCTGGACTGGAAAGGCGATTTAATGAGGCTTACTGCTTGCAAGAATAAATTGAATGATGAGGATTTGATTCTTAGATGGGTAAATTATTCCGATAAGGAGCAGCTGTTAACCATTCACAAAACAGCGTTCATAGACAATCTGTACAGAAGTAATGTGATCGAAGAAAAAGGCGAGACCTTGCAGCCAAAGGACGGAGCATGGCAGATTGTAGTGCGGCCTTATGAAATTCTTACGTTAGGTGTGGAGAAGTAAAAGGAGACTGCGAGGACGATTTCTCAATTACTGGAAGGGTCTCCGGGAATGGGTACCAGCAGATTTGCATGGCTGGTGGTACGGGAGATGTTGGCAGAGAAAAGGTAAACTACCTATTTTTAGATAATCGCTCGTAATTCTGAGTGATTATGGCCGGTTAATACCGGCGCAGAACTTTGAAAAGTAAATACTGGCAGATCCCAGGCATCCAGATGCTGAAGCATAAGGATGTGATAGAGGTGGCAGTATCACATCTTAGAAGAGCGGTGTCTGCCGCTTTCTAATTTGAAGTCTATTTTCTCACGTTTATTGGAACGTTCCACAGATGTTCTGGCATTAAATTCCTTTTTCCATTCTTCGCTGTCACGCAGAGGAAAGTTGATCAGTCTTGGATTATCCTTCATGGCAAGATGAACTGTTCTTCCATTCTTTGAATCAGAGCATGGGTGTTCACAGGAACAGCCATATTTGCGTCTGGCGAATGATGAGGAAATTACTTTTGTGTCCAGAATTGGTATGAAATCAACAGGTAATAAATCTATGTGGTAGAATAGTAAATGAAGTATCAGAAGTAAGTTCAAAACACGAGAAATGTTGAATGTATAAGTATTACTCGTGTTGTAGGGTAAGAAAACAAGAAGGAAGACAACATGAGTAGTATTACGTCAAACTTTATTCAGTAAAAAACATCCATAGGCGGTAATCGTGAAAATATCTGTCAAAGGTAAATGGGGAGGCATATGACAATATATTAGAACAGGCACTTGATTGTTTATTAGATTGCAGAAAGAAGTAGGGCGTGTTGACCAATCAGGACTGCGAAGCTGCAGAAGAGAATTTGATGCCCGCTGCTGCGGTTGTTTGATCCGGCCATGATGGAGGAGATCAGGGCAAGGATCGCAGAAAGCCGCTGGGAAGTGACAGCTACAGCCTTTATGGCAGACTTAAAAAATATAACAAAGGCGAGAGTTCTGCCCTATCACAATTATGCCGTTTCTAAATATGGCGTATAAAAATGGTGAACACTCTGCTTTGCACTATGTTCAATAATATGTAAATTATAAATAACAAGTATGATGTTGGTGTTGTGCTGCAGACGAAGGTATCCATCCCTGCAGCACATTTTTTACAGTGTATAAAGCAGCTTCTTTTTTAGTTAATTGATGGGAATAATAAACCCGTGTCTTAGGTGATGCACCGGGACCATAAGAGTTGTATTCTCCGTAATAAAAATGGCCATGAGGCTTGTTCCAGTCAGTCCAGCCTTCCGGATGGATGTGTTCTCCCAGTTCGCAGTCTAAAAAAACAGTTTTTGCATGTTCTCTCCAGGGACGGCCTAAGAATACAGAATGTTTTGGGCAGTCACTGGTCAGTCTGCAGTTTGTAAAAACATAACCGAAGGGTTCCCCTTCCGGTGTGGAAGCGGCAGTCACATAACCAAAAATCTCCTTGTTCGAAAGGCTCTCAGGAGGAATCTGCTCCGGTTTTTTGGAGTAAAGCTCACATCCCTTGAAGTAAGCAATAGCACCACCGAAAATAAAATCCACATCGCCCTGGATAAAACAGTTTTCAAAATAATGACGTCCCATAATGCGGGGCTTGTGTTCGCCCGGACCTTTGAAGCCGCCGGGCTGGGCTTCTTTTAACGGCAGCGGAGCAGTAAATAAGGTATCCTGGCTGCCTAAGAGTCTACAGTTATGGAATTGGATCCGGTCACCATCAACGTACAGGGCCAGTGCCTGACCTACCCTGTGACCAAAGCCTGCATCATTCTGAAAAGTGAGGTTGCAGGCGCATACATCATGAGTATGGATGCGCAGGGAGGCTGTCCTGAAAGTACCGCGTTTGCTGCCGTCTTTCATTCTTTCAAGGGCATAGTTTCCGTATATGATGACAGTGTTTTCAGAAGATTCTCCAAGCAGTGTTACATTTGGGCGTTCCAGTACTAAAAGTTCTCTATAGGTGCCGGGGGCTATATGTATAACAGCCGATTCTACGTCTTCAGTCGGTGCCGGGTAGGCTGTATTCGACAGTGTGTAATCTTTAGAAATATAGTTAATTGCTTCCGTTATGGTGGAATAGTTTGGGGATTTGTCGGGATAATTTACATATATGTGGATCATCAGAGTTTTCCTTTCATATTTAAGTCATGCACAGCATGGCTTAAGTTTAACATAAAGTTTACAATTTGTTAAGTATTGTAGGCGTTTCTAAGGTTGAATAGTGTGCAAAAATCTGTTACAATAAGCTTTGAGCTTTGCGGGAAACGCAAAGGTATAAAGGATGGAATAAAAATGGGTGTATTTGATAAGTTATTTGGAACTCATAGTGAAAGAGAATTAAAGCGTGTCATTCCAATCGTTGATAAGATTGAAGCACTGCGTCCACAAATGATGGAGCTTTCCGATGAGGAACTGAAAGGCAAAACACAAGAATATAAAGAGCGTCTTGCGCAGGGGGAGGCACTGGATTCTCTGTTAGTGGAGGCATATGCAACTGTACGTGAAGCAGCAAGGCGTGTATTAAAGACAGAGCATTACAGAGTACAGCTGATGGGTGGCGTGATCCTGCATCAGGGCCGTATTTCTGAAATGAAGACCGGTGAAGGTAAGACTCAGACCTGTCTTTTGCCGGCATATCTGAATGCATTGACAGGAAAGGGTGTTCATGTAGTTACTGTAAACGACTATCTGGCAAAGCGAGATGCTGAGTGGATGGGACAGGTACATGAATTTCTGGGACTGACCGTAGGTGTTGTTTTAAACGGTATGTCTTCTGAGGACCGTCAGAAAGCATACAATTGCGATATTACCTATGTGACAAATAATGAACTTGGTTTTGATTATCTGAGAGATAACATGGTCATTTATAAAGAGCAGCTTGTTTTGAGAGATCTGCATTATGCGATCATCGACGAAGTTGACTCTGTGCTTATTGATGAAGCAAGAACGCCTCTGATCATTTCCGGACAGAGTGGCAAGTCCACTGCTCTGTATGAAATGTGTGATCTGCTTGCCCGTAGAATGAAGCGAGGTGAAGATATGCAGGATCTGACCAAGATGGAAGCCATTATGGGTATTGAGCAGAAGGAAACCGGTGATTTCATTGTCAATGAAAAGGACAAGATCATCAATCTGACTGCAGCAGGTGTGGAAAGAGTAGAGAATTTCTTCCACTTAGATAACTTTGCTGATCCTGAGAATCAGGAGATTCAGCATATCATCATTCTGGCACTGCGTGCGCATAATCTGATGTTCCGTGACCAGGATTATGTGGTAAAAGACAATGAAGTGTTGATCGTAGATGAATTTACCGGACGTATCATGCCGGGACGTCGTTATTCCGATGGTCTTCATCAGGCGATTGAAGCAAAGGAACGTGTAAAAGTAAAACGTGAGAGCAAAACACTTGCGTCCATTACCTTCCAGAATTTCTTCAATTTATATGAAAAGAAAGCCGGTATGACCGGTACTGCCCTGACCGAAGAAAACGAATTCCGTGAGATTTACGGAATGGACGTTGTGGAGGTGCCTACCAACCTTCCTGTAATGCGTATCGATCATCAGGATGCGGTATATAAAACAAGAGTAGAGAAGCTTCGTGCCATTGTTGCGGCAGTGGAAGAGGCGCATGCAAAGGGACAGCCTGTGTTGGTTGGTACCATTACCATTGAAGCCAGTGAGGAACTCAGCAAGATCCTGACCAGAAAGGGCATTCAGCATAAAGTATTGAATGCGAAGTTCCATGAGTTGGAAGCTGAGATTGTGGCAGATGCAGGTGTTCATGGTGCAGTTACTATCGCTACCAATATGGCAGGCCGTGGTACGGATATTAAGCTTGATGCGGAAGCAAGGGCGGCAGGCGGTTTGAAAATCATCGGTACAGAGAGACATGAATCCAGACGTATCGATAACCAGCTTCGCGGACGTTCCGGTCGTCAGGGAGATCCGGGTGAATCCAAGTTCTTCATTTCACTGGAAGATGATCTGATGAGATTGTTCGGTTCGGAACGTTTGATCACGATGTTCAATACCCTGGGAATCCCGGAGGATCAGGAAATTGAGCATAAGATGCTGAGTAATGCAATCGAATCTGCACAGAAGAAGATTGAAAATAATAACTTCAGTATCCGTAAGAACCTGCTGGAGTATGATCGTGTTATGAGCGAGCAGCGTCAGATTATCTATGAAGAGAGAAACCGCGTGCTGAATGGCGAAAGTATGAGGGATGTTATTTATAAGATGATTACGGATATCGTGGAAAATTGTGTAGATATCAGTATCAATGACGATGTAGATTCAGAAGAGTGGGATTTCAAGGAATTAAATGCATTACTCCTGCCGACGGTGCCGCTTGAATCGGTTTCCCTGGATAGAGTAAAGAAGGCGAAGAAGAATAGTCTGAAACAGCAGTTGAAGGAAGAAGCTGTGAAGCTGTATGAGGCGAAAGAAGCTGAGTTCCCTGAATCAGAACAGATTCGTGAACTGGAAAGAGTCATTCTCCTAAAGGTCATTGACAGAAAGTGGATGTCTCATATCGATGATATGGATCAGTTGCGTCAGGGTATCGGTCTGCAGGCATATGGTCATAAAGATCCGATTGTAGAATATAAGATACATGGTTATGAGATGTTCGAGGAAATGACCCAGAACATCAAGGAAGAAACAGTAAGAGCCTTGTTCCATGTGCGTGTTGAACAGAGCGTGCAGAGAGAGCAGGTGGCAAAGGCAACAGGAACCAATAAGGATGCAGCTGTGATGAAGGCACCTGTGAAAAAAGATGATGATAAGGTTTATCCGAATGATCCCTGTCCATGCGGAAGCGGCAAGAAATATAAACAGTGCTGCGGCAAAAAATAATTATGAAAGAAAGAAGGTGACGTTAAGTGGTAGAATTAGATCAGATGAAGTCAGAAATATTGACCTATGAAACACCTTTAGCGGAAGTGAGGGATTCACTTTGACTTAGACAGTAAGTCAAAGCGAATCGAAGAATTGGAAAGAGATATGGAGGATCCGGGATTCTGGGATGATCCGGATAACTCCAACAAGAAAATGAAAGAACTGAAGAATCTGAAGGATACAGTGGGGATCTATCAGAAGTTGGAAGAACAGTATGAGGATATCCTGACATTGATCCAGATGGGTTACGAGGAGAATGATGAGTCATTAATACCTGAAATTGCAGGAGAACTTGCAGAATTCAAAGAAGATTTTGATGAACTGCGGATTGGAACACTTCTTTCGGGGGAATATGACAAAAATAATGCAATTCTCAAATTAAATGCCGGTGCAGGCGGTACAGAAAGCTGTGACTGGTGCAGTATGCTCTATCGTATGTATACCAGATGGGCGGAGCGTAAGGGCTTTGCTGTGGAGGTTCTGGATTATCTGGATGGCGATGAAGCGGGTATAAAATCAGTTACATTTCAGGTAAATGGTGTGAATGCTTATGGCTATTTGAAGTCTGAAAAAGGTGTGCATCGTCTGGTAAGAATATCGCCCTTCAATGCACAGGGTAAGCGACAGACCTCCTTTGTTTCCCTGGATGTTATGCCGGAGATTGAGGAAGATCTGGATGTGGAAATCGATGAAAAAGATCTGCGTATCGATACTTATCGAAGCAGTGGTGCCGGTGGTCAGCATATTAATAAGACCTCTTCGGCAATCCGAATCACCCATATTCCCACAGGTACAGTAGTGCAGTGCCAGAATGAGCGAAGTCAGTTCCAAAATAAGGACAAGGCGATGCAGATGTTGAAGGCGAAGCTGTTTTTGCTTAAACAGGAAGCAAATGTAGAAAAGCTTTCTGATATCCGTGGTGAAGTTAAGGAAATCGGCTGGGGCAATCAAATTCGTTCTTATGTATTGCAGCCTTATACCTTGGTAAAGGATCATCGTACAGATGTGGAAAGCGGCAATGTAGATGCGGTGCTGGATGGTTCCTTAGATACTTTTATTAATGGCTATCTGAAGTGGATCAGTGTGGCAAAACAAGCAGAATAGAATGGTGGATATATATGATAAATCAGACAAATAAGAAGGTATATTTGTTTTATTTTGTATTGGTTATGGGTGCCTGCATTTCCTTTGTGTTTACGAATATAAGCTATGATGCAGAATATCAGCTGGCGATGGCGTATCGAATGATAAAGGGAGATGAGATGGTCACACAGATGTGGGAACCACATCAGACCTCTGCTTTTTTATGTGCGATTTTGATGAAAATTTATCTTATGGTTACAGGAACAACCACAGGGATTGTTTTGTATACCCAGGTTGCCGGCTTGTTGATCAGAACAGCTATAAGTATATGGCTGTACAAAACGATAAAAGAAACTTCCGGAGAGACACCGGCAATTATTGCCGGTGTTATTTATCTGCTTATTTCTCCTAAAGAATTGCTTACACCAGAATTTGGCAATATGCAGCTTTGGTTTGGGACGCTTATGTTCCTGACACTTTTAAAATATCTAAAATGCAAAAAAATAGTATATTTAATATGGTCAGCTGTCTGCCTGTGTCTGGGAGTATTTTCTTATCCTTCGTTTATAATTGCTTATATTGCAGTTTGGGTCATTTTGCTTCGATATGGGGATGAATTTAAAAAAGATATATTGATTTTTACCGGAATCTGTGTGATTATCGGGGGGGCTTTTGTGCTCTATCTGCTGTTGAATGTAGAGATAGAAACGATATTGAAGTGTCTGCAAAGTGCTTTGGCAGTAGAGCCGACACATACAGTGAATATGTTTCAAAAAGTATGGGCGCATATAGAGAATGTTGCAAAGGTGCTGGGAATGTTGTCCGGTACAGCATTGATTGGTTTTTTTGTAGAATTTATATACAGCAAAATCAGACATAAAAAGAGTGGAGAGAAAAAGGGTATTTCATGGAACAGAGGTATTCTGATTTCCTGGTATATATTAATGTTTTTTCTGCTGTTGAATATTTTGAGTGTAGAGAATCGGGGCGGATATGGATTGCCGTTTCTTGCCATGATTGGGTTGGGATTTCGGAAGAGGAATTTATTGACTGTTGATGAAAAAAGGATGTATGATTCGGCATTGTGGGTCAGCTTTATGAGTTTACTGGCTACGCTGATTCTGTCAGATAATGCATTCTTGCAGGCGATTACGTATTTGCTGATTGCGATATGTGTTTCCACGATACCGCTTTATCATTGGTTCGTGGAATTGCGTGTAGAGACCGTCTTGCGAAAGGGTTATTGTTTGGGGGTTCATATCTTCTTGGGGCTGATTATTTTGAGATGCATTTATATTCATATACCCATATATGGACGTGGGCAGATATGTTCTATTTTAGATGATCTGGCATTGATCAGGAGTGGTCCGGCAATAGGGATTATAACGGATGAAGCCGGTGCAGCCAGACAACGTGACAGTATGCAGGAATGGAAGGAGTATATTCAGGCCGGAGACACGATATGGATCTTGGGGGAACCGGTGGATACATTAGGATATTTATACGAAGATGTTGAGGTAGGGGCACCTACAGTAATGTCAACGCCCACATATAATAGTGAGTTGTTGTATTATTGGGAACTGAATCCTGATAAGTACCCAGACGTAGTGATTCTGTCAGCGAGTTTCGGGGAATTAGCATGGGAACTTTCGATGAATGAGTGGCTTATGAGATGGCTGGAGGAGGAATACCGTGCGGAAACTGTCATTGATGGTAATTACTGGAGATACTATTTTAGAAACAGATAAAAGTGTCAGGGATGGAGAAGATAATGAAGTGTAGAAAGTTTTCATTTGCTGCCATGGCCGGTCTGGGAGTTGGATTTTGCTTCATAGCCGGAAACAGTCTTGATACGGAGTATTCACTGGACTTGATGCATAAGAGCTTTTATATAAAGTGGTTGATATGTTCCATAATCATGGGATTTTTGATTCATGTATCATGGGAGTTATGCAGCAAGGGAATGCAGTGCGGGGGGAACATCGGAAATATATTAAAAAGAGCAAAAGTTATAGGGGAGGGGATTGAGAAGAAACTCAGTTTTCCCATAATTATGTTTATTCTTCTGCTTTTTTGGATGCCGGCATGGCTTTCTGTGTTTCCGGGTGTATTTTCGTATGATGCATATGATGAGTGGATGCAGATATGTACAGGTAAGATTACGGCCCATCATCCGGTACTTCATGTGCTTTATATAGGAGGTATCGTTGAAAGCATTTATCAATTGTCGGGTAGTTATAATGCAGGTATTGCGGTATGCACTGCGGTGCAAATGATTGTAGTTTCGGCAGTATTCGCATATACAATAAGCTTTCTGCGGGAAAGAAATATAAATCCGCTGCTGCGTTTGTTTGCGATTCTTTTTTATGGATGTTCGCCGGTGGTACAGTTATTTGTGATCAGTGGGACGAAGGATATTTTCTTTACAGCAGCCTTTCTTTTATTTATAATCAGCATTTATCGTATTTGTCTGCAGCGGGAGACGTTTTTCGCAAATAAGAAATGGATGAGACTGTTCATAGTGTCATCTGTGTTCACAATGATTATGCGGAATAACGGGCTTTATATAGTTATGCTGACATTGCTGATAATTATGTTCCTTTGCAGGAAGAATATAAAAAGATACCTGTTAAACTGTGTGATAATTATTGCAATTTATACATTCTATACTGGTCCTTTTTATGACGTTTTGAATGTTGCTGACGGGGGTATTGAAGAGATGTTGTCTGTTCCCCTTCAGCAGATCGCAAGGGTATATGCATATGAAAAAGAATCCATTCCGGAAGATAAACTGGAATATTTACATGCGATTATTCCGGAAAAAAACTGGGAAGCCTATCGTTCGACGGTTTCGGATTTTGTGAAATCAGGATTTCGGGAAGAGGTATTTGCGGAAAATCCGGCAAGATTTATACGTATATGGGTTCAAATAGGATTGGAGCATCCACTGACATATATTAACTCTTTTTTGATCAATACAGTTGATTTTTGGTATCCTTTTGCAGTTATTGATGGATATCAGGATGCATATGGGAAAAGCAGTTATTTTGATTACAGGGTCAGTGAGCCTGGGACAGAGGTGGTACTGTTCCCGCAGATACATGGGATTTATGATTCCATATCACATGATAAAGAGACACAGAGGCTTCCGGGAATGTTTCTGCTATTGAGTCCCGGCTGGTATTTGATCATATTTTTATGTCTGTTTTTGTATCTTTGGAGAGAAAGACATTTTAGGGCAATGATGCCATTGTTGCCTGTGCTGATCAATTTTGGAACCGTGCTTTTGGGTCCGATTGCACTGGTAAGATATGTATTGATCCTATTCTTTGCATTTCCGATGTATAGTACATTGATTTGGGGAAAGGAATAATTATATAAAGGAGATTGAATAATGGTAAGCGAAAAGGTATTACGTAAATACGCAGAACTGGCAGTAAAAATGGGAGCGAATGTTCAGAAGGGACAGATGCTGGTGATTTCTTCCGATGTAAGAAATCATGAATTTGTAAATATGTGTGTGGAAGAAGGATACAAGGCAGGGGCCGGTCAAGTGGCTGTGGATTGGAGCAGTGAGCATGATACAAAATGGTCCTATGAATATATGAGTAAGGATGATTTAAGTGAAATTCCCCAGTGGACATATGATAAACGTGAATATGCACAGAAAAAGGGCTGCTGTTTCTTAAATATCAGTAGTGCTACACCGGGACTATTAAAGGATATTGATTCGGAAAAGGTTTTGGCCCGCCAGATGGCTGCCAGTAAGAAGTTCCTGCCGCTGCAGGGGTATACCATGGGCAATGAAGGCCAGTGGTGTATCGTTGCCCTTCCTTCTGAAGGTTGGGCAAAGAAGGTATTCCCTGATATGGAAGTGAATGAAGCGGTAAAAGCATTATGGGATGCAATTCTTATGAGCGTTCGTATCAGTGAAGATAATGATCCTGTGGCTGAGTGGAAAAAGCACAATGAGGAGATTCTTGGCCATAGCAAGATGTTGAATGATTACAATTTCAAGGCTCTGCATTTTACAAATGGTCTGGGAACTGATCTGACTGTAGAACTGGTGGAGAACCATATCTGGGCGGGAGGCTGCGAAGAAGCAAGAAATGGTGCCATTTTTAATCCCAACATGCCCACAGAGGAAAACTTCTGCATGCCTTATAAGTATGGTGTAAATGGTAAAGTGGTTGCCACTAAGCCTTTAAGTTATCAGGGTAAACTGATCGATGGCTTCTGGATGACCTTTAAAGAAGGTAAAGTTGTGGAGTATGGTGCAGAGAAGGAAGAGGAAGCACTGAAGAATTTGATCGAATATGACGAAGGCAGCAGTTATCTGGGTGAGGTCGCATTGATCTCTTATGATTCACCCATTAATAACACGGGCATTCTTTTCTACAATACGTTGTTTGATGAAAATGCATCCTGCCACCTAGCGCTGGGAAGAGCATACCCCATGAATGTTGCCGGTGGTACAGAAATGGATGAAGAACAATTACAGGCGGCAGGGGCAAATCATTCCATGACCCATGTGGATTTTATGTTTGGCTCCAGAGATATGCATGTTGACGGTATTCAGAAGGATGGTTCTATTGTGCCTGTATTCCGTAACGGTAATTTTGTTTTTTAATTGAAAAAATCCATCCTGCCTTGTGCAGGGTGGATTTTATGTGGGAGAAATATGCGATATATCAGACCGGTATTTTATGATAAATTCAGCTGTACAGCTGACAAATGTCCCGATACTTGCTGTGCCGGATGGCAGATCATAATAGACGAGGATTCCTTAAAGGATTATGGAGAAGTGCAGGGGGCATTTGGAAAACGGCTGCGTAACAGCATCGATTGGCAGGAAGGATGCTTTTATCAATATAATAAGCGATGTGCATTTTTAAATGAGCACAATCTCTGTGACCTATATACTGCATTGGGAAGCAATGCGCTTTGTGATACCTGCCGAAAATATCCCAGACATGTGGAAGAGTATGAGGGGCTGAGAGAGTGGTCGCTGTCCTTGTCCTGTCCCGTAGCGGCGGAGATTATTTTGACACAACAGGGATTTACGGAATTCATAGTTGAGGAAGATGATAAAGAAGATGAGCTGGAAGAGGAGTTTGAAGATTTTGATCTGCTGCTCTTTACGCAGCTGGAAGATGCAAGGAATGCCGTATTCCAGAGGTTGAGGCAGGGACATGACACAGTAGAACAGAATATGAACCTTGCACTTTTATTGTCGAAACAGATACAGCACTGTCTGGAAGAAGGCAGCTTCTTTGAGATTGAGGAAGTAATCGGGCAATATCAGGAGGAGATAGATGACCCTGGTTGTGCCGAAGAGCAGATATATCAAAAGAGTTTGGAATTATATCATACCATATATGGATTGGAAAGGCTTCGTCCTGAATGGACGGATGTACTGAAAGGGATGTATCAGACATTGTATGCAGCCGGTGCTGAAACATATGAATGCATCTTGCAGGATTTTGAACAATATCTTACAGAAGATGTACAGCGCAGGTATCAATGGGAAAATACGGGTCTGCAGCTTTTTGTGTTCTTTGTTTATACATATTTTTGCGGTGCCGTGTATGATGACTGGATATATAGTAAAATGGCTCTGGCGGTACATTCTGTGGAATTTATAAGAGAACTTTTTATCGCCAGGTGGAAACAGACAGGGCAGCTGGATATGCAGGATTATGTGGAGCTTTCCTATCGATATGCCAGAGAGATAGAGCATTCTGATCAAAACCTGAATGAGTTAGAAGAAGTATTCGCAAAGCAGCTTTAGCATTTTCCATAGATTAGGAAAAAAATGGGAAATTTTGAAAGAAGGTGTTGACAACTAAAAAAAGTTAGAGTAAACTAACCGTGTAATGTGTAATACATATACATAGAAAGAAGTGAATACCATGAATTTATTAGACGCACAGATTGGAGAAGAGTACATCATTAAAGAGATACAGACAGATGACGAGGAACTGAATGGATTTCTTTTTACTTTGGGTTGCTACAGCGGTGAGCCCATTACCGTTATTTCGCACTTAAAAGGCGGATGTGTTGTTTCAATTAAAGATGGCAGATATAACATCGATAATCTTTTGGCACAAGCGATTATTGTATAGTGGTGAGTGAACACCACTATATATTTTACAGGATGGTTAGCTGAAACTAACTTGTAGCAGACGAATGAAACAGAGTTGAGAAAATCATCTAAAATATATTTCATGAGGAGGTCTCAAAATGAGAATTGCATTAACTGGTAATCCGAACAGTGGTAAGACCACGATGTTCAATGCACTTACCGGAAGAAATGAACGTGTGGGTAACTGGGCAGGTGTTACCGTTGATAAAAAAGAAAGTTCGATTAGGAAAAATTATTATGACGGTGGAGAAGAACTGATTGCAGTGGATTTGCCGGGGGCATATTCCATGTCTCCTTTTACTTCAGAAGAGAGTATCACAAGCGCTTATGTAAAGAATGAGAATCCGGATGTGCTTATCAATATCGTGGATGCCACCAACTTGAGCCGAAGCTTGTTTTTTACTACACAGCTTCTGGAATTGGGCATTCCTGTAGTGGTTGCACTAAATAAGAGTGATATCAATGCGAAAAAAGACAATAAGATTGATTATGTAAAATTAGCTGAGAAGTTGGGATGTCCTGTAGTAAACACAGTATCAACATCCAACAGTGACAAGGGATTGGCAGAAGTGGTTAAGACAGCAGTGTCCATGGTCGGTAAAAGTCAAAAGGCGCCTTATGTACAGGATGATATAGACTTACATAGTAAAGCTGAGGTTGAAGCTGCAGACAGAAAGCGTTATGCGTTTGTAAATAAGATTGTGGCAGAAGTTGAGAGCCGTAAGGTCCTGACCAGAAACAGAAATGCTCAGGATAAAATTGACGCGGTGCTTACCAATACATGGTTGGGTATTCCGATTTTTGCAGTGGTGATGTTCCTGGTATTTTATATTTCCCAGACTACATTGGGTACCTGGATCGCTGACTGGATGACAGGCTGGATTGAAGTGTTCCGGGAATGGGTGGCAGGTCTGGTGGAAGGTGCTAATCCGTTCTTGCAGTCACTGTTAGTTGACGGTATCATTGGTGGTGTAGGGGCCGTAGTAGGTTTCCTTCCTCTGGTAATGGTTATGTATTTTTTGATCGCTTTGCTGGAAGACTGTGGTTACATGGCACGTGCGACAGTTGTGCTTGACCCGATCTTCAAGAAAGTAGGTCTTTCCGGAAAGTCTGTTATTCCCATGGTTATCGGTACCGGTTGCGCAATTCCGGGTGTTATGGCTTGCCGTACCATTCGAAATGAAAGAGAACGTCGTGCAACTGCAATGCTGGCACCATTTATGCCTTGTGGTGCGAAGCTTCCGGTTATTGCATTGTTCGTAGGGGCATTTTTCCCGGAAGCACCATGGGTAGGGACCGTAATGTATTTTGCAGGCATTATCTTGATTTTATTGGGTGCACTGTTAGTTAACAAAATTACTGCTTATAAGTACAGGAAATCTTTCTTTATCATGGAGCTTCCTGAATACAAGGTTCCGAGTTTAAAGAGAGCATGTATCTCCATGTTAGAGCGCGGTAAAGCATATATTATTAAAGCGGGTACTATTATCCTTGTATGTAATGCAGTTGTACAGATTATGCAGACCTTTAACTGGCAGCTGCAGACGGTGGAAGAAGGAATGGAGCATACATCTATTCTCGCCACCATAGCATCTCCGATTTCTATTTTACTGATTCCGGTTGTTGGGATTGCAGCATGGCAGTTGGCAGCTGCGGCTGTTACCGGCTTTATTGCGAAGGAAAATGTTGTCGGTACACTGGCAGTATGCTATGGACTAAGTGCTTTTATTGACACGGAAGAGCTGGCACTTGTAGGGGACGGTAATGTAGTGGCAACGACCATGGCGCTGACTAAGGTCGCAGCACTTGCATACTTAATGTTCAACCTGTTCTCACCCCCATGTTTTGCAGCACTCGGTGCTATGAATTCTGAAATGCAGAGTGCAAAATGGTTCTGGGGCGGTGTGGCACTGCAGCTGGGAACCGGTTATACAGTATCATTCCTGGTATATCAGATTGGCACATTGATCACAACAGGAGGTTTGGGAGCAGGATTTGTACCTGGTTTGGTCGCAGTACTTATTATGGTTGGCACTGTTGTTTATCTGATCAAGAATGCAGAAAAGAAAATTGACAAGGATTATGTTGCTAAGAAGGCGGTATAATGCAAAATTGAAATAAGTTTAAGGAGTATCGGTATGGTAGATTTTATGATTACAGCAGTTCTCCTGATTGTGGTGGGAGCAGCGGTGATTTATATTGTAAAAGCCAAAAAGAGCGGTGCAAAGTGTATTGGTTGTCCGGACAGTGGCAGTTGTCCACACGCCGGCATTAAATGCACCTGTAATACAGATAAGAAATAAATGAATTAGCCAATTACGAATCGCCAATATAAACAGGGCACTCTTCGAGATTTTCGAAGGGTGCCTTTTAAAATTCAAAAAATGTGGAATTATGACTTGAAAATACGAAATAATGTGGTATAATGTGGAAATGGTTGGAGGTGCGTGGAAATGTTTGCAAGAGAGAGGCAAAGTGAAATTACTAAAATGATATGTGAGAAAGGTGCGGTTAACACGAATTTACTGGTTAAAGTCTTTAATGTATCTATTGAGACAATTCGCCGGGATCTTTTGGAACTGGAAAAGCAGGGGCTGTT
>JAZPYS010000035.1:0-15940 GCA_045544275.1 Acetatifactor sp. | reverse complement strand
CGCCACCAAGCGCGCTGACAAGTTCATCGGCATGCACTTCTTCAACCCCGCCACCGTGCTGAAGCTGGTTGAGGTCATCCGCGGCGAGCACACCTCCGAAGAGACCTTCAAGGCCATCTGGGAGCTGTCCGAGGCCATCGGAAAGACCCCCGTTGAGGTCAACGAGGCCCCCGGTTTCGTGGTCAACAAGATCCTGATCCCCATGATCAACGAGGCCATCGACCTGCTGTACACCGGCGTTGCCTCCGTTGAGGGCATCGACAACGCCATGAAGCTGGGCGCCAACCACCCCATCGGCCCTCTGGCTCTGGGCGACCTGGTCGGTCTGGACGTCTGTCTGGCCATCATGGATACCATCTACAACGAGACTCACGATCCCAAGTACCGTGCCTCTCTGCTGCTGCGCAAGATGGTTCGCGCCGGCAAGCTGGGCCGTAAGACCGGCGAGGGCTTTTACAAATATTAAGACATATATATTATGTAAATATAGATGCAGCCGAGGGTTCATCCTCGGCTGCTGTTTTTCACCGCTTCGGCTTTGCCTTGAAGATGCTTGCCGCCAGTACGCCGAAGAAAATGGCGGCGGTGGAGGTCATACCCCCGGTGAGGGCGCCACGATCTCGTGCCCCAACTTGCCAGATCCTCGGTGATGATGAGGTCGTAATAGTCCGGGCTCCACCCGGTGTCCTCAAAGTGTGTTTTCAGGGTGTTATAGGCGGCGCGGGGGGGATAAATGTTGATATAGGGACATAAATTTTAATGTTCAATTTTTACGAAAAGAGTTCGGCAAATGATAACAAAATGAAGCCCGGATAAGCCTTAAAAATACAGGCTTGTCCGGGCTTCATAGATATCTAACCAAAGATAAGTGTATTAAGCGCAGATGGCACATTTATATCATTTTGTTTTGGATAATGTCGAGCTTGTTATGAGCGAGGATAGAGTAAGCAACTGTGAATTAATTTTGCTTAGGGCAGACAAAATACTTGCTGATCCATTTCAGAAATATTACGAACACTCTTTTCCAACTCGTCTGCAATATCAGAGAGGAGAGAATCATTATATTCTTTGAGTAGAGAAAGATTATAGAGCGTTAAGTGTTAGTTGACAAATGATCAGAAAATTCGAAATGTTGTTGCACTTTTGGTTTCTAAATTGTCTTTCCCTTTGGGAGAGGCTGACAATATAAGATAGTGTCAGGAGGAGTCTGCTGAAAGGCAGACTCTTTTGCATTTCACCAGCGTTGAGAAAAGAGAGCCCGTTTAGCTCTGTGGTGGAAATTCATCTCCTTTGATTCGTGTAAAAAGGAGGTGAAGACGCTTGAAGCTGATGGAGCAAGAGGTTCCCGTACTTACACCGGAGCTGCTGGCTTTTCTCATGGCGCTGGCAAGCTATCGTTTTGCCATGCCTGTGACCGAGCTGATGGAATTTGAGACCGGCAGGAGAAAGGATTACTACTATGTGTGCCCTAGGTGCGGCATTACGCTGGAGCGGGAGTTTGTAGCCTACTGCGATCGGTGTGGCCAACATTTGGACTGGAAAGGATACAAGAAAGTAAAAATAGTCCATCCCGGCAGGAACAGGAAAAGATCATGAGAAAGACCGCAGGCGGAGGAGTTTCGGCTCCTCCGCCTGCGGTTGAAAGGAATGGGGGATTGTTAATGGTAAAGAACTGCAGATCTTGCAGTGTCCGATTCAATGTAGGCCCCCTCAGAATTATAGATGATAGCGCAGGTTACAGCTCTGTAGTAATAGCCGGAACGCACATAATAATATCCTTCAATGGCGAGTTCTTCTGTTCCAGTAGTGTTCCACGTTTTAATGGTTTCCCAACTGTTTACACCGTCCTCGCTTCGTTGAAGCTCAACGTACAGCTCCACGTTACAGGTTTCATCAAGAACGGTGACAGTTCCTCCACAAGTGGCTTTGCCCAGCCAGTTGATGCTCAAAAGCTCAGAGGTCAAGATGTTGATCTTCTGGTATCTGGGTTGCACTTGGCTGGCCGCAGATGCAGAGGAGAGAAGCAGTCCTATCATCAGGAGAAAGCTTACTATTCTAATCAGATTTCGTTTTTTCATTTTTGTAACTCCTTTAATGCGCTTTTGGGAATACTTTATTAGGAGACACGAAAAATGAGAAAATGCAACACTGTTAATTTGTATCGAAAGTCATGGTGTTAATGATGTTCCACAGCAAATCTTCAGCTACTTCGGTACCGATAATGCTCACGAAAACATTTTGATCAGTATTTGTCCATGTGATTCGAATCCAGTTGTCTTTAGAAACTAATAATCCGTTGAGTCCATTAATAGAAATGTTTTCAATCCGCAGAGCACTTTCTGTGTCTGTACTATATTCGCCACCAGAGGTTTTTACAAATTTTAAATTAATGGAACTGCCACTATTGTTTTCATACTTTAGGTTTGCACTGATGTTTATGATTGTTGAATCTGCTAGCTCAAACCCCTCCGGCATCTCTGGGATTCGATACCCAAACTGCTCATAAACCGCCTGTGCAGCTTCAGAGTTGTCATAGCTGGCCTGCGGAGCATCATTACTTTCTACAGACAAAATTGTTTTTACATCCGAAATGTCGATCAGCAGATTCAGCGTTGCCACCCGAATATCGGGGCTGACAGCATAGGCAACGGAAAACAGCAGCATGCAAATCACTACCACCGCCGCGGCCCGACTGAACGCTCTGGTAAAAGACCGTCCTATCCGCTTGTTTTTTTCCTTACGGTACCGCTGCCCATAGGCGTGATGGATGGTTTTCATGCATCGTTCATTCAGCTCATATGGGACAGCAGCAGATGGATCTTGCTTCAACTGTTCGTTCTTTTCCGTAAGACGCTGCCCCTCTTCCTCAATGACATCCTCCATCAGCAGGGCAAAGAGGGCATCCTCATATGCCTCCTGTAATTTCTCTCGTCTCGTCATGCTATTCATCCTCCATTTGTTGTATCAGTTCTATGGCGTGTCGTCGGGCCCGAGTTCGCAGCATACGAACGCTGCTGGCCTTGCAGCCGAGGATTTCTGCTACTTCTTTGTCCGTCAGCCCTAAGAGCGGCTTGCTCTCCAACAGAAGTTTTTCGTTTTCGGATAGCTGTTCCCAAACAGAATTCAGCCTGTGTTTCCGAAATAAAACCAGATGCATATCTTCCAGTGATATCGGGTCAATCGGCTCTTCTTCCGGCAAAGGTTCATGGTATTTGCGCCGGATTCTTGACCTTTTGAATTCATTCCGCGCGGTATTTCTAATGGTAGAGACAATGTAGGGCTTCAATTTGCAACATTCCAGACCCCGCAAGGTTGAAATTTTCTCTATTAATTTTACCAGACTTTCCTGAACGATGTCATCTGCCAGTGTTGGGTCGTGGGTGTACTTTCTGGCGGTGTCATACATTAACTCTTTGTGTTCTTCGCATAAAACGGTCATGAACCGAAGATCGTCGGAATTCTGAATGGTGGATAGCAAAAAAGAAAACATGAACGAACTCCTGAAGGTTAATGATTTCAGGGTTAGTTTAGCAGTTAATGCAGCAATTGGTGCTGACCTTTAACATAAAATGGCCGTATTCGTATGCTAAAGTCAAGAAAAGTGCTTAACTTTAGCATATGGAGGCGTTACAGTGAAAATTTACGATTACAACGGCAGAAAAAATCTTTCCGGAGAACGTGTCAGAGAGGCCCGCCTGAAAAAGCATTTGTCTCAGGGAGAACTGGCGGCAAAGCTGCAGGTAGAGGGAATCATCATTGAACGCGACAGCATCAGCCGTATTGAGATCGGAACGAGATTTATTCCGGACTACGAACTGCCCGTTCTTGCCAGAGTGCTGGGCGTTACTGTGGAATGGCTTTTGGGCATGGTCGACTGAAAAAAGGAAAGAGAAATGGGGGAAATAGAGAGATGATTCCCATTTGTATTATGGCCATCGAAAATGACGATGACCGAAATTTCATGGCGATGATCTACGAGAAGTATAACCGCCTGATGTACAATGAGATATATCAAATCCTGAACGATAGATGGTTGGCGGAGGACGTAATGCACTCCACCATTGTACGCCTCATCGACAAGGTGGATGAGTTGCGGGCCAAGGATCGCAATCATTTGGTTAATTATATCATATCCGCCAGCAAAAATCAGGCTAGAAACTATATTCGGGACAACCAGAAGCATAACGGCTATTCTTTTGATGATTGCTTCGATATGCCGGATAAAAAGAACAGCCGTGAGGCCATGGAGCTGAACCTGATACATGTGGAAGATCTGCGGCAGCTTGCCGCTATCTGGGACAAACTGGATGAGCGCAGCCGCTATGTGCTGGAGGGGTACTACATTCTGGAGAAAACCATGCCGCAGCTGGCGGATGAGCTGGATATCAAGCCGGAGAGCGTCAGAATGGTCTTGACCAGAGCGAGGAAAAATGCATTCCGGTTGATGGAAGATAGCAAGCAAAAATAAGCAATACGCAAGAATCGCAGGCACTTCATTCTAAAAGCGCCTGCGATTTTTTGCGGAATCTTTATTTGAACTTGGTAATTATATTTCCGGATTAAATTTGATCAAGAGGTGAGGCTCAATTTCCAGCGCATCGGCGATTCGAAACATCAATTCTAAAGATAAACCCCGATCCATATTGGGCGCTTCAATGGCAGCAAGATGTTGACGACTGATCTCGAGCACCTCGGCCAGTTGTTCCTGAGATAACCCTCTCCGTTTGCGATAGTAACCGATTGCATAGCTTAAGTTTTCCATGCGAGTGCGTACGTCCATCTTATTCTTCATGATATTTCACCTCAGGGTAAGTCTACCTAAAGCGTACACAAGAAAAAATAATTTAACACGTAGCTATTGACGTGCGATGCACGACAATCTATAATTAGGAAGGGGCGATTGTCACCTGAAAAGAATGAGAGGGAACTGGAGTGGTATGAATGGACGATAAAATGATTTACAGAGAAAAGAAGACACTGATTGCAGCACAAGCGATTGGAATCGTATTTGGTTTGATCTTTGCATTTTCTGGGGGATACGAAACATTTTGGGAGATTTTTGGCGCTGTAGTTTTGTCCCCACTGGCTTTTGCGGCTTTGCTGAGATTCTGCGTGCGAACATATCAGTTTGCAAAAATTAGATTTGGGGTAAAGGTGCAGGATTGCAACGGAGACTATGCTGTGATTGAAAAGCCAGGGCGCGGTGTTTTTGCGGCCGTCATTGCGCTTTTCCTACCTATAGTTTTGGTCACTTCTTTTGCGAAGGTGTCGCAAGTGCTAGTGGTTGTTTCTGCGATTGTCTTGATTATCGTCGGTGTTCTCTTCTGCTGTTTGGATATTAGATATATGGCAAATTACAAACGCGGGAAGAAAAATCAGATTTAATGTAGTTGGCTTACGGGTGCCCTGTGAGTTGATGTTAACATCTGAACACAAGTGGCTAAACCTCTGTTTTCTCCGGCATTCGCAATGGAAAATAGAGTTGAGCTGCGCTCAATCGGCTGGTGCCTCGAAGGTAAGAGGTGACATTCAATCAAGGAATTGAAAATAAAAATGTGCTTGAAGCGTCAAGGGACTGTCTCGCAATTGTGAGACAGTCCCTTGAAAAATTATTTAACTGTTAACACGGTACTTGTTTCTGGTGCCATACTTAATGCATCGAAGGAGCTTCAGATCCTCGAACTTCAGGACGAAACTACGAATGGTTGCGTAGGCGGCATTGCCAAAATCTTTTTCCAACTGTTTCGTGGAGAATTCGGAATTTCCATAGGCAGATAATACGAAGCGCCAAAGTGCAGTTTCCTTTTCCGTGACATTTCCCTGAGCTAAAATATCGTCAAAGGTGATGGCGGTGATCGGGGCAGGCAAAGCTCCGTCCAGCTTGTGATATACGTTTTCAACGAAGTATATCAGGAAGGGAGTTGCATCCAAGACACCGCTGATTTTGGCGTTGTCTTCGGCAAGGGTATATGCATCATAGTAGCCCTTCCGGCTTGCGTTGATATATTCAGAGAGGGGGATAAACAGGGCAGAAGAATACCCCTGTTGTACCAGATACCACAAATGGATCAATCGAGCCATTCTGCCATTTCCGTCAAAGTAAGGATGCAGGTAGGCAAAATAGAAGTGAATCAGAGCAGCTTTGAGCAAATCATTCATCGGTGTTTTATCGTGAATAAAGCTCACCAAAGCGCCCATGTATTCATTCAGCTTTTCCCACTTGATGCCTGTATGCTCAACCTTGTCGCCGACAATATAGACTGCATCATGGCGGTAATAGTTTCCCGGCAGAAGCTTGTCTTCCTCGGGGAGGAAGGCCCCCACAGCGGTTTCATAGAGCCGAAGAATGTTCTCTTCTGTAATGGCGTGGGATGGATCGCTGATGAATTCCAGGCCTTTCTTCATGCCGTAGATACGATTTTCGCTTTCATCACTGGGGGCATAGCCGGCCATAATTTTCCGGACGCTGTCTCTGGAGAAATCGATGTTTTCAATTGTGAAGGTTGAGATGATCTCATCCTCCATTGCCTTGGTGCCGTAAAGCTGGGTGCTGTTCTGTGGGGTAAGCAAAATTTTGGCCGGCGAGAGGTGGATCTGAACTGTTCCCTCCAGATAGACGATATCATTGCCGGAAAAGTCTTTCAAAGGCAAGGATTTATAAAAGCCTTGCTTTAACAAAGAAATAAACTCCGGGAGGTCTGCCTGAGGGTACTTGTAACTCAGCTTTTTGAGATTGATTATTTTTTTATCTGAAAGCATTTGGGCAAACAGCGCGGCATCCATAAAACACACTCCTCTTATTGATAGTATATAGTATCAATTTGTATCAGTGTAACACAGCGTGCTAGGCTTTGCAAGGGGGAAATCTCCTGAAGTTAAATGTCTGTGTTACAGCAGAAGTTCCGGCTCCGTTTTGCGCTGACTTTTGGCCGGAGCGACCTTCTGATCCTTGAGTAGCTCGTCAATAGATTTGCGGTTTGCCTTGTCGGTGCCATAATCCGGGCCGTAGCAGTAACGCTCGTTTTGTGCCAATTCAAGGGTGTAGCTGAGTTTCTTCAGGCGACGGTACTCATCTTTGACGCGTTCAAAGCGATCCTGAAGCATCTGGATATCCTTCTCAATCTGCTCATATCGATCCTGAAACTCGGTAATTTTTTCGTCATCAAGGGTGTTGAAGCGGTAGAGGACAGCCTTAGACACATTGTGTTTTTCAAGCACGTCTGCATACTGTTTTTTCATGCGTTCTTTTTCGGATCCGTCTTCCATATTAACGATGGCTTCTGCAATGTCTTTTGTCTCATAATAATCCAAGACCGCAGTGTGCAAAGGGTCCATCTTTTCCTTTGCTTTGATCGTTTTATTTAGTGCGGATCTTGTTCTGCTCAGCCTTGCACCAGCATCCTGTAGACGTGTATCTAGCTGTGCCGGCGTCTCTATATTTTCATTATCAGCGACATAGATGGAGTCGATGATGTTCTGGATCTTCCAGTCGGTTGGGCCAAAGATAGGACCGTTTTCATGGCCGGGTTCGGGCCGACCTGCATCCCAGTATCCGAACTCGTTGAATAGCACGGTTGCGGCAAGAATGAGGATCAATTCCAGCGAGGAGCGTCTTGTCCCATCATCGTTAAAGCGTGGACAGCGATACGGTCTTCTGGTTCTGCTGTTTCGGAATCGGACATCCATGTAGTAACGTTCTTTTTCTTCTTCCTCTTCTTTCTTTTTGAGCATGATTCGGAAACGCTCCTCTGCGGTATAGTGCTCCTGTTCCATGCGCTGTCTGCCGTCCCGCATAAGCTCCATACACTCAATGATCTCCTGGCCCGTAGCAGCTGCTACGGGTCTGTTGTTTTCATCGCAGATGTCATAGACACCGTAGTGGTCGAAATAGGTTTCAAGTACACTCAGCTTGTGGGTAGCGTGCTCTATCGGCAAGAAATAGTATTGTTGCTCCATGCCGGATACCCGCATGCCACCTAAGGGGATGGCTGCATTAAGTACTTTGCTTGTTCCCGATGCGATGTCGTAGAGCTTCGGAGATTCATTGTCTGCAAAAGGACACTCAAGGAGTCTGTAGCCCAAATTGCGGATTTTCCAATACAGGTTCAAACCATCTTTTGTGTATTCTCTGCCAAGGTTGTCGCCGCGAGCTTTGCTTTTTCCGTCGGGGGCAGTGTAGCAGATGTGCGCGCCATCCCTGATCTTATAGCCGTCGGATTCCATGATGGCTACAAACTCCTCCCAATTATTTGCGGAGCGCCTGACATTCTCGATGTCGAATCGCATCTGATCTTTCCAACTCGTACCTTTTCGGGAGGCATTCGCCTCATACCATGAGCGCGATCGTTTCGTATCCGGGTTGCGAATGATAGGGAGACCGTGGCTGATGGCAATTTCGTCGTTCCAAACCTGCAGCTGGGCATATGTCTCCTTGCAATCGTGGTATTTGACCCGCTTTGACCCCGGCTCCAGTTTTTCTGGATGGACATAGGCGTTGATCAAAATGTGATTATGTTTGCACCTGCCGTGGAGGACACCGTCCTCCGCAATTTTGGGATGTATGTGAGAACACACAACAGCTTGATGTTTACTGAGTTTATTGGCGAGTTCCAATCCGCACTGGTGCACCTCGGCATCGGAGATTTCAAGATCTTCGGGGAATGACTGTACGATATGGTAGGCGTATGCTCCCCGTTCGTGTTCTCGTATAATCCCTGCCCGTTGAATAGTGCTGCTGCGGGCCAGCGAGAATTCTGCCACCGCACCCTCTGGGTGACAGAGATAGCCGGAGATGTATTTTGATTCGATCTTATCCTCATCGGACATATATGTAATAGTGCGGCTGATGTTGGCAACATCAGCGGTAATTGAGCCTGCATGAGAAAAACTCGGAAAAGGGAGGGATTCGCCGGGGGAGACCATTACTTTTTCTGCATCTGTGATGTAATCAAGGCAGTTGCTAACGCTGGCGGTTTCCGCGCTTTTGCTGTTGCCGGAGCCCACGGGCCAGATTTTGATGATCATGTGGATCACTTCCTATTGCGCTCATTGGATATATTTTGCTGTTTGATAACCTGAATGGAGGACGTGAATGCAGTACGCAGTTTGTCTGCGCTACATAGTATAGCATCTGCCAGATACTGCAGGGTTACCATGTCGCTGAGGTCGTACGAACCCTGTATATATATTGCTTGCGCGGCTTGCTTGATTTGCTCCCGGCAGTCGAGCATCGTGTGGTAAATTTTGAATGTTGGACCGTAGTCGATATGTACTGTGCTGCCCTGCAGTATTATCTCTCTGCAATAAGCCGCCCGGGATGTTCCGGCGGCTGCGACGGCCCGGTCAAGGGCCTGCGCTTCGTCCGGACTTAAGGGGACAGCAATAAATTTGCGCCCATTCTCGGATGCAGCCCTCACCTGTGCGCGCGTTTCTCCTTTGCAGTAGTTGGGATAGAGATTAAGATTGTCAGAGACAACTGACTCCAGAGGTATCTGGCAGATCGAATCGTACACCTCTTGTTGATGCGGCGAGAGTGAGCCCATGTATCTCTCAGCGGATTTTCCTGCAGTAACCTCGTAACCGTGCTCCTGAAAATAACGAGCCCACGCGACGCAGTGATTGAAGGCCAATCTCTGGGTTGTATACACCTCCGACAACAGATACATATGGGGAAGGAGACCGGATTCCTGTGTTGCATTGACCAGTTCCTTGGTGGCTGCACAATGTCCGGTGACATGGTCTTTGTACGCACTTTTGAGATTGTGGGACAGCGATTTCCATATATAGACGTTGTGATCAATGGGGAAGCAAAGTGCGTATATGGAGATATCCTTAAGGTCATCGGCCTTATCCTCTCTCTTGATGTACGCCATTATGTATACCTCCTTATTTGGCGCAACGCCTCCCGATATGGAGGCATTGTCGCCAAGTAGATTTAGACTGCCGTACTCGTTTATTCCACGGATCTCACTACGGGTGTAGGCTCCGTTGCGGATGCAGAAATAATTCTTACCCATAGTACTGCTCCTTTTTTGATTCGATTATAGCATATTTATTGATGATGTCAATATGTATTTGTAAATATTATATTGAATTGTGCAGGCTATAGCAGTATAATGTATCCAGAGAGGTGATAGGATGACTGGTCATATTGGCAATAGAATTAAGTTGTTGCGGCTTGCGCTGCCAATGAACCAAAGGGAGTTTGCCCAACTAATCGGAATTTCTCAGCCAACGCTTTCTTGTTATGAGAAAGGTACCGCGCTTCCATCGGTTGAAGTTTTAATTGGTATAGCGTCCAGATTTGGCGTATCCCTTGATTGGTTATGTGGCATATCATCTGCGCAAACTACCGTTTCCACTCTGCGTGATTTCATACAGGTTCTGTTCGAGTTGGACAAATCTAGTAACCTTCGGTATGAAATTGAAGTAGATGATCATCTTCCAAATGATATGGAAACCGATGCAAGAAAGTGGCAAACATCTATTAAGTTTTTCGGGAATGATCCTAGTTACCCCTGCAATGCAGAGGTTTGTACATTTTTGTCTGCATTCAAGGAAAATAGGCAGGCGTTTGAAACTTATCTTACCAGCAAGGATCAGTACGATTGGTGGCAGAAATACATGCTTGACCGATATGGCAATGCGTTTATAACAAAAAAGCAATATGAAGATATTCCGCCAGATCGAAGAATTGCATTAAGAAATGCGTTAGCGTTCGAGCAGACGCAAAGCGCCGACGAATAAGTATCTTTCCCTGAAAGTGCGATAGCCCACTATGGCACTTTCACTTACGTGCAAAGTGCCATCCATGGGCCCCAAACCGTCTTGCCGGTTTATCACGCCGAACGGCTATTCACATCTGCCCAGAACGGGGCATTTGTTCCTATCCGTTGTAAGATAAAACCATCTGTCGACAGCAAGGTCAGCAGATGGTTTTATTTTACGCTCGCACTGCGAGGACGAGAGTGTGCATTCTTTTTCATCCTCTGGTTTTTGCTGTAATTTCACAAAGAACCAAAACACCAACCATGAAAGTTCAGAATGCTGTGCCATTTATGAACTACAGAACTAGGTATTTCCGTAGTTCGCAACTCCTGTCACATTCACCACCGCTTCCTCAAGTATATCTAATACTTTCGGAGGCTGGAGATCATTCCGGATCGCACGGTAGATTTCTAACGTGTCAACGTACAGCGGGAACATACTTTGGCGAATTTCCCGCGCTTGCTTTTTCAGGGTAAACAGACTGCGGAAATTTCGATTTTCCTCATTGCAGTGCCCGCAAAGAAAACAGATCATCCCGTACAGCCACTCCCACCCCTTGTCCAGATCAGACTTGTCTGCCCCAGGGCTGAGTTCTGCCAACTCAAACAGCAGCCGATCGGCCAGCCATTCCTTACGGCGTTCTTTATCCAGCTGTGGGGGCCAGATCTGCTCAAAAGGAGTATCCTGCCCTAGTTTGTACGCACGCAGCTGCTCAATTTCCTTGTCTACCTGCCTGATGTACTCACGCGCGTTCATCTTCCACCTCCGCCAACTTCATCAGTTTCGGCTCAATCCACTCTTCCAGCAGCGCATTAAATCCTCTTGCACCCAGACCTCGCTCCAACGTCTTTTGGATCAGCTCCTCCCGAGTGTCTTCATCCAGTTCCAGCGTCTGCCCATGGATCATAAAAAATGTCCGGTACTTCTGAAAGTGGGAAAGTCTAGAGAAAAGCAGGATCTTACGGAGATCCTCCGCTGTCAGGGGCTCAATAGGCACGCATCGGGAAATTCGCCCCATCAGCTCCGGTTCCATCCCGAATGCAACAAAATCGCTGGGCAGGAACTCCTCCCGATCCTCATTCCCCTCTTCCGGCCTGTCGAACCCAATGGTCCGACAGGCCTTTCTTTCCGTCCCTTTACTCATTCCGGTAAAGGCTCCGCTGTACAGAAACAGCATCTTGTCGGTGGATACACCATCCACCTCGGTGCCCTCCACCAACTTGAGTAGTGCGTGCTGAGTCCCACGGCTGTACTCCCGGCGGCTTTCATTCCCCCGGCCGGCCAGTTTGTCGATCTCGTCCAGATAAACCACAGCGTGTCTGATATCTCCATCTACGCGCGATTTCAGATCTTTAATGATATCCACTACATTATTGCCCTTGTATCCGGTTTCGGTCAGGGTGGTGGCGTCATAGATGATGAACGGCAGATTTGCTGCGTTGGCTGCCTCTCTCACCAGAGCGGTCTTTCCGCAGCCGGTAGGGCCGTACAGCAACAACCCCGGATTGGGAATGTCACACCCTTTTGCCCTCAGTTGCTGCTTCCACAGCGCCACAGACACCGCTCGTTTGGCGCGTTCCTGCCCGATGATAGCCCTGTCCAATCGTTCCATCAGCTGCTGAGGTGTCAGGACGTTGCCGGACTCCATCCACTCAGGAGCGTTTTTCAGCGGTTCGGTCAGCTTCAAGCCTACACGCAGGCACTTGTCGCACACGCCCAGCCCGGTGCGCCCCACCACCCGGCGACCTCGCTCCTTAGGCAGAGTTCGCCCGCACAGGGCGCAGTTATTCAGTCGCGCCGCCTTCTTTTTCTGTCGCTTATTGGACATCGCTGTACTCCTGCCGTTCACGCTTGGAAGCGTTTTCATAGACAGCGATCAACTGCTCCACCGTCACATCCAACACTTCGGCCAAGCGGAGGTAGAACCCCACAGAGGGCTTCCGTGCTCCGGTCTCATACAGGCTCAGGTCGCACTGAGGAATATCCAACAGCACAGAGATATCCTCCTGCCGCAGCTGGCGCTGCTGTCGCCAATAGGCCAGACCACTAACTTTATCAACCTCCCTGAGCTTGGGGTTACAACGGTAATATTGGGGCGTAATGCGGTACTCATCCGTCAGTCGTTCAAAAGGGAGATCGTTGACTTTTTGCTGTTCGGTGCCCCAATCGGTGATGAAGCGGATCATATAGGGATAGCCTTCCGCCGTCAGCTCTTTGGCCGTCTCATACTCGTGAGGGGTGAGACGGAAGCCTGCAGTACCCGGGACACCGATCTTGACTTCCAGGCAGAGAGGGCAAGCGTTGTCATCAAAGGTGAGGATATCGTATCCGGGAGACGCTCCCTTAAGTTTATAGTGGGGAATGACCAGATCCACCAGTCCGGGCCACAGGAGAGCGAGCCGTTCTTTCTCCATACGAAGGGCCAGCTCCTCACCCTGCCGCCACTGCAGCTTGTCCGGCTCGGTAGGTGCGGGGATGTACTCAGGCTGCGGGATACGCAGCCCCTCCCGGGGGATAAAGCGGAAGTCGTTGCGGACGAGGGCATCTACGGGTACTCCGAAAATGCGGGCCACACGAATGTACTTATCCAACTGACCGTAGGGAGGATGATTTTCCATCTCACTGACATCCGCCTGGGTGACATTGGCCAGTTTGGACAGCTCGGCCTGAGTCAGGCCGAAGCTGCTGCGGAGAACGGAGCAGACAGAGAAGCGCAGTCTGCCGGGTCGGGGATTTCTGTTGATGCTCAGATTGTTTTCCATAATTCTTTACTCCTTTGCGGATAGATTGAGAAAACAAAACACCATGCAGGGCAGAAAGCCTACACGGTGCATCTGAGTATGACAGATCTGCGGGCACTCCGCAGACGGGTTTTCCTTGCAATCCCCCTGTAAAAAGGATATAATAATCCCGCGGTGCGGACGTTGTCCGTTGTGTAGGTGGTGTAGCACCTGCGCAGGTGTCTTGGGGTTGCCGCCCCATGACACTGCCGCTGTTTTATTTTCACTAAAATTATATCATATTAGATATCGTATATCAATTGTCAGGTTCGACAAACAGAAAATCAATTATTCGTCAAAATATACGATATCACGCAGATTGACTAATTCATCTGGGGGTCTTATACTTTTTTCGAGGAGATGATACCTATGTCCCGTACCGAAGCCGAAGACAGAGCGATCAAAAAATACGAACATGAAAAAATTGACCGTGTTCTACTTCGTATGCCAAAAGGAAAGAAGGATATCATTCAACAGCATGTCCAGGCAACCGGAGAATCGGTCAACTCATTCATCAACCGTGCGGTGAATGAGGCAATAGAACGAGATAATAGCAACACAGACACTCCCGTGTAACTGGGAGTGTCTGTGTCTTTACCCATTCATTGTTATTTCACCTATATGGCTTACGAACATCTGTTAGTCCAAGAATATAGTCCGTACTGGTGTGGCAATCCGTATTCCCCGGCTTTGGAGACGGATTCTCGCGCCAGTGTGCGCACTGGCTCAGGATGACGGGGTTTCACGCATTTTGCAACGCGCTCTGGCCGAGCGGATGCGAGGCCAGATGAGGGGTGGTTTCAAACGGCGCAGGGAACCCATTGCATAAGAAACCGCCCCGGCCGAAAGGCCAATGTCATTTAGTTAAGAAGCTGGACTTCACAGAAAATGTGGAGTCCAGCTTTTTTGTAACCAAAATCAAGATAGTGCTTGACAAAGCGGAAAAATTGTGCGGCCCATTTGCCAACAAGCATTGGCAAATGGGCCCTTGTAGTTAGAGGTGTGTCCCACCAAAAATTACAAGGAGGTTCCCAATGTCGATCGAAGCAATAAAAAGAAAGTTAGATTCTGCAGTTACAAAGTTGTGCGAATTATCTTGGATGTTTTCAAAATGCCCCCAAAAGGACTTTACTCGAAACAGGAAGCTGCCTTTTCGAAAAATGATCTCTATCCTCCTGGCTATGGAAGGAGGAAGTCTGACATCTGAGTTGCTGCGTTACTTTGGCTGTTCTGCAGATACCGCATCCAGTTCTGCCTTTGTTCAGCAACGCGGGAAAATCAATGCCGATGCATTCCCATCACTGTTTGATCTATTCGTGAAGGAAACGGACGAAAACAAATCATACAAGGGACTTCGCTTAATAGCCGCAGACGGCTCAGATATTCAAATTCCAACAAATCCTTACGACTCGGATTCGTACTTTCCTGGCTGCGCTGGACAGGCCTCATACAACTTGCTTCATTTGGATGCTATGTACGATTTGCTACAACATACTTATACCGATGCAATAATCCTGGGGCAAAGAAAAGCAAACGAAAGAACCTCCCTTTGCAAAATGATCGAACGCTCTCAAATCAAAAATGCCTTATTGATTCTTGACAGAGGCTATGAAAGCTATAATCTTATGGCTCATGCACAGGAGAAAGGATGGTACTTTTTAACTCGAATTCAAGATGCTTTAACTTCCAGAGGCATTGCCGCTGGACTGGATTTGCCAAACTCAGACGAATTTGATGTATCTATAAGCTTATCTCTCTTCACAAAGCAGACCAATGAATTAAAGAAGCTTTTTCAGGATAGAAACCGCTTCAAACATATCGATCCGAAAAATTTCGATTTCCTTCCTAAGAAAAACCGGAAGCACGAACCTGTTGCATTCTATCCCATTTCGTTCCGGATTGTCCGCTTCAAAATAACTGATAATTCCTATGAAACTATCGTTACCAATTTAGATAGTCACAACTTCCCTCCAGACGAACTAAAAATGCTTTATAGTATGCGTTGGGGCATTGAGACCTCTTTCCGCCAACTTAAGTACACGATTGGACTTCTCCATTTTCATGCAAAAAAGGTGGAGTACATTCACCAGGAAATCTTTGCTCGCCTCATCATGTACAACTTCGCCGAATTGGTTACCTCGCACGTAATCATTTCGGTGTCTAACACAAAATTCGCCTATAAGGCGAACTTTACTGTTGCTGTACATGCTTGCAGACAGCTCTTCCTGGGGAATGTCTCTCCACACGACGTTGAAGCTACCATCCGAAAACACAAATCACCCATTCGCGCCGGAAGAAGCAGACCTCGCAAAATATCTGCCAAGCATGCGGTTAGCTTCACCTATAGAATAGCATAATTCTTGCTCGGTGAATACTCTTTTGATAAGCGGATT
>JAZPYS010000034.1:0-8235 GCA_045544275.1 Acetatifactor sp. | reverse complement strand
GGCTTTAACGCCTCAGCCAACACATCCTTCTGTGCTTCCGCCTCAGCCAAGTCCTTACCTAAAGTGGTAAAGTAGGTCTTGATCTTAGGTTCGGTACCGGAAGGGCGAACTACTACGGTTGCACCGCCTTCCAGTGCATAGATCAGAACATTTGCTGCAGGAAGACCGGTTTCTTCAGGATTCTTGTAGTCGGTCACTTTTACTACTTTATAGCCGCCAATTTCTGCAGGAGGGTTGTTGCGCAGATCGTTCATGATACCGGCCATCTTATCCATACCGGAGAGACCGGGGAATTCAAAGCTGTCAACCTTGTTCAAGTAACGGCCGTACTGGGCATAGATATCCTCCAGGCGCTGTTTGATGGAAGAACCGATGCTGCGGTAGTAAGCAGCCATTTCACAGATCAGCATGGAGCCGATGACTGCATCTTTGTCACGAACATAAGGGCCGGCCAGATAGCCGTAGCTTTCCTCGAAACCGAAGATAAAGCGGTCCACTTCACCGGCAGCTTCTAAACCTGCGATCTGGTCGCCGATCCACTTAAAGCCGGTCAGTACGCTGCGCAGCTCTACACCGTAGTTGGCAGCCACTGCATCTGCCAGAGGCGTGGAAACGATGGACTTCACTGCTACAGGATTAGTAGGCATAGTGCCGTTTTCGATACGGCCCGCACAGATATAGTCTAATAACAGAACACCCACTTCGTTGCCGGATACCAATTCATAGGAACCATCCGGACATTTGATGGCGATACCTACACGGTCTGCATCGGGGTCAGTTGCTAACATCAGATCTGCATCTGAGGATTTTGCAAGCTCCAGACCCAGGCGGAGTGCTTCGAAGATCTCCGGATTTGGATATGGGCAGGTAGGGAAGTTGCCGTCAGGATACTTCTGTTCAGGTACGATGGTAATATCATCGATACCAATGTCATTTAAGATCCTCATCACGGGAACCAGACCGGAACCATTCAAAGGAGAGTAAACCAGCTTTAAGCCTGCTGTTTTGCACAGACCGGGACGAACGCTGCGAGCTTTGATGGCATCGTAAAGGGCTTCCTTACAGTCTTCGCCAACGTATTCGATGAGACCTGCTGCCATGCCTTCTTCAAAAGCCATCATCTTAGCACCGTTTAATACGTCTGTCTTCTGGATTTCAGCATAAACAATATCTGCAGCTTCGTCCGTCATCTGACAGCCGTCCGGGCCGTAAGCCTTGTAGCCATTGTATTTTGCCGGATTGTGAGATGCGGTCACCATGATACCTGCGTTTGCTTCATAATAACGGGTAGCGAAGCTCAGTGCGGGAACCGGCATCAGTGCATCATAAATGCGAACCTTGATACCGTTGGCAGCCAGAACACAGGCAGCAGTTTTCGCAAAAACATCACTGTTGATACGGCTGTCATAGCTGATAGCAACCAGCTGATTTCCTCCCTGTGTCTTTACCCAATTAGCCAGACCTTGAGTAGCCTGACGAACAACATAAATATTCATGCGGTTGGTACCTGCGCCCAGGACACCGCGTAAGCCTGCAGTACCGAATTTTAAGGAAACTGCAAAACGATCTTTGATTTCTTCTTCATTGCCGGTGATGGATTCCAGCTCAGCCTTTAAAGCAGCATCTTCTAAGTCTGTTTCCAGCCAGCGTTTGTAATCTTCCATATACATATTTGCTCACCTGTCCTTTTACATTTTTATTACTACTTCCAGTATAATCCATTTCTGATTTGGTAGTCAAGAATAAGTCTTTCAGATCAGAACTTTTTGTGTTAAACTATTTTATGGAGGATTTTATTATGAAAATTTATTTTGTACGTCACGGACATCCTGACTATAAAAACGATTGCCTGACCGAGCTTGGACATAAGCAAGCGGAAGCGGCGGCAGAGAGGCTTAAGGATAGCGGAATTGAGCGTATCTTTTCTTCATCAAAGGGTAGAGCACTTCAAACAGCGGAGCATACAGCAAAACGTCTTGGACTTGAGGTGATTAGCTGTGATTTTATGCGTGAGATAGGCTGGGGTTCTATTGATGATGAGTCTATTTTAGCAAACGGCCATCCTTGGAAGGTTGCTGATATCCATGTATCAGAGGGCAAAAGTTTGTTTGATAGTGATTGGCGCACAAACGATCCTTATTGCAGGAGTCAGGTGATCGAATGTGTGGAAACTGTAACACGGGGATTGGATGCGTGGCTTGAGGAACTTGGATATAAGAGAGAGGGGGAGTACTATCGCGTAACGGGCGAGGATACTGAAAAAACGGTAGCGATGTTCAGCCACGGGGGTGCTTCCTCCGCAGCATTTTCCCATATGTTCAACATTCCCTTTCCTCAATTTTGTGGAGCATTTCGTATCGATTTTACATCAATTACTGTTGTTCAGCTTTCAAACAAAACAGGAGAACTTATATATCCCCAAATACTGCTTTTCAATGATGCCAGGCACATAGAAGGGATTGTCGGGAAAAATGTATACGGAAACTGAGGCCGGGGAAAGGAAAATAACCATATTATGTCAACCGTTTTTGTGTTATTTTCCTCTTACTTTCATTGCCATTAGGCATTAGTGTGTATTTAAGGTTCTTCCGCATTTTTATGTAACGACACATTGTCCTACTTTTTTGCCATTTGAAACATTGTAGGGCACAATGAGTTTCCGCTGTCCTACTTTTCTGTTGTTTGAAACATTTAGTAGGACAAAATGAGCTTCCGTCGTCCTACTTTTTTGCTGTTTGAAACATTTAGTAGGGCACAATGAACATACGTCGTCCTACTTTTTTGCTGTTTGTAACATTTAGTAGGACAAAATGAGCTTCTGCTGTCCTACTTTTCTGCTGTTTGAAACATTTAGTAGGGCACAATGAATTTCCGCCGTCTTACTTTTTTGCTATTTTTATCATTTAGCAGGATATCACATAAAAATGCGGAAGAACCGTATTTAATCATCCCTGTGCCTAATCGCTCCATCAATTTGATTACATATCGCTTTTATTCATTTGATGTTTAAAATGGCAGAGGTTGTAATTCCCGGTATAAGTTTATGTAAACCTCTGCGTGAGTAAGGAGGATAATTTATGGGAAAAGAAAATGAAAAAGATGATGGAAGAGAATCAGGAATTTAAAAAAGTGGACAGGAAAACAGCCCGTGTGGCTGGAAAGTTATTAGGTGTTACCCCGGATATGGAAAATGCATGTCATCTACTCAAAAATATATGTAAATTCCGTGAAAACAATTTACATTTCCTCAAAAAAACGCTATTATATTGTAATTAAGGATAATTTTACACAAGAAGCATCCCAAAATGAAAATATACAGGTATTAAGGAGGAGACATCATAATGTCCGATAAGAAAAATGTTGTGAAAACAACAGAAAATGAAAAGGTTATGACCAAATACGATCTCAAGATGCAGAGACGTAAAGAAGAGGCTCAAAAGGCCCGCAGGGAAGAAATCAAGGGGTTGATCATCGGTATTGTACTGGTGGTTGCATTAGCAGCCTTTGTGTTGTCTTTTCCGATTCGCTCATATCTGGCTGTAAATGGTCAATATATCAAAGTAGGCGGAGAAAAAGTCACAAAAGTAGAATTTGACATGCAGTATAATGTAAGCAAAAATACTTATATTCAGCAGATGGGATATTATCTGTCCATGTTCGGTATGACTGACACCAGTACACTGGAGTATCAGGCTTATGATGACAATATGACCTTTGGTGACTATTTTGCACAGATGGCAGCAGAAGGTCTGGCAGAGCAGAGAGGTCTTACAGCGAAAGCTGAAGAAGCAGGATTTACCTATGATACGACAGAAGATCTGGAGGCCATGAAAGCAAGTCTGGAAGCAGCTGCTGCAGAAGCGGGTGTTACTTCCGATGAGTATATCAAGGGCGTTTACGGTGAACTGGCTACCTGGAAGAGAATAAAGCCTTATCTGGAAAAAGCACTGTATTCATCTGCATATTATAATCAGGTGATGGAAGACAATATGCCCGCTGAGGAGGAAATTCAGGCTGAGTATGAAGCAAATACTGCCGTCTACGATTCTGTAGACTATCATATGACCATTGTGGAAGCAGAACTTCCTGAAACAGCACCGGACGGAACTGTGGAAAAGGATGAAGAAGGTAATGAAATTCCGTATGAACCTACGGAAGAGGAAATTGCCGAGGCAATGAAGGAAGCTTATAAGAAAGCACAGGAAGCTGAAAAAACGGTTGCAGAAGATGGTCAGGAATATATTGGTGTGAATTTAAACAGTGTCAGCTCTTATATTAAAGAGTTTTTGGCGGATGAAAGCAGAAAAGCAGGAGATACTACGATTGTAGAGCTTTCTTCAAGCAATAGATACTGGGTGGTTTCATTTGATGCCAGATATCTTGACGAAACCCCTACACATGATGTACGAATGATTTATACTGCTTCTACGGAGGCTCAGACTATTTTGGATGAGTGGAAGGCCGGAGAGGCAACAGAAGAAACCTTCCAGGATATGGTTGAAAAATATGACGAAGCAGGCTCTGCAGCAATAGGAGGATATTATTCCGGCATGGAAGCGTCCGATATGGAAGCTGAGATTGAAGAATGGCTGACAGAAGACAGAGTTGCAGGAGATACTTTGGCAGTGACTACGGAATCCGGAGTGTCATATGTACTTTACTATCTGGCAGAAAGTGATCCCGCATGGAAACTTGATGCAACAAGCACTTTGGTAAATGCAGACATGACTGCATTTATGGAAGAAGCAGTTGCAGGTGTAGAAATTGAAGACAGAAAGAAGAATTTAGTATATCTTCATATAGAGGAAGAGACTTCTGAAGAGGAAATTTCTGAAGCAGAAACCTCTGAAGCAGAGACTTCTGAAGAATAAAAATAAAAAAGGCGAAACTTCTTGAAGAGGTTTCGCTTTTATAGTAAGCTCTTAATAAGAAAACTTGTGGAGGATAAGGATGAATATAACCTTACCGGAAAAAGTAAAATTTATAATAGATACCATCACAGATGCGGGATATGAGGCATTTGCAGTAGGTGGCTGTATCAGGGACTCTATTTTAGGCAGAGTGCCTGATGACTGGGATATTACCACTTCAGCAAAGCCAGAGCAGGTAAAGCAGCTGTTTCGACGCACCATTGACACCGGCATAGAACATGGTACGGTGACAGTCATGCTGGATAAGGAAGGCTTTGAGGTCACTACTTATCGTATTGACGGTGAATATGAGGACAGCAGACATCCTAAGGAAGTGATATTTACTGCCAACCTGGTGGAAGATCTGAAACGCAGGGATTTTACCATCAATGCCATGGCATACAATGAGACCGTGGGTCTGGTGGATGTGTTCGGCGGAATTGAGGACATCCATGGTAAAATAATCCGCTGTGTTGGAAATGCAGAGGAACGTTTTACGGAGGATGCACTGCGTATTATGCGTGCCATTCGTTTTTCTGCACAGTTAGGATACGAGATAGAACAAGGTACCAAAGCAGCAATCAGCAAATTAGCAGGAAATCTGGCCCACATCAGTGCAGAGCGGATTCAGGTGGAGTTGGTTAAATTGCTGATGTCCCCCAATCCGGATTATCTGCGGACAGCCTATGAGACCGGCGTGACAAAGGTGATCCTGCCGGAATTTGATGCCTGCATGAAAACGCAGCAGCATCATCCTCATCACTGCTATAATGTAGGTGAGCATACCCTGCATGCATTAAAGGAAATTCATCCCCTGAAGGTGCTGCGGCTGACCATGCTGTTTCATGATATGGGGAAACCGGTCACTATGACGACGGATGAGAGTGGGACAAGTCATTTTTACGGGCATCAGAAAGTCAGTGCTGAAATGGCGAAGAAAATCATGCGGCGCCTGCGCTTTGATAATGATACATTGCATACAGTAGTGCGTCTGGTGGAATATCATGATTATGGCAGCGGTGTGATGCCGGACAAACGATTTATAAGGCGTGCAGTTAATAAGATTGGGGAAAGTATCTTTCCTTTCATGTATGAAGTAAAAAAGGCAGATATTTTGTCACAGAGTGAATACCACAGGGAAGATAAGCTGGCGGAACTGGAAAAGTGGCAGGATTTATATTCCCGGATTCTGATGGAAGAACAGTGCGTATCTTTAAGGAACCTGGCAGTGACCGGCAGTGATCTGATCGATCATGGCATGAAACCTGGAAAAGAGATAGGAGAAACCTTACATGCATTGCTGGAGCATGTGCTGGATTTTCCGGAAGACAATCAAAAAGAGATTTTGCTGAAGAGAATCGGTCTGAAGTAACATAGTTTTGAGTATTCCTTCATAAGATTAGTTAGGACATAATCTATTCTAATTTATATATGGGGGAAGCTTAAAGTGAATGACAGAGCGTTATCTTTATTAGAGCAATATGATATAGAAGTACTTCGTACCAGAAAGGGACGAGGTACTTTTATATGTGAAACAAAACAGGGCAGCTTGACTTTTCAGGAATATAGCGGTAATCCGGAAAAGCTGAAACTGCAGCAGATGATTTTACAGCGGATCAAAGATCTGGGATTGGTAAAGGCGGAAGACTTGATATCTAACAAGGAAGATCAATTATTTGTCAGGGATAATGATGGAATCTGTTACATATTGAAGACACATTTTGAGGGAAGTGAGTGTGACATTTATAACAACAGAGAATGTGTGGAGGCAATTCAGCTGCTGGCAAGACTGCACCATTGTTTGGAAGATGTGCAGATAGAAGAGGCCTGCGGCCCCGTATTTCAGCCATATTCCCCCCTGAAGGAGTATGAGAAGCACAATCGTGAGCTTATGCGGGTGACTTCCTATTTAAAGAAGAAAGGACAGAAGCAGGTTTTTGAAAAGAGGCTTTTGCGCGAAATGGAGTATTTTACAGCCCAGGCCAAACAGGTGACCGATAGTTGGCGGCAGGTGGAAATGGTCTCAGGTTACCATCCGAGTCTTTGTCATGGTGACTATCAATATCATAATATTCTGTGGACCCAAGAAGGGTGGCGCATTGTAAACTTTGAAAAAATGCAGTTGGATAATCCCATTCGGGATGTGTATTTGTTCATGCGAAAGGTAATGGAAAAAAATAACTGGTTGGTTTCTTTGGGTATGGAGCTTATGGATGCTTATGAAGCAATCAGGAGTCTGGATGGGTATTCCCGACAAGATTTATATCATCGTTTTTCCTATCCCGAGAAATTCTGGAAAATAACGAATTTTTATTTTAATTCCTCAAAATCCTGGATTCCGGAGAAAAATTTGGAGAAACTCGAGAAAGTGATCTGTCAAGAGAAAGCAAAGCAGAAATTTTTAGAGGAAGTTTTTGAAAAGAGCTGATATACGTGGGAAAATCCTGTGAAATACCTTGACAAATAAAGGGAAAAAAGATATATATAGATATAGACGTTTCAACGTGATAGAATCAGTCAAAATCGAATAGAAGACCAGATATGGAGGTAGTTCACATGAACAAAACAGAATTGATCGCTGCAATTGCTGATGCAGCAGAATTAACCAAAAAAGATGCAGAAAAGGCTTTAAAGGCTTTTACTGATGTAGTTGCTGAAGAATTAAAGAAGGGCGAAAAAGTACAGATCGTTGGTTTCGGTACTTTTGAAGTATCTGAAAGAGCTGAAAGAGAAGGAAGAAATCCTCAGAGCGGCGAAGTGATGAAGATCGCAGCTTCTAAGGCTCCTAAGTTCAAAGCTGGTAAAGCATTAAAGGATATGATCAACGCTTAATTGATAAATGAACTTACTTTAAGAGAATCTGGCGACAGGTTCTCTTTCGTTTTGAAAGGACCTATATGAGATTAGATAAATATTTAAAAGTATCCAGATTGATTAAAAGACGTACAGTGGCAAATGAAGCCTGTGACAGCGGCAGAGTTTTTATCAATGATAAGCCTGCGAAGGCCTCTGCAAATGTAAAAGAAGGTGATATTATCACCATTTCCTTCGGTAATAAGGAAGTCAAAGTAGAGGTTTTGGATGTACAGGAAACGGTCAGAAAGGAAGAGGCAAAGGAGCTGTTTCGCTATTTGTAACCTGATGACACAAAAAATACTATGATTTGGCAGGATTTATTTTGCAAGTATATATAATAAAATTTTCTCTCCGAAAACATTTGTACTCAGAGGAAAAAAACGTGAAATACTAAATCTCCTGCTCGAAAAGATTTGATTATTTGCGTCTTCTAAGGCTTTGAGCAAAAGCAGGCTGGCGTTCGCACAGA
>JAZPYS010000033.1:0-16642 GCA_045544275.1 Acetatifactor sp. | reverse complement strand
AAGGTATTCACCAAGCACATCCGTATGGGACTGGACGGAAGAAAGCATCGACGCAACTTAAACACAGTGGTAGTCGGTGGTAGTGGTTCCGGTAAGAGCCGTTTCTACGCCCTTATCAATCTTCTGCAAGCCTGCTGTTCCTATTTCGTCCTGGACTGTAAGGGCGAACTGCTTCGGATGACAGGCAACTTCTTAAAGAAACGGGGTTATGAAATCAAGGTGCTGGATCTTCTCTCCATGGAAAAAAGCCACTGCTTCAATCCCTTTGCGTATCTGGAAACGGATAACGATGTACAGAAGCTGGTAACGAGCCTGTTCAAAGCAACCACCCCAAAAGGCAGTCAATCCAATGACCCTTTCTGGGATACAGCGGCATCCATGCTGTTGTCAGCTATCATCTTCTATCTTCTCTACGAAGCACCGGAGGAAGAACAGAACTTCCCCATGGTTATGGAAATGCTCCGGGCCGGTGAAGTCCGGGAAGATGATGACACTTACCAGTCCCCGTTGGATGAACTCTTTGAGCGGCTGGAAATGCGAAACCCAGACCACATCGCCGTGAAGTATTACAAGGACTATCATTCCGGCAGCGCCAAAACTCTGAAATCCATTCAGATCACTTTGGCTGCAAGACTGGAAAAGTTCAATCTTGCTTCCGTTGCGGCTCTGACGGCTACCGATGAATTGGAACTTGCTTCCCTGGGAGAGAAAAAGGTTGCCCTGTTTGCCCTGATTCCTGACCACGATGTGAGCTTCAATTTCCTGGTCAGTATGGTCTACAGCTGCACCTTTGAGCAATTATTCCGGCTGGCAGATGATAAGTACAAGGGTGCGCTGCCCGTTCCCGTCCACTTTCTGATGGACGAGTTTGCCAATGTGAGCCTACCCGATGACTTTGACAAGCTGCTGGCAACCATGCGTTCCCGCAATGTGTTCGTGTCTATCATCATCCAGAACATCGCACAGCTAAAGAACCTGTTTGAAAAGCAGTGGGAATCCATCTTAGGCAACTGCGATGAATTTCTGTATCTGGGTGGCAATGAAACCGGCACCCATAAGATGATTGCCGAATCCTATTTGGGCAAAGAAACCATCGACATGAACACCTACGGTAAAAGCTCCGGACGCAGCGGTAACTACTCCACCAACTGGCAGATCACCGGGCGGGAACTGCTGGATGCGGGAGAGGTGCGTATGCTGGACAACCGGTATGCGCTGCTATTCATCCGTGGCGAGATGCCGGTGATGGATGAAAAGTACGATCTGCTGAATCACCCCAATGTGAAGTACACCCCGGAAAAAGGCGGTGCGCCCTACGTCCATGGCGGCACTGAACTATCCGTGGCATCCATGTCCGTGACTTCTTCTACCGGAAGAGTCACACCCACTATGAGTATCTTTGAAAACGACTTTGAGCTTCTTTCCGACGAGGAAATCGAAGCAGAATTATTTGGAGGAAACAAAAATGAAAGCAATTAAGAACATCCAGAAGAAAAACGAAAAGCTCCCCATGTCCCCCAAGGTAAAGCGGGGTTTCCGCTTCTACTGCTCCACGGTACTGGCTGGAGCTATGGTGCTGGGCCTTGCGATGCCTGCATCTGCTGCGGCAGTAGGCGATCCTCTCACTGTGGTCAACAACCTGTCCACCTTCATTTTCGGAATGATCCGGGCTGTGGGTATGATCCTGCTGGGTTGGGGCATTGTCCAGGTTGGTCTGTCTCTGCAGTCCCATGATCCTTCCCAGCGTTCCAACGGTTTTCTGACCCTGGCCGGTGGTATTATCATCACCTTTGCCAAGGAGATTCTGACCATGATTACCGGCTGATACTGCGACAAAAGGCAGGACGGGAAACCGCCCTGCCTGATTCGCATGAAAGGAGGAACCCAAATTGTCGGATAATTGGGTCGTACAAAACCTTCAGAACGCACTGACCACATGGAATGAAAAGCTGGCTGAGATCTGGACACTGGTCACGCAGTCACCGCAGGCATTCAAAGGCGGCAGCATCTGGGGCGTCATGGTTGGCATCCATGGTGCGGTTAAGGCTATCGGCCTTGCGCTCATTGTTCTGTTCTTTGTGATGGGAGTGATGAAAACCTGCGGCACCTTTGCGGATCTGAAACGTCCGGAAGTGGCTGTGAAAGCCTTTGTCCGCTTTGCACTGGCAAAGGCGGCAGTCACCAATGGATTGGAGCTGATGAACGCACTGTTTTCGATTGCCCAGGGACTGGTATCCACCATAATGTCTGCTGCCGGTTTTGGATCTCCACAGCAAGCTGTGCTGCCAACAGAGATCATCACTGCGGTGGAGGACTGCGGATTCTTTGAATCGATCCCCTTATGGGCGGTGACACTGATCGGCGGTCTTCTGATCACAGTGCTGTCCTTTGTGATGATTATGACCGTGTACGGACGCTTCTTTAAGCTGTATCTCTATACCGCTATTGCTCCGGTTCCCATGGCGGCATTCGCCGGTGAGCCGACCCAGAGTATCGGAATCTCTTTCGTAAAGTCCTATGCCGCTGTGTGTCTGGAGGGAGCGATCATCGTACTGGGCTGCATCATCTTCTCATTATTTGCCGCTACACCACCCGTTGTTGATCCCAATGCCGCTGCTGTTACCATGGTCTGGAGTTATATCGGAGAACTGGTATTCAATATGCTGATCCTGGTTGGCACTGTAAAAATGGCAGACCGGGTGGTTCGGGAAATGATGGGTCTGTAAAGGAGGAAAATCGTTGGAAATCAAAATCAATCGGGAGATTCGTGATTACCACGAATCCATATTCATGGGACTGTCCTTGCGGCAGTCCATTTTTTCTGTTCTGGCCATTGCATCAGCGGTGGGGCTGTATTTCTGGCTCCAGCCGATTCTGGGTGCAGAAATTGTATCCTGGGTCTGTGTGCTGGGTGCTGCTCCCTTTGCGGTACTGGGCTTTGTGTTCTACCACGGGATGCCTGCAGAAAAGTTTCTCTGGGTTTGGTTCCGTTCTGAGATTCTGGAACCCAAGCGGTATTGCTTCCGGCCCAACAACCTCTACTATGAGCTGATGAAGGACACCATTGCCAAACATGAAAAGGAGGCTAAAAAGAAGCATGAAAGCGATCAAACAAGTTCTGCGGCAGGATAAGGAACCTTACCGCATCCCCAAGCGAGTGCAGGATGTCATTCCCATCAAGCGGATTTGGAGTGATGGTATCTTTCTGGCAGGCACCCGGTACTGTAAATCCTTCAAATTTACAGACATCAATTACATGGTGGCATCGGAAGCCGAGCAGAAAAAGATGTTCCTGTCCTATGCTGCGCTGGTGAACAGTCTGGACTGTGGTGCCACCACCAAAATCACCATCAACAACCGACACCTCAACCGAAAGAATTTTGAAGATGCTGTCCTGATGAAAATGGAGTATGACGGTCTGGATCTTTTCCGGGACGAATACAATGCGGTCATCATGGACAAGGCCACCGCAGGCAATGGTATCATCCAGGAGAAATATGTGACGGTCTCCGTTTGTAAAAAGAACATTGCGGAAGCCAGAGCCTACTTTACCCGAGTGGGTGCTGAACTCTCTGCCAAGTTTGCAGTGCTGGGTGCCAAGGCTACGGAACTGGATGCCACAGAACGGCTCCGCATTCTTCACGACTTCTACCGCAGCGGCGAGGAAGTGTATTTCCGCTTCGATATGCAGGACATGATGAAAAAGGGTCATGACTTTCGGGACTACATCTGCCCGGATTCCATTGAAAAGCACATCGACTATCTGATGCTGGGCAGCAAGTATGCCAGAGTGATTTATTTGAAAGACTATGCCGCCTTTATCTCCGATCAGTTCGTCAACAAGCTGACGGATCAGAGTCGGAGCATGATGCTGTCCATCGATATTGTTCCTGTTGCCACCGATGAAGCAGTGCGGGAGGTGGAGCGGAAGATGCTGGGTGTGGAGACCAACATCACAAACTGGCAGCGCAGGCAGAACGCCAACAACAATTTCTCTGCCATAGTTCCCTATGACATGGAACAGCAACGCCGGGAGACCAAGGAATATATGAATGACCTTACCGGGCGGGACCAGCGGATGATGCTGGCGGTGCTGACCATGATTCACCTTGCGGATACCAAGGAACAGTTGGATGCAGATACGGAAGCTCTGCTAAAGGTGGGGGCTGACCATGTATGCCAGATGGCTGTCATGCGGTATCAGCAGTTTGACGGCATGAATACCTCCTTGCCTATCGGCACCCGTAAGATTGATACCTTCCGTACCATGACCACTGAAAGCCTTGCGGCCTTCATGCCCTTTAAGGTGCAGGAGATCCAGGAACCAGGCGGCATTTATATCGGAGAAAATGCGGTGTCCCATAATCTGATCCTCTGCAACATGGACAACCTCATGAACCAGTCTATGATGCTTCTGGGCATCCCCGGTTCCGGTAAGTCCTTCTTTGCCAAACTGCTGATCACCGCAATTGCACTGTCTACTAAGGATGATATTGTGATCCTGGACCCGGAGGGCGAGTATTCTCCGCTGGTGAAAGCATTGGGCGGCTCTGTGATTCGATTCGCTGTTGGAGGCACGGACTGGCTCAATGCCATGGACATGGAAAACGGTTATGGCGAAGGAAGTCCTGTTGCGTTCAAGTCCCAGTTCATCATGTCCCTGCTGAAGCAGGTTGACCCGGAGGGCATCGGTCCTCACCAGAAGTCCATCATTGACCGGTGTGTGGCGCAGGTATGCAAGGAAAATAAGCAGAGCAATATCGTTGCCACGCTCTGCACCGTGCGGGAGAAGCTACTGGAACAGCCGGAGCTGGAAGCCCAGGACATTGCTCTGACCATGGAACTGTACACCTCTGGTTCTCTGGACATCTTCGCCCACGAGACCAATGTGGACACCAAGAACCGCATTATTTCCTATGACATTCATGATCTCAGCGAGGATCTGAAACAGCCCGGTTTTGTGACCATCACCGATGCCATGCTGAACCGGGTCAACTTCAACTGGGCGCAAGGAAAGAAAACCCATGTTATCGTGGATGAATTTCACATTGCCTATGAGAATGAGTACAGCGGAAACTTCTTTACTTCCGCATGGCGTCAGTTCCGTAAGCGCAATGCCAGCCCGGTTGCTATCACGCAGAATGTGGACTATCTGCTGGATGCTCCCCAGGCCCGGTCTATGCTCAGTAACTCCGAATTTATCGTCATGCTGAATCAGGCAGAGAAAGACCAGGAGCGGCTGTCCCAGCTTCTGAACATTTCCCCGGAGCAGATGCGTTATGTAAACAGGTCGGAAGCCGGTTCCGGCTTGCTCCGCTATGGCAATGCGCTGGTTCCCTTTATCAATAAGTTCCCCATGGATACGGAGCTATACAGACTGATCACCACCAGACCCGGTGAAGGTGTATTCGCCAAAGGACAGGTAGATTTCGATGCCTGATATTAAAACCAAGGATGTGGTGTTGGGAACCATAAAGACCGTTGACCGTAGCGCCCTGGCAGGCCAGCGAATGAAGGATGCTTATGTCCATGCCAGGAACAAGGCTGAACAAAGCGTTTCTTCTTCGGAGAGTAACAGCGAGGAATATGCGGCTGACCGCATGAGTGAAGCTGCAACAGAAGTTGCCCGTGAAGCAGTCCACCAAGTGGATACATTGGGACAACGAATCGTCCACCATTCTGTTTCCAAGACGCAGACAGCACCTGCCCAAGCCGTATCTTTCACTCAGAACGCACAGCAGCCCCATCAGACAACTGATGGGGCTAATTCTGTTATTTCACCCGATGTGCCTGCTCCAAAACAGGAAGCACCATCGCCAAAGCAGACCTATATCCGCAGGAAAGAATTTAAGTCTGTGCAGGCAGCGGAGCAATCCAAGAAAACCACACCGGTGATTCCATTACAGCAACCGGCACCGACCAAGCATACCATTAAGGACGCTCCTGCTGGTGCGGAACAATCCTTCAAAACTGCAGATAACAGCGGCAAGGCTATAAAACACAGTGTAGGGAGTGTAGAAAAAGCTATCAAAACAGCAGCACACACGATTAATACTGCAGAACAGACAGGGAGTGCTGCCATAAAGACTACAGAGGTTGCTTTCCATATGGGTCAAAGAGCCGCCATAGAATCTGCCAGAGCGACCCAGCGAATCCGGGCAGCGGCAAAATCTGCTGCATCTACCGCCAAAGCATTGGCAGCGGCTACAGCAAAGGCTGTCCGGGCGGTCATTGCTGCAGCACAGGAGCTGACAACTGCACTTGCCGCAGGCGGAGGAACAGTAGTTGTTTTGGTGGTCATTATGATCGTCATGTGTTTTGCTGGCATGATGCTTGCCAGTGACGAGGATGATACTGAAATCCTGCCAATCAGCGAGGAGATCATGGCCTACGAACCTATCATTCAGCAGTATGCCAGAGAACATGGCATTGGTGATTATGTACTGTTGATCCAGGCAGTGATGATGCAGGAATCCGGAGGACGAGGCAATGACCCCATGCAATGCTCCGAGTGTAATTTCAACACCCTTTATCCTCGTGTTCCCGGAGGCATCACTGATCCAGAGTATTCCATCAATGTGGGTATTCAGAATTTGGCTGACTGCCTGCAGATCGCTCAGTGTGAAAGCCCCATGGACATGGATGCGGTCAAGCTGGCTCTGCAAGGCTATAACTATGGACAGGGCTATATCACCTGGGCTATGAGCAAGTACGGCGAATATTCCAAAGCCAATGCCATTGAGTTTTCCATGAAAGCCGCCGAAACCTACGGCTGGGACAGTTATGGTGATATGGACTATGTTCCTCATGTGCTTCGCTATTATCCGCTGGGACAGATCTTCTATGACCCAGACACTTCCGCTTTGATTGTAGAAGTGGCTCGATCCCAAATCGGCAATGTAGGCGGTGAACCCTATTGGAGCTGGTACGGCTTTACCGAGCGTGTGGACTGGTGCGCCTGCTTTGTCAGTTGGTGCGCCAACCAGTGCGGCTATATCGAAGCCGGTGTGATTCCTAAATTCTCCGGCTGTGAATGGGGTGTCTACTGGTTCAGACAGCACGATCAATGGGCAGGCAGAAATATCACACCTACCCCTGGCATGATTGTCTTCTTCGACTGGGAAGATGAAGAAGGCGGTGGGCTGGATGGCGGCGCTGACCATGTTGGTATTGTGGATAGAGTTGAGAATGGCAGAGTGTACACCATTGAGGGTAATACCGCGGATAGCTGCCAGGAGCGGAGCTATCCTCTGGGGCACTTTGAAATACTTGGTTATGCTGTACTTGTGTACTAAAAAAGGATACCACCAATTACGGTGGTATCCTCTATAAAAGCGTTGCGTATCGGTTATTTTCCAATCGTAATGGTGGGTAACGTTTTTTCAAGTTCTTTAACAGTGGCTATGATACCCTCTGCAGATAATGCTTTACCTTCCGGCTCACTAGCGTGTCCTGTCGCATTACCACCGTTGGAAAATAAAGTGGGATCAACAAAAAGTGCATCAATATCAGCATCTGTTGCAGTATGTTCCCTCAAGTATTTCTCTATTTTTTCTTCAATCTCGTCTGTTTCGTCTACGCTATTTCCTCGAACCCATCCAACAGCAGGATAATCCTGAATGCAGCGATTGAGAGATACTGCTACTGCTGTCGTTAACGAACCTAAATTTGAATAAAACTTAACCAGTTTACTTGCGCACACTTTCTTTCGGAATGCTTCTAATTTTCTTCGCAGTGCGGCCTTACTCTCACATTTTTCATTAGTCAGCTTGCCGATATCCTCAATCACAAAACTCATGACAGGAATATTATGTGAGATTGCGTAATCATACTCTTTCTCGGTAAATCCTATTCCATCCGTATCCAAAGAACCATACCTACCTGCCAGAATTAAAACATAATAATCGCAGTCGTCCAACATCATGCGTATATAATCCATCTGGTTCATACCGCTAGCAGGATACTGTTCCATACCGACAGGAATACAGTTCATTTCCAGCAAACACTGCATTACCGCCCTACGTTCTTCTTTTAAGTCGCTATACGTAGAACTTACAAATACTTGATACTTCTTTTTCACAGTACAGTTCACCTCATTCTTATGTTTTCTCCAGCCGTACTTTTAGCTAACAACGCTTTCCTTCCTTATTAAGGAAGCAAAACGGAAAAGATCTGTATTAAGCAATACTGCAATCTTTCTTTTTAATCTATCTTGATATTTATGCGGACAGCCAGATACCTCAATTAGATTGTTAATTATTTTTCTGGCAACCAAACTGGAAGTGTACGGTAGCGCAGGATTGTAGTCTTTATCATAATTGACAATCAATAGATATGTATTTTCCTCAGTCAACAGACGGCATACCACATTTCTCCACCACTTCGCATCCGTAATGCCGATAGACATACCATATATGACAAAAATATCCGTACTGTCTATCAATGTAGAAACGTTATTCTCAACCTCATTCCTACAATTTTCGTTCATAACAGGTTTCACACAAAGGCTTGTAATAATATCTGTACGTTGAAAAATTGTGTTTGCCAGCTGCGATGGTTCGCCAACGCCGGTCATCATTTCATTGTTTAATGTACCATGAATGTGGAATAATTGCCCCTTTTTATCAATTGTACGGAATGGCTCACCACTTAATATTTGTGGATAACGAATATTGTGCCAGAAAGCATCTTTGGGCAGCTTATCCCAGAAAATATCGACAGTGTTTGTGAAATTGAAATCTACAATATTATATTCATATTCTTCATAACCGTGCGCATTATATATTTTTTGAAGATCAGATCGATATGCATTAGAACAATATAGAGGGAATTTTACAATTGATTGCTTGAAGATAGCAATATCTTGTAAAGAAGGCTCTTGAATCAGCTTGTTTTGCTCGATTAAATTACTTCTGTAGTTGGGTATCTAAATCGTATTTACACGTTGTGAAGCCATTCTTAGTATTTAGCGGATATGTAAGCGTTTTACGGCCTAATACGATTTCTAAGTCCGACCAATATTCGATTCCATCCTCAATTACTTGCTTGAAATCAGCAATTATTTCATCTTTACTGGGCTGTGCTATGTACCATTTCAAAAAATCAGAATAACCAGTCTTTAGTCCAATGTTTATATCATAGCCGTTACCGATAAAAAAGGTGATTTTCATTTTTATTTCTCCACCTTACAATATATTACAAGTGCATTATCAACCAATTTCAGATCTGCTATAAAAAGTCTTAATTCTATAATTAATTATTATACAAAATATGGGGATGAAATGCAATATCAACACCTTCGAATCGAACATGCGTAAGTACACAATGTAAGCGCACAATAATCACCCACCTAGTATCTCACCCATTGATATGAGATAATATCCCAAAACCTAAAAATCTCACGGTAAGTTTTTCGAGATGGTTAGAGAGGTACCATCAAATGGCAGACGTACTGGCAGTGTGGGATGAATACCGGGAGCCGATCTGGGCAATGCTCATTCAGAAATGTAACAACAGTGGACTGACAAAACGGGAGTTTTGTCAGCAGCATTGTATCTCCGAGAAAAACTTTTACTACTGGCTCCGGAATCTGCGCAGTCAGTAAATATGTGGACGGTATTCCTCTGGCCCGGCAGGAGAAGATCTGGGCAAGGTAGGGTGTGGAGCTGAGTAGGGTCACCATGGCTAATTGGGTAATCCAGTGTATCCAGAGCTGGCTGAAGCCGCTGTACAAGCACATGAAGCAGCGGTTTCTGGTCCAGTCTATGATCCACACAGATGAGACGATTGTACAGGTGCTGAAAGAAGGCAATAAGCCTGCCGCCTCTGAATCCGGGATGTGGTTTGTCCCCTTCTGGAGGAGTATTTTGCATAGCTAAAAACGATCTACTTGAAAAAGGGAAGCAAACTGGAGGATGCGGTACGGTATTTCCTAAACCAGAAGCAGTAGCTTATGGCGTTTTTGGATTATGGAGATGTACTTATTTCCAACAACCTGGAAGAAAATACCGTGCGGCCCTTTGTGGTAGGTAGAAAGAACTGGCTTTCCTGTGACAGTGTCAAGTGCGCAGAGTCCGGTGCTATTGTATATTCGTTGGTAGAAGGAGCCAAGGTCAATGGTATTAAGCCATATGAGTATCTTCTGTTGGTACTGTCTATGCTGCCTTATCTGGGTAAATCCCCGACCCATGAGGAACTGGAAAAACTGATGTCTTGGCACCCGGCTGTCCGGCACTGGGAACATATACGGAAATAAACGAACGGCAGAGCCCTACAAAGGGGACTCTGCCGTAATTGATTTTGGATGGGTGGTTATTGAGCACTTACTCCGCTTTGCCCCCGCAAAATCTGCCTAAGCCAGATTATGACGATGCGGAAATCGACACTGCAGATTGGTTCGAGGACAATCTATTTCTGGACATTTTTGAATAACACAGAGGGCAGTTTGCGGTAGACTGTCCTTTCTTTTTTGGGGAAACCACTAGGTAGACTAAATATAATCTTATTAAAATGGGAACAAGAGTTCCCACAATCTTCTATACTTCGTACCATGCTGACAAGTGACATGATAATGATGTAAACTAGCTGAAGTCAATAGTTTTGGACAAGCACCACACACAAACTGTCATTCTATGATTAGTTGAATTGTTTGGTTTTTGATGTTTTCCCAAATTATTCAATATCAATATACTCTATCTGTTCACCAGTCCATGTATTAATTTTATATGTACTTTCTTTTTCAGTTGATATAATACATCCTAAATCAACAATGCAGTGACCATATCCATCGGGAATATTAAACAGATAAATCGGCATTGCTAATCCAGAAATCCTATTGTATAAGGAGTTGTATAATGCAATTCCTTTTTTAAGTGGGATATAAAAATGACCCGTTCCTTTTACCCTGTCAGGATGGAATAAATAGTATGGCTTGATTTTATTAAGAAGTAGCTCAGAAAACAATTGCTTTAAATCATCTTCAGTATCATTAATGCCATGTAACAAAGCTGTCTGGGAGAAACAAAGGATTCCATTATCGGACAACAATCTTGCCTTATCCTTTGCCAACGGTGTTAGTTCCAAATGACTGTTAATATGGAAAACCATAAAAATAGGTGTTCCGCCTTTTATACTTTTAACAAAATCTTCGGTTATCAGACTCGGTTCATATGTAAGGACCCGTGTGTGAATACGAATCAGCTTAACTTGTTCGATAGATTTAATCTTATCAATAAATTCAATCAACGTGGGAACACTAATTGCAAAGGGATCCCCACCAGAGAAAATCACCTCGGTAATGCCATTTCTGTTTATATATTCTTCGATCGCATCAAAATCCGCCAAAGTTAGATTTTGTGTTTCGTCGCTAATAATATTTTTTCTGAAACAAAATCTACAGCTACCTAGACACCGCTCAGTAGGAAATATTAATACTTTTCCAGGATACCTATGATACAAACCTTTAACATAGTTTATGTCTTCATCACGAGCTACATCTTCTACCGAATTAATCAGGTCAAATTTCTCAACTTCGGGCTGATAAACAAATTGCCTAGTAAGACGACTATCAAAATTGCTATCAGCAATAATTTTCTTAATATATTCCGACAAACTATCTCTATATTCCATTATTAGCACCACACATTTAATATTTATTAATGTCTATTTTCTTTTCTGAACTCTTTATATTTGCATTCCAATAACTAATAAACTGTTCTCTAAAAGCAACTCTCTTATCGTGGCCAAATTCAATATTAAATTTCAGGGTTCGATCTCTAACATCCATAGCATCTACCAAAATTGCACGTTCATTCAATGCAAAAGGATTAAAAATAATCTGCTCGCTTGACCAGTAAAATTTATCAGGTTTAACTGCAAGATACTGAACCTGTCTTTCCAAGTCAGCAATACTTTTTCCATTCTGTGCAAACACTTTCTTATAGTAGCGGAGCATTTCGTCTTTTTTTATAATATTTTCTGCACTACCTCGAAAGATATATTTATACACACAACCTCTTTGGGTAACATTATTAATAACAATATTACGAAAAGGGATATCATTATAATCCCACATAAAGTCAGGCGTAATAATCCAGACTTCAGCTGCTTTTCTTTCGACAGAACGTGTGAAATTTTCATTCCACAGCCAACTTGCCTTCGTCGAAAACCGAAGAGCACCTCCAAGAAAATTTAGCAACTGACTATTGAGATGATTAACACAATCTTTAGGGGAAGTATATTCTGCAATTTTGTACTCAGAAGTTGCTTTAATAAATTCATAGTGTTCTTTGGATTTTACATAATGATCGGGACCTATGCGACCATCACGGTAATCTTCCCAAACTTTTTTCTGTATAAAAACGTATGTTGGCAATCTCAACTCCTTAGCTCGAAAATACTCCCGCTCAATTACTGATTGACCATTATTAACGGTGCCAATATTCTCATCAATGATTAGTACAAAAAGATTCGCTTTAGCAACTGCATTTACAGTTTCTTCGATTATATTAGAACTATTATCGTTTGTATACGGAAAGCTGTTTGTTTCAAATGCAAGTAATTCATATCCCATTTTGTCTAGATCATCCATAAAATCTTTACGAATGGCATCCGTATTTTTATCCAAGGTAGAGCTAATAAAAATTTTCGGTTTTTCTAACCATGTAACATCTAAAAACATCTGTCTCTCTCCTTCAATCTTTAGTATAAGGATACCACCAATTTCTCTTCGAAGTATCACAATCAATATGAATTACTTTATAATTCATAGAATCATATACTGCATTTTTAGATAAATTAAAACCAATACCACTCATTTTCTTTCCAATCCACGGAACCTGAGGCATCGGTAAATTAACTTCGTTTATCCAAATCATGCCTACATTTATATCTCTGAATAAGTGAGTATGCTTTTCATAGTCTCCGGTCCAAATACTGCATCCAAGACCATATTGAGATGTATTAATAACTTCAACTGCCTTTTCTTCACTTCTAAAAGAAGCTACTAAAATAATGGGTGCAAATATTTCTTCAACATTTGATAAAAAATCATAATCTTTACATTCGATAATAGTCGGCAAAAAATAATTTCCATGTTTTAAAGCACTATCTTCAGGAATAGGCCCACCACACAATATTGTTCCCCCATGTTTAATTGCTTCATCTACAATTCTTTTTGCTTTATTATATTGTTTTTTAGAAATAATAGGAGGAATTTCTTTTTGAAGTTTTAACTTCTTCGTCTCTACAATGAGTTTTTTTATAAAGCTATCGTATATATCTGCTGAAATAAGAACCTTCTCCGTAGCAACGCAAACCTGTCCAGCATTAGAAAAACTCCCCCATAAGATCCCAGGTACTGTAATTTCATCTATCTCATCGCTTAACACGAGTGCGAAATCACTCCCCCCCATTTCTAGAGAAAGTTTTTTTCCCGAATCCTTTATGTTTTTTAATATTTCGCGCCCAACTCTACTGCTACCTGTAAAAGATATGCCACTGATGTTTTCATTTTCGACAAGATCCTTTCCAGTACGGCCATCTCCCTGAATAATGTTAACAACCCCATCTGGAAAGCCAGCCAAATTAATTAGTTCGACCAACAAGGTACCAGTCGATGCTGCCAATTCTGAAGGCTTGTATACAATAGTATTACCCGCAAGAAGTAATGGTGCAAAAGCCCAAAGTCCTAATTCGAAAGGATAGTTCCATGGCTTAATTACTGCAAAGACACCACAGGGTTGATATAATCCGTAAGCTTTTTTATTGGACCAAATATCTGTATTTAACGTTATTTCAACTGGATGATCAATCCCCTCATATGTTTCAGAACAATAGTATTCCAGTATGTCACAACCTTCAATTACTTCGGTCTCTGCCTCGCAGTACGGTTTTTCCACATCCATCATGATACTTTGGATTATGCGATCACTATTATTACGAATAGTATCGATATATTTTCTTAAATATCTTTTTCTGCTTTCTAAACTTGTTTTGCTCCAGCTCTCGAATGCAACCTTGGCCTTTTCACAAACGCTGGCAACTTGTTCTGCTGACATTGTTTCAATTTCGTAAATTTCAGCATTAGTACGTGGAGATAATTTCTTTATCTTATTTGCTTGCATAATAACACCTCACATAGGTAGAATATTTTTTATTTCGTACATTTGCGATTTGGCTCTCATACCCAAATTCGGAAGATTTAATATAGTTTAAACGGGGTAAAGTAAAGGATAATAATATCTTAAGTAAAAATATTGCTGGTTCATAATAATTGGAGTACATCCACGTTCGCATCTGGATCGGGTTTTGAGCTTTGTCTTGGTTTGTCGAATCTACTATATTTAGAATAAATCTACAATTCACTTTTGTCAATATTTATTTATGAAAACTAGGTATTTACTTTTTATTGTATTTTTGATATAGTTTATGTGAGAAAGTAGAAAAAGGAGTGAGCATATGGCAACAGGTATTTTCAAAAAAGGCTCCATTGAAATGCTTACCCTGTTGATGTTACAAGAAGGAGATATTTACGGTTATCAGCTGATTCAGATGCTTGCTGATCGGAGTGGAGGCAAGCTGACTGTGCAGGAAGGCTCTCTGTATCCTCTGCTGTACCGTATGGTGGATTCGGGCTATATTTCAGGCCGGGATGTCACGGTGGAGACCCGGCATGGGCGGAGGCGAAATCGAGTCCTATACCATCTGGAACCCAGCGGCAGAGTGCGTCTGAGCGAGTTGAAGGCCGAATTTGATCAGGTTCAGGAGGGGATTCAAAATGTTTTCTTAAACAGCGTACCCATTGGTTACGAAAGAGAGGAAGTTTATGAGCACGGCAGCATCGCAGTACCTTCGGGAAGTGAAGAAGAGGATTCCCTGTTCAGGTTCCCAGAAAACGGAATTCCTGTGCCAATTGGAGGCTGAGGTAATCTACTATTGTGAAGACCACGATGACGTAGATTTTGTTGCACTTTCTGAGTGTTTTGGTAGGCCGGAGGATGTTGCAAAAGATTTTCTTTCGGAACTAGGCGAAAGTTCGTTAACCAGGGCTAATAATTTCAAGCAGCATCTTATCTGCATCACAATTCTAATTGTGATTATGGCAACAGTCTTGGTAGCAGGTGTCAGTATATATACTGACTACAAACAACAGCAAGCACTAGATGTCTACTACATTGAGGAAATAACATATGAAGGCGAGCTTACTCCTGATATAGCTGGTCCTACATATGCAGTAGACTCTTATTATAGTGAAGAGGATATTCTCGACGATAATTAAAGGAGAATTGTTTATGAAACGATTTTTTACGCTATTTATTTGCATTTTAATTTGTGTTAATGCTATCGTCCTCCCTGCAACCGCTTCAGGGATTCCTGAGGACCAACAGATTATGGTCAGTCAGACCGTAGAAGACCTAGGGAATGGTTATTATTATATTGAAACAATTTATGTTCCTGCTGTTCAGACCTACGGTAACGCAAAAACGGGAACAAAAGTAGCACAGTGTATTAATTCTGGTACGACTATTTTTACAGTATCTGTAACAGGTACATTTACCTACGATGGCACGACTTCTGACGCAACCTCTGCAACATGTAAAATTGCCACATATGTTTCAAGTGCCACTATTTTAAGCCGCAATGCCTATACCTCCGGAGCCTCTGCTGTTGCAACAGGTTCTGTAAGTTACAACGGTGCAACTTTGCAAAAAACTGTAACCTTGACCTGCGACAAAAACGGTAACCTGTCCTGACATTTTAATTGTACCCCTTATTCTCAGATCATAAGGACGGCATTCCTGATTCTGAAGATTTTTAAAATTTGATAAGTTCTCAGAATAAGGGATATTATTCTAAAAAATGAGTGAGGTGCCACTATTCAGCGGCACCTCACTTTGTAATTTATCAATATATTGTGTCAGGTTTCTATCTTACTTGTTGAATGTTCCTTGAATCATCAGTTCGTACTTGTCATCGTCCTCATTTTTCCCTATTTCTACTTTATAGCAGCGAAGTGAAAAGGATGTTCCTTCTTCAATCGGATATGGAACGGGGGCTTCGGGATTTCTCACATCTGCAAGTACATATCCATAACGTTTATAGTCATCCAACAGTTCCCGGCAATCACTGCAGAAATACTCTTTATTCATACGTTCGGCCTTTACGGGAATAGTCGCTGATAAATATTCAGCAGCTACCATGTGCCCATCAAGCCCTGCGCCACGAACAAAAGAAAAATACCCACCAGGCTGTTCCTCTGCTATCTCAGCAACTTTGTACGGGTGCGGATCGTATATTTCCAGTTCAACCAACTCTCCGGTACTTAATTTCAAAATGCACGGCGCATGACGTGGAAAAACATCACAGAGACTGCACCGCTCTGGCTCTGGAATCAGCAATGCACAGTAGCCAACTGTTGAGAGAATGATAACTATCACTAGAATGACTGTAATCTTTTTCATATGCTTACCCCTTAATTTGATGAACTGATATACCCTGTTGTTGGGCATATTCAATCGTGTTTTTCGTGCCGCTGGGCTGCCCGTTGAATACGGCTATTACTTTTGAGCTGTGGTTTACCATCCACTCATTTCGAACTTGGAAGCATCGGGAACTATAATACGGTGAGATAAAGCGCACTAAA
>JAZPYS010000032.1:0-80672 GCA_045544275.1 Acetatifactor sp. | reverse complement strand
GCAGCGCAAGCCCCAAAGAAAGATGGGAAAGGCAATCCATATGTTGATGTGATAAGTGCTCATATGCCGATACTGGAGGCTATGCAGACAGCATCAAGAAAAGCATTTAAGAAAGCGTTTTGTAATTAATGAGCAGCACCCGAGTTTGGGTTTATTTGGCATACAAAAAAATAAGCAGAATATCAGAAGAAAAATTAATTGAAAAAGTGCCAACGAACACTTGACACAAACGAACTTTTATCTATATTTGCTTTTTCGGTCTAATCATGCTATACTATGTATATAAAAGCTCTCATACCAAGGTCTATCAGGGCTTTCGGCGGTTACCGCCGTTAAATGTGCCGAGTGTTCGAGACCTTCCACTCGTAAAACAAAACTAAAGGAGAATTTAAAATGAAGAAAGTAACATTTATCACCCATGCGGCAATTATCGCCGCTCTTTATGTTGTATTGACACTGATTGCCAATGCTCTTGGACTGGCTAATTTTGCCATTCAGGTCCGCTTCTCGGAAAGCTTGACCATCCTTCCACTGTTTACCCCTGCTGCTATACCCGGCCTATATATCGGCTGTCTGCTGAGCAATATTCTGACAGGCTGTATTGCATGGGACATTCTCTTCGGCCCTATAGCCACCCTGCTTGGTGCCCTGGGCACTTATGCCCTCCGAAAAAAACATCCTCTGCTTGGTACTATACCGCCAATCGCTGCCAATACATTGATTGTCCCCTTTGTGCTGGCATTTGCCTATAAATTTGAGGGTTCCATTCCCTACTTTATGGCAACCGTAGGTGTCGGTGAGATCCTTTCCTGCGGTGTACTGGGCTATCTGGTCTGGCTGACACTAAGGAAATACGCAAGATATATCTTTCACATATAATACAACTCAATTAAAATACGTAATAAACCGATTCCCGTTCTCTGCAAACCATTTCGCAGAATCATTCAGTCCCTTCTTATACAGTTTGCCGGTGGACGGTTCAAATACCACAATATTAAACTCATTAAAACCGGTGATCAGCACTGCCTCACCATCAGAGAGCACAGCCAGCACGGGAATATCCTTGTTTACAAAATACAGCATTGCATCCATTGAACAGCTAGTCATATCTGCCACTGTTGCTCCAACCAGATGTTCTTTTAGAATCTCCAATGCATCTTTGCCCTCCTCCAGCATCAGCCGGGACTGGATAGTGATGCCTTCAAACTTCAAAATGGTATCCAGACAGACTCCTAAGCTTTCCTCTTTAGAAACGGCATCCGGCTCCGCGATGGCCATGATCTGGTTTCTCGTGACGCGATTGCCCTTGAACCAGACAGTTCTGCCGGTTTCATCCACCACTCTTCCGGAAGTATCATATGCCAGTGAAACCGCCTCCGCCGGATCAAAATATACTTCGTCAACACCATATCTGTTGTAGACATAATAGCGTTTTGTATTTGATTCCGGTATATCCTCCTCAGCCACGCCGGTCATTACTTCCCTTCCCCCCTCAAATATCACTTCTTTAGGGGTGAGAATCTGCAAGGTTTTGCTGTCAATGGTCTTCTTCACCTGTATCTGGGTAATAGTCTCGTACACATCGATAGCCGCTGTCACAATCTTATTCTTGCCTGCTACCTGCTCTTCATTGTTCACAATATGCTCCGGTACAGTGTCCATATAACTTCCGCTTTCCGATTTTTTCACACGGTTCAACGTGATCTGATTGTCCACAACCACTACTGACAGAGTATAAATGTTCTCCTCCTGGTATTCCTTTAATGCTCTGCCCGTATCATCGCAGATGACTACTTTATACATGGGGAGGATATCTCTGCCGGAAGCATCTTCCAGGATATCACTGTCACGTACTACACCGTAGATAATGTCGCTGCCCATAAAGCCCAATGCCTGCATATGCTCTCCTGCATCTACGGGGATTGTCTTCAACTTTTCCGTTTCTAAATTCAATACCTGCAGGACATCTTTTTGATTCCACAGCACAATGTGATGAGATTTAGAGGTATGCATGGTATCATCGGCTGTCAGCTGTACCAGTACCTCTGCCTCCATGGTATCCAGATTGATTTCGTAAATACTCTGATTCAGATACACATACAACTTGCCTCCCTGATTCAGGAAGCACAGCTTTTCCACATCACTTCTTAAAATCTGCCATGATTTCTCATAGGGAATATAAATCATCTCTTCAATGGTATTCATTGCACTGTCATAGGCATATATGCTGATCCCCGTCTCTCCCTCATGTCTGCCCCTGTTGAAATATCCATACACCGCAAACTTTACATTGCCTGCATCATCAACATCTAAAATCTTTATATCATGGGCATCGTACAACGTTCTGGCATCCCAGTTCTCTGCATCATAAAAGGTATAGAGCAGTGACATCTTGTTCATTTTTACATTATAAGTGCAAAGTCTCCCTACAGCCTCAAATGCCAAATAATTGCCATCGGAACTTTCTTTTAATTGTATATCCGACCCTGCAATTCCCAGCATGATTTTATCATTTGCATAGATATCTCCTTCCACCTCCGGAAGCTGCGTCATGGTCCTCTCAAAATCTAACAGATACACTCTGCTTGAGGTATACCTGATTCGGTAAAATTCCTCCACTGCATAATAAGTGATATTTTTTTCAGAACCGCTGGCAACCATGCTTCGGAGTGCAAAAGAACCTGTGTCCCTGCCAAGCTCCAAAATATCAATTACCGGTTCCGTAACTTGTGTTATCTCAAGCTCTCCCCAGGTAACTTGATTTAAGCTGCTGTGAATATTGACCTTGTGCAATGTGGTATTGTCCCCGGAAGAATTGCTTTCCAGATATTTTGTCAGTTCTTTCGCTGCTTCCTTATCAAAAGTCGCTTCGTAGAAATCCTTTACAAATGCCACTTTCTCTGCCGCAAACGTTTCTGAGCCCCAGATACATCTGGTATAATACCTGCTTTCTCTGCCATCTTCATCCTTAAGCACTACCACAAGAGCATACTCTTCATCCTCTTTCAACAAATCCTTAAGGGCAGTATCCACACGGATATACTCCCCATCCTCTTCGTACTGTGTAAATTCTATTTTTTCGATGAGGCGGGTTCCGTCACAACTCCTCACTTCTAATGACACACCTGTCAGAAAATTGTTGTATTTCTCTATCCTAAAAGAAACTTCCCTGTTCTTCCCTAACTGAACGATATTGGAAGCCATGCTTGCAACATCTTTTTTTTCAGTATGTCCATGCAGCTCATTTATGGTGATATCACCTTGGAGAAATGTCACTATAGGCAGCGTGGCAGAGCCCATTTTCATAGTCATATCATTGTTGCCCCGATTCGTAAATTGACCGGCAATTATTAGAGTCAACGCAAAGGTCAGGAAAAATACTCCTGATTTTATGAATAACTTCTTCATTCTTTTTACTCCTCCAGCAGCCGCTTCAATGTCGGCTCAATATGCAGAAATTCCATAGTCTCCTCAACACTGCGCTCTTTCTTCATGCGCATGGGCCCTTCCTTTTTTACCGCACGAATCAGCAGATTCTTCGGTGTATGCTCCATATCGATGAATTCTACAATCTGGGCATCATACCCCTGCTCCTCTAGAAGATTCGCTCTCACCGCATCTGTGATCAAGGCTGCCATGCGTTCCTTGATCAACCCATATTTTAACAGTGGCTGCAGTTCCTTGCTGGAAATCTGTCTGTTCACTTCATGCTGACAACAGGGTACGGCCATAATCACCTTGGCCCCCCAGCTCACCGCTTTTTCAATGGCATAATCTGTGGCTGTATCACAGGCATGCAGGGACACCACCATATCCACGGCATCTGCCCCTTCATATGTGCTGATATCTCCCACTTCAAAGCGCAGTCTGTCATACCTGAAGTCCTGCGCCAGCTTATTACACCTTGCAATTACATCTTTTTTCAGGTCCAACCCGGTAATTGTAATATCTCTACCCTGCAGTACATGCAGATAATAATACATGGCAAATGTAAGATACGACTTTCCGCAGCCAAAATCAATAATGCGAATGGTTCTGTCCGTGGGCAGCTTATCCAAAACATCCTCTATAAACTCCAGATAACGATTGATCTGACGGAACTTATCATAACGGTTCTTAGCAATACGTCCATCCGGCGTCTGCACGCCCAGCCCAACCAGAAAATCTACCGGCACACCTTCTTTCAGTATGTACTGCTTTTCACGGTTGTGGGAAAGATCACAGGCCGGGCGGAGTTGATTCTCTGCCTCTCCCGGCTTCCCGGATCGTTTTCTTGTCTTGATGGTCATCTTGCCTTTCTTACTCACCAGTACTGTGGCACTCATATCTTTTGATGCGATCTCGCACTGTTTCATTTTACCCTGAAGCAGCTGCTCTATACGGCTAATAATTTCCTCACCACTGAAATTCTCATGAAACACCTGGGTTCCCCGGTAGATGGTCTCCTGAAAATACAGCACACCTTTTATCATAACAGGTCTGATCTTTACTTTCACAGCATATTCTTTATCCTGGGAGTTGCTCAAGATGACCTGATTTAATTCTTGATTTATTGTATTCAAAAGTAAATTTCTTAATTCGTTCATATTATCCTCGACAGCAAATATAGTCATGGCATCGCCATGACTATATTGTACTTTCTTTATTCAAAAACCTCAACTAAAAATTCCAATAACTTCTCCTGGATCCATTGCGACGTTTGTAAATCTCGTTATTCAACAACACAAAAATCAATTCATGAAGTCCTTCCCACTTCTCATCGCTAAAGTGTTTGTCGGGATATTTCATCATTTCCTCCCGTTTGATCACATCCAGCATGGAAGATGCCATTCGTTCCACACCGAAACGATCCGGATATTCATCGTAAATCATACTTCCGTCATAATCCATCCGGTCTAACATCTCCACCACACGTTGCTGATAACGCTTCACTTCTTTCGGATACATCTGCTGCAGATACTCTAAATCCCGCATAGCATCACGGCTGTTTCTTTCACCAACTCCGGGATAAGTCATAAAAAAGGGTAAAACCCTGCGATTAAAATCCATATGAATAAACACCTTTTTGTTTATCATATGAACTTATCTTGTCCTCAGTGCAACACATTAATTCTTGTGAGTGCACGATGCAAAGCAGCTTCGGCACGTATGATATCGATCCCTGCATCTTTGGTGCGCAGTCGCTCTTCTGCCCGTCTACGGGCTTCTTCTGCACGCTTTTCATCGATTTCGCCGGGCCACTCAATGATTTCTGCCAGAATGGTGATCTGATCCGGCAGGATCTCTGCAAAACCCGCATGCAGTGCAGCCTTCTTTACCTCACCGGTCTCTTCATAAATATTCAGAACACCGGGAGCAATGATCACTGTCATGGGAATGTGTCTGGGATATACACCCATTTCACCTTCCTTGGTATTCATTTCTACCATTGTGGCACTGCCCTCATAGAATGTTCTCTCCGGTGTGACAATTTTTAAAGTAAAGCAATCTTTTGCCATATCAATTGCTCCCTTCTTTACTTCACCTTAGCCAATACATCATCGATGCTTCCTGCATTCAGGAAGTAACTTTCAGGAATACTGTCATGCTTGCCTTCCAAAATTTCCTTGAAGCCGCGGATGGTCTCGCTGATCGGTACATATTTACCTTCCAGACCGGTGAACTGTCCTGCCACGAAGAACGGCTGGGACAGGAATCTCTGTACCTTTCTTGCACGGGATACCACTAATTTATCATTTTCAGACAACTCGTCCATACCAAGGATGGCGATAATGTCCTGTAATTCTTTGTATCTCTGGAGAATTTCCTGTACACCACGGGCCACCTGGTAATGTTCCTCGCCCACGATTCTGGGGTCCAGGATACGGGAGGTAGATTCCAGAGGATCCACTGCCGGATAAATACCAAGCTCTACGATAGAACGGGACAATACAGTGGTCGCATCCAGATGTGCAAACGTAGTTGCCGGTGCAGGGTCAGTCAAGTCGTCCGCAGGCACATATACAGCCTGCACGGAAGTGATGGAACCATTCTTGGTAGAAGTGATTCGTTCCTGCAGCGCACCCATTTCCGTCTGCAGTGTAGGTTGATAACCTACCGCAGAAGGCATACGGCCAAGCAACGCAGATACCTCACTACCTGCCTGGGTGAAACGGAAGATATTGTCAATGAAGAGTAAGACGTCCTTACCGCCTTTATCACGGAAGTACTCTGCCATGGTAAGGCCTGTCAGACCTACACGCATTCTTGCTCCGGGGGGCTCATTCATCTGACCGAATACCATAGTGGTCTTGTCAATAACCCCTGATTCTTTCATTTCATGATACAAATCGTTCCCTTCACGGGTACGTTCTCCTACACCTGTGAACACAGAATATCCGCCATGCTCAGTAGCAATATTACGGATCAACTCCTGAATCAATACTGTCTTTCCTACGCCCGCACCGCCGAACAGACCGATCTTGCCACCCTTCTGATAAGGACAGAGAAGGTCAACGACCTTAATACCGGTTTCTAATAATTCTGTTTCCGTAGACTGCTCTTCAAATTTAGGTGCCGGTCTGTGGATCGGCTCATAGTTTACATCAACAGGAGCCGGCTGATTGTCAATGGGCTTACCTAAAACATTAAAAATACGCCCTAATGTGTTCTCACCTACAGGAACGGAGATGGGCGCACCGGTTGCCAGTGCATCCATGCCACGGATCAGACCATCAGTGGTATCCATTGCGATACATCTGACTGTATCATCGCCAAGATGCTGGGATACTTCAACGGTCAGTTCTGTCCCATCCTGACGGGGAACCAGAATCGCTTCGTTTATTTCAGGAAGCTTGCCGTTCGGGAAACGAATATCCAGTACCGCACCGATGATCTGGCTGATTCTTCCTTTATTCATCTCTTTCAAAATTTACCTCATTTCTGTGCCGCCGATGGCGACACTGTTACAAACTTTTTTGCCCAGTCTTAGGAGATTGCCTCTGCTCCGGCGATAATCTCTGTCAATTCCTGGGTAATAGAGCCCTGTCTTGCTCTGTTATATTTTAGTGTCAGGTCACTGATCATTTCCTCCGCATTGCTGGTGGCATTGTCCATTGCCTGCATACGGGCACCATTCTCACTTGCTACGGATTCCACCAGACCACCATAGATCATACTGGCCACATATTTAGGGATGATCAGATCCAGTGCTTCTTCATCCTCCATCTCGAAATTCATGATGGCTGACGCCCCCTGTACTTCCTCTTCTTTTTGCTGGGGAACTTCCACCGGCAGAAGTTTTAACATGGTGGGCACATGGCTGACCGTATTCACAAATGACGTATATGCCAGATAAATCTCTCCGATCTCACCATCTTCATAGGCTTTCAAAAGTACATTGGCAATGTCTCTTGCATCCCCATAAATGGGTTCTTCCATCACTTCCGAAAAATCCCGGCCGATCTGATATCCGGCTCTCGCCAGACTCTCACGGCCCTTATTTCCTGCAGAATAGATCACTACATCCTCTTTCTTCCAGTCCTCACGGCCGGTAATCAGCTTTACAATATTAGAATTGTAACCGCCTGCCAGACCTCTGTTGGATGAAATCGTGATCACTGCTTTCTTAGGAGATTCTCCCGCCTGCAAATATCTATGCTTGATGGAGCCTGTACGTGCCAGTATGCTGCTGACCGTTCCGTACATATATTCAAAATACCCTTTGGAACGCTCTGCAGCCGCTCTCGCACGCTGCAATTTTACGGTAGAGACAAGTTTCATGGCCTTGGTGATCTGCTGTGTACTCTGAACACTGCTTTTGCGGCGCTTTATGTCTCGCATTGATGCCATAACTACTTACTCCTATTTAAATTGACCTTTAAATTCTTCAATCGCCTTAATCAGTCGGGCTTCCGTCTCATCAGAGATCACCTTTTCTTCCGCAATGCTTCTTGGAATTTCAGCATATTTGGTATCCAGGAATTCAAAAAATTCTTTTTCAAATCTGGTGATATCTTCTACCGCAACATCCAACAGATACTTTTTAGTAGCTGCGTAAATGATGATAACCTGATACTGTACAGGCATTGGCTTGTACTGAGGCTGTTTTAATATTTCTTTGATTCTTTCCCCTTGTGCCAGCTTTTCCTTTGTATCTGCATCCAATTCAGATCCAAACTGTGCAAATGCAGCAAGTTCACGATACTGCGCCAATTCCACACGAATCGGTGCTGCAATTTTCTTCATGGCTTTGATCTGCGCTGAACCACCTACTCGGGATACGGACAGACCTGCATTTACAGCGGGACGGAAACCTGCATTGAACATTTCTGTCTCCAGATAAATCTGACCATCTGTAATGGAAATAACATTGGTAGGGATATATGCAGAAACGTCGCCTGCCTGTGTCTCTATGATCGGAAGGGCTGTCAGGGAACCTCCGCCGTACTCTTCACTCATTCTTGCTGCTCTCTCCAGCAGTCTGGAGTGCAGGTAGAATACGTCACCCGGATATGCTTCACGCCCGGGCGGACGACGCAGCAGCAGGGAGAGTGTACGATAAGCGGTAGCATGCTTACTTAAGTCATCGTAAACTACCAGTACGTCTTCTCCTTTCTCCATCCATTCTTCCCCAATGGCACAGCCTGCGTATGGTGCAATATACTGTAACGGTGCCAGGTCACTTGCCGTAGAAACGACTACAGTTGTATACGCCATAGCGCCGTATTCTTCCAGGGTCTTAACGATATTTGCAACCGTAGATGCCTTCTGCCCGATTGCAACATAAATACATTTTACATTCTGGCCTTTTTGGTTAATAATCGTATCCAGGGCGATAGCGGTCTTACCGGTCTGTCTGTCACCGATGATCAGCTCTCGCTGGCCTCTTCCGATAGGTACCATGGAATCAATCGCCTTGATACCGGTCTGCAATGGTGTATCTACGGATTTTCTGGTGATAACACCACTTGCAACTCTTTCTATTTTACGATATTTATCTGTCTGAACAGGACCCTTGCCGTCGATGGGCTGGCCAAGTGAGTTTACTACACGGCCAAGCATGGCATCGCCTACAGGTACTTCAACTACTCGGCCTGTTGTCTTCACAGTGTCGCCTTCGTTGATGTTGCGGTCACTTCCCAAAAGTACCGCACCTACATTGTCCTCTTCCAGATTCAGCACCATGCCGTAAACTTCGCCGGGAAACTCCAAAAGTTCTCCCTGCATGGCATTTTCCAGACCGTGAATACGGGCAATACCGTCCGCCACCTGGATCACGGTGCCTACATCGGAAACATCCAATTCAGACGCATACCTTTTAATCTGTTCTTTAATCACAGAGCTGATTTCTTCTGGTCTTAAATTCATGAATTGGTTCACCTTTCCATTCAGCTTAACCTAACTGAATTCGTAATAATTGTTTCTTCATCTCTTCCAGCTTCGTACGAACACTGCTGTCCAAGACTCTGTCCTTGATACGGATGATCATTCCGCCGATAATGGATGCATCCACCTTGTAATGCACCTCCATTACTTTGTATGAAGTGGCAGCAAGCAATTTATTTTTCACTGCTTCCTTCTGGGCATCACTTAAATCCACTGCGGTGGTCACATAAGCAACGCCAATCCCCCGTTCCTCCTGCAGTCTCTCTGCAAAATACCGGATAATATTCTTCACTTCATGGTATCGTTCTTTATTTACGATTAATTTTAAGAAGCCTGTCATTTCCCTGCTGACACGTCCTTCAAATACACTTTCCACTACTTCTTCTTTTTCCAGCTTGGAAATCTTGGGATGTTTCATCAGCTTATCAAACTCCGGATTTTCCTCAAGGACCTGTATGATCCCCTGTGCTTCCTCTAAAAAGGCTTCCGGGTTCTGCTTTTCCATGGCTAACTCGAACAGGGCTTCTCCGTATGTCTTTGCAACTAGCTTAGCCATGTGCCATCACCTATTTCCTTCAATGTCTCATCAATCAGCTGATCCTGGATCTGTGTATTCATGGATGCTGCAACCACCTTTCCGGCCATGGCAGATGCCACTGTGATGATCTCTTTCTTAATATCATCTGCCATCTTCTGCTTTTCTAAAAGCGCTTCGGTATGGGCTCTTTCCACGATACGGGCCGCCTCTTCCTTTGCCTTTGCGATGATCTCGCTTTCATTGGCAAGGGCATGGCGTCTTGCTTCGCTCAAGATCACTTCCGCTTCCTTATCAATATTCTTCAGCTTATCCTCGTACTCATCCCGAAGCTTTGCTGCCTGTTCCATGCTGCTCTTAGCATCATCCAGTTCAGATTTTATCTTGTTTTGTCTGTCAGATAAGATCTTTCTCACCGGATTGAACAGAAAATAACTCATAAAGAAGAACAGAACTCCCACTGCAATAATCGTCAGAGTGGAATCGGCGATCAGCTGCCAGTCCAGATCAAACAGCCTTGACATGGACTGTCCTTCCGTTAATAGTATCATTTGAAACCTCCTATACCAAAGGTTTTACAAAGAGTAACAAGAATGCGATCAACAGACCATAAAGACCGGTTGTTTCCGCAACTGCCTGTCCAAGTAACATGGTGGTCATGATGTCACCCTTTGCCCCAGGGTTACGGCCTACAGCAGCTGCTGCATGACCTGCTGCAATACCCTGACCAACACCAGGTCCGATACCTGCGATAACTGCAAGACCTGCACCAATTGCAGAACATCCTAAAATAAAGCTTTCATTGAATTCCATTACATTTTCCTCCTAAAAATTAATTGTCTCCTATTGCATTGGAGATATAAGTCATTGTCAACATACAGAATACATATGTCTGAATTGCTCCTGAGAACAAGTCAAAATACACATGCAGTGCAGCCGGCCAGATGGTCGCAAACCAGCCAAGCAGACCATAGACTAATGCCATCATAACTGTTCCTGACAGTACGTTTGCAAATAAACGTAAGGACAGGGATATGGGCACTGCAATCTCACTGATCAAGTTGATGGGAAACCAAATGGGCAGCCATGGCGGCAGCGGGGAACACATACCCTCCCATATTTCTTTCGGTTTCTGATACTTAAACTGATTGTAGTGTATCAGTATAAATGTCATGAGGCCCAACGGTAAGGTCACGCCATAGTCAGCAGTTGGGGGTCTGAGTCCCATCAGACCGGAAATATTGCTTACTAAGATAAAGATAAATACCGTTCCAATATAGTTATAAAACTTGGGGGCACTTTTTCCCATGGCACTGTCTACGATTCCATCCAACAGTTCCACTACCATTTCCGCCACATTTTGTACCGCACCGGGTACTTCCGTGGCTTTCTTGATGGCACGATTAACAACCAGACATAAACCCATGAGAAGCAACATGACAAGCGCAACACATACATGTGTTGTTGTTATCCACACCTCATGTCCGAAGAAATTGTATTTCAACAGACCATGAATCATAAAATCAATGTCTGATCCGGCGGATAACAGAATTCCATGCAACATACACTCACCTCCTTATCTGTATTTAATATTTAAATTATTTATCGTCAACAATACCCACTCCCTTGATTTCCGCAAGCTGCGGTTCCTCAGGCATTGGTATCGGATCGATCTCATGAAAGATCTTATTGCACGCTTTGTGTGTCAGGGGCTGCATATACGCTGCAGCCTTCAGCGTCATTAGTCCCAAAAATGTAAACAACGGATTCAGCTTACCGGTCAGCCACACAATGCCGAAAACAATGACAATACACACATACCTAATCAGATTTGCTGCTGTGACAACTTTTGAAGCATCTGCACCTAAATCCAAAGCTTTATCCAGTGTCCGGTACATGTGATATGCAGTGATCAACGCTAACAGCACACCCAGCAAGAGAGCCGCCCCATACAAAACCGGGTCCTGCACCAAAAACATACCTAAAACCAGACACATCATCCCTAAAAAAAGAATGCCCAAACTTAATTCCAATAACCCTCTATTGATCTCTTTTAGTCTGTCTATCATTTATTCTCCTTATCCATCAGACTTTTTGCCATTCTGTAGACATTTTGAAATCCGGAAATGGCACCGATAAAAAAACAAAGGATTGCAATCCATGAAGTCCCAAACTTTCCATCCAACCATATCCCCAGCCACAACATCAGACCAATAGGTACTAACATATTGATTCCAAATTGCGAAATCAAAGTCAGTGATTGAAACACACTTCTATCAAGCTTCTTTTTTCTTTTCATGCCCTGTCCAACTCCTTTTTTCGCCTGCCGTTTTGTTTACAAAATTCCACACAGTCATTAAAATTATACCTAAAATATGCCCAACTGTCCAGTAAATCAACAGGATTATTCATGAATTTTCTATAAATACCTTTTTCTTTAAAATTCAATTGACTTCCACCATTCTTCATTGTACTATTTTTTTAAGGAATCTTTGCTGCAATTTGAGCAAATACACACTTAAAGGAGTATGTATCTATGAATAATTTACAATTATTTCGCAGACGCCTTATCCCCAACGAATGTATCCTGTTAAAAGATGATGTGATCGTCTTCCAATCAGTTGATTATATTATTACCACATGGACCACTCTCAATCCCAAAATTTGCTTTCATCACGGTTCTTCCTGTTATTTTTTAAAGGAAGGTTTTAAATTGAGCAAATTTTACCGTCACGATGGTTCCCTTCTTTACTGGTACTGCGATATCGTAGAGTATATGTGGAACGAAGACAAAAGTTCTCTCACTTCCACTGATCTGCTGGCAGATGTGATCATATATCCGGACGGCCGGTCAAAGGTCATGGATCTGGATGAGCTTGCTGATGCCTGTGAACGTGGAATTATTTCTCATGAACAATTGCAGAAGTGTCTGCGCAGATTGGACAAGTTTTTGACATACATATATAAAGATAAATTTGATCATCTTCAGGCAGTGCTGGATGGCAGGGGACTGTAGAGTGGTTTCGACAATACGCTCAGAAACCGGTTTGGCCGGCTATAGTATTGGGTTTGTCAATTGTAGTGTTGGTTCAAAGATCAGGAAGCGGCTCCTTTATATTTTCAGTAAGTACCATCAATCCAATCATCAATCATGACCTGACTTCATCATATGAATTACAATCAGAGAAATCTAATTCGTCCTTCATATGTCCGAAGAAACTTTCCTGAGGAGCATTGTCCCAGCAGTTACGCCTTCTCGACATGGAGCGACGTAATTCAAGATTGTTGACAAGTTCTATGAATTTTAACTGGTATAGTGACTATGCCGAAGCAAAAACTATGCCGAAGTTTTTGCTAATGCCAGTGTTTACCAATACTATTCAAATTTCTTCGGCATAGTATTATATACTTGAAGTATCAAATAAAAGATAACTCGTGGTCTTAAATTATAGTACTCATAGTACTCGAACGAAGTGGTATGATTGTTCATGTAACTAGTGTTTTGTATCATTGATATTTAGTTAAAAAGTACTGGCATGTTAAGCCGTTTCGTGATATACTAAAAAAAACGGCGGTGATTTCTTATGGCAAGACCTAAAAAATACAACTTTTCATTAACAGATGACGAATTTAACAAGCTGAAATCTGTTATGCGTAAAAAACAAACAACAAAAACTGTTCGGAACAGATGCCAAATTATCATTGATTTAGATACAGCACATGGTAAAGTTCTTACACATGAACAGTCTGCCAAAACAAATTGTGTTTGCATGGCTACCATTACCAATACGGTAAAACTCTATTCCGAAAAAGGAATCGAAGGTATTATTACTCTGAATCGTAATATTAATTCCGATAATGCACGAAGAAAATTTGACGGACGTGCCGAGGCACGTATTATCGAAATTGCATGCAGTCCTGCACCGGAAGGACATTCTCGTTGGACACTTCGGATGCTGGAAGAACAGGCGAAAATTGTGCTTGATGTTCCAGTCAGTAAAGATACAATTGGCAGGGCTTTAAAAAAAAATAAACTTCGACCTCACATGAATGACTACTGGTGTATTCCTTCAAAAGAAGATGCTGATTTCGTAGCCTGCATGGAAGATGTCCTTGACGTCTATGAACTTCCATATGACCCCATACACCCTGTTGTCTGTATGGACGAGAAGCCATATCAGCTTTTGGATGATGTGAGGGATCCATTGCCTGTTCGTCCTTGCATTTTAGCCAATTAAATTCAAAGCTATCCTCGCAGTACCACTACTTATCCTCTTCCCCAAATCTGTAGCTGCGTCAATGCAGGAAATGGCGACTCATCTTCAGCCTTAATTAAAGCACCAAATGTAAGCCACTCAATTTCTCGGGCTACAAAGTGAAATATCTGTGCCTTGTCCGTCTTTACCAGCTTTAGTATTTCTGTACTTCCATCAGAAAAAGTTACTGTAGCCTCAGTCCACCATGAATCATGTGGAAAATCAGCGCGCAAATATACCTTCATGCAATCCGTTATAACTTTTCTGCCGAAATCAATTTTCATCTCTGCCTTCGGATCACGGTTAATACCCCACGAAGCATATGGCCAGGAACCATGACCATGATTTTCCGTAACGCCGTCAATGGCATTCTTAGCAGCAAACACAGATTCTTCTCGTGTTTCCACATTTGCTATGGCATGTGGAAAGCAGGTCTCCACATCATGCTGGTCATTCACATTAACTGCCAAATTACGGTATGTAGCTATTTCATCTGTCTCAGCAGCTCTTGCAAAAAGATAATGCTTACTGCCACTAAATGTTTTGGGAGAATATACCCTTTTCTTCTCTCCAAAGGGAATCTGATAAGTTACCGGGCCTGTCACATAACACATAGCAGAACCCAATGCATCATCTACCTGCCAAAAGATATGTTTATTTGTAGGAATCGTTTCCAACACAATTACATCACCTTCGTTATATTCTGCTTTGTACACGAGGGAAACCTCATCATCTCCTCTCTGTTCCAGCAGAACATTACCATCCTTATCCTGAATTCTCAAAAGTATATTTACCATACCTCTCACGCTCCTTACTGCTTGATTATATCCGGTTCTGTTATTAACATCCATGCTGCCATCTTGCTCTCCTGCGTCCATAGCTTGCCTGCTGATGCGTAATCTGTCACATGCATTTTCTCTCCATTCGCAAGAGGAATTTCCAACTCCAGAATATGCTCATAGGGTGCAATTTCCATTTCCGGGAAAGCAGCATCCACATACCCGTCTTCTCTTACCAGAATATCAACCGGCTCATCCACATTGTATCCCAAACGATTTTCCTGCGCCAATACCACCGGGCCTCTTCGAAGCGCACAATGATTCTTCGCAATGAGGTCTTCCTCATCATAAGTAGGAACAATATAATTGGCTCCCCAAATTACCTGATTCATCAATATCTGATGGCCATAAGAAATCGGCTTGATATATACTGTCCGCATGTCCAGGCCGAGCACAATGGTATCATCAGTATTCCAAAGTCTGTCCAGACAAACATATCCTTTGTTCACAGATAATGCAGCCTGATCCAGTTCCAAACACTTACCATTTACGGTCAAATTCATCTTTTGACTCCACAAAGGAATTCGTATTTGCACCTCAAAATGCTCCGGTTTATCCATTGCAAGACTGATTTTTATCTTGCCGCTTACAGGGTAAGAAGTTTCGGTCCTTATCATAAGTTGATTACCGGTCGGAGTAGTGGTCTGCATATTACCATCCATATATAAATTCAGAATAATTCCATTCCCCTTATTTATCAGTGCCATCTGAGGAACCAAGCCCAATCCGGCAGCTCCAATGCAGGCACAACAACCATAATAATGGTTGTCTGACATAAGCTTCAAACCACCAATACCATTACCTCTGGTACCTGCCGTCAAAGGACTGTAGCTATCAAACGGTAAAGGTTCGATACTCCATTCCGGATGTTCCTCTAGCAAAGAAGGCTCGATGACCTTCTCTGTATTGATAGAACCTAAATATGCATTGTAAAAGGAAATTTCAAATGCGTCTACGTATTTACTGTCCCCGGTTAGCAAAAACAACTCACTGAAAAACTTCATCAATGTAACCGTCACACAGGTTTCCTGCATTTTTTCACCATTATTCGTATTTGCCTGTCTTACCGTAGAATGGTCAAATAATTCATGGGTGCAACCACAACAACCAATAATCGTAAAATCACTCTCTAAAATTTTATTCGCATAGTTTATAATACAGGTTCTGTACTTTTCTTCTTTTGTTACATAATAATATTCCAGCAAGCCTTCAAAGCAGGAGGTCATTTCATAGGCCTTTGTAACCGGATACTGATACGGGTACAGTTTATCCTCATAGGCCAAATCCAAAATATTGACCACATCCGTACCGCCGCAATCTACAATGTAAGAAGCAAACTCCAGATACTTCTGCTCTTTTGTAAGATGATACAATCTTACAATTGGTTCCAGAATAGAGGTGGAATTCAACCCACGCCAATGGCGGGTTGCCTTCGTAATCAACAACTTTCCATCCTCGGGGATTCCAAGCTTCGACAAAATATAATCTGCCTGACGGCACATACTATCCAAAACTTGCGCAGACAATTCGGCATCCTCGCAGATTTCCAGATAATATTGCATCCCTAATAAGACATACTTGCGAGACCAGATATCCCACGCATCATTTTACCGCAGTACTCGCCCCGCCAGCCACCTTCATGGTCTGCGTCCTCCTTAAACTGCTGCACAAATCGTATCCACAAGTCAGTCCTCAACAACTGCTCTTTTTCAATAAACTTCACTGTTTTGTCAAAGAAACCATTATATTTTGCCCAATAATAACTTTTCATTTTGTTCATGCCACTTTCTTAAATTGTAATTTCCTATGATGCCAGGATTGTTGCGTACCAAGCACAGAACAATCCCTCAGGCATCTTTTGCTTCCAATAGCATCCTATTCTGTAATTGCCTGAATAGCTGTAGGATCAGTAGTGCTTCCATATACCTTAATATCATCGATCATGATATCAGCACTGGTAGCAGGGGCTGATGTATTTGCTGCGTATAATCGGAACTGATCATCACCCTGAAATCCTCTAAAATACTGATACGAAACAGAACTTGTCGTCAATTTTTCACCATCGATATACAAATTATACGTCTTTGCATCAATATCAAGTACATAGGTAAATGTATGCCACTCGCCTTTTGTAATAGCCTTACTATAGCTTCCGCTGCTAGTAGTAAATATACCATCAGCAAGCGTTCCCAAAGTAGATGTTGCTGCCTTGCCATTACTCTTGACACCACGCACAACAAAGCTCAGATTTATTCCCGGCGTGTTATATTGAATCTTACTCTCCACTATAACATATTTCTTATCCGCTGCTGTTGGCTTCACATCTATTCGCTGTCCGTATGCCTCATCCATCAGAATATAGCCGTTTTTACGAACAAACGAAACTGTACCAGAATAGCTTCCATCTCCATCATTGACACAATAATAATATACACCGTCCGGCATATTTTTATCGTCATAAACTAGCGTGCCATCTGTACAATTATTAAAGTCTTCACTGCATATCTCGTCATAACCTGTAAACAAGTCTTCATAGGATGAGGTTGTCAAGCTATAGGAAGATACATCCATCAAGTCATTACCAGTTACTGTTGCCAAATCGTTACCGGTTACTGTTGTCAGGTCACTATCCAATAGGGATACCTGTGCAACCGATGTACTGCTCATACCATACACCTTAATATCATCAATCCTAATATCGGCACCGGTAACACCATCTAACAGTTTGGTTGCTTTTATTCGGAAGAAATCATCCCCCTGAAATCCTCTAAAATACTGATACGAAACAGAACTTGCCACCTGTACACCATCGATATACAAATCATACTTCTTGTCTCCAATATTAAGTACATAGGTAAATGTATGCCACTCTTCTGCTGTAATTTCTATACTGGAGCCTCCAGTGATAGTAAAGGTACCATTATCAAGTGTTCCCAAAGTAGCTACTCTAGAACTGAGATTGCTGCTAGACTTGACACCTCGTAAACCAAATTCAAGCATTATTCCCTGCGTGTTATATTGAATCTTACTCTCTACTATAACAGATTCCATATCAGATGCTGTTGGTTTCACATCTATTCGCTGTCCATATGCATCCTTCATCAGAATATAGCCGTTTCCGCCATCATATTCAACGCTACCGCCATAGGTGTCATTCTTTATACAATAATAATATTCTCCATCCGGTATACTCTTATCGTCATGAACAACATCTCCCTCTATACAGTCGTTGAACCCTGTACTATACTTCAAAGTTGAGGCTTCTTCGTATGCCTCCATCAAGACATCATATTCTGACGGTAATATATAGGACACCTTCACACTAAACGCAAGTGTATTTTCACCTACAGGTATATTTTCTGTAATCATCAATGTCATGGATGTGTCCGTATTAGAGGTTTCTGTACCGGACGTATCCGTACTGGTTGCCTCCACAGACAATACATTCATAAACATTCCTGACAGCAGTACACACACAAGCATTATTGACAATATATTTTTAAATTTCTTGCGGTGAACAAGGAGGATTATTGCAATTCCACCAATTACCAAGATTGCCACAATCCATGCTAATAAATTGTTATCTTCCTCTGCTTCCTGCTTTTCGGACGTCTCTGTCTGTTCATTTCCTTCTGTTGAAGCGCTATCCTTAATATCTCCTGCAGCTTCCTGCTTTTCATCGGTATTCACGATAGAAGTAATCTTCACATCTACACTGCGGTCATTTGTGTAATACAATGTTGCCACATGCTCACCGGCAGGCAGGGTCTTCAGATATTCTGTCTTGAATTCCAAAATAGTAGAGCCTTCTCTAACCGTATAATTGGATTTCGCAACCTCTTTGCCATCCATTTCTACACGAAGAAACTCGTCGTACTCTCCGGTACAATAAACCGTTACCGTATCCTTACCGGAAGAATCATGAGAAGAATCGCTCTCTTCATAAGATAAACCACTCTTTTCAGGAATAATCTTGATATCTGTAACACTGGCCTTGGGCGTTGTGGTGGGCTTCACCTTAGGCGTTGCGGTAGGCTTCACTGTAGGTGTTGCAGTGGGCTTTACCTTAGGCATTGCTGTTGCTACCACTGTGGACTCTTCTGTTTCCTCTGTTGCAGGTTCTACTGTGGGCTTCGTCGCAGGCTTAGCCGTGGGTTCCGCCGTAGGCGCTACTGTGGGCGCTATCGTAGGCGCTGCGGTAGGTTCTGCCGTGGGCTCCGGTGTCGGAGTTGGTGTCACACTTGCACCTGTTCCATTTTTCGTAACGACAATTTCAGCAATATTATTCCAGCCTGCAGTAATTCCCTGAGCGGTATTGCCGTTGCAGTCCAATCTAACATATTTTGCGGTTTTGCCACCCAGCTCATATTGCTGATATGTTCCATTTTGGGCTGTTGTATCAGAGGTACCACTCCATACAGTCTCCCAATTTTCTCCATCCGCAGATACGTTAATACCAAAATAGCTACCGCGTTCTTTACTGGTCGGATTATAAAAGGCGATCAGCAGATTATCAATCGTCGTTTTCTTTTCCAACTCAAGCTGGATCCAATTTCCACCCCCTTGAGAGGTCCATCGAGAGGTAGTGTCGTTATCAAGCACGCACCATCTGTAGTATCCGCTGGCGGCCTGTGGCTCATCACTTGCTTCTACATTTACGACCTGAACAGAAGTCATTTCATCAAATTCTTTCGGTTCCGGTATTACCACAAACTTTACTAAATAAGTAGAGAATACGCTTGCATCATTTTTATCACTTACAATAATCGTCGTTATTCCACCGTCAACGCTCTCTGCATGATTCACCTGATATGTATATTTTGTTTCATCCAGCGTCACTACCAGCTCAGGAACAGTATTATACTGTCCTGTTACACTTAAAAATGCTGCCTGCTTTTCAGAATCAAAGTTTAATGTACGTCCATCGATAGACGCACCTATCAGCTCAGGCGTTTCCGCTCTTTCGCCATCTGCTATACTCCACTGTTCAATACTCTTGTTGTACTCTTCAATGGAAGTGCTTTTCACACCTACCGGTGTAAGTTTCACAGTAATTGCAACCTCTCCGGCAGCATCATCCATCTTTACATAAATTCTGTTTACATCTGCATTCTCCGCATCATAGAAATTCTCATCATCACTTGCAGCAGTTGTAATCGGACTAGTGGAGCCCAGTAGCTCTCTTGTAGCCGGTCCCACACCCAGGCTGGCCGTTCCTGTCCCCGTTGCAGTAAATTCCATTTTTACCTGCTTGCCGCTGCTATGAGTCAATGTGGCTGATTGTCCATCCTCTGCAATTGTCACCTCAGTATCTGTCAGGAAGAAGGAATATACTGTTGAATCAGCTTCAGATAAGGTGATTTCATCCCTTACAACCACGCTGCTTCTATCGTCTGTAAAGAACACTCCACGGGTGGCTGACGTAGCTCCATATCCCGCATAAATCTCACTCATGTTTACTACTGCTATGGCACCCTTATCCTTACTTTCGAAGCGTGTCAGGCTTGCTCCCGCATCTACCTTCTGATCCGTTCCTGTGGATGAAGTACTGCTATTTTGAATAACAATTGTATTATGTGCCTCTGCCTTAGAACGGAACAATCGCCAACGCCCTCCTTCCGTTGCATAATTGGACGTTACTGATGTCTCATAAGGCGTTTTTCCAAGCTCCTTAATCCAACGTATTCCAGCATAATCATATACAAAGGTACCAGCATCTAATTGTCCATGAACAATTTGATTATATCCACCATGCACACCTACAAACGTAGTTACTTCCGCACTCCATCTGTCTCGCATGGTAGCAAGACTTTCCCCGTAATAAGCACAATCTAATCCCGGAAGTGCTTCTTCATCGGCTTCAACTGATGTATCATACCAAAGAAGAGAGGATACCAAATCACTTGCGTTGGAATCTCCCTGTAATTTACCATCGTACATATACAGAATCGTACTTGCTATAGAAGGATTATTATATTTATCTGATAAATAGAAGAATTCCGGAACATAATAAACCGTTTCTCTAGCATCGTTATAATTGAAAATACCCATATCGGACTGTACGTATATCATGTAATCCGCCGAGGTGGATAAGCCTTCACATAAATCCAAGCTGAAGCAGGTACCGAAAACAGAATCCAGGGAGGCCAATAGCTTTGCTACATAGGTCATTGTAAAGGTCCAATAACCGGCACCTTCTCTGTATGCACCATCCGGGCCAAATTCCGTAAGATTAATCTCTGCACCTCTTATAGCATTTGCAGTAATATAAGCACTATGCTCCGGATAGACATCCATAAATGCCATAGCCGCCATAGCAAGACCACAGTTAATAATCGTACACTGGTTGTAGCTGGCAACCGTCTTGTCCATCAGACCATAGTTACCCATATATTCCCTGCAGGCAAGGGTATAGCCATTACTATATATGGCAGCTTCAATCTGCTGCAGTTGATCCTCCGTAAAGGCATCATACATCCAGTCATATCCGATTGCTACAGCTGCACAAAAAGTACCGGTATCCAACGGAATTGCATACCAATCCTTAAAATTGGAAATTGCCTCAAGATCAATCCATGCCCGCTCTGCATACTTCACGTCATCTGTCAGCTGATATGCCATTCCAAGCACCAGCATATTATTCAACGCTTCTTCTGCCACCGCAAGCAGCCTGACGCCATCTCTCAATTCATACTTCAGAGACTCTGTATTATCCTCTACCAAAACATCTGCCTCCACAAGCAACTGCTGATACCATCTGCTCATGTATGAATTCGTCTGTACTGCCGCCTTTATTTCAGCGAAATCATCCTCTGTCGCCAGCACACGCGGATGCTGTCCACTTACATTTGAAGCCGCATACGCTTCCTTAATCTCTTCGTATGAAGGCCTCTCAAAGAACAGGTAATCGTTCAAATTCTGCAATTCAGAACGCAGATTGCTAACCGTTCCCGTACTCAGCCCGAATGGTTCTGCGGACGGAAACGAAAATAGACTGTCTCCGGCGATCATCATACCGCTGGTATTCGCATCCTCATCAACTGCTACCGTCTTTCCAAGAATCGTCTCAAAGAAATACTTTGCATCAATCCAGAGCTTGCCGTCCTTACTGGTGACCTCTGCCGGCGTATTATTAATCGTAACTGTTCCACCGTTTTCAGTATAAGTATAGCCAAGTACACTACAAATTTCTTCCGCAACCACCAAAAAACCGTCTTCTGTTTCTACCGGCATGGTGTCTAACTTTGTCCAAGTACCTTCCTGTCCCTCTGCACTTCCCTGATAAACCATACCATTTCCGGTATGTAATGATACGTACCCTTTCAGCATCCCGGGAAATTCACTTGTATCCAGTTTTTCTCTATTAAAGATTGTACTATCATAGTCAATCTCAATCGGATTAGAGTCCGGATTCGCTCGTACTGGATCTTTTAATTCTCCCTCATATGGCTGTGAGCCTTCATATACCCGTACATTATCCAGCAAGAAATGTTCTGAACCTACTGATTTATTATAAGCAATGAAACGCAAAGTTTGCGCATTTGCTGCCGTAACCTCATTTTTTACAAAGTCATTAACACACAAGGTCTCTGAAGCCGCAAGCTTCTTTCCATCCAGATATACATTCATATAGTTATCCGCATAGTTATAGGCAACTGTAACTGTATACCAAGTATCATCATTCAACGTTGCCAGATTTTGCAAATCCGTCGTTCCTGCTGCCTTCAGTACGTTGTTTTCAATTCTAAGCGGCGTATACCAGCTTTCACCGGCTCTTAACATCATACGAAAATACTCATTGGCACCACTCTTAAGATTTACATCAAATTCATATACAATATGGGAGCTGGTTGCAGAACCCACACCCACATATTGCATATAGAAATTCTGTGTATTCCCGTCAGCTCTCTCAAACTCAACTACCATTCCGTGGTCTTCTTCTTCGGAATCCACCCTTGCCACCTTGTTTACCTCTCGGTCTGTTACCGTGAACGGATTCGACTCCTCGAATGTGGTCTCAAAAATCTTAATACCCTGTTCCACAAATAACGACGGATCCGGCACAAATTTCACAACACATTCTACCTTTTCTCCTGCCGCCAGCTTTTCAATGGAAGCAGTGCCACTTAAAATGTTCATTGTATATCCAGTGGGAATATACTCCTCTAAGGATATATCCGTAACTGCATAATAATTATTATTTTTCAAGGTAATGGTTGCCGTAATCGTCTCATCTACATCATAGCTTTCCTGATCAGTTGTCATCGTTACTACCAGATTATCTTGTGTTACCTCGGCAGCATAAACAGGGAGATCCACTGTAAAGCACATCACAATAGCCAACAGAAATGCTATAATTTTTCCAGCTCTTCCTCTTTTCATAACCCTTTCACCTGCTTTCTTAAATAACGTTTGTCGTTCTCACCATACTACACCGTAATGTCAACACGCACTCTCTCCTGCTTGAAAAATGGCACAAAGCACTGCTGCTCCGGCACTCCATTTACCAGCATACTCTCTTCACCGGTGCGTTGAACGTGGAACACATACTCTGTTCCATTTCGCTCAATTACACACTCAGCCTCGTTCCATTCCTGAGGTAATGCAGGCTTGATATAAAAGCCGCCATATGCTTTTTTAATTCCTAAAAAGCCTTCTACCACACAACGCATCATCCAACCCTGGCTTCCGGTCAGCCAAGGTCTGCCAGTCTTTCCCCAGATGTACTCATTGGTTGCATAGCAGCTTGTCAGGGTATATGGCAATGCTCCGGACACCTCATAAGGATTGGTCTCGCTATCAGGCATGATTCTTTTTAATTCACGATATGCACGGTCTCCATCTCCTCTTTCAATATCCGCATTAATCTTAAATGCCGTAGCATGGCAATATACAGCACCATTCTCTACCGTACCCGGATACTGATAAGAAATGCGACCAATTTCAGGCATCGCCTCTGCATAGGCCGGATAATTTACCAGGCAGCCTAAGTCTGTAACAATATACTTGTCTGTCGCTGCTACGATTCTTTCTAATCTTTCCTCAGTCACTACGCCGGACAATACTGCCCAGGTCTGCGGATTTGCATAGATCGTAGAACCCACAGACTCTGTTCCGCCAATGACTTTTCCATGAGAGAAGCCTCTCACGTAATATTCACCCTTTTCATCCCAGCAGCTCTGATTAATGGTTTCCTTTAATTCTGTATACATTTCGCTATATTCTGCAGCTTCCGTGTTCATACCGGCATATTTCATCAACTCTGTCATTTCCTTCAGGCACCATGCCAGTCCCATGGAGGTAAATACGCTTTCTGCATTCGGATCGTCCAGATTCAAGGCATCATTCCAGTCTGCCCATCTCGCCAAACAGAGATTATGAGGACCCTTATCTGTATGTAAACGTTCTACGCCTTTCTGCAAATGTTCTAAAACGGTTGCTTCGCCTCCATCAAAATATGGCACCTTCTCTTTTAAGAAATCCATATCATCGGTGTATTTTAAATAATCACATGCGACCAGCACAATCCAGATTGGACCATCAGAATAATAGGTTTCATCCATCGGCAGCCAGCTTCGTACTGTATGGCCGTCTTTGTACTGATAACGCATTGCCAGCTTAATTGTATTTTTTGTAACCTCCGGCTCTGACATGGTCAGTCCAAAGGCGAACTGCAGATTATCTCTGGTGGCATCCTTTTTCCGCAAACAATATTCCATGCCTTTTTTCAGCCATGTATTTACGTAGAAATTAATCTTATCATCCGGTGTTTTTACTTGTACTCTTCTACGTCTTTCCTCTATTTGGGACAATGTCTTCTCGTACTCAGCTTCTACAACCGCCTCTCCTTCAAACACCGAAACAAGCTCTTTTGCCTCTGCCTTATTGCAACAAACACCCAACAGGAAATCTACACGTTTCGTTTCTCCCGGCTCAAAGCTTTCTATGCACTGCAACGCCATAAACGGAATACCACTCATTGCTGTGGTGGAATCCAGGTTTTTTCCTTGTAACAACGCATGGGGATAATGAAGCGTCTGAGGTGCTGCAAGCGTTGCCCTGTCACATCCGGAATAGTAATGCACTTTTTTAGAGGCAGCTAAGACTGCATCATATGGTTTCCCTTTCGTATTGGGATTGCCGGTTTCAAAATAGGTTCCGTTCAATTCTTCTTCAAAGGTAGTCACATAGGACTGCAAGGGACTATTACAGAAACGGGGACCGGTAAAGCCCATAAGCTCCATCTTCACCATTGATACAACCGAAAGCGTTGCTGCCTTATTACTATTGTTTGTAATCTCCACTGTCCACACTTCACGCAAGCCCTTTGCAGGTACAAAGGTTCTGAAACGAACATAAATACCTTCATATTCAGAGGATACTATCGTATAACCATCACCATGCTCACATGTAAATTTCTCTACTGCTGAGTGCATCGGCTCCACACCCGGGCACCATACTTTTCCGGATTCCTCATTACGCAGATATAACGCTTTGCCACCTTCCAGCAATATGGTACAAACTTCCTTATCCGCAAACTGTATCGAGGCGGCTCCTGTTCCCCACTGGGTCATTTCTGTCAGATAACCTTCCTCATTATATAAAACATTCGTAAATGGTATGGCAGTGTAAGGTTCTGTCACAATATAAGCCTTACCATCTTTTGAAAATAATCCAGGATTACTCATGATACACCTCATTTATGCCAAAAGCGGTCAATTCCAAATTTTGCATATAATGGAGTGACCGCTTTTAGCAAGTTTAATTATTCATTGTTTTTATAATACCTTATTCAGATATCCATCTGTCATAAGAGGCCTGATATACTTCGATAATATCATTGATTCCCATTTCTTCCAGGGTTGCACAATATTCATCCCATCCGGTCTCAATATCTACTACACCGGTAACAAACTGACCAGCCATTTTTTCATAATAAGTATTGATATCAGCCAGCTTATTGTCTAATACATACTGCTCGTCATCGTTAAACTTCATGTAGTTAACAGGGAATAAATGATCCTCCTGATAAGGAAGTACACTCTTAACATATCCAACCTGTCTTTCATGGCTATTGCCTTCTGTAGAAGCAATCAAGCCTTCCAATGCGGTAGCAAGACCGGTCCCCTTCCATACAAGCTCTCCGTACTGATAAGTACTAAACGCACCGTCGTATTCTGCAGGAGCAATTAATTCATATGAGCCTGAGCCTTCTGCTCCATACTTCCAGTCAATGCCTTCCAAGCCGTAACAGAAGCTCATACCATGTAATCCGGAGCCTTCTACAACTTCTTCTGTAGCGTACATAATATCGAACATCTTACACAGTTCTTCTACATATTCACTACCCGCATTGATAATGGGGCTATAGGAAATGTTAATATCGGTATTACCGATTAATGTCTGAGTCTGATCATATTCAGATGTCAAAGGAGCACATACGTCAATGTGGAATGCACCGTCAGCAAAGTCTTCCTTTGCCAGCTTGTTTGCTTCACCATTAAGGAATGCCATCTTGCCTGATTTTGCCAATTCATTTCTTGCAGTACCATCTAAGGTCAGGAATTCCTGATGTACCAGTCCCTCTTCATACAATTCATTCATGAATGTCCAATATAATTTTGTCTGCTCAGATGTCATGTTGGTATAAACCTTCTCATTAGCATCTGCATCGAATTTCATATTAGTTTCAGTACCAAATGCTGCAAAGAGCATAGGTCCCCAGTAGCTATACAAATTAGGAATATAAGATACTTCACCATGATATGCCTTTAAATCAATTAAAGCCTGCTTGAATTCTTCTACAGTAGTAGGCATATCAACACCGGCTGCTTCCAATACATCGGTTCTCACATGAGTTCTTGTACCTACACCGGTTGAAGCCTTTTCAATGTAGGGGAATTTGTACATTTCACCATTAATTTCTTTTACTGCACCTTCTGCCATCGGATAAGCTTCCAATGCTGCAGAATAGTTAGGCATAACGTCCATATAATCATAAAGATTTGCAAATCTTCCACCAATCACACCATAGTCATTAATAACGCTGGTGTTCATGGGACAATGGAAGAAATCCGGCCACTCATTACCTGCAAGATAGGTAGCCAACGCATCTGCGTCAATGGATACCCATTCAATATTGATGCCTGTAATTTCAGAAACCTTATTCCATACCAAACGATCTTTTCTCTTCTCCACGTTGCCATCTACAACAAGACCGGTAACAGTAATAGGTTCATCTACGATGGGATACAATGTCTCCTCTGCTGCTTCAGTGGATGCAGTTTCACCAGATGTACCGGGTGTTACACTGGGTTCTACGCTAACCTGTGTATCTGTCCCTTCTGAGCTTGCGTTTTCCTGTGCTTCATTTCCACATGCACATACTGACAATGCCATAACAGTTGCCAGAAATACTGATAAAAGTTTCTTGTTCATAAAACCTTCCTTTCTGCCACTAATGTGACTAAAAAATATTGTTAATTGTCCTATCCCGGACAAATTTAACCTTTAACACTTCCAATCAATACACCCTTGTCAAAATATTTTTGAACAAAGGGATATAAAATCAGCAACGGTGCTGATGATACCACAATAACTGCATATCGGATTAAAGCTTCCAAATCTGCCAGATGTGCGGCATAATCTCCTGCCTCATCCATATTGGCGCTTATCTGCGCCAATACTAAGATTCTACGTAGAAATACTTGTAAAGGCTGCTTTGAATCATCATTGATATATATCATGGCATTAAAATATCCATTCCAATGTCCTACTGCAAAATATAGTACCATTACACCAAGTAAAGCCTTGGAAAGCGGCAATACAATCTTAAAAAAGATACCAATCGGAGAACATCCGTCTATACGCGCTGCTTCCTCCAGTTCTTCCGGCAAACCGTTAAAGAAGGAACGGCAAATAATGCAATTATATGTACTGAATGCTCCCAAAATCAGAAGAACTGCTCTGGTATTATAAAGTCCAAGACCATTTACCAATAAGAAAGTAGGAATCATACCACCGGAAAAATACATGGTAAACATGAACAGACCCGTAAATAATTTCGTACCGGGAACCATATTTTTAGTAAGTACATATCCTGCCGGAACCGTCACAGCCAAATTAACTAAAGTTCCAAGAACGGTATAAAAAATCGTATTACCGTAACCTATAAGTATATTGGGGTTATTCAAAAGCTGCTTGTACCCTTCAAAATTAATTCCTTTTGGCAAAAGAAGCACCTGTCCGGTTGCAACCAAACCCGGTTCACTGATGGAACAGGATAAAACCAATATCAACGGATACGCAACAACAAGAAACAAAAGTGCCGCTATGAAATGTACGACAATATCAAATATTGTAATTTTCTTTTTCCTAGTAGTAGATTTCATACTGATATAACATCCTTTCCTGTGTGCCTCATATTATTAGAATAAGCTTGTATCACTGACTTTCTTAGCAATTTTATTCACAATCAACAGCATTGTTACATTGACCACATTGTTAAACAGTCCTACCGCAGTTGAAAAACTGTAGCTTGAATCAACAATACCTCGCTTGTACACATATGTAGAAATTACTTCTGATACATCCAGATTCAACTCATTCTGAAGCAGGTAAACCTTCTCATAACCAACCGTAACAATTCTTCCAAACTTCAGAATCAACGTAATAATAATTGTCGGCATGATTGTTGGAATATTTATATATCTTATCTTCTGTAATCTGGTAGCACCATCAATTTCTGCAGCCTCCAAATGAGCCGGATCCACTGATGATAACGCTGCTAAATAAATAATTGCGCTCCATCCCATTTCCTGCCATATACCGGACCAAGCATATATATGTCTGAAATATTCAGGCTTACCCATAAAGTAAACACTTTCACCACCAAGTGCTTCTATAATTGTATTTACTACACCCATGGAAGGAGAAAACATTACATTTATGATACCTACCAAAACAACGGTTGAAATAAAGTGCGGGGCATACAAAACTGTCTGAACAACGCGTTTCGTTTTTGTACCCAGCTCATTTAAAACAAGTGCAACAAAGATGGGAATCGGAAAACCTACCACAATCTCATAAAGAGAAAGTCCAAGTGTATTTTTTATCAACGTCCAAAAATTATATCCTGTAAAGAAATCCATAAAGTTTCTTAAACCTACAAACCGGCTATTCCACATACCCAGGGAAACTTTGTAGTTCTTAAAAGCAATCTGCAAACCATATAATGGTCCATAGTTAAAAATCAACACATAAAGAAGTGCCGGCAAAATTAATAAATAATAATGTCTGTATTTCCATATTCTTTTACGCAAGCTTAAAGCTGGAGCTTTTACTTCCTTATTTTTTTCGCGGGCCATAGTTTTATTCATAACGTATTACTCCTTCTTGTTTTCAAAAATTATTAGTGAGTAGCGTTCCTTCTGTAAATACATTAACACCATATTAGCTAATAATTCAATTGTAAATACTTGCTCATAACGTCATTCTGCCCAAACAACAAAAATTTACAATTGTGTTTTCTATACATTTCCTACAATTTTTCCATTAAAACAAGCCTCAGCTTTCACCAAGGCCTGTCCATTTATTAACGCTTTATTTCTAAATATAATGCCGAATTCTTTTTCGGTAATTTTACAGTTAATTCTGTTCCGCTCAAATCATATGTCAATTCCTTTATAGGGGGATATGTCATTACCAATTTGGAGTCCATACTCAACCATTTGGAAAGCTCAAGTGTTATCTCACTGTCGGCTCCAGTATTTACATTCCATACCGCCAACCGCAAAATATCCTCGGTTAACAATCCAAAAGAAACCGTCTCTTTACTGTTTATTTTATGCAGTCCATTTGGATATACCGGTCTGCAAACAGTCAAATCCTTTCGACTATGCTTATAAATATCTACGCCTTCCTTAATCAACTGCAGATTGTAGTCGTCACACATATCTATTCGCCCCGATAAAAGCATATTTCCCATTAAGCCGGTTACCATATTGAACGTAGTCTGCAAACCATCCTTCATGGATTCTATATAGCCTTCATCAGGAGTAAAATTACGGAAATTAGTCCAGGTTGTCGGATAAGGATATACCCAGATTGCAACCTTTTCCGGCGGCATAATCGCGGTACTTCCCATAAGAATGGACGGATTATTCTCATATTCTTCCTGATCAGAAATACTCTGTAATGCAAAATGCCTAAGCATACTATTATCAGACCGTAAACCGCCACTGCCGCAATTTTCTATTATTAAATCAGGAAATTCTTCATATAACTTATCAATAAACTGCAAAAAATTCCTATGATTTTGAATCAGTCCCTCTGCGGGTGAAGCCCCTACGTAATTATTGGTACATCCGATACCGGTGGAATGATTGTAATCATTCTTAATATATCGAAATCCCATGTTATATAATGTACGCACCTTCTCTAGCAGATATGCTTTAATCTTTTCATTGCTAAAGTTGTAGAACAAGTTTCCTCTTGCTACAATTTCGCTATCATATCTCTTTAAGACCGCATCCTTATCCAATGTATACCCATGCGCAGTACGTGTACATGTCTCAAGCTCCATCCATATACCCGGAATCATTCCTTTTTCCTGTATTTTTTCTGCAAGCTGTTGTAAGGAAATGTCTTTGTAGAATTCCTTCTTTGGCTGCCAGTCTCCATATTCTCCGGATTTACCTTCTGCATAAACATTTTCACACCAGCCTCCATCAATGCAAAACACTTCACAACCGACTTTCGCAGCCTTTTCTATCAGTGGCAGAATCGCTTCCGGTCTTTGGTTTCCCCAGATACAATCCATATAATCATTGAACACTAATGGGGGAATACCCTGCTCAAACTGAATGAGACTGTCCTTCCTTTTAAAAGTAATCATATTTGCAGCCGCCTCTTCAAAGCCACCTGCACCCACACCATAAAAAGCTCTTGGTGCCGTATACGTTTCACCGGGTTTTAAGTCATAATACCAGCCTCCGTTTTCTTCATCACAACCGGAGGCCTGTATAGAAAAACTCGGATTGGTATAACCTCCATACGCCTCTAATTCAAGTAACCAATTGTGGGAGCCCTCTATCTCTGTATACCAAACTCTTTCATGCTTTTTATCCTCTACTATCACCATAGGATAGTAATTTGCAGTAGACCAGCTACCGATGGAATTAATTCTATACGAAGCTTTTTCCCCACCGTGAACAGAACCCGGACACAGACCTAAATCTGACGGTTTAAACTTCCGCCATTGTCCCTCTCCCATCCATTTACTATAACAAAGATGCACATAAAGCTCGTCATTATCATACCAGGCATCTCCGGTTTCTCCGGCAATATGCTCCATGAAACAAGAGGAAAATCTTGTCAGCTTACATACTTTAGCACCATAATTCTTAATTTTATTCTGTTGAACAATTACATTTGTTTCCGGTACAAACTCCAGTATTACACTTACATATATTTTCTCTTCTTCGCATATATATCCGATTTCCAAGCCTTGCGCACACTCTGTAATCTTATCAACAACAAAGCCGTCCTTATAAAGCACAATCCATGGCGCTCCTTTAATATTTACTTCAAAATTGGGACGGTTACTATTATTTTCACAATCAGTCCTGTCCTGTTCATTCAGATGTATCACAAATCTTCCATTATCATAGACCGTAAGATACATATCATTATGCTTATACTGCTTCATATATATCCTCTTTTCACTCATAGCACAACACATCACATAAGTTACTGCTCTCTAAATGTCGCCGGTGTTACCCCAACTGTCACTTTGAATATTCTGCAAAAGTAAGCATCACTAGAAAAGCCGGCCATAGCTGAAATATCTCTCACGGAAAAATTCGTCGTAAGCAACAATTCCTTTGCATATTCTATGCGCATTGAATTTATATACTCTGCAAAACCAACTCCAACCTGCTTTTTAAACATTCTGCTTAACGTATAACTGGACATCTTAAAAATATCTGCAACTGCAGTCTGTCCGATATCCACATCACGATAATGTGCATCCAAATATGTCAGTATTTCTTCCAGCACTTTTTTTTGCTTATTGTCCTTATAATCCAACGTCATAATTTCTTCGTTTATGGCCTGTTTATTGTCTATGAAATTACTTTCCTTTTTATTTTGATTTAAGCAATCCACAAAGCTTGAATGAATATCATCCAATTCATTTACAACCTTTCCAACAGAAAGCCGATGCGCAGCCAGCAAATGATACTCAACCCATTCTGACAGATAATCCACAATTTTTTTGATTTTAACGTCTTTTAAGAAAAGTACCAAAATACTCCTATCCTCTCCCTGCCAATCTGTTACAAAAAATCGTGCGCCATATTCTTCTTCAATAGTATTCGTCAGCTGCTTCACTTCATTACTTAACAGGATATGACCATCTAAAACCAAAACACAGAAATACTGAAATGAGGTATCTACACCCAAACTTGCAATTCTCTTTTTTGAAATATGACCTCCATGGATTAAATTCTTTAAAAGTAAATCCATTATAAGCATTTCCTGCTCCAATAATTTTGCCCGACCACTATGAAGGGCACTGGAAATTTTTTCGAACTCATCTCCTTCATACTCATTCACTTCAGCCATAAGACTATATACCGGCTTATACGCTACATATAGAACAAAAATGCAAATCAAAAACATTCCAACCATAATGATACAAAGAACCGTCCACATCAATCGATAAAATACTAAAATATCATTCTGTTGCGCATCATCTGTAATATACATTGCAACAGATATCGGCAAGTGTTTCACATTTTTTTCATATATCAGTTTTTGTGAGGTGCCGGCAAGTCCTCTTTCCGTCTCCAGCTCATAAAAATTCACGTTATACTTACTTGCATCACCGATTGCTAAATAGACTTGATTTCCTTCATCTCCCAGCACATAAAATTCGACACCGGCGTTATCGTATACATATCCGATTGTTTCTTTATATTCATCAGGCTCAATACAATAAAAAATCAGGACTTCATCAAAATTTTTACCCATAGTGGTGCAATAACCAACCAGCATATACCCATTGCTTTGTTCGTTATCATTGGTGGTGCCAATAAGAATATCCCCTTTTCGATAATTTTCCCGTGCGAAATAATTCCAGCCGTCCGCATCTTCCTTTTTTACATCAAGATAGCGAATAAACTCGGCTGAATTCCTTTTCCCCTCCGGAAAAATTATGCTATCTGTTTCATAATAATAAATTCCGAATAGGTTAGTACTACCATCACGGTATTTCTCATTGAGCTCTACCATTGCCTCTGAATACCAATATTCATTTTCTATAAAGCTCTCATTTCCTCTCCAAAATGCACTTTCCGTTTCCTTGCTTCCTGCACTGATAAGATTTGCATGCTTTCCCAATTCTGTAAGCTTCAGATAAAAGCTATCGGTAAAAGAAACCACCAGCTTTTCATAATACATTTCATTCTCAGTATTCAGCTTTTTAAAGGAACGTTCCATAACAAATATCAGAGTTATAAGCACCGGTATAAATACACCTACAAGAATAACTGTCATTAGCTTATATAAATATTTTCGATTTTTCATTCTTTCTTTTCCTGTATGTATGCAATCAGTTCCTTGCAAATCAGCAGATAAGTCCCTACTGCATAATCGTTGGTTGCTTCCTGTCTTACAATTCCCGGTTTTAAAGCTACTACCTGAACCCAGCCAATCCTTCCATTTTCATCCATGGCTATGTCTGTCAAAGCATCAAAGCCCTTCCAAACACATTCTAAGTAGCTTTCATCCAAAATTCCTTCCCGGATGCCGATTAGCATACCAAGCACATTCAATGCTGTACCGGATGTCTCCGGCATATCAAATTCCTCCGGATCCAGCAGGCTTGTTCGCCAAAAACCGTCTCGACTCTGACATTTTCGCAACGAAGCAGCCGTCTTCACAAATACACTTCTGTATTCTTCGTAATATTTGTGGGTTTTGGGAAGTGTTCGAAGAGTTCTTGCAAGACCACCAAGTACCCAGCCATTTCCTCTGGACCAGAAAACCTTCTTGCCATTTAAGGTCTGTGCCACATCCGCAAGAAATCTTTCATCCCGAAACCACAATCCTTCCTCTTCATCATAGCATCCACGCTCTACTTTAGAATTCATATACAAACGATATGCTTTATCAATCAGCCTTTCATCCTTCAAATACAATCCCATACGAGTATAAAAATTCAATGCCATATAGAAGGTATCTATCCACCACCAGTAATCATTCGCCTTATCCTTAGCGGTAAATTCCAATGTTTCCAGCATATGTGTCATCTTACCTTCCACACCATATTTGGTCATCAAATCCATGTAGATTTCGCCACAACTGACATTATCTGCATTCGTTGTGTTGTAATTTTCATTGCGATTAAAATTCCAGTCATTGGCGTTCGCCCATTCTATAGCATAATCTAAATACTGTTGCTTCTTTAAAACATCATACGCTGCCATGTTTCCAAGAAAATAAGCAGCACGCTCCCATGCATTGTCTCCCACGTCAGGATTCTGAGCTATCCAGTAATCATTAACCTTTTCCATCAACGCTTTCAATTCCACTATATTTCTCATAAGATACTCTCCTACATTTATTTAAATTTATAATTTTGTAATCCAGTCATGCTCAGGATCATTGGAGCGATTAAATCCCTGATACTCCCCTGCCATCAGCCAAAGAAAATAGGTGCTATATCCCGGGGTGCTTACGGCCGCATGATAGCCATAAGGGAACTCTACTAACTCATAATTTTTTACACGATATGCCTCATCTACGGAGCCATCTGCAGTATATACGCACTGTACGGCAAAGCCTTGCTTCGGGTCGAACAGAAAATAATAAACCTCTTCTGCAATGCACTCTGTGGGCATATTGTCTTCATCATGCTTGTGGGGAGGAAAACCGGCCCAATTTCCCGATGTCACATAACATTCTCCAACTGTAAGTACCTTTGCGTTAGAATATCCATCTACGATAAAACTGGTTTCTCTTTCATAGGGCTGAACACCAAGTGTTTTTAACACCACATGCTCCTCCAGCAATAATTGTGGTTCTGTCCTTTCTTTAACAGGTGCTCCACATACGGCAATTTTTACGTGTCCGTTTGCTTCTATGCGCAACTCCTGCTCTATTGGCATATAAAAACTGACTGCTCTTTTATTTTCAAATACAGTTTTTCTATTTCCGATATGTTCCCATACCTCATCGTTAAATTTCACGGTGCAGTAACCCTCTAATAAAATAAATACCGTTTCCTTGTCCTCTGTATTGTATGTAATTTTTTCGCCATTTTCTAACTCAATAATACCAAACTCCAGCATTTTTAGAGAGCATTCTCCAATCTTGCAGATTGGTGTATAACCTGATGTTTTTTTGTAACTTTTCTTAAAATTCATACTCTTCATCCTCCCAAAACAAAATCAATTTTCGTATAACTCGCTTTTAAAATACTCCATCAGTTCTTCTGCCGTTGCAACAATTCCATAATCCGCATAATCAAAAATCGGTGCTTTCCTATCCTGATTTACTGCAATAACAGTTGCTGACTGTTTCATACCGGTAATATGATGTACTGCTCCGGATATGCCTATTGCCAGATATACTACAGGATTAACACTTTTTCCGGTAATACCAACCTGCTTTTCATAGGGTAGCATTTCCGCATCAACTGCCTGTCTGGAAGCCGCAACATCCCAACGTGGTGTTTTTCCTTTTCTGCATTCTCAATCTTTCTTTGAACCAGTGTCTGTATATCACAGACTACATTCTTTGCACCTTTTCCCACCGCACAAACCACATCTGCGCCACCTGACTCCATGGTTCGTACAGTTGCCATTTGGGGCTTCGTCATACAGGCAATCTTTGCCACGATATTTCCGGAAAAGGCCGGACGATACATAAAAAGCATTTCTCCGTCAGTTTCCAATGCCGTACAGTCTGCGCATAATCCGGTACGCAATATTGCCGCTACTTGGGGGCAACAGCTTTGCTCCATGCATCACTGCCCCAGAGAATAACCTCCGGCTGCTTCTCCTGCACATACGCAGCAAAACGTTCTTCAAAAGAGTGGGGCCTGTCACTCATAAATTCTTCTTTACAAATTACCACAATGTCTTTACCGATACTTTCTGCAAAGCTCCTTGGTGTTTCGCCTACTATCCACATATCCGGCCCCGTGGAAAGCAGGATTACTTCGCCATCTGGTATCTGTAATACAGCTTCATAGGCGCATGCATCAAAAGGATTTAAATCACCGGCGGCAGTCTGTTTTACACATACTACAATTCTCATGCGCTTACTCCCTTGCAAATAATATATCTTATGTTATTAGTTTAACACTTTGGAACAAAACAATTCAATTGTAAACACTTGCACAAAGAAGCATTCTGATTACGCGCAAAAATTTACAATTGCCCAAACAAGCCTTAGTCATCTACCAAGACCTGTTCGTTATGCCTATCTTGCCTGATAAATTGGTGCCAGTGCATCATGTACTGCCACATACCCTTCAAATATCCGCTGATATTCTTCCGTATTCTGCCTTATAGGCATTGTTATGCTCTCTGCTTTAATGCAAGCCTTTACTGCATGCTGTGGAGAAGTAAATGCACCTATAGCCACACCTGCAAGCATAGCAGATCCCAAAGAAGAATCGCTACTGACAGTTTTTACTAATTCCATGCCCAAACAATCCGCCGTAATCTGTCTTCATAAATCTCCCTTAGCACCTCCACCGATGATGACTACTTTTTTCCCATGGGAAATACCTAATGCTTCTAATGTCTTTTTTGAATGCAGCAAGGACAATGACACTCCTTCCAATACACTTCTGGTAAAATATGCCTTGGTATGTGTTGCGCGAATACCAATAAAGCTTCCGCACAATCCCGGATCCGCATAAGGTGTTAATTCTCCGTTAATGTACGGATGATAACGAAGTCCTTCACTCCCCACTGGTATCTTCTCCGCTCCTTCATTCAATTCTGCATAATTTCCTCCAAACGTATCCCGATACCACCGATAGGAGCTGGCAGCCGCCTTGGTTCCTGTTCCCGGATACCATAATCCCTCTACCACATGAGCATAATTTACCAAATATTGATTTGGATATGGCCTTTCTGTAATTACACAAATTCTTCCCGCTGTTGCCAGCTTTACTGTAATATCTCCCAGTTTTACTGCTCCGGCTGCAAATACCTCCATTACCGTATCTGTGGTGCCGCATATAACTGGTGTTCCTTCAGCTAATCCGGTGCGATATGCCGCTTCCTTTGTTACACTGCCTATTATATCTGTGGGGTTAACTACAGGAAGCAACATGTCTCCTGTAATACCTGCCAGTTGTAGTAGCTCATTGCTCCACCGGTTTGTGTTACAATCATAGAGCATACTGCCCTGCTCCTCAATATAATCCGTACAATACACTCCCGTCAGACAATACCGTATATAATCTTTTTCAAAGAAAAGATAGCGTAGTATAACCCACGCAAATTAGAAGCCTGTTTGAGTTAATATTTTATACTAATTCTGGGCAGACTTTCTCTTTCGCAAAATTGGTGCTGGTGCCCTTTTATTTTTGTTTTCCTCGGAAGCAGATTTTTGATTTACAACCTCATAAACGATAGAATCAATGTCCTCCTTTGACAAATCAATCGCTGCAAGTAAAGAAAGCGTTCCTAATCTGGTGTACTCATAATCCCGCTGATAACTACTGCTTTTGTCAGTATCGAGAACAGGCGGGCGGTCTTCACCCGTGATAGTAACTGCCTGAATTCCGGTTTTTTCATCATAAGAAAGAGTATGCACGGCATCTTTCTCAAAAGGAATCAGTTTTCCGTTTTGGTCAAACTGCATTTCAACCTGCTTATAAATAACAAGGACATCATGCATTTTAGCATCAAATTCAGGATCGCGTTTTTCACAATAATAAGAAACCTGAAATGGTTTGATTCTTGCATTATTGAGAATTTTCCGAAGTGTTATTTCTGCTACGGTTGCCATACGCGGATGACCTTCTGCCGAATTCTGCTTTTCTTCCACGGTCTTGGCTATCGTGTAAAGCAGATTCAATACCGCCGTCCTTAAATTTTTTTAGACAGCTCTTTACTACACCGATTCCGATATCAAGTTTATCAGCAATCGTTTCATTAGTAAAACCATCGGATTTAAACAAAAGAATTTTGGCACGCTGGTAAACACGTATTTCTAAGGTACTCTGAGAGAGTAATTTATTTAAATAACATTTATCTTCATCTGCTAAAAGAATATTTTTAATTAAAGTGAATTATACTAGTTCATAACCCAAAAATCTATTGTCAAAAAAAGGAATAATGGTTCAAAATTCTTTTTTGAATAACTAAACAATGCTGTTTTCCATGCAAAATGTATACTCGTTATGAACAGGCCGCCCGGGCGTTGTTGCCCATAAAAAAAGAAGTAATCGATTCGCATGATCGATTGCTTCTTTTTTATAAACCCGTTATAAATTTATGTATCCGATTTAATAGAACACATGTCCCCCAATATTAATCCCGGTCAGACCCTCGATGGGTGTTCTGAAGAACAGGCAGTTTCCAACATTTGTCATGCCCGCCATAGCTTCCTGAGCAGCTCTATAGCAGTCCGCATTGGCTTTGTCTATCGCAAGATACATATCCAGCCTTCCGCTGGCTACCGGCGAAAACTGCTTCTTTTGATATATGACTCCCACTACTGTTCCTGGAAATTTTGCGCTGCGCACACGATTGATCACCACTGCACCTACCGCAAGCTTTCCCTCGTAGGGCTCGCCTCCCGCTTCACAGTAGATCAGGTTCGCCAACAGTTTCAGATCCCCCTCCGCAAAAGATACTTCTGAAATATCTCTCCATGTGGCATTTGCCGCCGCCTGAGAAAGTCTGATCTCTTCTGCCAGTTTCTTTTTTAAGGTTTCCAGATCCTCCTCAAGAGCTTTCATAGCTTTTTCATATTCCAGTGCTTCCTTCTCCGCTTCTTGGATCTGATTTGCATAAGATGCTACGGATTTGCTGGTCTGATTAATGAGGCTGTTTACCTTGCTCTGCTCTGCTTCTGCCTGAATCTTTAAAAGTTTCAAATCTTCATTTTCCTGTTCCAGTCTTGCTTCTTCCGACTCTATGTACTTCCGGTTTTCTATGATTTCATCCAATTGCTGATTATCATATTCCACAATACTTGCAACATAATTGGCCAGATTCAAGATATCCGCAAAACTTTCTGCACTGAGCAGGGCCTCAATAAAGTTTGTTCCCATCCGCTCGTAAGACAATTGGATCCGTTTTTCCATGCAGTCATACTGCCAGGTTTCCTTTTCTCTTGCTTTTGCAAGATCCTCCTGGGTCACAGCAATCTCTGCTTCCTTGTCAATGATCTGCTTCTCCAGATCTGCCAATCTTTCGGAAACTTCCGTCAACTGACGATTCAGATCCTGCAGCTGTGCCTTCAAGGATTTATGCTCCCCCTTTAACCCTTCCAGTTCCTGCTCATTCTGCTCCATTTGGTTTTCTAGATTTTCTTTTTCATTCTCTTTATCTTTGATCTGCTGTGCCGTAGACTTACTTGCATGGGAAACAGACGGCATGCTGCCTGCAAGCAGCACCGCCGTCAATAAAAGACAACTTATCTTTACAAACACTTTTCCCAGCTTAAACTTCACCGAAAGCTTATCCGCCTTTCTCTTATGTCCTTAGAGTTTCATTTTGATTTCTCTGTCCGTATTTTTATATTTAATGTATTTTACACCAGCCGCATCAAACATACGTTTTGAGGCAATATTCATAGGTGTTCCGGAATATTTATCACTGTCATAAACCACAGTCTTGATACCCGCCTGAATAATGGCTTTTGCACACTCATTGCAAGGGAATAGGGAGACATATAATTTCGATCCCTCCAATGAACCACCTCTATAATTCAGGATGGCATTTAACTCACTGTGAGCAACAAAGGGATACTTTGTTTCCAGATCGCTGCCTTCCCGCGCCCATGGAAAATCATCATCAGAACATCCCATGGGCAATCCATTGTATCCCATGGAAAGAATCTTGTTTTCATTACTTACAATACAGCAACCCACCTGTGTACTGGGGTCCTTGGAACGCATACCGGACAAATGTGCAACGCCCATAAAATACTCATCCCAACTGATATAATCGTCTCGTTTACCGCTCATAGCCATACCTCCATTATTGCCTCTTAAAAAGCTTTCACACTCTTCCCGTACTCTATTTCGTACCGAAGATACGGTCACCGGCATCACCCAGTCCCGGAACGATATAACCATGATCATTCAACTTTTCATCCAGTGCACCGATATAAATATCCACATCCGGATGTGCTTCCTGCATCTTCTTTACACCTTCCGGAGCAGCAATAATACACATGAAATGAATATTCTTGCAGCCTTTATTCTTCAGCATCTGAATAGCAGCCACTGCTGAACCACCTGTTGCAAGCATGGGATCCACCACAAAAACTTCTCTCTCATCACAGTCTGCCGGTAACTTGCAGTAATATTCTACCGGATCCAGTGTCTCCGGGTCTCTATAAAGGCCAATATGCCCGATCTTTGCAGCCGGAATCAGCTCCAACACACCGTCAACCATTCCCAAACCGGCACGCAGAATAGGAACAATCGCCATTTTCTTACCTTTTAATTCTTTTACAGTTGCTTTGCAGATGGGTGTCTCAATTTCCACATCTGAAAGCTTCAGATCTCTTGTGGCTTCATAGCAGATCAACATAGCGATCTCACTAATGGTCTGTCTGAAATCCTTTGTACCTGTTTCCGTTCTTCTGATCAATCCGATCTTGTGCTGAATCAATGGATGATCCATAACTACTAATTTTGCCATCACTGTTCTCCTTTGTTTTGTGTTTTATTGCACTATCTGTTTATTACAATGCCACAATCCATGTGCAGCATTAACCTTCGATCAGATCAATACGTCTCTGATGTCTTGCTTCACCTGAAAATTCTGTGCCAAGAAAAGTGTCTACTATTTCCAGTGCTAAATTTTCACCCACAATTCCGGCTCCCAAAGCCAACATATTGGCATCATTGTGAAGTCTGGTCATCTTTGCAGACAAAGTATCTGCACACAGTGCACATCTGATGCCCGGCGTTTTATTTGCAGTAATACTGATACCGATACCTGTGGTACAGATCACGATACCTTTCTCGCATTCACCGGATGCAACAACCTGCGCTGCTGCCCGTCCGAACTGAGGATAATCACAGGATGCCTTACTGTAGCAGCCGCAATCCTTTACCTCAATCCCTTTCTCCTCCAAATGTCTTACAACTCTTTCTTTCAGATCATATCCGCCATGATCACAACCGATAGATATCATTGTCCATGCCCTCTTTTCTTTATTTTATCACCACGGTCATTCCCGTGACAAGTCTCACTGCACTTCCAGCACATTATGCCCTGCCGCTTTTAACAGACGATTCATAATAGCCTGTCCCATATCGCCACTGTCAAAGCTCTCAGAATAAATCACTTCCACATCTTCATCATCAAATTCCCGCAGGATACGATATAAATTATGTGCAATTGCCTGCTCATCATCCCTGCTCCCTGCACTTTTTACGGATTCTGCCTGATAATGGTTTAATAACTCCTCCGATCCGATAATGCCAACTTTTTTCCCGGATCTCCGGGCCACCGCAGACTGCTCATTGATGTAAGCCACTACCTTTTCCGGCTCTCCCACAACGATAGTCAACTGCCCCTTCGGTGCATAATGACGATATTTCATGCCCGGTGCTTTCGGTGCCAGTTTGCTGTCATTGGAAAGGATAGTCTTGTCCACATCCACATCTCCCAGCACCCGCTCCAGCATGTTTTCGGTAATAAATCCGGGTCTTAATATCTGAGGTGGATTTACCGTCATATCGATGATCGTAGATTCCAGCCCTATGCCCACTTCCCCGCCATCGATAATCATATCAATACGTCCATCCATATCCTCAATTACATATTTTGCCAATGTGGGACTGGGTTTTCCTGATGCATTGGCGCTGGGTGCTGCCACATAACCGCCGGCATACTGGATCAATTTCCTGGCCACCTTGTGGGAAGGCATGCGCACTGCTACCGTCTTAAGCCCTCCGGTAGTTTCATCTGGCACATTGTCGGACTTTGGCAAAATCATGGTCAATGGACCCGGCCAAAAGGCATCTGCAACCTTTCTCACCGATGGGCTGACTTCACTTACAATGAAAGGCAGCGCATCCATATCCACGATATGAATGATCAACGGATTGTCCGACGGACGTCCCTTCGCCGCATATATTTTTTTAGAAGATTCTCTGTTCAGGCCGTCACCGCCCAGACCGTACACCGTCTCCGTGGGAAATGCCACAAGACCGCCTTTTTTCAACACTTCTCCGGCCTGACGCAGCAGAGCATCCTGCTTCTCAACCTGCTCCTCCTGAACATATATTATCCTTGTATCCAAATTGTTTCGACCTTTCTTGCGTTAATTATGCCGTTTTTCTCATACTCATTCAATTATCATCTTACCATAAGCGTATAAATTTCGCAAGTAAGGTTGATTGTTCCTCTGAAAATTGTTATCATGCTTAATAAAAACAAGGAGCTGGTGGTTAATCGCATTTTCCTTCCCACTTAACTCTGCTTCCGATACCGAAGGGGCGTCACGCCCTTAACCCGTTTAAACACTGCAGCAAAGTAGTTACTGTCATTGTAACCGCAGCGCTCCGCCACCTCTGTGACATTCAGATTACTTTCCCGAAGCAACTTCTCCCCATTGCTGATGCGCACCAGAGTAATGTACTGGTTCAGGCCCATGCCTGTCACCTGTTTGAACTTCCGGGACAGGTAGCCTTCGCTGACCGCAAACATCCTGCTAAGAATCTCCAATGTGATGTCCTGTTCAAAATGCAGCCGGATATAATCCGAAACCGTATAAATTATTTTGTCAGATTCCCGGATTTGCACCTTCCTCTCACATCGATATCTGCAGATTAGTACCAGCAGCTGCTGAATATAAAGTTCCAGTAAAAGCTCCCGTCCCTTTTCATGCTGGGCATATTCTGCCTCTATTTTGTAAAGCAGTTCCTCGACCGCTGGCAGATAATCATCCGGTATGCAGATGATACGAAGGGGCATCAATTGTTCTTTTAGCTCCCCGGCCTTCCCCTCAAACAATTTTTCTTCAAAACTGACTAACAGACGCTCGTTGGTCTTGCAATTTTCATTGTCCGTATTGTGGATGACCCGGCGGGGAACAAACACAAAATTCCCTGTATCCACGCTGTAAATCTTGTCCTCGATAAAATACGTGGTTCTGCCTTTCAACATATAATACAACTCATAGGTATCATGACAATGAGGCACAGAAACCTGATGTTTTTTGACCAATTTATTTCTGGACACAAGTCTTTCTTTTACCATGTTATACTCCATCTTGTATATTCCCTCCCACTTCTGTTCTTCTCGTTCGGCCTGCACAATCGACCACATAATTTCTATTGAACGCATTATATCACAGCTTTTATCAAGCTTCCACATAATTGGTCATTTTTTTATTGTTTTGCCCAAAAAAGCGCAATTATTTTCTATAAATCAGAAATTAATTGCTATATAATAACATTAGTGAGAAAACAAAAATCTTATCATGATTAAGGAGGCCTTATCTATGAAATACGCAGACAATAAAGTTAGCGAATTAAAGATCGCCTATATCGGCGGCGGATCCCGTGGCTGGGCATGGGGGCTTATGAGCGACCTGGCAAGCTGTGACGACATCAGCGGCGATGTGTATCTTTACGATATTGATCTGGACGCTGCAAAAAACAACGAAATCATCGGCAATAAGTTCAAAACTGCAGAAGGTGCAAAATCCATCTGGAACTATAAAGCCGTAGAAACCATCGACGAAGCTCTGACCGGCGCTGATTTTGTGGTACTTTCCATCCTTCCCGGTACCTTCGACGAAATGGAATCCGATGTACATACCCCTGAAAAGTACAATATCTGGCAGTCCGTAGGTGACACTGCCGGTCCCGGCGGAATTTTACGTGCAATGCGCACCATTCCTATGTACGAATACATTGGCGAAAAGATCAAAGAAAACTGCCCTCAGGCCTGGGTCATCAACTATACCAACCCTATGACCCTCTGCGTCAAGGCACTTTACAGAGTTTTCCCTGAAATAAAGGCCTTCGGCTGCTGCCATGAAGTATTCGGCACCCAGAAGTTCCTGGCTAAAATTGTTCAGGAAACCTTCGGCGTAGAAAATATAGACCGTCACGAGATCAAAGTCAACCCTGTAGCAGTAAATCACTTTACATGGTTAACCTCCGCTACATGGCATGAACACGACCTGTTCCCTTATTACAAGGAATACTGCCGTAAAAATTCTGATGGCCACAAGAGCGGTGACAAGGCTGTTGACGACAACTGGATGAACAACAGCTTCACCAGTACCGAAAAGGTAAAAATGGATCTGTTCAACCGTTTTGGATACATTGCGGCTGCCGGAGACAGACATTTAGCTGAATTCTGTGAAGGCAAATGGTATCTGGAAAGCCCGGAACGTGTAAAAGAAATGCATTTTGGTCTGACAACAGTGGCGTGGCGTAAGGAAGACCTGAAGAAACGACTTGAAAGAAGTGCCCGTCTGGTAAGTGGCGAAGAAGAAGTAAAAATCAACGGAACCGGTGAGGAAGGTGTGAACCAGATTCGTGCTCTGTTAGGACTTTGCGAGCTGATCACCAATGTAAACATTCCTAATCAGGGCCAGATACCCAACCTGCCTCTGGGTGCTGTAGTAGAAACCAACGCAATCTTCCGTTCAAACAGCCTGACTCCTGTATTTGCCGGACCTATCCCGAAAGAAATCTATCCTCTGGTGGCCCGCGTCTGTGCAGAGCAGGAAGTGGTATCTGAAGGTATTGCAGAAAGAGACTTAAACAAACTCTTCAATGCATTTGCAAACGATCCGCTGGTTACCTGCAGCATGGCCGATGCAAAGGCACTGTTTAAAGAGATGTGCGAAAATACCAAAGCATATCTTGGGATGTACGATCTTAGCAGAATTTAAAGTGTTATTTGTCGTTTGTTAAATTATAATTACAACGTTCGGAATTGGTTACATTATAACTTTCACGTACGCCGGATAAAAAACATTCACCGAGAATTTATATGCCATTCGTCAGACATAAATGTCTGACGAATGGCATATAAATTCTCGGTGAATGTTTCTTTATACGGTGTACTTAGAAATTATAATGCTCCCAATTCCTGGTCTTTGAAAAAATTTTACAAACCAACAACATACTATTCATTTAGATACTGCACAACCCCCATATATATAGCCCATGCCACCTGATTTTGATATTCTTCCGTGACTAATTTTTCAGCTTCCCCATAGTTTGACAAAAATCCACATTCCACAATAACGATGGGCATGGCAGTTTTTTTTAGTAAATAATAACTGTCATTTGCCTTAATTTGGCGGTTGTTTTCCGGATCCACCTGTGCCACAAATTGCTTCTGAATCAGATCCGCCAGGGCTTTCCCTTCTTCGCTGTCCCTGTGAAAAAAAACCTGGGCGCCGTGAACATATTCCTCCGGATAACTGTTCTGATGAATACTGACAGTCAGATCCGGCCTGGCTGACTCCATGATCTCCACACGACGTTTCATGTCCTGTACTTTTTTATTATCCGAATCCGGGTCATACAACCCTTCACCGTCTTCCCTTGTCATAACCACTTTAACATCACCGGCTCTCAGATATTCCGCCAATTTTTCTGCAATGGCAAGATTGATATCCTTCTCCTCAGCTCCGTTTATGCCGACTTTTCCCGGATCGAAACCGCCGTGTCCCGCATCTACCACTACCACATATGTATCCTCTGACACCAAAGCAGCCCCTCCCATGGTATATACATCACCGATTTTCTCGGCTGTATATATCATAGAAAAGGCTACCAACACCCCCACTGCCAGGGATAATAATTTTGATTTGGTTTCTTTTTCCATATGCAACCTACGCACATAATTTTAATATATGCATATGCATACTTGAAAGTTCTTATGCATTCACATAGGCACTGATCATCTGCCAGATATCCTTTGTTCCGTATCCCAGTCTCCACACTGCCACTCCGGCAATATCCTTCGCTTTCATAACATTGATCTTAACTGCAAGAGATTCTTCTGTCTCTGCCCACAGCTGATAGGTGGCACCTCCGCTCTTCCACTCATAATACATCTGCTGGGTCTCTTCGTCCCATTCTCCATTGATGCCTTGTTTTGCCAAAGTATCCAGATAATTCTTGGTATTATTCAAGGTCAGATATACATCCGTTACATCCGCCCCCACGGTCTTCCAAACAATGCTGTAGAACGGGAGTCCGTTGACTACCTTTTCTTTCGGTACTTGTTCCAGAGTCTTATCGATACCATTGCTCACATAATCAATACTTGCAACACTTCCCGGATCTCCACTGCCGTGCCAGTGTTCATCGTATCCCATAATGATCACATAATCAGCAACCTGGCCCTGAATATCTCTCCTCAGGTAGGAGTTGAAATTGAATGGCACATAACTGTCAATGGAAAATGTGAGTCCGTTCTCTCGGCATTGTACTGACAACTCCCTGATAAACTGCACATAATGCTCACCACATTCCGCAGTCACCCTCTCAAAATCCAGATTGATGCCATCCAAGCCCAATGAGACTGCCACCTCTGTAATACCTTCCACAAGGCGTGTCCTCTTCGCAGTAGAAGACAATACTGCATATACATCAATACCGGCGTCATGTACATTGTTGTAATTAAAATCATCCAGAACGCCCCATACTTCCAATCCCTTATTGTGCGCTCTGTCTACATAGCTCACCGTTCCGAAGCTTTCAAAATTACCTTCGTTATCACTTAAACTGAACCATGTAGGGGCAATAACATTCATACCGATCGTACCTGCCACCATACTGTCAAGGGTATCATTGCCCCCTACACCACCGATGGAATGCCAGCCAAGACTCACCTTGCCATCCAGCTGGTTCGTGGTATATTCAGGTGCCTGATAGTCCGTCACCGGTGTTTCCTCCACCTGTGTCTCGTTCATCAGCATTTTATTTTCCACATAACCAATAAAGGAATCCTGGGATTTTACCTTACTCCAGTTCTCCATCTTCTCTAAGATCTCAACCTGTTCCCCTTTCACCAGATCCTTCAAAATGGCACTTTTTACACCGCCTCTTTCTCTGATAGCTGTGTCCTTTTTCAAAGTGGCAAGTGTTCTGCTGCCCCATGTATTATAAATCTGCATATGCTGATCAAATATTTCATAGGAAAGATTCGTATACAGCTTCACATAATCCAACGCAATATAAATAACATCATTCTCACTGTATACAATTTCGTAACCCAAATCAGTCTCCGCACCATTCACACGCATAATACTGCTGCCGAAATCTGTGCGTATTACCTCTGTGGCTGTTGTATATAAAAGAATCTGTTCACTCAGATCTACATAAAAAATCTCATTAAAATATGTTGTTACCGTATCCATATCCAGATAGCAGCGGCCATTCTTCATGATCGCCTTTTCTGCGATCATTTCATCCTGGAGAATAATCGCCTTTTCTTCTCCCTGCACCTGAAAATACGATGTCAAATCCGCACGCTCCTTTGAGTAAGAGTACTTCTCGTAGAGCATGCCTGCTACTGTACCCGTTCCGATGATCACAATAAGTACAACTGCAATTAGTATCGGTATAATTTTCTTCATTAGATAATCCCCTTTTCCATATGTAAGACAGTGGCATGTAAGGAAACCACTGTCTTACAGTATAACAAACTATTCCTTTTACGTCATCAAAATTTTAACAGTTTCTATAAATTTACTGCTGCCGGACGGCATGAGAGGCACTCCTGCTTTTCTTTTTCGGCAGCAAGGCATTGACCTTCTTTTATTTCTTTTCGATTCTGTCAAACATGATCTGTATAAGAGAACCATTTTCATCATAAATATAGTCAGGCATATATGATATTTCTTCCCGCACATATAGGCTGGCTATTTCATCCGGTGTTGCACTCACATACAATCCGGCCCCACTCGCATGAATCCGGCTGTACCTTTCGCGCAATTCTTCCTGACGGTGCTCTTTGTCATTATTGATTTTATCCATCTGTTTATTCCTTTCTTTATCTTATATGTTCCTCACCGAACCAAAAGTGTGATATATCAATCCGGGAACATTTTATAAAAGATGACTGGAACAGATTGTAGAGAACTTCCGGCGTACGCCCAAGTATAAGACTTATCATTTGATACATTATAAAGTAATTTGAATTAAAACAATGATTATAAAAATATTTTTTGGGAAATATATTACACAGACCAGGCCGCATTAATACACATGACCTGTAAGACATCCTGAAATTATCGAAATATTCACTAATGACATATAATAAATAATCGGGATGAATAGCCGGGACGAATGTCCCCGATGTTAATATATTAGAATACTTATAGTCTTGCCTCCTTCCGGTACAGATTGCCGGAAGACTCTCTAAATGGTATTATAAAGCATTATCCAGATTTTTACAAGTATAAAATTTTATTAAATTCTCAAGAGTTACTATTGACTTAAAACGTCCAAACGTATAATATACACTTATTCAATTTGTTGAATACAGATAAAACGTGTCGTAATATGTTACAGACGCAGAAAGGATGGTTTATCGTATGAAAATTGAAAAAGTAAGTGAAAACCAGATTCGTTGTACTCTTACCAAAGAAGATCTGGCCAGCCGCCAAATTAAGATAAGTGAATTGGCATACGGTACAGACAAGGCAAAGAGTCTATTTCGTGATATGATGCAGCAGGCTAATTTTGAATTTGGCTTTGAAGCAGAAGATATCCCTCTCATGATCGAAGCCATCCCCATGAATGCCGAGTGCATCGTGCTGATCATAACAAAGGTGGAAGATCCTGAGGAACTGGATACCCGGTTTTCCCGTTTTGCACCTTCTGTGCATGATTCGGACGATATGGAGGATATTGATACAGAACCCATAAAAGATGATGTCCTTGATCTGTTCAAGCGAATTCAGGCTTCAGATCTTATTCCAGGCCAGGAGACAACCGCTGACATAAGCAAGGAAACTGCCTCAAAGGACATTCCCAGGCAGCTGATTCGACTTTTCCAGTTCAGTTCCCTGCATTCGATCATGAAACTTGCTTCCCGGGTTTACACCCCTCACGCCGGAACCTGTCGATTGTACAAGGATCCCCGCCTTGGAAAATATCTCCTGCTGATGACTCACAGCAGCGAAAATGCTGAGAATTTTAACAGACTATGCAATATCACCTCTGAATATGGTGCCCTTAAGAAAGTGATGCCGGCCACTCCGGCTTATCTGGAAGAGCACTGCAATGTGGTTATTGCCGACGATGCTCTGAGAGTGTTGAGTGAAATATGCAAATAAACGAACAAGCTGCCCCATCAACAAATCCCTGATGGAGCAGCTTGTTATTTATTCTTATCAGATTTTCTCCATATGTGCCACATCCAGCACAAAAATTGTGGCACCACCCACCTTCACTTCCTCCTGAATGCTCATATGGCTCATGCCTCTGCCGTAAGATGCATTAGACGCATTTACCTGCTTGCGGGTAGGGCAATGTTGCCTGATGATCTCCATAGCACTGTGCACTTTATCATCCTCAGTACCAATCAAAAAGGTGGTGTTGCCTACCATCAGAAAACCACCGCTGGTAGACAATCTGGTTACTCCGTAGCCAGCCTCTGTCAATGCAGCTGAGACACGGGTACTGTCATCATTATTTACAATTGCAAGAATCAGTTTCATACTTCCCTCCATCATTTATCAAATTCTCTACAAGTACGAATCAATCAGCTGGCGGCTTCTTTTGTCCAACTGCTGCAGATCCGGAATTTCATATCGATTATCATTGCCGTCACGAAGCAATACCCGGGTTCCGTACAAAAGCTTCATACCATGCAGGATATTTCGAATCTCAATTCTAGCCTGTCCTCTGTCCGTTCGGGCGTCTATCGTCACCACACCATATTTTTCTTCAATATGATCGATCTTCTCCACTCTGGGAATCAGATAATATTCCTCCAGACATTCTTCTATGGTCTTCTTCTCACCGGCCGGCAACGTCCGAAGATCACGGATAATTGCCTTCTCGATACCTTCTGCATCCAGCAATGTTATGTATTTTTCCAGACCGGAAAGGGGGAACAGTCTGTGGGGTTCCAGATTTTCAAATTTGCGGCCGTCAAACAATTCCATATCCACATGGGTAATGTCCTTGCGGATAAAACGTGCCATATCATATTCTACATATAATCGTGCCATTAGTCAAACCTCTCCTCCTCTTTCGTCTTGCGGATCTGATCGGACATGGTCTGGATCTGAACCAGCTTGTAATATTTCCCTTTTGCTGCCATCAATTCCTCGGGCGTGCCCATTTCCAGGATTTCTCCCTTGTCCACCACGATGATCTTATTTGCCTTTCGCAGGGTTGACAAGCGATGCGCAATCATCAATGTGGTACGTCCGCTGATCAGACTGTCTATAGCATCCTGAATAAGTGCCTCCGTCTCTGAGTCTACGGATGCAGTGGCTTCGTCCAAAAACAAAATGCTAGGGTTCTGCAGCACGGCTCTTGCAATGGAAAGTCGCTGTCTCTCCCCACCGGAAAGCCCTGTTCCTCTCTCACCCAGTACAGTGTCATATCCATCCGGCATCCGGGCGATGAACTCATGGGCATTAGCCACCTCTGCCGCATGAATGACCGCTTCTACTTCCGGCCTCTCGCAGCCGTATGCAATGTTCCTGAAAATAGATTCATGGAACATCATGGGTTCCTGCTGCACATAACCAATCTGGGAACGATAAAATTCCATGTCAATATCCCGGATATTGATACCATCCATCAAAATCTCCCCGTCATAATGATCATAATACCGCATCAGCAGGTTGATCAGTGTGGATTTTCCCGCACCGGTGGTCCCCACGATCCCCACAATATCTCCCGGTTCGATCACTAAATTCACATTGGACAGAGTTTTCTTTGAACGATCAAAGGAAAAACTGACATTTTTAAATTCGATTCTTCCCTTAAATTTATCCGGGTGACTGCCTTTTGCAAAATCTGTCTCCGGCTCCGCATCAATAATATCCAGTATTCTTTCAATAGAGTTTAATGCATTCTGGTAGGAATCGTTAAAATTTGCAAAAAACTGTACCGGTCCGTAAAACATATTCGTATAGGAAATAAAGGATACCAGCAGACCGGCCGACACAAGCTCTGGATTGTCAATAACCCGGCTGCCGCCCACACCCCAGATCATCAATGAGCCGCAGGTGATTACAAAACCTACAATATTGGGAAATAATGTAGTGATTCTGGACGCTTTGATATCCGTCTTTAACCATTCATTATTATACGCCTCGAAGTTTTGTACACTTTTCTTTTCATTGGCAAATGCCTTGATCACCCTGATCCCCGGAATGGTATCCGTCAGGATGGAGGACACTGCCGACCAGCGGCGCCAGATCCTTCGGTAAAAGGGATGTATCTTTTTGCCAAAAATACGGGCACCCACTACCACAAAAGGCACCGGAATCAGGGAAAGCATGGTCAGCCGCCAGTTCATAGAAAACATGATCACAATGATACCCACTAACAGGAAAAACTGCACCACCACCTCTTGAGTAATCCGCAGCATAAAAGCCTGGATGGTAGAAGTATCCCCACTGATACGGTTGATCACAGATCCGGTGGAAGTTCTGTCATAAAACCGCATGGGCAGATGCTGGGCTTTTTTATAAACGTCATTTCGCAGATCTGCCACGATCCGATCTCCGGCAATCTTGAGCATGTAGGATCGCACCGCACCGATACCGTACTGTATCACATAGGTTCCCAACAGGATTCCCACACATAGAAGCAGCCCCTGCTTATCCCGCTCAGGCAGTACATCATCCACCAGCATCCGGGTCATGTAGGGAGGCACCAGAGCAACCGCCGTGGTGATCAGGGAGAGCACCATACAGAACAGCAGATTTTTCATATATGGTCTGACATATCCAAACAATTTGTTCCATATTTTGTTTTTCGATTGACAATTCATGCAGGCAGCGCCCGGACGGATCAAGGCACGTCCACACTTAGGACATACGCAGAACTGCTTTTCAAAAGCGGCCTGTACCACCCGCAATTCTTCCTCCACATCCTTCCCTTCCGCCACATTCTGAATAAAGATGGCAGCGGCATCATAAAGGGATGTGACCTTGTAGGAAAACCGGATAAAATTGGTGTACTCTTTGGTCAGGTCCACATATTCCCGATCAGCATCATCCATGGAAAACACCAGCATGGCATTGCCATAATAACGTTTGACAAAGGCCCGCTTTACTTTGTCATAAGGATGGGTCTTGACACCCCCATCAAATGCATCATCGAAGCCATATATCAGCTTATCGGTGACTGCAAGAAAAGACTTTGCATATTTGCTGCTGATGCTCAGATCGCCTACAATTACAAACAACAGCTTCTCTTCCTGCTTGATCGTCTTTTCCAGTTTTGCCCAATCGTCCTCCTCCAACCTCTTGTTGGAAGCAAATGTGCTGCCTCGAAACGGCGGATTTACGATAAAATTGCTGTCATCAGCGCATTTCGACAGCGGGTCCTGTTCTTGTTTCGGTTTCGGTTCAATCTTCATTTTTTAAACCTCCCTGTGCTTTTAGTTGACAGTTTCAATCACCTGTTTGCGGGAAGTTTAGCATGATGAAGCAGCTAATTCAATGTATTTTATTTGTAAATAGATGTGTTTTCTTGTGCAGAATTTTTATGCTGTGTTTTGCTTTAAACCATAACAAAAACTCCCTTTTGTGTATTGAATTCTCATCAACTTCACACAAAAGAGAGTTTTTATCTCATATCATTTACATTCTTACACTTCTGCAATCTTTGCCATCAATTCATTAATATCGATGCCATGTACCATTGCCGCTTCTTCCAGACTTTCAGCCTGTGCTGAAGGACATCCCAGACAGTGCATGCCTGCGCTTAAAAGTACAGGTGCTACAGCAGGGTTTGTGCGTAAGATTTCTCCGATTGTCATTTCCTTGGTTATATTCATGATAAATGCCTCCTATCCTGTTCATGATTTTAAGTGCAACCACCCTCCAGCAGCCTCCTGCTCGTCGAGACCACTGAAGGGATTATATTTCCACGCTAATAGTATAATACTTCTTACAGAATCTGACAAGCCATTACTTTCTCTAATATTTATGAAATTTATAGAAAATTTTCAAAATCTTATCCTTTTGTATAGAAAAAAGTACACTGCCGACCTTGACTCCAATCTTCTTTTTTCCTATAATTAAGGCATAGGATTAGAAGTTATTAACACTTATTTTCACTAATTCATAATAATAGGAGGCTATTTCAAAATGAGACCAGAATGGACAGATTTTGTAGGCGGCAAATGGGAGAGTGAAATCAACGTACGTGATTTCATCCAGAAGAACTATCATCCTTATGATGGCGATGAAGCATTCTTGGCAGGCCCTACACAGAACACAAAAGACTTATGGGAGCAGGTACTTGATCTGCAGAGACAGGAAAGAGAAGCAGGCGGCGTTCTTGATATGGACACCAAAGTTGTTTCTACTATCGTTTCTCACGGTCCCGGCTACCTTAACAAAGACAAGGAAACTATCGTAGGTTTCCAGACTGACAAGCCTTTCAAGCGTTCATTACAGCCTTACGGCGGTATCAGAATGGCTGAAAAAGCTTGCTCTGACAACGGATATGAAGTTGATCCTGAAATCAGCGAGTTCTTCTCTACTCACAGAAAGACTCACAACGCAGGATGTTTCGATGCATATAATGATGAAATGAGAGCTTGCCGTTCTTCACACATCATCACAGGTCTTCCTGATGCTTACGGACGTGGACGTATCATCGGTGACTACAGAAGAGTCGCTCTTTACGGTATCGATCGTCTGATCGAAGACAAGATTGCTCAGAAGGCTTCTACCGGCAAGACCATGACTGATGACATCATCCGTCTCCGTGAAGAAATCTCTGAACAGATTGTTGCATTAAAGCAGATGAAGGTTATGGCTGCATCTTACGGCTATGATATTTCTAAGCCTGCTAAGGACGTTAAGGAAGCAATCCAGTTCACCTACTTCGGATATCTTTGCGCAGTTAAGGAGCAGAACGGTGCTGCTATGTCCCTTGGACGTACTTCTACCTTCATTGACTGCTACGCTGAAAGAGACTTGGCTAACGGTACTTACACTGAAGAACAGATTCAGGAATTTGTTGACCACTTCATCATGAAGTTACGTCTTATCAAATTTGCTCGTACACCTGAATACAACCAGATCTTTGCCGGTGACCCTGTATGGGTAACTGAATCATTGGCAGGTGTTGGTGTTGACGGACGTCACATGGTAACAAAGATGAGCTTCCGTTACTTAAATACATTATACAACCTGGGTGCTTCACCGGAACCTAACCTGACTGTTCTCTGGTCTCCAAGACTGCCTGAGACTTTCAAGAAGTTCTGTGCTAAGACCTCTATCAATACCTCTTCAATTCAGTACGAGAACGACGAAATCATGAGAGTTGACCACGGCGATGACTATGGTATCGCTTGCTGCGTATCTTCCATGGTTATCGGTAAGGAAATGCAGTTCTTCGGAGCACGTGCTAACCTTGCTAAGTGCTTACTGTACTCTCTGAACGGTGGTGTTGACGAAGTTACCAAGAAACAGGTTGGTCCTAAGTATCGTCCTGTAGTTGGTGATGTACTTGACTTTGATGATGTTTATGGCAAGTTCATAGACATGATCGAATGGATGGCAGAAGTTTATGTAAACACTCTGAACGTTATCCACTACATGCATGACAAGTACTGCTATGAAAGAGCAGAAATGGCTCTTCATGACAGAGACGTTAAGAGATATTTCGCAACAGGTGTTGCTGGTCTTTCTATCTGTGCTGACTCCTTATCTGCAATCAAGTATGCTAAGGTTGAGCCTATCAGAGACGAAGACGGAATCATCGTTGACTTCAAAACAACCGGTGAATTCCCTAAATATGGTAACGACGATGACCGCGTAGACCTTATTGCTCAGGACTTAGTTACTAAGTTCATGACCGCTGTTAGAAGACATCATACTTATAGAAACGGTATCCCTACCACTTCTATTCTGACAATTACTTCTAACGTAACTTATGGTAAAGCTACCGGTAACACTCCTGACGGACGTAAGAAAGGACAGCCTTTCGCACCAGGTGCTAACCCAATGCACGGACGCGATACTCACGGTGCTGTAGCTTCTCTGTCTTCAGTAGCTAAACTTCCATTCAAGGATGCTCAGGACGGTATCTCCAATACCTTCACCATCATTCCTGGTGCTCTTGGTAAGGAAGACAAGATCTTCGCTGGCGACATCGAATTAGATCTGAACTAATCAAACTATTTATATATGCCGTTTATGAACGGCAGGAGGTGAAACACTATGGACAATCAGAAGATGATCGATGACCTCGTGAAAATGCTCGACCAGGGCATGGTGAACGGTGTAGGTCATGTAAATGTAGATTACAACGAATCCACCAAAGAATCAAAGAGTGTCCAGACCATGGGCTGTTCGGATTGCTCACGCACTCCTCTGGCCTGCAGTGTTCCCACTCTTCACGAAGGGCTGGATGATTATCAGCAGCCCCAGAAAGATAAATAATATTCAACAAAAACAGGAGGTATACTATCATGGCAGCAAATGCAGCTCAGTGCGATAACTTAGTAGCTTTACTTGATGGCTATGTAACCAAAGGCGGTCATCATCTTAACGTTAACGTATTAAACAAAGAAACTTTATTAGATGCTCAGGCTCATCCTGAAAACTATCCTCAGCTTACTATCCGTGTTTCCGGATACGCTGTTAACTTTATCAAGTTAACTCCAGAACAGCAGGCTGACGTTATCTCTCGTACTTTCCACGAAGGAATCTAATCGAAAGATAACATTGTACTGACAGTACACAACGGGCCCGGGAAGATATCTTCCCGGGCTGTTTTCACAAGTCGGTTTATTCCGGCAAACTTGTTTATATGAAATAATCCCATGATTTAAGCAATTAGAAAGGAATACCCATGCAAGGAAGAATTCACTCACTTGAAAGTTTTGGCACCGTAGACGGCCCCGGCGTACGCTTTGTCGTATTTGTTCAGGGCTGTCCCATGCGCTGTGCATATTGCCACAACCCGGATACCTGGGCTATGACCGGAGGTACGATGATGGAACCGACGGAAATTATTGAGCAATACGAAAGGAATAAAGGTTTCTATCGCGGCGGTGGTATCACTGTCACCGGTGGAGAGCCTCTGATGCAGGTGGATTTCCTGATTGATCTCTTTACTCTTGCCAAAGCCAAGGACATTCACACCTGCATTGATTCCTCAGGTATTGCATTTAACCCTGACAGTGCGCAGTTTATGGAAAAACTGGATCATTTGATGACTTTGACGGACCTTGTCATGTTAGATATCAAGCATATAGATCCTGAAAAGCACAAAGAACTGACTGCTCAGCCCAATAATCGTATTCTAGAGTTTGCTGCATATCTGAACGAAAAGAAGGTCGACATGTGGATCCGCCACGTGGTCGTACCGGGTATCACAGATGATGACAAATATCTGGAAGAACTGGGGTATTTCATCGGTCAGTTCACCAATCTGAAGGCTCTTGACGTGCTTCCCTATCACACCATGGGCGAAGTAAAATACCAAAAACTGGGCATGGAATACAAATTAAAAGGTGTTCCTGCCATGGAAAAGGATAAAGCGATCGAAAAGAAAAAAGTCGTACTCGCAGGTGTCAAAAAACGCCGCATTGAAATGGGCCTGATCAAAGAAGCATAAAAGCTGGCCGAAAATGCTTGTATTAAAGCAGAATTTGTATTACAATAGTAATGACGTTGATAAATTTATATCAATCTATTTTACATTATAATTTCAATAGGAGGAACTTAACTATGGCATTCGTAATTGGCGATTCTTGTGTATGCTGTGGAGCATGTGAAGCTCAGTGTCCTGTAGGCGCTATCTCTATGGGCGATGGAAAATTCGAAATCGATGCTGACAAGTGCATTTCTTGTGGTGCTTGTGCAGGTCAGTGCCCTGTAGGCGCTATCGAAGAAGCGTAAGATTTTCTAAGTTGAAAATGTACATGAAAACACCCTGAAGCGGAAGTTTCGGGGTGTTTTGCTGTGCAAATTGTAGTTTGTCGATTTGTATTATTGTAATTACAACGTTCGGAAGCGGTTACATTATATCTTTCACATTCGTCGGACAAAAAACATTCGTCCCAGAAATGAATGCCCCTTGTTGAACACAAGTGTTCACAAAGGTCACACATTTCTGGGACGTCTGTTTCTTTGTACGCCGAACTTAGAAAATATAATGCTCCCGCTTCCTACTCTTTGAATAAATTTGACAAACGACAAAACCGGTAGTTATAGCCGGCGAAGCCGGCTACCGAGTGTGTTGTCGAGGAGTGCGAATAAGAAAATTGCCGGTTGCGTTTCCTTTTGCCAGCCTCCACAGGATACTTAGTAATTGTTAATTTCATTTAAATGCGTTAGCCCCAAAAATTCCGCAATGTTCGAAGCGAAGCAAGTTCGGAATTTTGGGGCTGTATTTAGCATTTTAAATGAAATGTTACAATTACTTGTGTCCGAGGACAAGCCAAAAAGGAAACGCAACCGGCAATTTTCTGAATGGAACACCTCGACAAACGACAATTTATTTCTGCAAATTAGCAAATTTTGTATATTTCGGTATCCAGGCCAGCTCCACGGTACCGATCGGGCCGTTTCTCTGCTTGGCAATAATAATCTCCGCAATGTCCTTTTTCTCAGTCTCATGGTTATAATAATCGTCTCGATAAATGAACATAACCACGTCTGCATCCTGCTCGATGGCCCCGGATTCACGAAGGTCGGACATCATAGGGCGATGATCCGGCCTCTGCTCTACTGCTCGGCTGAGCTGTGACAATGCCAAAACAGGCACACTGAGTTCTCGGGCAATGGCCTTTAAGGAACGGGAGATATCTGAGATTTCCTGCTGTCTGGATTCACTTCTGCCGCTTCCGGACATCAACTGGAGGTAGTCAATGATAATCATGGACAGGTTCTTTTCCAGCTTTAGTTTTCTGCATTTACTGCGCAGCTCTGAAACTGAGATACCCGGCGTGTCATCTATGAACAGGTTGGACTTGCCGATAACACCGGCAGTCTCGATCAATTTCTCCCACTCTTCATCATTCAGCTGACCGGTTCTTAAGTTCTGGGCATCGATATTAGATTCCAGAGAGAACATACGGTTTACCAGCTGCTCCTTACTCATTTCCAGACTAAATATTGCTACCGTCTTATTCTGTTTAAAAGCCACATGCTGGGCAATATTCAACACAAATGCAGTTTTCCCCATGGAAGGTCTTGCAGCGATCAGAACCAGGTCAGAAGGCTGCATACCGGCAGTTCTGTAATCCAGATCCAGGAAACCGGTAGGAATACCTGTTACGCTTCCTTTATTCCTTGAGGCCGCCTCCACCCTGTCCATGGCATTCATTACTACCTGCCTGATGGGAGTAAAGTCCTCAGTATTTTTCCTTTGCACCAATTGGAATACACGTTTCTCCGTGTCCTCCAATATATAATCCAGCTTTTCCTTCCCTGCATAACAGGTATTTGCAATATCTTCGTTAAGACGGATCATTCTGCGAAGGGTGGCCTTCTCCGCTACAATATTGGCATAATATTTTATGTTGGCGGAAGTAGGCACTGCCGTGATCAGGTCTCGAACAAACTCCAGACTGCTGACTTCTGCAGGCACGTCTTTTTCCTTCAGTTTATCCTGTAGCGTAACAATATCTACAGGATAGCCCTTATCGTTCAATTCCACCATGGTTTCAAACAAAATCCCATACTGTTTATTGTAAAAATCATCTCCGGTAATCAATTCCGAAGCCACTACGATAGCTTCCCGGTCCATGATCATGGATCCGATTACCGACTGTTCTGCCTCCATGCTGTGGGGCAGAATCCGTTTTAATACTGTTTCTTCCATCTGCATAAATCCTTTATTTCAGAAGAACGTTTCAAGTCCTTCTTCCTCATCTGTTTCGTACTTTATAACTCCGTAACTTTAACAGTGAATTTTCCGGTCACCTGAGGATGCAGTTTGATCGCTACCTCATAATTGCCAAATGCTTTAATGCTGTCAGCCAGCACAATCTTTTTCTTATCAAGCTCCATATTGTGCTGTTTCTTGAATTCTGCCACAATTTCCTTGGTAGATACGGAGCCGAACATTTTGCCGCCTTCTCCGGCTTTTACCTTCACAACCACCTGTTTTGTCTCCAAAACCTTTGCAAGGTCCTGAGCAGCCTTTAACTGCTCCTGAGCCAGCTTCTCTGTATTAGCCTTCTGTAACTTTAAATCATTTAAGTTCTTTGGCGTCGCCTCTACACCGATTTTCTTGGGAAGGATATAATTTCGTGCATATCCTTCGCTGGCCTCTATGATTTCGCCTTTTTTTCCTAATTTCTTTTCATCCTGTAATAAAATAATTTTCATAATCTATCCATACCTTTCTGTACCATTTTTTAAGCCTAAATCTCGCCATGCTCAAGCATGGAATCAATGGTTCCCTTCAGGATACCGATGGCTTCAATAATGCCTGTACCTTCCATCTGGCATGCAGCAATGGACATATGTCCACCACCACCCATTTTCTCCATGATAATCTGTACATTGACTTCATCTATAGACCTTGCACTTACATAAATCTTGCCCTGATAGTCCGTCAACACGAAACTGGCCTTAATACCTTTAATATTCAAAAGTTCATTTGCAGCCTGTGCCCCTACGATTGTCGGACTCTGTAGGTCTTCTCCCGTACATATGGATATCGCAAAATACTTTTTATAGATCTCCGCCTGACTCACTGCATCTGCACGGGCTTTATATTCAGCAGCATCCTCCCTGAAGAGCTTTCTGACACGGGTAACATCCGCACCGCTCCTGCGCAGGAATGCAGCTGCTTCGAAAGTTCTGACGCCTGTCTTGCTGGCAAAGTTATTGGTATCTATCATGATACCGGAATACATGCAGTCCGCCTCTTCCGGACGCATCCTGATATTATCATGAATATACTGCAGAATCTCGGATACCATTTCGCAGGAAGAGGATGCATAAGGTTCCACATAAGACAATGTAGCATTCTCAATGGTCTCTGTACCCTGCCTGTGGTGATCAAGAACCACAACGGATTTGCAGAAACGCAAAAGCTCCGGACATTCTGTAATGGATGGTTTATTCACATCCACAACCACCAGTACGACATTGTTTCCGGCCAACTCAATTGCCTGCTGACTATCGACAATCATATCATCGTCGTACTCCGGATTATTGTGAAAGAGCTCAACCAGGGGCTGCACAGACGTAGTGGCATTATTTAACACAATATGTGCCTTTCTGCCTAAGGTCTGCGCAATGCGGTAAATACCTACCGCCGCACCAAAACTGTCCACATCAGCCATTCTATGGCCCATGACAATGACTCTGTCCTTTGCACTTATAATTTCCCGAAGTGCATGCGCCTTTACACGGGCCTTTACGCGGGTACTTTTCTCCACCTGCTGACTCTTTCCGCCATAATAGGTAATTCTCTCAAGAGTTTTTAAAACTGCCTGATCACCACCGCGTCCCAGAGCCAGGTCAATGGCATTGCGGGCAAATTCATAATTTTGTGCATAAGACAGCCCGTCCAGACCGATACCAATACTCAGTGTCACCGCCATCTCATTACCAATATTCACCGTCTTAACTTCTTCCAGCAAATCAAATCTGGATGCCTGCAGTTGAGCAATCGCCTTCTTGCGCAGGATCACCAAATATTTATCCTTTTCCAGCTTCTTAACAATACCATCCAGTGCCGAAATATATTTATTGATCTTTCTGTCAATCAATGCGACCAAAAGAGAGCGTCTGACTTCTTCTACACTTTCCAAAGCCTCATCATAATTATCCAGATAAATCATTCCCACAGACAGCGACTGATCATCCACTTCCTTTAACGCTATGTGCAAGGCAGTTTCATCAAAAAGATAAACAGCAATCAGGTACCCGTTATATCCTTTTGCATCGATCATATCACTATGCTCTACCATATCTTTCAGCGAAATCTTTTTAAATCGTGCCACATACTCGCATCCATCATAATTCAGCTCATACTGGGCTTCATCCACACCGGAATCATCCGGAAGCCTGTCCCTGGTAATCGTGGGAAACAATGATGTAATTGACTTACTGTAACCTCTAGGCTGATGTATAACAGCCTCAAATGCATGATTCGTCCACATCACCTTGCCTGTATCATCCAGCAGAGCATAAGGGATATCCAGTTCTCTTAAAAGTTTTTTCTGGATCTGCCCATACTCCGTGGCGAAGCTGATCAATTCATTCATGACCAGAGGTTTATTGTAAAAATACAGAGTAAATGTCACTACCAGATATAATACGGTAAACATGGACACAATCAGCCCTGACCTTACATCCAGAAAACTGACCAACAGTGCTACAACACACAACAAGATTCCCAGGTAAATGGTAAAATTCAAATATGTTTTTATTCGTCCCTTAAGTTTAATATGTTTTTTCATAAAAGCCCCATTTCCAACTTTTGTCCAATATATTTCTATTATATCAAATATCTACTCAGTATTCCACTACAAGATTTCAGAAAACGCAAAAAGACCGGAAACCTTTCGGCTTCCGGCTCATTTTACTTAATATTTAGTCACAAGTATATGGCATCAAAGCAACGTGACGAGCTCTCTTTACTGCAACAGTAAGTGCTCTCTGATGCTTTGCGCAGTTACCGGTGATACGACGAGGAAGAATCTTACCTCTTTCAGATACGTATCTTTTTAACTTGTTGGTATCCTTGTAATCAATTACGTTGTCCTTACCACAGAATACGCAAACTTTCTTTCTTCTGCGCATTCCGCCTTTTTTTCTCATTGGAGAATCGGTCTTCTCAGTTTTATTAAAAGCCATGGTCAATGCCTCCTATTCTTAAAAATCAACAATTAGTTAAATGGTAATTCTTCATCAATTCCGTCAGGAATATTCATGAAACCATCCCCTGCTCCGCCCGGTGCAGGTCTGTTGTAGCCACCACCATTGTATCCATTATTCTGGTAGCCACCTTCGTTACCGGATGACGCATTTTTACTTTCCGCAAACTCCTGCTCTTCTACAACAATATCAGTAGTGTAAACTCTTACACCGTCTTTATTTGTGTAGCTGCCAGTCTGAATACGTCCAGTAATAGCGATCTTTGTTCCCTTACGGAAATATCTTTCTGCAAATTCACCTGCACGTCCAAAAGCAACACAGTTAATAAAATCAGCTGTCTGCTCGTTGCCATTGTTTCTGGCCTGTCTGCGGTCTACAGCAAGTGTATATCTCGCAACTGCCATAGGAGTTTCCCCCTGTGAATATCTAACTTCAGGATCCTTTGTCAAACGTCCCATAAGAATAACTTTATTCATAATCAATCTCGCTTTCTATTATGCTTCGTCCTGTCTAACGCATAAGTATCTGATTACATTGTCCATGATTCTGATACGGCTTTCGATTTCTGCAGGTGCAGTTGCTTCAGCCTCGAATCTGATAAAGTAGTAGAAAGCTTCTTTCATCTTCTGAACTTCGTAAGCAAGTCTCTTCTTACCCCATTCATCTACTTCTGTGATGGTACCGCCAAATCTTTCAACGAGAGCCTTGCACTTGTCAACTACCTGTGCTCTTTCTTCATCTTCGATCTTAGCGCTAACAACAACGCATAATTCGTACTTGTTCATTTACGTTTACCTCCTTTTGGTCTCTGGCCCCCGCCTTACCGGGAGCAAGGATTAATATATCACAATTTGGTATATTAACATATTTCTTCACTTTTTTCAAGTGTTTATTTCGCTTTTTCGGCACTTTTTCTCAACTTTTTAGTTGAGATCCGATGCTTTTCCTCCCGGCAGGCATACTGTATAATACCCATTCCGGAACACTTCCTCATAATTCCCCTTTTGAAGAATCTCTGCGATCACCTGGGATTTCCTGTCCCCTTCCGGTGCTCCTTTTATCAGATCTTCATAGTACATTGACTGATAAATAATCATCGGATATTCTTCCATCTCCTCAATATCCCTCACAAACTCCTCATAAGGGTAGGAGTCCAGTGACGGCCAGAAATGCCCGATAGCACACGGAGTATCTAAGATATAATACAATATAGGTGCCTGGGACCAGACAATTGTTTCCGAACCCGTCAAATCATTTTCTTCTATAAACCGGCTCAACTGGCTCAAGGATTCTGCATTGTCCCGGGTTGTGATCATCCCTGTAAGCTTTTTATTCCCTTCCACCATAGCACTTGTCTCTGCCGTAATTTTGGTATCTCCGAATATGAAACATCCATGAAACAAAAATGTCTGCATGGTAGTAATCCCGATGAGCATGGCGCTTACCAACACCAGGGGCATAGCCGAAAAGTTCCATACTTTCCTTCCTACTTCCTTCCGGTCCTGATTTTGGCACCTCTGCCACAAAAGCTCTGTCATCCCCGCCAGTACCGGCGCCAACAGATACAAGTTATTGAAATTGGAATAAAGCACATTATTGCTTCCCAGTGGGGTAATACCGATGATGACCAGCATTGCCAACCCATATAATTTCAGTTCAAATGTTACCTTGGGCAGCACCACAGCGAATGCCATGATCAAACCTGCAAGCATCAGCAGATTGGCACCCCAAACATAAACTGATTCATATGCTGTATATTTGACATTGAACATGCCCCAATACCAGTAGAACCTGAGAATGACTACAAATCCACATACAAGGAATAACTGCATGGCATATTTCATCCATTTCTTTCGCAAGAAACCATACACCAATACGCCTGCCAGTGCTTCCAGCAAAAACCATTTAAACCAATACCAGTTCTCAGCATATGCATAGTACACAGATGTAAACATGGAAAATGGCGAATATGAGGTGGCAGTATCCGTCATGGCAAACAGACTGTTTATCATACCGGGATATGCCCCTCTGCCCCATATAATCTCTATTAGTACAATTCCCGGAATTGCTACAGCAAAGTACCCTACTATACACATGAGGATATCCTTCATCAGTTCCTGAAAATGTTTTTTACGCAGGATTGCAGCATAGACAACCACAACAATCAACGCCGTATGCAGAATATTGGGGAACCTTACAAACAGATTGATTCCCAACACCACACCTGCTCCAAAAAGCAATCTTCGATTTTCTTTTCGAAGCCCCCACAGCAGCATGAGTGCCGCTGCATTAAATAAATAATAGGACAGATATTGATACAGCGTCACCTTCGGGGCCCAACTGAAGCTGATTGCTATCACAAGTCCGCAGAACACCGCATATTTTGAAAAATCCTTCTTGAGAACCACAAAAAACACCACCGAAAGAATTGACAGCAGCAGTGTACAATATACATTCATTCCCAACATAAAATGCCCAAAGGGCAGCCATGTCAACAGCTTACCTACAATATTCGCAATCAACGTGGAAATCATCCACGTCTGATTCATATGGGGAAATAATTCAAAATTTGCAAGATTATATCCCTGATCCGTAGTATTGACACCAATGCACACATGCAAAAAAGGGAGCAGGAACAATAACCCTCCCAGCAGATAATCAATCCTACATTTTTTCTTTTCCATTAAATATTCTCCTTCTTGTCATCATTAAAATAATGATCGATTCCAGAAATCTTCTGTTCCAATCGCTTTAATCCCAGCACCCTTCCGATATACTTAAACAGAATCTGACGTATCCACTCCACAATACTGCCCGCCATGTACACACACAGAACAACCCCTGCAAGATGCAGAATGAACCATGGCTTTTGATATGCTTCTCCCACCTTCCAGAGACTGGTCCAAAGATGCCGGAGCAATACATGTTCATGCAGCAGATACACGCCAAAAGTCAGGCCTGCCAGGGAGTTTATAAGCTTTCCGGCCTTTTCAGATGGAATACGCATATTCCGAAATGCCAAAAACAATCCAATCGCCCCTATAATCGTGAATGGAGCATTATATGCATAGAAAATATTGTAGTACTGTTTCATTTTTCCCAACGTGTGTGTTACAAAGCCAATACTCGGCATAGAGGCAAAAAGCCCTGCTGAAAACAGAATATATACCAGAAACGGCTTTTTCCATTTTCCATCCTCAGGAACGTACAGTCTGATATATGCGGCAATCATAAACAGACATACAAACCAGATGATCCCATACCCTCTGTCCTCTATGGGTGTTGACATGGGCAATACTGTTCTCCATACACTGGAAAAAAGTATCATCAATACAATGATACATGTCTTCAGCTGTTTTTTAGACATATTACGTGCTGCAGCCCCTAAAAATGGTGTCAGAAGGCATAAAAAAATATAACTGCTTGCAAACCAATAATGCTGCGATGTGATCGGAAGCAGAAACATGGAACAATAGTAGCCGTTCTGATAATCTCCCGACACTTGTCCAAGCAACAGTAAAATACCCCATACCCCGGCTGAATAAAAAAAGACCTGCAGCCACACCTTCAATATTCTCATAATCCTGAACTCAGCCGTCACCAGAAAATAACCGCTGATCAGTACATAAACATTAACTGCCACATACGCAAATGCCTCAAGCAGCCATGCCATCCACGTATTTACAGTAAAATTTTCATCTCCATACGGAAGCAATGTACCACCTTTTCCCAAATAATGAAGGCAGACAACAAAGATCATAGCAATGATCCGCAAAAGTTCTATATTCGCCCCTCGATTTTTTCTCATAAACGCCAGCCTTTCCGTCACTACGATTTAATTTCTTTCACATTCTTCTCCAACAGCCTTCTTGCAATCATAATCTGATGTTCACACCCGCAGCATTTTAACCGGAAGTCTGCTCCTTCCCGCAGCACCTCCCATTCCTTACTTCCGCAAGGATGGGGCTTTTTTAATTTCACAACATCACCTACATGTATTTCCATTATTCAACATACCTCTCTGCATTTGTATACTACTATATTTTATCATACCAAAAAAAACTTTTTCTCTCAAGATATTCACCAAGGAATTCCTTTAGAATTTGTATAATTTTCTAATTCTATTTTCTGCAACAGTATAATATACTTAATATATAGGCATGTCCCATATTGTGGATTATTTCAAGGGAGACAAGTTTGAAATTTTATTGGCATATTTGATAAATTATTTATATTTTCGCAAATTCCCTTGTTAGTTTTCACCAGAAATGGTACAATGTTATTAATATGAATATACAATCTTTTGTATGTAAACCTTACGAATAAAAAATAAAGGAGAATCAATATGGCAAAAGAAATTGTTGCAATGATTTTAGCCGGTGGACAGGGCTCTCGTCTGTACGCTCTTACACAGAAGCTGGCTAAACCTGCAGTTCCTTTTGGTGGAAAATATCGTATCATCGACTTTCCACTGTCAAACTGCGTCAATTCCGGCATCGATACCGTGGGCATCTTAACCCAGTACCAGCCACTTGTTCTGAATGAATACATAGGTAATGGACAGCCTTGGGACCTGGACCGTTTATACGGCGGCGTTCATGTATTGCCTCCTTATCAGCAAGCGTCCGGCTCTGATTGGTATAAAGGTACCGCAAATGCAATCTACCAGAACCTTTCCTTCATCAATCGTTATGATCCGCAGTATGTGATCATTTTATCAGGTGACCAGATTTGCAAACAGGACTACAACGACTTCTTACAGTTCCACAAGGAAAAAGGTGCAGAATTCAGTGTTGCCGTTATGGAAGTACCTTGGGAAGAAGCATCCCGTTTTGGTCTGATGGTTGCCGATGAAAACGACAAGATTACAGAATTCCAGGAAAAGCCAAAAAATCCGAAATCCAATCTGGCTTCTATGGGCATCTACATCTTCAATCGTGATATTCTTGAAAAATATCTGACCGAGGATGAAAATGATCCTAATTCCGAAAATGACTTTGGCAACAACATCATTCCTAACCTCCTTAGAGACGGTCGTGAAATGTATGCATATCGTTTTAGTGGATATTGGAAAGATGTGGGAACTATTTCTTCCCTCTGGGAAGCTAATATGGAAATCATGGATCCCGAAACCAGCGGCATCAATCTGTTTGATGAAGACTGGAAGATATACAGCCGTAACTCAGGTCTTCCCGGACACAAGATTGGCGAAAACGCTGTGATCGAGAACTCCATGATCACTGATGGCTGCCGTATCGATGGTACCGTTAAGCACTCTATTCTTTTTGCAGGCGTCAAAGTTGAAGAAGGGGCCAAGGTTGAAGATGCTGTTGTTATGGGCAATGCCGTCATCAAGGCAGGCGCTAAGGTTGAGCATTGTATCGTTGCTGAAAATGCAATAATCAATGAATATGCGATTGTGGGTGCTATGCCTACAGAAGATGAAAAGGGAGTTGCTACCGTTGGCCCCGGTGTGGTAATTGGCTCAAGAGCTTTGATCGGCCCTAAAGCAATGGTTGATAAGAATGTAAAGGATGGTGACGCACAATGGTAAATTCCAATATCGATGCACTGGGAATCATTTTCCCCAACAGCTATGATAATCAGGTTCCTGAATTATGCAATGAACGTCTGATGGCCTCTATTCCATTTGCAAGCCGTTATCGTATGATCGACTTTTTACTGTCCAGCATGGTAAATTGTGGTATCGATAATATTTCTGTTATCGTTCGCAAGAACTATCGTTCCTTAATGAAGCATTTAGGTTCCGGACGAGAATGGGATTTGACCCGCAAAAATGGCGGTTTAAATATTATTCCTCCCTTTGCAGAGAAAACTGTAAAGGTATATAACGGCCGAGTTGAAGCACTGGCAAGCATGATTGTCTTTCTGAAAGAGCAGAAAGAAAAATATGTAATTATTTCGGATGCCAATATCGTAGCAAACTTTGACTTCAATGCCATGATCGCAGCTCACAAAGCGAATGGCGCTGATGTTACAATTGCCTATAAGAATGAAGAAATCCCTTACGGATTTATGAATCTTGAACCCACAACCAATACTGACCTGTACTACACGCTTACCTTGGAAGACGGCCGTATAACCCAGATTAAGACGAATCCAAAAGATGCCGGCCCCCAGAATTTCTCTATGAACATCTACCTGATTGAAAGAGAGCTTCTGATTGAAAAAGTTCAGGAATCCTTCGTAAAAGGGCATGCATATTTTGAAAGAGATATTCTGTCACCTCAGCTTGACACCTTAAAGGTATGTGGCTACGAATTTACCAGTTACACTGCACGCATCAGTGATATGATGAGTTACTATACAGAGAACATGAAGCTGCTGGCAGATGATAATCTGGATGCGCTCTTCAAGTCTCCAGTATACACCAAGATTCGAGATGATAATCCTACCAGATACATCGGCAAAGCCAGAGTCAAAAATTCCATGGTTGCAGACGGCTGCGTAATCGAGGGTGACGTTGAGAACTGTATCTTATTCCGTGGTGTTAAGATTGGCAAGGGTGCTGTTGTGAAAAACAGTATCATCATGCAGGACACCACCATCATGGGCAATGCAGAAATTGACTATGTAATCACAGATAAGGAAGTTACCATTTCTTCCGGCAAAGAAGTAAAGGGCAGTGATACTTTCCCAATCTTTGTTCCTGCATATAAGACAATCTAATCTTATGACCGTTTTGACATATGGCATCAGAAAAGCTCCCGCTTCCGGGAGCTTTTCCTTTTAAATACGGACCTTCGATGGCAACACCCCATACTGCCGCTTAAAAAACTTGGTAAAATACGATAAATCAGAAAATCCGCACTCCATGGCGGCTTCGAAACAAAGGCACCTTCTTCCAGCAGTTCCTTGGCATAACGGCACCATTGCTTATTCTCTTTTCAATATTTTGTTCTAATTCTATGCAGGGCACATATCATTTGAGCTATATAGCACGCATCAGCTTCTGTGCCTCTGCGCCTTGTACCCGGATTCCATTCATTTAAAATACTTTCTGTTTTTGCAAATCCATATTCTCCACCTGTTTCTTTTATTTGCTCTGTATAACCGTTTGTCCGGGTGAAATTTTATATTGCTTACCAAAGTAATTAAGATATACCGGCGTACAGCTCGGATTATGTATCATATTACCATCCGCAGAAAATCTTAAACTCTCATAAGCTTTCACATATTCAAAAATTTCTCCGTTTGTTGCATACCAGATATCCTCCCGATTGCCTATATATTTTGCAAAATCTTCAATTATTTGCCAGTTATCTTCGTCATTAAATTCATAGCTATGTCCCCAAAGATAGAAAAGACGAGGTGTATTTGACCAATAATATTGAGAATTCTGTTTTTCGATAAATTCATGCGCCAGTTCCATCAGACGTGGATTTTTATGATGGCACGTTGCCGGCATCATAAGCCAGTTTTCCGGAATATCAAATTTTTCTGTCGATACCGTTGTGCGGGCATACTCAATTCCGCACGTTTTCATAATATCCGCAACATTTTGATCCAAGGAACCATTGGCATATGCCATACCCTTAATCACTCTGCCAAACATATTTTCAAGTGCTATTCTGTCCTGCAGGATATCATTTGCTGCCATTGCCTCATCCACCTCTGCAAGCGATAAATGCTTTACTCCATGTACAGCCACTTCATGCCCCGAATGCGCATATAATTCCAATGCCTCTTCTTTTGTAAGCCGTCTCTCTCCGGATTTTGCTGCAAACAACCCGGAATTCAGATTAAAGGTTCCCTTAAGACCATTAGCGTTCATAATATCTATTAACTTTTTGTCATATACTACTCCGTCATCATAGCTTAAAGTTACTGCCTTATCTTTAAAATCCGGAAATCTTAAAAACACATATTTTTTCACTATTTTATGCCCTCCTTTTATTATAACTCCACATTATCCTTCTCTATATTCTCCCGGCGTAACACCGATTATTTTCTTAAATGCTCTCCGAAAACTTGCATCTGAAGTATAACCTACTGTTTTTGATATATCAGCAATTTTCATATCTGTATTCTTAATCAAATCACATGCCTTTTCAATGCGGTGTCTTTCAATAAAAGCTGACAGACTCTCCCCATATTCATTTCGAAATAAATTTGAAATGTAATTCTCATGAAGCCGCAATGCCTGAGAAATCTGTTTCACAGATAACATGTTGTCACAGTAGTTATCGTTGATATACTGGAGAATCTTTGCTGCGGAATTTTTCTGTACCATATTTTTTTTATTCATAATACTCTCTGCAATGATATCTGCTGCTTCGCAAGCCATATCAAAAAACTTGCTGATATTTTGTTCATCACCAATATCAGCTACCACACCAGTCTTTCCTATATCATATTTTTCTACCAGAGAAATCAATGGTACTTTGATTCTGCCTCTGATATCATCTATTGCGGTGGCAGAAAGCATATCAGGATTATTCTCAAAATTTTCTTTATAGATATTTTTAATAATTTTTTGTGCTTCTTCCTGCTTCCCTACCAAAATATAATTATATATTCTGTCCTCATATTCCCTCGGAAAATAGTAAACATTCTTAAGCTTTTCAAGCTCTGAATACAGATATACGTTCCTTCCGGATGTCTCTCTGTATCTGATGACTGCTCTGGCCTGTTTGTAAGATTCACTTAGGTGATACAATGAGCTTACAGAGTTACCTACGCCAATCTCGACTTCTATGCTATAACAATACGCACATTCCACATTAAATCTGGAAATTATATCCCTGACAATTCCCTCCATATCTTCATCGCCTACTGCCAACACACAAATTGTCTCTCTGGAGGAGGTGTCAAACACTTCCATATTTCCCTCCTTTAGTTTCTTTAAAAAATGCTTTACCAGGTCCTTTACTGTCATGTTTCCGACAATCAAAGTTCGATAATCTGCACCATGATAGCGTATGCAAAGTACTACACAATTTCCGTCCTGAATATTAAACTTCTCATTTACCAAATCCTGCTTCATTTCCCTTTCATTCTCATAGGTGTTACGAATCAGTTTGTCTAAAATTTCGTATTTTTTAGAATTTTCTAACCTACTAATGCTTTCCTGATACCTGTTGTTTTCGCTAATTACCATTCCGGCATACTCGCGAATCATCTTATAACTATAGCTCTCCTGTGCCAACATTCCTTTTTCTGATTCTTTTTTATTTCCTTCAAAAAGCATCAGCGTATCCTGAATCTCTCTATGATTCCGATAAGTAAAAAATACACTGAGTACCACGCTTACAAAAAGTGGAACTACCATCAAAAGCCAGACATATGGAGACATCCATCCACCGCCTTTTACATCAATCAAATCGGGAATATAGACTTCTGCTTTCCATGAACCATCCTCTGAATGACAGACCATTCCATAGGTCGATTCCTCTTTAAGAATCTGTTTTAACTCCGAAGAATCTGTATCCTGCATCCTTCCCTGATACCGACTTCCACTGCTGAAGATTAATTGTTGACTGCTGTCATAAAGATAAAACTCACTTTCCGGTCCCAACACATCATAAAAGTCACTGAAAATTTTCTCTGTTTCCATCACTATAATTAACTGTGGCTGCATCTTTCCCATCATCCTTATGGGAATTGATATTCTATATTCTATTACTTCTGTGGATATCCCATTCAACCTTGCTTTTCTGGAAGGTATATATTCCCTTCCCCACAAAGTCCCCTGAAATCGTTCAACACACTCTTGCGCCGTATATCCATCCAACACATAGGTATATTCGAAGTATAGTTTTGCATCACTCAGTACTCCTCTGGTTGTTATTATCTGATCATTTCCGGTATCATATAAATACATTTCAGCCACATCATTATTAATACCCAAATCATATAACAAATCTCTCACTTCCATACTATCTATAACTGTATGACCTTCATTTTTCAGACTTGCTAAGGCATATTCTGTGATAATATTGTTCTGCTCAATCACAAAAGACAGGTTCTCCACATCATCTATTCTCTGAAGGAATCTTTCAAAAGCAGATTCTATACTTTTCTGTTTATCTGAAATAATCCTCTCATGATAATTAAATACTACCATACTGCCAAGACAGAAAATTGATATCAAGGGCAGCAGTACCGGAAGTATATATGGCAGAGCTAATACCAATATGGAACGAACTCTTTTTTTCATCCTTTACCTCTCCTTACCAGTGATCAAATAAAACATACATAAAAATGTGGGGAAGTACACCACAAAGTATTCTTCCCCAATTACATACTACTTACCAAAAACTCCATCTATATAAGCACAATAACCATTCTGATAGATCTCGACATACTCTTCAACACCCATCTTTTCCAGTTCCTCAAAATATGCATCCAGTTCGCTTAGCGGACGAAGCCCTGTAATAAATTTGGCAGACTCAGACTGTATATACTGTTCAAGGACAGTTTTTAACTCAGCTGACCGTAGTGAATCCTCCTCAGTTAAGCGTACACTTGGAAGTCTTACAGTAGTGACACTCTTTTCATACGCATCTGTACAAGTAATTCTCCACCATCCATCTGCATTATCATCCGTATACTTTTTTGTTATCTGACAAGCAAACGGCTTACCTGTAAGTGCATCTGTTACAGTATATTCTTCCGCAACCGCCTCTACTCCGGCAAGTTCTCTGGAATAATTACTGTAATAATAGTTCGTAAACGTCGAATCATATGGATAAACGTATGCCATACAATACAACCCATAACTACTAAAAGTTCCGTCCTCTACCAGCTTGGTCGTCATCACACCATCTTCATTATAATACCAACCATCTAACATTTCCAGCGGATCCTGCCCCTTCTGTGGTCCATAATAGTAATAGGTTGATCCTTCCGGGCTATACAAATAGTCCATGATTTTTGCAAGCAGTTCAGGATATTTTGTATCAGCAGATGCCCAAATACGACCAGGCGTCACTGTCGGATTCGTACTGAGCAACAATTCATCATTATCTCCAAGTGCAAATAGGGGTACTGCAGCCCATTCTGAGAAATCAGATGTATATCCCAGCGTAATATCTCCCAGAACACCACAAGTGCCTGACTGAATCAATCCCTGAACAGTGGTTTTATCCATTGTAAAATAGTCTTGTGAAATCAGTCCTTCATCATAACAAATCTTCATGATTTCAATAAATGTACGATAGTCTTCTGTACTTGCCGGCAAAGAAACTTCTCCATCCTTAATTGCCAACTCTGTACCAAATTCGCTCAAACCGGAACCATAATATCCAAGGCAGGCCCACAAAAACTTGGCAAAAAATTGATCCAGACTTAATGCGGGGATTACCTCCGCACCGTTCTCCAACTCGATGTCTTCTTTAAATGTACGCATTACATTGAGGAAGCTTTCTAAATCAGTAGGCATGTCAAGATTGCATTTCTGCAGCCACTTTGTGTTGATATATAAAAGTGCAGATGTAGAATAGGTTCCGCTCACCACACGATATTTGCGTTGTGAAACGTACGGGAGACCGTATATACCACCATCGCTGCAGCTTATAGCTGCAATATCCTCCTCTGACAACAAATTATAAAGATTCGGCATCGTTTCCTCATTTAAATAAGGCGCCCAATCCAAAATCATCCCTTCATCCTGACCATAAGTAACTTCATCGCTGGGATCCAACTGGATTCCCCACATCAGATCCGGCAATGAGTCTGTCCCTATCAATAAGGGAACCTGCTGTGCGGTATCCATTGTCTGCTGTGCGTCAATGGTCACATTATACCCCTGCTCTCTCAACCAATATTCCAGATACTTAAAAATCCACACCTCATTTGCATCATTGGTAGCATTATCATGACGAGTAGTCATAACAGAAATTGTAATAGGTTCTGTTGTATTACTTTCCTTTTCTCCCTCGATACTTTCAGACAACTGAGTACCTTCCGCCTGTGTCTGTTTCTCTTCATTTCCACTTTGCCCACAACCGCCAAGACTTCCTATTGTCAATGCCGTTGCAAGCATCATTGCCCCAAATCTTTTGTTACCTTTTTTCACTCTTTTTACCTCCTTGTGTTTCGTTTTCTATTTTCAACATTTATTGTGTTGCGCACCCACAATAAACGGAAAATACATAATTATTTTCATTATGTCTATCCCTTCAGTGAACCTATCATAATTCCTTTAACGAAAAATTTTTGAATAAACGGGTAAACCACCAGCATCGGCGCACTAGCTATAAATACCAGAGCATATTTCATAGTCACTGCTACATGTGCTCTCCAAATTGCATCCTCCATCAATGCACCATCCACTTCACCCATGTGCAGGATATCCTCATATGCCGTTTCATTCAAAATCAGAATACGACGCAGCACCACCTGTAACGGATGGAGATCCTGATCTGTAATATAAATCATGGCCTCAAAATAGCTGCTCCAATGTCCTACTGCATAATACAAGGCAATCACCGCAATAATGGGCGCGCTCAGAGGAATTACCATTTTACAAAAAATATACAACTCATTCGCTCCATCAATTCTTGCAGCTTCAAACAGTGTTTCCGGAATATTGTTCTGGAAGTAGGTTCTGGTCACCACTACATTGTATACACTCAATCCACCACACAAAATCATAATCCACCGCGTATTAATAAGTCCCATATTATTATAAAGCATATAAGTGGGAATCATACCACCCCCAAAATACATTGTAATAAGGAATAAAGTCATTAATACATTCCTGCCATACATACGCTGTTTACTTAATGCATAGGCAGTTGGAATTGTCAAAAGCAGGTTAAAAACGGTTCCTACGACAGTGTAAAAGATAGTATTGGCATATCCTTTCCATATGGAAGCATTCTGAAATACCAATTCGTAAGCTTGCAATGTAAATCCACTTGGCAAAAGGTTTACTTTTCCTGTATAAACATCGTTGGCATCTGAAAATGATGCAATTACTGTAAAATATAGTGGATATAGGCATGCAAGTGTTATCAGAGTAATCACTGTATACACAATTACCAAAAATATTCTGTCATTCCATGAATAGCGAGCCCACTTAAAGTTTGTTTGGTTTACTTTATTTTTCTTCATGATTCTCTTTTCCTTTCACATCTTTTCATATATCGTTTAAAAGAGTCCTGTACCGGACATTTTCTTGGTTATTTTATTGACAATCATCAGAATAATAATATTAACTGCATTATTAAACAAACCGATAGCAGAAGAATAACTATACTGTGCACCAATAAGACCAATTTCATATACATAAGTGGATATCACATTTGACTTATCAAGGTTTAGGTTATTTTGCAGCAAGAAAATTTTGGAATATCCCACATTCATCAGGTTGCCTACTCGCAGAAGAAACGTTATTGCAATTGTAGGCATGATACCCGGGATATTTATATGCCACATGACCTGCAATCGGCTTGCTCCGTCTATTTTAGCCGCTTCCACTTCTTCCATGGAAATAGACGATAAAGCAGAAATGTAAAGAATTGTATTCCAGCCCAGATTTTGCCACAAACCAGACAATACATAAATGCTTGAGAAGGCATTTGGATCACCCATAAAAGCTTTTCTTGTTCCACCAAAAAATTCGATTAAATTGTTAATAGGACCTCCATTTCTATCCAGTAACAAAATCACCAGTGAACAAACTACTACTTCCGACAAAAAGTGAGGCATATAGGTAATCATCTGTGCTACTCTTTTGAATCGCTGCCGTTTTATCTCATTCAAAAAGAGAGCAAACATAACAGGTATCGGAAAGGTTGCCAGTGAATATAACGTAATAGATAAGGTATTTTTAATCATAACCCAGAAATTGGGATAATTAAAGAAACGAATAAAATGTTTAAATCCAACCCACTCACTGCCCCAGATGCCTCTAGAAGCGCGATAATCCTTAAAAGCAATCTGCACGCCATACATAGGACCATATGCGAAAATCAAAAGATAGATCAGTCCGGGAAGCAGTAATAAATACCACTGCCAGCTTTCTTTCAATCGTTTTTTTATGTACCCTTGCTTACGTTTTTCTGTTATCAGTTTTTTCTTAGTCATTACTTTGCCTCCATTATGTTTATTTTTAATCAGAATACATCGGCTGCTGTTGTATCCTCACGTCTGATTCTAAGTATAATCTCGCCGATATTCGATCACAAGATACAATACCTAAGATAAAACGTGCAAAACCTAAGATTAATCGTACTTGCATCATTTTCGAAATAGGCCAAAAACAATATTACCTGATTATTAGATTTTGAATGGTTAATCTTAACAATTGTATCTTGTGGCTCCTGAAGCCTCGGGCTATATTGGTATCGTAATCGAATAATTATTCGGATTAACCGGAAGAATACCTTGAAAGGAGAAATTTATTTGACATGAACAAAGCAACTGAGAACAAAGAGTATTACATAACAGATTTTGGGGCTAAAGTATGTGATTCACTGCAAACCAAATGCATCCAAAATGCAATTAATACCTGTTTTCTAAATGGAGGCGGAAAGGTTATCATCCCTGCCGGCATTTTCCATACCGGCGGACTTCGTCTGCGCTCAGGTGTTACCTTATATCTGAAAAGCGGAGCCATATTGAAAGGCAGCCTTGACCCTGATGATTATACAGGTTATATCAATGATGATATTGAACCCATCAACGAGCCGGAAGACAAGGGAGAAGGTCTTGCAAGGTCAGTATACCCCTTCAGTAGATGGAACAATGCCATTATCCGTGCAATTGATGCTCAAAACATTGCAATCATTGGTGAAAAAGGCTCTTATATAAACGGAGCAAACTGCTATGATCCCACCGGCGAAGAACAATACAGAGGACCTCACGCCATAAATATTCAGCGCTGTAAAAATGTACACCTGGAAGGCTATACTATAACAGATAGTGCCAACTGGGCCCATGCTATCTTTATCACTCAAAATATAACTGCACGAGCTCTCACTGTTTACGGTGGTCACGATGGTTTTGATATCCGAACCTGCGATAACGTATTGATAGAAGACTGTAGCTTTTACACAGGAGATGACTGTATTGCCGGGTTCGATAATTGTGATGTAATCATAAATAACTGTATCTTCGACACTGCCTGCAGCGCCTTAAGATTTGGCGGCAATAATGTACTGGTGGAGAACTGCCGTAGTATTGCGCCATCATGCTTTGGATTTAGAGGTTTGCTTCCAATTGAATCAAAAGCTTCCAACGCTTTAACCAACAAAGACTGTCGACATAATATGCTTACCTTCTTCTTATATTATTGCGATTTTCGTGCTGAAATCAGAAAGACACCCGGAAATATAATTATCAGAAACTGTGAAATTGAAAATGCTGACAGTCTCTTTGAACTAAACTTTGGTAATCACATATGGTGTAGGAACCGTTCACTTTCTTCTATCGTGTTTGAAAATTGCAAAGCGATCGGCATTTGTAAACCGATATATATCTATGGCGATAAAAATGAACCATTGGATTTTACATTAGAAAATGTACAAATCGAAGCACGTAAAGGATTTGAAGACCTGCCGTTTATTGATGCAATAAATTACTCAAAAATATCTTTGAACAATGTTTCTATAATCGGTTACCATTCACCGGAATTAATCTCAAGGTCAGAAGGTGTTGTTTACACTGACAATTGTACCACACTTAATGTTCTAAAGTGCAGGAATTAATATTAGGAATCCATCAAAAAATGGGGCTGTCGGGAAATGTTAAATTTTAAGACCTTCAGCCACTGAACTAAGAACTCCCGCAAAAATCAATGTTTTTTATGCATTGTATTTTTGTAGGAGTTCTTTCTATAGACAAATTTTCAGATTCACTTCCTGTTTTAGGGTACACTAAATAAACCTTTGGAAAGAGATTGGCAGCTTTTTTCTTAAGCTGCGGTCTGCTCCTTTTTTCCTTCAAATTTTTGAATCTCTCCATGAAGAAAACGGTGGTATTTATTCAGATTCCGGTTTATTGCATACAACAGGAATTCCTTGTATACCTTTTCAGAAGAACGATAGTTGAACCTGCGGAAATCCTCATTTTCCTTGATGTCACCAAAGTGGCCTTCTGTCTGGATTGAACGGATCTGGCGGTTCAGGATCCCCTTCTCACTTAAGATATTTTAAAATCATAAAAAGCATCTCTTTTAGGCTGCTGGCCCTTGGCAAGCCAGATAAAAGCCAGGTCTCTTTCACATAATTCTACAATACGGTCAACAGAACGGACGCCACGCATGTTTGCGCAGGTAATCAAAGCATACATCATGATCGGATTGTACCCGCTTCTTCCCTTGTTGTTGCCCAAAACCAAAAAAGTCGTTATAATAATTAGTGTTTAACATAGTTACATTATACCATGTAACGGAGAAAAGGTGGTTGTCAGTAAAATGCTCTCTGATATAAACGAGCCCTCTCTTAATCCGGTCATTACTTACACTCACCTTTCTCTCACTGACATAATTCCGACACAAATATGCCATATAGGAAACAATTTCTCCTTTCAAAACAGCCTGATAATAAGGGCTTTTGTCATTAAACTCCTTTATAATTTTTTCAAAAAATGAGATTCCCCGCACATCTGCCAGATTTGCGCAAAAAGATGATTGCTCTACATCTATATCAAATTCTCTTAAAAAAGCTGCCGAAATAATTAGACAATAATAAACAACATCACTATTATCTGCTTCCATATGTTACTGATACCTTGATTTGTCATTAAATAAACAGTTCGTTTGGCAGGCTTTTGCTCTTAACGCTGGCAATTTAGTCTTTATGTTTTTTGAAAAATCCTCTCTTTTAAATACTAACCTGCCGACAATTCATAGTATGACATTCTATTCTGAACTATAATAAAGATCTGTCCCTATAAATCCTACTTGAGCAAAGTCTTTCGGATTTTTTCGGATAATATAATCAATATAACTTTCAATCATACGCGCAGTTAAAACATATCCCGTCGGTGTCATATGACCCAAAAAATATATTTCACGAAATTCCTCATTATATTCAGGTGCATAGGTAAATAAATCAATCAAATATGTCCGGTCAAAAAAAACAGTCAGATCCTCCAACAAATCACGATGTTCCTTCCTCTTCACATCAGCATCGTTGCCATAGCGAGGCATGCTAACAAGAAAAAATTTTGCCCGTGGTTGCATCGCTTTTATCCTTTGAATTATACTCGCGTAATAACCTGCAAAGCTTTCTGTATTTTTCTGATAGTCATCTACGTTAATATCCTTTATGGAACCAATATCCATTCCGTACCCAAAAATATCGTTCACACCAAGTGCAATGATATATGCTTCACAAAGTTTATCTTCATTCCAAAATCCGTTTTGCTCTGCAAAATTTTCTACATATTCTTTCGCGGTCATACCTCCTCGCGAAAAATTATATACCTTACATCCGCAACTTCTTGCAATATACTGTCCCCAGGAATATTCGTAAAAATCATGATATCCCTTGTTTCCATCTTTATCCGTTGATTCAAACTCTCCAGATGAAAGACTATCTCCTATACAAGCTATATGCCTGAAGATAGCGCAAAAACCGCCGTCTGTAACAATTCTGTCTAACGGGTTTTCACCTATCTTAACGTTCATATATTCATAAACATCCATTTATATATTCCTTCCTTTCTTTACCGCCTACGTTAGGAGCAAAAGCTCGCCAACGGAGTCGCCTTTTTATTGACAAAATTATGTATCAGTAACACCATATAGTGAATATCCCCTGAGTTGATTACCAGCAGACTCCCCTGTTCAATGTTTATATGATTGGAATTAATAACTGCCAGCCCCTCACCTTCAATACAGTAGATCAGTTCAATATTCTCATGCCAATTGGAAATACATTTTTTATGCCCAGCACCTCCAATGTGATCCTGGTGGAAAATTCCTTTCATCTTCCCTCAAATACACAAATAAAACCTCGAAAAATTCGAGGTTTAAAAAGGCGTGAGCCGGATTTGAACCGGCGATAACGGTGTTGCAGACCGGGGCCTTACCACTTGGCTATCACGCCATATTTAATTATATTCAAAATCCCACCAAATTATGTAAGATTTCAAGTGACTCCTACGGGAATCGAACCCGTGTTACCGCCGTGAAAGGGCGATGTCTTGACCGCTTGACCAAGGAGCCAATTTCATGCTACGCATCCATTACGCAATAGCAAACTCCTCCTGTTGGACTCGAACCAACGACACCCTGATTAACAGTCAGGTGCTCTACCGACTGAGCTAAGGAGGAATAATAATCACTCAAATTATTCGAAGAAAATTTATTTCTTCTTAAGTGTATGCAGAAATCTCTAACATTATACACTCAAAACCGAACACTGAATCAATCTCTTTACAAGTCATCTTTTCTCAAGTTTTCCTTCCGGATTACTCTCGATTCTTTCCTCTACCAACTTTGGTTAAGCC
>JAZPYS010000031.1:0-49697 GCA_045544275.1 Acetatifactor sp. | reverse complement strand
ATTATGTAAAAAATACATCCGATGCTCTCAATCTGAGCAGCAAATATCAGGTAGTTGTAGATGCCCGTAAGAAAGTTGCAGATATGGAAGAAGAGATGGCGGGCGGGGATGTAACTGCACCTATTGCAGGAACCATTACAGCAATCAATGTTACTTCCGGATTGGACACTCCTGAAGATGGTGTGGTAGTCACCATGCAGCCGGAGGGTGAGGGTTATACAATGAGCATCAGTGTGACCAACGAGCAGGCGAGAAAGGTTACTGTGGGAGAACAGGCCAGTCTGGTAAATGCCTGGAGATATGATGATTTGAAAGTAACACTGACAAAAATCATGCCGGATAAGACAGATCCCAGCCAGAAAAAACTCCTTGTATTTGATGTGGCAGGAGACAATGTAATTGCCGGACAGAGTTTGAATATTTCCATTGGTCAGAAGAGTGCGAATTATGATATGATTGTGCCCAATAGTGCGATTCGTGAGGATAACAATGGTAAGTTTATTCTCATTGTAGAGTCCAAGAATTCACCTTTAGGCAACAGATACATAGCAACTCGTGTGGATGTAGAAGTCATTGCATCTGATGATACTAAGTCTGCAATTACCGGTGCTGTTTATGGATATGAATTCGTGATTACGACTTCAACAAAGCCCATACAGGCAGGTCAATATGTTAGATTATCTGATAATTAAGAAGACTGCAGGGCAGGCGGCTGATATTTCAGCAGTCTGCTGGAAGAGGAAGGTTTGAAAATGATAAAAAGAATGATGAAAGACCCTGTGGGAAGAGGGTTGTTTCTGTGGATATCAGTGTTCCTGTCCTTTGTCATTGCCCTGATCTTGTGGGTCGTATCTTTGCGGTTGATAGATAATCAGGAGGCCCAGCAAATGGCGCAGCGTTGGAGCCCCGGAGGTGGTTCGGCACAGATCAGCTGCTTTTTCTCCACCAATACCGGTATAACGCCTGACAGAATCAAGGAAATTGAACACAATCTTGACAGTAAGCTTCAGGAGGCATCTATTGTGTCAGAATCTCAGAATCCCGGAGCCAGGATGTGGGCAGACGCTTACAGTGCATATGGTAAGATCACTGTAAAGAGTGATTTGGGCAATATTACGGCAGATGCCATCGGTATCGGAGGCGATTTCTTTTTGTTCCATCCGTTGAAGCTTTTGAAAGGTTCCTTCTTTTCCGGCAATGATCTAATGCAGGATTACTGTGTGCTGGATGAAGATGCTGCCTGGAGGTTGTTCGGTTCCAACGATATAGCAGGACAGATTGTTTATATCAGCGGGATTCCCCATATGGTAATGGGCGTTATTGAAAGGGCGGAGGGCAGATTGGAGGAGTCTGCAGGCCTGGACAGCAGTGTGATTTATGTCTCTTATGATTCACTTGATAAATATGGAGCCCATTCCGGTATCAATCATTATGAGATCGTTATGCCTGATCCGGTAAAGGATTTTGCTGCAAACTGTATCAAGGAATTGTTTGGCATCGATGAATTAGAGATGGAGATTATTGACAATACCAACCGGTTCAGTATGCTGAACAGGATCAAATTAATCAAAGAATTCGGAACCCGTTCTATGAACGGCAAGGCAATCATTTATCCCTATTGGGAAAATATTGCAAGAGGTGTGGAAGATATTCTTCTGGTATTGACATTGTTTATGTTATTGTTTATTGCATATCCGGTAATCGTAATCGGTATTAAGTGCATTATCCGGTGGAAACACCGTACATGGAGCATAAAAAGTATTTGGAATAAAATAAGAGGAGGGAAGTTTTTTGAAAGGAAAATTATTTAGACGTATTACAAGTGTAGTGTTGGCTGGAGCAATGGTATTGTCCTTAAGTGGATGTGGAAACAGCGAAGCATCTAAAATTGCCGAGGCAAATAATCTGGCGGCAAAGCAAAGTGTTTATTCTTATGAAGACATTGATCTGGGAATTGATCTGGAAAATGTAGGTGTTTACGGAATGAATTATGTGAATGGCAGAATGTATATTCTGTTGGAGGATTACAGTGGGCAGTTCGGTGCAGGAGTGGGTGCCAGAATTGCAGTGGAAACACCGGTTGTGGAAGTAGAAACGGAGGAGGTTGAAGGGGAAACTACAACAGACATTGCTGTGGAAGAACCTTTGCCCGATGAGTATGTATATACCGGACCCACATATGTGCTGGTTTCTGCAAATGTAGATGGTACAGATGTAAAACAGTCAATTCTGGATCTGGGAGAAGAGAATACTCAGAATTCTTACATGAATCGCATTATTATCGGCAGAGATGGCCATGTGATCGGTGTACAGGAATCCTATGTGGAAGATCTGACAGACCCCATGAATCCCATTTACAAGACAATCAATTATCTGTATCGTTGGGATGAAGAAGGAACGCTTCTGTGGAAGAAAGATATGGTTGAATATGTAGGGGATGAAGTGGATTATTATTATCCAAGCCAGATGCTCACCCAGGAAGATGGTTCAGTTATGTTCTTTTCCTGGGAAGGAATGGGGGCAACCGTAGATAAAGACGGCAATTTGGTTGCACCTATTGAAATGGATCCGGAGATGGCATCCCGCATGGGAATGCTTTTCCAGAAGAGTGACGGCACCACATATATGACATCTTATAATGATGACTATACAAAGCTCTATATCAGTACATTTGACATTCAGACAGGTACGGAAGGGGAGAAGATTGAACTGCCCGGAACATTAACGAATTATAGCTTCTTTGCAGGATATCATACAGACTTTACCTTGACCAATAACAAGGGTGTTTATACATACAATATCGGTGATGAAGAACCTGTTCAGATCATGGATTTCATTAATTCGGATTTCCCTTCCACCTACATCAATAATGTGGTGATTTTAGATGATAGCCATATGGTGGGATATTACCATGATCAGACAGATTACAAGATTCATTTTGCTTATTTCACAAAGGTGAATCCAGAAGATGTACCGGATAAGAATACTTTGGTACTGGGTTGTAATTATCTTGATTATAATATCAGAAGACGAGTGATTGCTTTTAATAAGAGCAATCCGGAATATCGTATTACCGTAAAGGATTATTCGCAGTATTCTTCCATTGATAATTATCAGGCGGGCTATACACAGCTGAACAATGATATCATCAGCGGACAGATGCCGGACATCCTGGTTGTGAATTCCAACATGGATGTGAAAAATTATATTAATAAGGGCGTATTTACTGATTTGAGTGAGCTAATTGCAAACGATGAGGAATTGTCTCAGGTTGAATTATTGCCAAATATTGTAGACGCTTTTTCTGTGGATGGCAAGCTCTACACATTGGTTCCCAGCTTCAGTATCAGAAGCCTTATAGGAAAGACATCTATTTTAGGCGAAAGAGACGGCTGGAACATGGCTGAGTTTGTAGAATTTGCAGACAGTCTGCCGGAAGGAACAACGGCATTTAATCCGGAGATGCTTCGTGACAGCTTTATTTATCAGGTTATGAGCTTCTTAGGAAGTGATTTTGTAGATTCAGCTACCGGTCAGTGCAGCTTTGACTCACCGGAATTTATCAGTATTTTAGAGTATGCAAATTCATTGCCTGCATCCTTGCCCGATGATTATTACGAAAACTATGATTGGACACAGTATGAATCTATGTATCGTGAAGACAGAGCGGTTCTCATGGAAGTTTATATGAGTTCAATCAGAGATTTGAAATATCAGATTAAGGGACAGATTGGTGAGGATGTTACTTTCGTTGGCTTCCCTACAGCAGAAGGCAATGGATCCATTATTCAGATGAGCTCCAGTGCATTTGCCATTTCTGCGAAAACACCATTTAAGGATGGAGCATGGGAATTTGTAAGATATTATCTTACCGATGAATATCAGAAGGGTGATGAGTTCTATGATTTCCCTGTTGTAAAATCTGCATTTCTTGAAAAAGCAGCAGAGGCAACTCAGAAGCCATACTGGACGGATGAGAATGGTAACAAAGTAGAATATGACGATACCTACTATATTGGCGGTGAAGAAATCATCATGGAACCATTTACCCAGGAAGAAGTGGATGAGATCTGTGAATTTATCTACAGCGTAAATAAAGTAAGCCGGTTTGATGAAGATATCCGCAATATCATCAATGAGGAGGCAGCAAGCTTCTTTGAAGGACAGAAGACAGCTCAGGAGGTTGCTAAGATCATTCAGAGTAGAGCACAAGTGTTTATTGATGAGAATCGGTAAACTTTTGTTTGTCGATTTGTAGAGTTTATATTTAAAGTTTTCGAAATCGGGGACATTATATCTTTCACATTCGTCGGACAAAAAACATTTGTTCCGGAAATGAATTCCCTTTGTTGAACACAAGTGTTCACAATGATCACACATTTCCGGAACATCTGTTTCTTTGTACGCCGAACTTAGAAAATATAATGTTCCCGATTTTTAATCTTTGAATTGTTACTACAAATCAACATAAAAATGGCTAAGCCGGCAATTTTCTAAGTGGAACTCCTCGACAAACTACAATTTTAGAGCACGCCCATCTTGATTAGGTGATACTCAATATTCAGTTCCTGGCCATGTTCTTTGAGCCACTGGCGATAGGTCTTGTACTCAGGCATAATGGAACCCACCATGTACCAGAAGTCTTTGGAATGGTTCATGTGAGTCAGGTGGCAGAGTTCATGGACCACAACATAATCTAATATGCGTGGAGGTGCATACATTAATCGATAATTAAAGGACAGAGTCCCGCTGGAAGAGCAACTTCCCCAGCGGGTCTTTTGATCCCGGATTGTGACTTTTGTATAATGTCCGCCGGTTAAGGCGTGATAATATTCCACTCTTTTCGGAAAGTATTCTTTGGCAGCTCTGCGGAAGCGGTCATCCATGACCTGCAGTCGCCGGATTTCTTCTGGTGTATAACAATTTACCATGATGCAATCTCCTTGTGTTACGGTTCTGAATATGATAACATATCAGATATATGAAGATTACCATAGGAGGCATAAAATGTCAAAGAATGTAAAGAACGGAAAATGTATCGTAATCGGTGCAGGTGATTTGACTGTTGGAAATATAAGTGTTAATGAAGACGATTTAGTGATCGCAGTGGACGGTGGATTGAATTATTGCTCCGTGCTGGAAGTGGAACCGGATCTGATTCTGGGTGACTTTGATTCTGTTGGTGAGGAACAAAAGGTTGCCCTTCTCAAGCTGCAGAAGCAAATACCGGACAGAGTCATTGTGTTAAAACCTGAGAAGGATGACACGGATATGTTGGCGGCACTGAAGCTGGGGCTGGAATACGGTTATACAAGCTTTCACATTTATGCGGCTACCGGCGGCCGTTTGGAGCATACACTTGCCAATATACAGTGTCTGCTGTATCTCAAGAACAGGGATGCGGTAGGCTACATCATGGATGGAAATGGTATGATCTTTGTGATGCAGAATGAGGAAGTCAGATTGCGCAATACGTTGGAAGGATATTTGTCAGTATTTTCATTAGGCAAATCAGCGAAAGGAGTGACCATCCGGGGGATGAAATACAAATTGGAACAAGACACCCTTACCAATGACTTCCCCGTTGGAATCAGCAATGAATTTATCGGGGAAGAGGCCGTGATAAGGGTGGAAGATGGCGAATTAGTGTGTTTGATCAGTTATGTACAGGATTAAATATAGCTTTTATCCACTTCTATAACAGTATAATAATTTGGATCGTAGGCACGGACCTTGCCGGCAATCAGGCGGGTCAGTGCCTCATCTGTATACCGGAAATGGAAAGGCACCACGATATCGAAAATCAGGTTCGTATGTGTGGGACCGGATACAATGCGGAAATCATGCATGGTAATCACAGGATCGATTTCTGTAAGAATTCCATTTACTAATTGTTTTAATTCCTGTGTCAGTTCATCATGAATGCAGATTGGATCCATATGAATAACAGCATTACAGCCTAACTCATTGTGCAGGCGATGTTCGATCAGGTCGATGGTGTCATGGAGGGTCAGCAGGTCTCCGTCAGCAGGCACTTCTGCATGGAGGGAGATAAGCGTGCGTCCCGGACCGTAATTATGTACGATCAGGTCATGGATCCCTAAAACGCTATCATAGGACATAACGATTTCTTCCACCTGTGTTACAAATTCCGTATCCGGTGAGGTTCCCATGAGAGGATTCAGTGTATCTTTTGCAGCGTTGTATCCTGCGTAAAGAATCAGCAGCCCTACCAACACACCACAATAGCTGTCAATGATGAATGGTGTAAAATGACTGATCAGGGCAGCTAACAGAACAACAGCAGTGGATATCATATCGCTGAAGCTGTCTGTAGAAGTAGCTAACATGGCCGCAGAATTTATTTTTTTGCCAATTCTTCTATTATAATATGCCATGTACAATTTGACCAATATGGACAACAGCAGGATAATCACCATAATGGGTGAGATCGTCAGGGGTTCCGGATCAAATATTTTCTGTACAGATGTCTGGATCAGTTCAAATCCCATGAAAAGAATGACAATGGATACTAAAAAGCCGGAGATATATTCAATACGTCCGTGACCGAAGGGATGGTCGGGATCCGGTTTCTGACCGGCCATCTTAAAACCAATTAAGGTAATGATGGAAGAACCGGCATCGGAAAGATTGTTAAATGCATCGGCAGTAACGGCGATAGAATTGCTTAAAAATCCTGCTATGAATTTAAAACAAAAAAGCAGCAGATTAAAGAAGATACCTGCGCCACCGCAGAGCATACCGTATTTTTTGCGGATATCCGGGGTATTTACATTTTGTGGATCTTTGATAAATATTTTTTCTAACAGTGAAATCATAAATGCCTCTTTCTATAAAAGTATGTCTTTACATTATATGAAGCTTTTGGGAAAGATGCAAGAATTAGTTGCAACTTGCTTAAAATAAGTGTATAATTTACAAGGTTGATGTTGAACACAAAATCAGGTGTTACAATAGAGAAAATAAAGTAATTTGCCGAAAGGCAGAGGAAAATGGAGGAAAGAATGAGCAAGAAACCAGTTGTTTTAATGATCTTAGACGGCTATGGCTTAAACGAAAAAACAAGGGCCAATGCTGTTGCAGAAGCAAAGACTCCTGTTATGGATAAATTGATGGCAGAGTGCCCTTTTGTGAAGGGTAACGCAAGCGGAATGGCTGTAGGGCTTCCGGAGGGACAGATGGGTAACTCAGAAGTTGGACATCTGAATATGGGCGCAGGACGTATCGTATATCAGGAACTGACCCGTATCACCAAGGAAATTCAGGATGGAACTTTCTTTGAAAATCCCGCATTATTAAAAGCCATTGAAAACTGCAAGGCCAATAACAGTGCACTTCATATGATGGGACTTTTATCTGACGGTGGTGTACACAGTCACAATACACACCTTTATGGTTTGCTGGAACTGGCTAAGAGAAATGGTCTGGAGAAAGTATATGTTCACTGTTTCCTTGACGGACGTGATACACCTCCGGCAAGCGGCAAGGATTTTGCCATCGCTTTAGCGGACAAGATGGAAGAAATCGGCGTTGGTAAGATCGCAACCGTAATGGGAAGATATTATGCAATGGACAGAGACAACAACTATGACAGAGTAAAGTTAGCATATGATTGTATGACAAAGGGTGAAGGTCTCACAGCAGCATGTGGTATCTGCGGTATTCAGGCTTCTTACGACAGAGAAGAAACCGATGAATTTGTAAAGCCTACCTGCGCATTAGAAGGCGGCAAGCCTGTAGCAACCATAAATGATAAGGACAGTGTGATCTTCTTCAACTTCCGTCCCGACAGAGCAAGAGAAATCACCAGAGCATTCTGTGATGATGATTTCAAGGGATTTGAAAGAGTACGCAAGGATATTACCTTTGTTGCATTTTCAGATTATGATCCTACCATTCCTAACAAGGATGTAGCATTCCATAAGGTGTCTGTAACCAATACCTTTGGTGAATGGCTTGCAGCAAACAACATGACCCAGGCAAGAATTGCTGAGACTGAGAAGTATGCACACGTAACCTTCTTCTTCAACGGTGGCGTGGAAACCCCTAATGCAGGCGAAGACAGAGTACTTGTAAACTCTCCTAAGGATGTTGCTACCTACGATCTGAAGCCTGAAATGAGTGCTTATGAGGTTTGTGATAAGCTCACAGAAGCCATCAAATCTGATAAATATGATGTGATTATCATCAACTTTGCTAACCCGGATATGGTTGGACATACAGGTGTGGAAGCAGCTGCAATCAAGGCAGTAGAAGCGGTTGATGAATGTGTAGGTAAGGCAGTAGAAGCTTTGAAAGAAGTAGATGGTGTAATGTTTATCTGTGCTGACCATGGTAATGCAGAGCAGCTTGTGGATTATGAGACAGGTGCACCTTTCACCGCACATACTACCAACGAGGTTCCTTTTATCCTTGTAAACTACGATGATGCTTACACCTTAAAAGAAGGTGGATGCCTTGCAGATATCGTTCCGACTCTGATTGAGATCATGGGTAAGGAGCAACCTGTTGAAATGACCGGTAAGTCATTACTAATCAAGAAATAATTATGCTATAAAAGCTTGGAAATGCTGCCTGTCCGGCAGCATTTCTTGTATACCGGAGGATGGAAATTATGGTTCAGGTAACATTGGGAACAACGGGTATCACTGTAGAAAAGAATGCATTCGGTGCATTGCCCATTCAAAGAATTTCTAAGGAAGAAGCCGTGAAGCTGCTTCACAAAGCCTATGATCACGGCGTTACATTTTATGATACTGCTCGCTTTTATACAGACAGCGAAGAAAAGCTTGGTGAAGCATTCAAAGGAATGCGGGATAAAATTTACATAGCTACCAAGACCATGGCCACTACAGTGGAAGGATTTTGGAAAGATTTGAATACTTCCCTGAAGAATCTGCAGACGGATTATGTAGATATTTATCAGTTTCACAATCCTGCATTTTGTCCGAAACCGGGAGATGGCAGCGGATTGTATGAAGCCATGCTGGAGGCAAAAGATAAAGGTATGATTCGACATATCGGTATTACCAATCACAGACTGCAGGTGGCTTATGAAGCGGTTGAAAGCGGTCTGTATGAGACGCTGCAGTTTCCATTCAGCTATTTGACAACGGACAAGGAGTTGGAGTTGGTAGAAGCAGTAAAGAAAGCCGGAATGGGCTTTATCGCCATGAAGGGATTGGCAGGAGGATTGATCACCAATTCCGCTGCAGCATATGCTTTTTTGGCACAGTACGGCCATGTGCTTCCTATCTGGGGGGTACAGAGAGAATATGAGTTGGATGAATTCCTGTCCTATATCGATAATCCTCCTGTGATGAATGAAGAACTGGCAGATGTTATAGCGAAGGATCGTACAGAGATATTGGGGGATTTCTGCAGAGGCTGCGGATACTGTATGCCATGCCCTGTAGGTATTGAAATCAACAACTGTGCCAGAATGAGCCTGATGATCCGCCGTGCACCGTCTGCTGCACAGCTTACGGAAGAAATGCAGGCAAAAATGATGAAAATCGAGAGCTGCCTGCACTGTGGTGCCTGCAAGGCGAAATGCCCTTTTGGACTGGATACACCGGCACTGCTTGAGAAAAATTTAGAGGATTATAAGGAGATTTTGGCAGGAAAGGAATATTAGCTTCCTTTTCCGGGAATATTATAGTAAGTAATATTCCCGAAGGAGGCAGTTATGATTTATCTGAAAATAACCAACGTATACGGAAGAGAAATTTTAGATTCCAGGGGCAATCCAACAGTGGAGGCAGTGGTAACAGTATACAATTCAGAAGACCACAGAACATACGAAGAACATGCGTCAGTGCCGTCGGGGGCAAGTACCGGAACTTTCGAGGCCGTTGAGCTTCGTGATGGGGATCCCAGATATTTTGGATTGGGTGTGCAACATGCGGTAAAAAATATCAATGATAAGATTGCACCATTGCTGATAGGAAGAAATGCTGTGAATCAGGCAGCCATTGATATGGCTATGGTTACCGAGGATGGTACAGATAATAAAAATAATCTGGGAGCCAATGCTGTACTGGCGGTTTCTCTTGCAGTGGCTAAAACGGCGGCAAGTGCACTGCAAATGCCATTGTACAGATATTTGGGCGGTGTTCAGGCCATGGAACTGCCGGTGCCAATGATGAATATCTTAAATGGTGGAAAACATGCCGTAAATACAGTGGATTTTCAGGAATTTATGATCGTGCCTGTCAAAGCTGCCACCTTTGCGGAGAGACTACAGATCTGTGCAGAAGTTTATCATAATCTCAAAAATATTTTAAAAGATCGGAATCTATCTACCGGTGTAGGAGATGAAGGCGGATTTGCTCCGGATCTTGCAGATGCAGAAGCAGCACTGGATTTGTTGATGGAAGCGGTGGAAGCCAGTGGTTATAAAGCAGGGGAAGAAATTCATTTTGCACTGGATGTGGCTGCTAGTGAGTTGTATGATGCAGAATATAAAAGATATTATTTCCCGGGGGAAAGTCAGATTAAAGGAACGACCGTATACCGCAACCGTATTGAGATGATTGAATATTATGAGCATTTGCTTGAAAAATATCCAATCTGTTCTATAGAGGATGGTCTTGCTGAGGAAGATTGGGACGGCTGGCAGATTTTGACCAGAAAGTTGGGAAACAGTATACAGCTTGTAGGTGATGATTTGTTTGTAACGAATGTAAAACGTGTCATGGCAGGTATCAAACTTGGTGCGGGAAATTCCGTACTTGTGAAAGTCAATCAGATCGGTTCCCTTACCGAAAGTATGAAAACTGTTGCCCTTGCAAAACGAAATGGGTATAAGACGATTATTTCCCATCGGTCGGGGGAAACGGAAGATACCTCCATTGCAGATTTGGCAGTAGCTCTGAATGCGGGATTTATCAAGACGGGTGCTCCTTGCAGGGGAGAGAGAACTGCAAAATACAATAGATTGCTGAGAATTGAGGAAGAAATTAAGTAAAATAGCTTGTATTTTTTTAAAGGATATGCTATATTAAATTAGCTAAAGACCTTTGAAAGGAAGTTATTTACATGCTTAGTATTATTTTGAAGATATTATTTATAGTGGTTTGTGTGGCAATCGTTGTTTTGGTATTAATGCAGGAAGGTAAGTCAGCAGGACTTGGTGCAATCAGCGGAGCAGCTGAGACATACTGGGGTAAGAATAAGGGTCGTTCCATGGAAGGAATACTCGGAAAGATTACAAAGTATGTTGCAATCGGATTTATAATTCTTGCTGTGGTATTGAATATTTTATAAGAAACGAAAGACACTCTTACCAATAAAGAGTGTCTTTTTTCTACACCGCTGATTCAATGTTTGGATAATTTTGAGGGAATAGAATGGACATTAGAGAGAAACGAAAGAAAGTAATATGTGACCTGGTTGCAGATGAGTTATATGTTCCTATGAAAGAGAAGGAACTGGCGGTGTTTTTGCAGGTAAGCAAAGCGGACAGGGAAGAATTGCGTAAAATTTTGGAGGAGCTTTTAGCTGAGGGTAAGCTTTCTTTGACACAGAAAGGCAAATATATCAAGTCAGCCGGGAAATTCTTTACAGGAACATTTATCAGCAATGCCAAAGGCTTTGGATTTGTGGAAGTAGATGGCAAAGAGGAAGATTTTTATATTCCGGAAGATAAGGTAAATGGTGCATTTCACAAAGATACGGTGCAGATTGCATTACTTGGGGAGAAGTCCGGCAAACGTCAGGAAGCACAGGTTGTAAAAATCATTGCAAGAGGCATGAATCAGGTAGTAGGAACTTACCAGAGTTCCAGAAATTTTGGATTTGTAATTCCTGACAATGGAAAGCTGCCTTGTGATATTTTTGTACCAATAGAGCGGTCTAAAGGGGCTGTAGATGGTCACAAAGTAGTAGTTGAATTGACAGACTATGGAAGTGGGAATAAAAACCCGGAAGGTAAAGTCGTAGAAATATTGGGACATATCAATGACCCCGGTGTGGATATCATGTCTATTGTAAAAGGATACGAATTACCTACGTTTTTTGGCGAAAAGGTCATGAATCAGGTAGAACGTGTGGCGAAAGACGTTTCCGAGGCTGATATGGCAGGGCGTAAAGATTTACGCAGTGTAACCATGGTGACCATCGACGGGGAAGATGCAAAGGATCTTGACGATGCCGTCAGTGTGACTTTCGATGGCGAAAAATATACTTTGGGTGTACACATTGCAGATGTGACCAATTATGTGCAGGAAAATTCCGCACTGGACAGGGAGGCGTTGAAACGGGGAACCAGTGTCTATTTAGTAGATCGGGTGATTCCTATGCTGCCCCATGCATTATCCAATGGTATCTGCTCTCTGAATGAAGGGGTGGACCGTCTGGCGCTTAGCTGTATCATGACCATTGATCTAAAGGGTAATGTGACGGATTATGAAATTTGTGAGTCTGTGATCAGAGTTAACAATCGGATGTCCTACACAGTTGTAAATCAGATTCTTACAGAAGAAAATGTATATCAGGAGCACACCGAATATGATAAGTATCGTTATCTGGATCAGATGTTCCATGAGATGAAGGATTTGTCAAAAATATTGCGGGACAAGAGAAGAAACAGAGGTGCCATAGATTTTGATTTTCCGGAATCTAAGATTTATTTGGATGAACAGGGAAGGCCCATTGCCATCAAACCTTATGAGCGTAATGTTGCAAATATGCTGATCGAAGATTTTATGTTGGCAGCAAATGAGACTGTAGCTCAGCATTTTTACTGGCAGGAGCTTCCCTTTGTATATCGAATTCATGAAAATCCCGACCCGGATAAGATTCAGAAGTTAGCAACCTTCCTTTATAATTTCGGTTATTATATGAAGAGTGTAGGCTCCAAAGGAAAACATGCGTCCGGTGAGGAAATTCATCCCAAGGAGATCCAGAAAATTCTGGATAAAATCGTGGGTACGCCGGAGGAGGCATTGATTTCCAGACTGGCACTGCGCAGTATGAAGCAGGCAAAGTACAGTGTGGAAAGCAGCGGCCATTTTGGACTTGCAGCACAGTATTATTGCCACTTTACTTCACCTATTAGAAGATATCCTGATCTGCAGATTCACAGGATTATCAAGGAACAGCTCAGAGGACGTCTGAAAGAGGGCAGAATTGATCATTATCGTCAGATATTGCCGGAAGTAGCAAAGCATTCTTCTGAGACAGAGCGACGAGCAGATGAAGCCGAGAGAGAGACTGACAAACTTAAAAAAGCGGAATATATGGAAGCACATCTTGGTGAGATATTTGACGGTGTGATTTCAGGTGTGACAGCATGGGGGATGTATGTGGAGCTGCCAAATACTGTAGAGGGTCTGGTACACGTATCAAAGATACCGGGAGATTATTTCTATTTCAGGGAAGAGTCTTATGAGCTTGTAGGAGAGTCTACAGGCGTGACTTACAAGTTGGGAATGCCGGTCAAAGTTATGGCAGTTTCCACAGATAGATTGACCAGAACGGTAGATTTTGTACTTGCAGATGAATAAATAGTGGTAAAAATACAGGGGATGTTGTATAGTAATAACAGAAGATAAACATAGGGAGGAATTATGGCTAAGAAGGAAGCGCAGAAATTGGTTGCGAACAACAAAAAAGCTTACCATGATTATTTTATAGATGAAACCTATGAGGCAGGCATTGTTCTGCACGGAACCGAAGTGAAGAGTATGCGTATGGGCAAATGCAGTGTAAAGGAATCCTTCATCCGCATTGAGAATGGAGAAATGTTTGTTTATGGTATGCATGTAAGTCCTTACGAAAAAGGAAATATCTTCAATAAGGATCCTCTGCGTGTAAAAAAGCTCCTGCTCCATAAGTATGAAATCAATAAGATGGCAGGTAAAGTTGCTGAAAAAGGATACACTCTGGTACCCTTACAGGTGTACTTTAAAGATGGCAAGGTCAAGGTTGAGGTCGGTCTGGCAAGAGGTAAAAAGCTCTATGATAAGAGAGCGGATATTGCAAAGAAGGATATGAGACGCGAGGCAGAAAAGGAATTTAAGGTTCGAAATTTATAACAATTTGAAAATGGAGAGACAGAAGATGAAAGAAAAGAAATTTGCAATTCAACATTATTCCTGGGAAACGAATGGGTATGAACCGAAAGTTGAATTTACCTTAAATATGGAAGAAAATGGTTTTCATATGCATATTCAGGTGTGGGAAAGTGATCCGTTGAGAGAAAAGACAAAGCATTTTCAATTTGTGCATGAAGACAGCTGTGTGGAATGGTTTGTAAACTTTGCACCTGAGATCAATGACAGATATTTTAACTTCGAGGTAAATGCAAATGGATGCATGAATGTATCTTTCAGGAAAGACAGATACGACAGCATCAGCATGGCGGTAGAAGATGTGGAGTCTTTGGGCATCGAAACTGTAATCCATGAAAATACCTGGGAAGTGGAATATATTGTGCCATTTACCCTGATCAAGAAGTACATTCCTGGATATGAGTATTCGGAGGGAATGGCTATTCGAACAAATTTCTATAAGTGCGGTGAAAAAACAGCATTTCCTCATTATGGTATGTGGAATAAAGTAGATACGCCCAAACCGGATTTTCACAGACCTGAAATTTTTAAAGAGGTTGTACTGGATTGATTTTTTGCATATGTCAACATTTGTCAAAAAGCAGGTACTTGAAAAAAAATTGTGCATATGATATGATGTAATTCACTGCAGAGGATATCTGTATGCAGTGAATTACTCAAAAATATTTCCGGGCTAGTAAAGGTTTCGACGGGGGTCTTGCAGCTGGAGAAGCTATCCGTTGCGACACGTTAATCGCAAAATTAAAAATAAACGCTGAAGATAATTTAGCATACGCTGCCTAATGGCAGCTGTCCGCTCTAGGGCACTCACACCTTAGAATCCGGGCATCGACTATGTGAGAAACGACATGCATTAAGCTTTGCGTGCATGGGCGTATCATGAAGCTACTGAATGTGTCGGGCTGTTTGTTTCCCGATGCAGGAGGGAACAGACCGGAGCAAGTCCGGTCAAGATAACAAACTATGATAGTAGAAGTACAGGGAATGGGCTTTCGGACGCGGGTTCGACTCCCGCCTGGTCCATTGAAAAACACCGCTTAAAATGCGGTGTTTTTGCTTTGCTTTGAGAAAACATAATGAAATGCGGTTGTTTAAGTCGAGAAAACGTGATAGTATTTTTGTGAGGAGGGATAAGGTATGAGTCATTTACAGCTTTTTGAAAAAGATAACCTTATAATGGAGATCATTAATTATCAGTGCATCATTCATGATTTTGAACATATGCCCATAGGTTTACGATATCGGGATGTGAATTATGATGATGTAATGCATGGCTGGCTGGAAACAAGGAATATGAATATCGGCAGGACAAATGCCAAAGCTTTGCTTGCTGTCTGCGGACTTCCACAGAACAATCCTTATACAATTGCAAAAATGTATCATTATGCAACACTGTCAGACTGTTATTGGATGAAGGATGTGGATGAAAAAATTGGTTGGGAAGATATCAGTATGTTCAAAAATCCACCGGAGAAGCTGCTTGTAAAAACAGCTCTTTTTGGAGAACACCAGATTCTTCCCACACAGACTCGTGTTCATACCCCTGAATTAACAACCCAGGGACTATCTGCGAAGGCGTGGATCAGGGAAGACCATTCATTGTATATGTATAAGATTGGAAAGATAGAGCTTGCAGCGAGCCAAATTCTTGATGTTCTGAGGATTGAGCACGTACCATATGTTGCGGTAAATAACGCGGAAGTGGAGAGTTACGTTGATGAATTGCATCTTGAGAAAATCAAAAAGAATGGAGAACAGATTGTAAAGTCTAAATTGATTACTTCAGAAGATATTTCGATTGTAAGTTGGGAAGATTTTGCGGTTTGCTGCGATCGAAATCACATTAACCCATATGGATATATGAACCATAATTTTGAAAAAGAATATTATTCAATGATAGTGGCAGATTACATTTTGGGAAATGAGGACAGGCATACTGCGAATTATGGTTTCTTCGTGGATAATAAGACGGGGAAGATTATCAGGCCATATCCATTGATGGACCATGATCATGCATTTTCGAATAAATTGTTGATTACCCAGATATTAGAACAGGATATGCTAATGCAGGATGCTGTCAAAGAAGCTTTAAGCCACGTGCCATATATAGCTATTACGCCAGTGCTCGAGATGAAGAGACCGGATACGTTAAATGCAGAGCAGTGGCAGGGAGTGTTAGATAGAGCGGAGTATGCTTTGAGAGATTGTTAAAGCGGATGCGCAGGTGAGATGATTACATCATCCCAGTATTTACCTCTATATTTGTTGTTGCTTATATGATAATATATGTTTGTAACAAATATGTAACATATCTGTAATAACTGCGAAATATAACAAAAATTACAGAACGCAACAAAGGAGGTACTTAGTAAATGAAGAAAGCAACTTTTTTTGCAGCAGCATTATTGATGGGAGCAGCGGTAACAGCCACACCTTTGCAGGCATTTGCAGCAAGTGCACAGAAGTCAGCTACGGTAAAGAGTATTTGCGTGGGAAATGTATCAAATATAAATACAGAAGCTTTAAAGGAATATTTGGAGAACTGTAAGTGGGACAATGTGCATGTGATTACCATCCCTTGTCTTCCCAATATGCCTGAGGTAGAAGTACCAGGCAATCCGGATACCAACACCCCTGAAATTGAAGTACCGGATACAGAAACTCCGGATCAGGAGAAACCAGGACAGGGTGAAAGTGATTCATCCGTACATGCATATGTACTGCGTATTGTGGAATTGGTAAATGAGGAGCGTGCAAAAGCCGGTCTGAATCCGGTTACTTTGAAGGAAGATGTGACAGCGGCTGCCCAGGTACGTGCAGTAGAGTCTGAAACATTATTCTCCCATACAAGACCGGATGGAACAAGCTTTGTCACTGCACTGAAGGAAGCAGGTGTAAGTTACCGTGGTGCAGGGGAGAACATTGCATGGGGTCAGAAATCTCCTGAAGAAGTAATGAAGGGATGGATGAACAGTGCAGGCCACAGAGCTAATATTTTAAATGAAAAGTACACAACCATCGGTGTGGGATATCATCAAAATGCTGCAGGGGTGAATTACTGGTCTCAGCTGTTCACTTACTAAAATCACAGCAGTAAATCTATATAATGCATAAACCGGTGAGTTTAGGGAAATCCTATTCAAAAAAGAAAGGAAGATATTCTTATGATTGAACAGGATACCATAAAATTATTGCGGGAATGTGATGCGGGCGTTAAGATGGGAGTGGACTCCATTGATGATGTGCTTGGTGAAGTAAAGTCAGAGGAATTGAAGAAATGCCTGAATGAAAGTAAAGAAAAGCATATCGTGCTGAAAGATGAGATTCAGGCATTGCTGGATCAATATCATGATGATGGCAAGGATCCTAATCCTATTGCAAAAAGCATGTCGTGGATGAAGACCAATATGAAAATGGTTATGAATGAATCCGACCATACTATCGCAGATTTGATGACAGATGGCTGTAATATGGGTGTCAAGTCATTGCACAAATATTTAAACCAGTACAAAGCGGCTGATGAAAAGTCCAAGGATATTGCCAAGAGACTGATTAATTTAGAAGAAAAGCTGGCACTGGATATACGAGAATTTTTATAAGAAGGACCTGCAAAGAGGATAAAGAGGTCGTATCTTTCAGAAATGAAGGATATGGCCTTTTTTGGTGAAAAAGTGTTTACAAAAATATGTAATAGTGTTAATGTAGTAATGAAAACTACATTGAAAGGTAAAGAATAACATATGAGAATTATTTCTGATACAGCAACATTATATTCCCCGAATGAGGGAAGAAAGATGGGGGTGACAATTCTGCCTGTATACGTGGCTGTGAATGGCAAAGAGTATAAAGATTATGAGGATATCAGTAGTGAAGATTTTTTGGAATTGATTGCGGAAGGTGGTATTCCGTCTTCGTCCCAGCCATCGATCGGAGAAATCATGGAAGTATTTGAAGAAAGTGAAGAGGAAGTACTGCTTTTGTCAGTAGGTGATGGTTTGTCAGGTGCTTATCAAAATGCAGTAGGCGCTAAGAACAGCATCGAAAACAATTCTCACATCCATGTGATGGATACAAAAACCCTTGCGGGTCCCCAGCGCTATTTACTGGAAAAGGCAGTAAGACTGAGGGAAGAAGGACATGGTATTGGAAAGATCAAAGAAGAATTGCAGAAATGCATTGATTCTTCCATATCTTTTGTCATTCCTTCTGATTTTGAGTTCTTGAAAAGAAGCGGAAGACTGACTCCTATAGCAGCGAAAATCGGTGGTCTGATCAAGATCGTACCTGTAATGACGCAGACAGAAGATAAAAAGCGAATCGAACTGTTTGTAATCAAGAGATCCTGCAGGAAAGCGGTAGAAGCGGTCATCAATCATCTGAAATCCTTGGGAATCAATGAGGATTATATCATCAGCATCGGTCATGCAGGGGTAGCAGAGAAGGCAGTATCCATTTTAGCACAGATCAAGGAGCAGTTTCAAAATACAAGATTTGAATTGCTTCAGTTATCCCCATCCCTGATCACCCATGGTGGACCGGGATGCGTGACGATTCAAGTAATTAAAAAATAAAAGTATAGAGGTTTTTTGAAATGTATATGGAGATATTATTATCCCTGATTATCGGCTATCTGTTGGGATCAGTACCTTTTGCCCTTGTTGTGGGCGGGCTTTTCTTTCGGACAGATGTAAGAAAACATGGAAGCAGAAATTTAGGCGGCTGCAATACAGGAAGAGTGCTGGGTAAAGGAGCTGGACTGGCAGTTATGACATTGGATCTGTTAAAAGCCACAGCAGCAATTTATATAGCATCCTATTTTGAAAATCGGGAGATTACCATGATTATTGCCGGATTGGCTGCAGCGATAGGACATTGCTATCCTTTGTTTGCAGGTTTTAAAGGCGGAAAGGCAGTGGCAGCACTGTACGGATTTTTATTTGGTATGGGAGTATTTACGGAGTGCAGCATGTGGACGTTCTTCTTGCCGCTGATCGTATTTATGTTAGTTCTGTATTTGTCAAAAATCGTTTCCTTGTCCAGTATCCTCGGGGCATTGAGCAGTAGTGTGTATATCATATTTAGTACTGATTTTAAACTGCTGTGGATTGTTTCATTAATTTTGACATTGATCGTTATCGTGAGACATAAAGGGAATATTGTACGAATGATACATAAGGAAGAACGTAAGATCAGTTGGATGTAGATTTTTAGTGTACAGAATGCAAAAATCCTAACTTTTTAGCTTGTTTTACACATGGATAAATTTGATAATTTACAATATGCTGTAAAGGAATATAACAAGTATTTCGTGAAAGTGAGGATTTTACTATGAAGATCAAGAGAGCAGCCAGTATCCCGCTGATACTGCATGACCCGTACTTTTCCATCTGGTCATCTGCAGACCATTTATATGATGCAGATCCCGTACACTGGAGCGGCGCCCGCCAGAAGATGAGAGGATATCTGACGGTAGATGGCAGAACCTATACATTTTTGGGCGATAAAGAGATCCATGCATGTCTGCCCCAGAAGTCAGTTGAAGTTACCGCAACTGCTACAGAATATTGTTTTGAAAATGAAGCAGTTGGTCTGAAAGTGCGCTTTACCTCGCCGCTTTTGTTGGATGATATGAAGCTTGTTTCCCGTCCATGTACATATGTGGACGTTATAGTTGATAAGAAAAGTGCCTGCGAAGTTGTTTTGGATCTGGAATTGTATGCGGATCTGGTGCGTGTTGATAAAGATGCGGTATGCGGTTATGCAGCAGAATGGAAAAATGCTTCCAAAGAAGTGGCTTATAAATATGCTTCCATGGGACGTGCAGTACAACAGCCTCTGAACCACAGCGCTGATAAGATTACCATTGACTGGGGATATGCATATTTAGCAAGTGCAGATAAATCGGCAGAGCTTTCCTATGATAAAGCCAATGAGAAGATCGCATTGAAGCAGTCATTTGGTGAAGGGGAGTCTCAGGCGAACATTATTATCGCTTATGATGACCTGCTCTCCATCAATTATTTTGGACAGTGGAGAAAAGCATACTGGACAAAGGATTATGCTACGATCATGGATGCTATCGCAGCATCATTTGCAGATAAGGAAGAGGTATGTGCCCGGGCTGCAAAGCTGGATCAGGATATCGAGAAAAAAGCAGAAGCGGCCGGCGGTGAGAGCTATGTATTCCTATGTAATATGAGTTACAGACAAGCTATCGCAGCGCACAAGTTGATCACTGATGATGAGGGCAATGTGATCTTCCTTTCCAAGGAGAATGATTCTAACGGCTGTATCGGTACCGTTGACGTAAGTTATCCTTCTGTTCCTTTGTTCCTGCTTTATGATACAGAGTATGTAAAGGGTATGATGCGTCCTATATTTAAGTTTGCAGCTATGGATGTGTGGGAATATGATTTTGCTCCCCATGATGTGGGAAGATATCCTTATGCCTGGGGACAGGTATACGGCTTGAATCCGGCTCATGGGAATGTAATGTTCAGTAGTGCTCAAAAATGTGTATATCCACCATTCTATATGTATCCTTCCGGCAGTGACGTGTTTGCTCTGAGAGGTCAGATGCCGGTAGAAGAATGCGGTAATATGCTGGTGATGACAGCGGTAGTATGTGAACAGGATGGCAATGCTGAATTTGCACGTCCTCACTATGATGTACTAAAGCAGTGGACCAAGTACCTGCTGGAGTTCGGTGCAGATCCGGGGGAACAGCTCTGTACCGATGACTTTGCAGGACATTTAGCTCACAATACCAATCTTTCCGTAAAGGCAATCATGGGTATCGAGGCATTTGCAAGAATCGCAGCACAGCTGGGCGAGAGCGAAGTTGCAGCAGAATATCATGAAAAGGCGGCGGAAATGGCAAAGGACTGGGAGAAACGTGCGAACGCAGGCGATCACTATGTACTGGGCTTTGGCAGTCCGGATACCTGGAGCCTGAAGTACAATATGGCCTGGGATAAATTCTGGGGCAGCAATCTGTTCTCAAAGGAAGTTTACGAGACGGAGCTTGCTTACTATGAGAAGAAGACCAATCTTTACGGTACTCCTCTTGACAACAGATCTACCTACACCAAGAGTGACTGGATCCTGTGGTGTGCTGCAATGGCAGACAGCAGAGAACAGGCTGAGAAGCTGATCAAGCCGGTAGCTTATTATCTGGAGAATTCTACTACTAGAGTGCCTTTCTCCGACTGGTATTTCACAGATTCCGGTATGTTCCGCAAATTCATCGCAAGAAGTGTACAGGGCGGTATCTTTATGCCGATGCTGTTTGGGGAGATGAAGTGATGCAGGTATCATAGATACAAAAATGATATTGTACTTTTCCTAAGATTCCGCTATACTAATGGTAACACTTTGGTATGGCGGATTTTTTGGAGGTGTTTTCATGGGAAGAACGGTAGCAATTGGTATACAAAACTTTAATGATATTATAGAGAGAAAGTGCTTTTATGTAGATAAAACCCATTTTATAAAAGAATGGTGGGATAGTAATGATTCGGTGACTCTGATTACTCGTCCCCGTCGTTTTGGCAAAACCTTGACCATGAGCATGGTGGAGCAGTTTTTTTCTGTGGAGTATGCAGGCAGAGGTGATCTGTTTGAAGGACTGAATATTTGGAAGGATGAGGAATATCGCAAAATTCAGGGTACCTATCCTGTGATTAGTCTTTCCTTTGCCAATGTAAAGGAAAAGACCTATGAGAACACGAAATTACGTATTTGTCAGTTGATCGCAGAGCTATACAATAAGAACCGCTTTTTATTAGACAGTGACTTGCTGACGGAGGAAGATAAAAAATATTTCATCAGCGTTAACATAGATATGCCGGAGGTAGAGGCTACCTTTTCCCTGCATAAATTAGCAGGTTTTCTTTATAAGTATTATGGTAAGAGAGTTATTATTTTACTGGATGAATACGATACCCCCATGCAGGAAGCTTATGTGGATGGGTACTGGGAGGAATTAGTGGCTTTTACCAGAAGCTTATTTAATACCACCTTTAAGACCAATCCTTATTTAGAGCGTGCCATTATGACCGGCATTACCAGAGTGAGTAAGGAATCTATCTTTTCTGATTTGAATCATCTGGAGGTTGTGACTACTACATCCAATAAGTATACGGACTGCTTTGGTTTTACGGAAGAAGAAGTGTTTGCGGCTATGGATGAATATGGTTATACAGATAAATCGTTAGTCAAGGCTTGGTATGATGGGTTTATTTTCGGAGAGAAAGCGGATATCTATAATCCATGGTCTATTTTGAATTATTTAGATAAGGGAACGCTAAAAGCGTATTGGGCCAATACCAGCTCCAACAGTCTCGTCGGCAAGCTGATTCGAGAGGGAGAGCCGGAGATCAAGACGGTTATGGAGGATTTGCTGGAAGGAAAGGTTTTTCATACCCAGCTTGATGAACAGATTGTATATAACCAGTTGGATCAGAATATCAGTGCGATTTGGAGTCTGTTGCTGGCAAGCGGCTATTTAAAGGTGACCAAATGTACTTTTGATCCTGAGGTTGGCAGATGGGAGTATGAATTAGCCTTGACCAACAAAGAAGTTCGGCTGATGTTTGAGGGAATGATCGCAGGCTGGTTTTCTAATGCAGTATCCGCATATAATCTATTTGTTAAGGCTCTTTTACAGGATGATTTGGATGCCATGAATGAGTACATGTACCGTGTGTCTATAGAAACTTTCAGCTTTTTTGATGTGGGCAAAAGACAGACTGCGTATTCGGAGCCGGAACGTTTTTATCATGGTTTTGTACTTGGGTTGATGGTAGATTTAAAGAACCGGTATCTGATTACCTCTAACAGAGAGAGTGGTTTTGGTAGATATGATATTATATTGGAACCACTGTCTGCAAAGGATGATGCTATTATAATCGAATTTAAAGTACGTAAAAAGCGGGAAAACAGCCTGGAAGAAACATTGGAAAATGCTTTGAAGCAGATAGAAGAAAAACAGTATGAAGCTGCATTGATTGCAAAAGGAATTCCGGCAGAGCGGATACGGAAGTATGGATTTGCATTTGAAGGAAAAAATGTATTAATTGGATAAAGGATAAGTGCCTCGACATCATAGTCGAGGCACTTATTTATATCCTAATCACTACTCACGATCTTCATACACTACATAATCCCGATCTTCCCCAACCGGCTTGTAAGCAGGTCTGATAATTTTGCCATTGTTAGCAAGCTCTTCCAGACGATGGGCACTCCATCCGGAGATACGTGCGATTGCAAAGATAGGAGTGTAAAGTTCCAGAGGCAGGCCGAGCATATTGTAAACAAAACCGGAGTAAAAGTCCACATTGATGCTGACGCCCTTGTAGATCTTGCGAACTTCGGAGATGACCTGTGGTGCAAGGCGTTCTACTAATTCATACAGTGCAAATTCTTTTTCCAGACCCTTTTCAACCGAAAGTTGCTTAACGAAATCTTTGAAAACCTCGGCTCTCGGATCAGATGTAGAATATACCGCATGACCTACACCATAGATCAGACCGGCATGGTCAAAAGCATCTTTGTTCAGCAGTTTCTTTAAGTAATCAGCAACTTCTTCTTCATCGGTCCAGTCAGAAACATGTTCCTTCATATCTTCAAACATCTTAACGACCTTGATGTTGGCACCGCCATGACGAGGACCTTTCAGGGAACCGATAGCAGCTGCAATCGTAGAATAAGTATCGGTCATGGATGAAGTGACAACATGTGTGGTAAAAGAAGAGTTGTTACCGCCGCCGTGTTCTGCATGTAAAATCAATGCAATATCTAAAATCTTAGCTTCCAAAGGTGTGAATTGTCCGTCTGCCCGGAGCAGATGCAGGATGTTTTCAGCAGTAGAATATTCTGCTTTTGGCTGATGAATAAATAAGCTGTTCCCGTCATGATAATGGCTGTATGCCTGATATCCGTAGATGGCCAGCATAGGGAACATGCTGATCAGCTGCAGACACTGTCTTAAAACATTAGGGATGGAGGTGTCATCAGCTCTGTCATCATAAGAGTAGAGCGTCAATACACTTCTTGCTAACGTATTCATCATATCCTTGCTGGGAGCCTTCATAATGATATCCCGCACGAAACTGGTAGGCAGGGAGCGATATCCGGCAAGGATTTTCTTAAATTCTTCTAATTCATCCTTGTTCGGCAGTTTATCAAAAAGCAGAAGATAAGTAGTCTCTTCGAAACCGAAGCAATGGTCTGCGGGAAGGCCTTTTACCAGATCCTTCACATTATATCCTCTGTAGAACAGATTGCCGGGAAGGGGAATCTGTACACCGTCTACGATCTTGTTAGCGCGAACATCTGAAATGGTAGTCAGACCGGCCAAAACGCCCCGGCCATTCAAATCTCGGAGACCCCGCTTGACGTCATATCTGGTATATAATTCCTGTTCAATAATGCCGGCTTCTTCCGTCATCTTAGCAAGATGCATTAATTCGGGAGTAATTTCGGTAAAGTTAACGTTATCCATGCGTTGTCCTCCTTGTTGTAAAAAATTAATCTTATAATAACATAAATTACCAGTTGTAAGCAAGATTTTTTGGTGAAAATTTATATTTGGATTATTGGGTTATAGCTTTTTGCACTATAATCAAGTATAATATTTGTGTATGTAAAAAAATTACTTAAAAAGAGGTAAAGCACAATGGAAATAAAAGAAATGTTAAAAAAAGTAGATCATACAAAGCTTCAGGCCTTTTGTACCTGGGAAGAGATCGTGGCTTTGTGTGAGGAAGCCATGGAGTATGAAACAGCTTCTGTATGCATCCCCCCTGCATATGTGGAAAGAGTGCATGAGAAGTATGGCGATGCAATCAATATCTGCACGGTTATCGGCTTCCCGCTGGGCTATCAGGTGACGGCTGCAAAGGTGGCAGAGGCTGAAGAAGCTATAAAGCAGGGCTGCAATGAAATCGATATGGTAGTGAATATCTCAGATGTGAAAAATGGGCTCTTTGATAAGGTGGAAGAAGAAATCCGAACTATCAAAAAAGCCTGCGGAGATCATATTTTAAAGGTTATTATTGAGACATGCTATCTTACGGAAGAAGAAAAGATTGCCATGTGCAAGGCAGTAACCAATGCTGGTGCAGACTATATCAAGACATCTACCGGTTTTGGTACCGGTGGAGCAACCGTGGAAGATGTGAAGCTTTTCAAGGCCCATATCGGACCGGATGTAAAAATCAAAGCTGCCGGCGGTGTTTCTTCCTTGAAGGATTTACAGACTTTTATTGAATTGGGGTGTGACCGCATCGGTACCTCAAGGGCCATCGGACTTGTACAGAAGGGAGAGTCAACACAACAATATTAATGGAAGGATCAATTATCATGGAAAATTTAGTGATTCAAAACAGACTAAAGGCACTGCGTGAAGCCATGGCAGCTGCCGGTATTCATTATTATATGATCCCTACTGCGGATTTTCATAATTCTGAATATGTCAATGAATATTTTACTGTAAGAGAGTATTTCTGCGGTTTTACCGGTTCTAATGGGACGTTAGTGGTTTCTCAGAAAGAAGCAGGTCTTTGGACTGATGGTCGTTACTTTATTCAGGCGGAAAATGAGTTGGAAGGAACCACTGTAGATCTTTATAAGATGGGGAATGAAGGGGTTCCTACCATCGAGGAGTTTCTTACTGAGAAGATGGAAGAAGGCGAAAGGCTGGGCTTTGACGGAAGAGTGGTTTCTACAGGCATTGGTACAAGCCTTGAAAAGAAGCTTGCTGACAAGAAAATTCAGTTTGTATATGACAAGGATCTGGCAAATGGCATATGGTCAGACAGACCGTCTCTTCCGGCAGGTGCAGTGAGAGTACTTTCTGAAGAAGTAGCAGGAGAAAGCTGCGAATCCAAGCTTTTAAAAGTCAGAGAGAAGATGGAAAAAGAGGGCGCAGAAGGCTTTCTTTTGAGTAAATTAGATGATTTAATGTGGCTTTACAATATCCGCGGCTGTGATGTGTCCTGCAATCCGGTAGCATTGTCGTACAGCTATATTACCAAGGAAGATGCCATTTTATTCATTCAGGAAAAAGCACTGAATGATGAGGTAAAGGCATATTTTGTTCAAAAAAATGTGATCCTTAGGGATTACGATGAAATCGTACCATTCCTACAGAATTTAGAAGGTGGCAAAAAGGTGTTGGTGGACAGAAGATACTGCAGTTATGCTTTGTATAAGACCTTGAGCGAAAAGCAAAAAATTGTAGATGTCAAGAATCCTACCGAGCTTTTAAAGGCTATCAAAAATCCTGTAGAGCTTGCAAATATGAAGGATGTGATCTTAAAGGACAGTGCGGCAGTGACTCGTTTCATTTACTGGCTGAAGAAGAATATCGGCAAGTTTGAGATCACGGAGATCACAGCGGCTGATAAATTGGAAGAATACAGAAGAGAGATACCGGAATTTTTGGATCTTTCCTTCCCCACCATCTCAGCATATAAGGCCAATGCTGCCATGATGCATTACGACCCAACCCCTGAAAATCATGCAGTACTTGCACCTGAGGGTATGCTGCTGGTTGACTCCGGCGGACAGTATATGGGCGGTACTACTGACATTACCAGAACCATTGTGCTGGGTCCCATCTCTGATGAAATCAAGAAGCATTATACACTGACTGCAGCAGGTATGCTTCAGTTAAGCCATGCAAAATGGTTGTATGGCTGTACCGGAAGAAATCTGGATATTTTTGCAAGACAGCCTTTGTGGGATATCGATATTGATTATCAGTGCGGCACAGGTCACGGTGTTGGTTATATTCTGAATGTCCATGAAGGGCCTCAGAATCTTCGCTGGAAATATACTGATAACTTTATTGAGACACCTCTGGAAGCGGGAATGGATATTACCAATGAGCCCGGTGTTTATGTTGCCGGCAGTCATGGTATTCGTATCGAAAATATGCTGGTAGTGAAAAATACCACCAAAAATGAATATGGTCAGTTCATGGAATTTGAGACCTATACTTATGCACCCATCGATTTAGATGGGATTGATGTGAAGTATCTGAATGATACTCAGCGTAGGTATTTAAATGATTATCACAGGGCAGTATATGAAAAAGTAGCTCCCTTGATCGCGGAAGAAGAGCGGGAGTGGCTCAAAGAGGCGACGAGAGAGGTATAAATGCAAGAAATTTATTGACTTTTGTAAAGTTCTTTGCGATAATGTTAAATGAAGAACGATGGGTTTTGAGAAAGCATTTTTCTCAAGCTCCATTCAAAATACAATATTTTAAGGAGGACGTTTTATATGTCAACAAAGGCTTATTATCCGATTAACGAAATCGGTGCGGGCAAAGTAGGTTTTAGCACAACTCGTTCTATCATCGAAGCGGCTTTCTATGGTAACAACGTTGTTAAGGTTAACACCTTAAAGGAAGCTTATGAATTAGCTAAGAATTCTCCAGGTACTGTTGTTACAGATATGCCTGTACTTCGCGGTGAAGAATTCGGTCTTGAAAAAGATGCTAAGGTTTTATTATTCAACGATGGTGCTGTAACAGGCCGTTACGCAGCTGCTCGTCGTATCAAAGGCGAACCGGGCGTTGATGAAAAGAAACTGGACAAGGTTGTTATGGACGCTGTTTATGAAACACGTTGGAAAACCATGTATCATGCAGAATGTTTCGTAGGTCTTGATCCTGAATTTATGGTAAAGGCTCACCTTCTGATTCCGGAAGGAGAAGAAAACATCCTTTACAACTGGATGATCAACTTCCAGTATATGTCTGATGAATATGTAAAGATGTACAAGAACTCTAAGGCTGTAGGCGATGGAAAAGAAGCAGATATCTACATCTTCTCTGATCCTCAGTGGGTTCCTGGCAACAGACCTGACGTTGATTACAGCTGCTTAAGCGATCCTTTAACTCTTTGCTATTTCGATACCAACCAGAACTGTGCAGCTATCCTTGGTATGAGATACTTCGGTGAACACAAGAAGGGTACTCTGACCATGGCTTGGGCTATCGCTAACAGAAATGGTTATGCATCCTGCCACGGCGGACAGAAGGAATACATCCTTGCTGATGGTTCTAAGTATGTTGCTTCCGTATATGGTCTGTCAGGATCAGGTAAGTCTACTTTAACTCATGCTAAGCACGGCGGAAAGTATGAAATCAAAGTTCTTCATGACGATGCTTTCATCATCAACACCGATACTTGTGCATCTGTAGCTCTTGAACCTACATACTTTGACAAGACTGCTGACTATCCTACAGGATGTGCTGACAATGCTTACTTACTGTCTGCTCAGAACTGCTCTTGTACATATGACTCTGAAGGAAAGATTCAGTTAGTAACTGAAGATATCAGAAATGGTAACGGACGTGCTATCAAGTCTAAATTGTGGTCTCCTAACCGCGTAGACAAGATTGACGCTCCTGTAAACGCTATTTTCTGGATCATGAAGGATCCTGTACTGCCTCCAGTAGTTAAACTTTCAGGTGCAGCATTAGCATCTGTCATGGGTGCAACTCTTGCAACCAAGACTTCTTCTGCAGAACGTGTTGCAGCTGGTACTGACCTTAACGCTATCCGTATCGTACCTTATGCTAACCCATTCAGAACCTATCCTCTGGTTAACGACTATGAGAAGTTCAAAAAGTTAGTAGAAGAGAAGAACGTAGATTGCTACATCGTTAACACCGGTGACTTCATGGGCAAGAAGGTAAAACCTGCGGATACTCTTGGCATTCTTGAAACTATCGTTGAGAAGAAAGACAGCTGGGAACAGTGGGGACCTTTCTCTGATATCCAGATCATGAATGAATGGGACGGCAAGACCGGCGACTTCACTCCTGACTTAAAGGATGCAGACTATATTGCAGCTCTGAAGAGCTCTATGCAGACTCGTGTGAAAGCAGTTGAAGATTTCGCAACCAAGAAAGAAGGTTACGACAAGCTTCCTGATGAAGCACTTGCAGCATTAAAGAAGATCGTTGCTGAGGCTGATACTCTGTAATTTGAATCATTGAATGATATTGACTCCCGGATCGTATGATTCGGGAGTTTTATATCAAGAGGAGTTGAATTTGGAATTTATATATGAACCGGAACTACTGGAATACATGAAAGCTAAAGGTAGATACGATATCATCGTGGAATTGGTATCCATCGACCACTCCGATATTGAGATGACGGACCTTCATGTGTTTTTGGCAAATAAACGGCAGATGAAGTTGTTCAAAGAAGAGAAAAAATATAAATGCATCAGGACCTCTGTAGGTAAGGTACTGATGCCGGTATATAAGTTTGATATGGACGAGGATGAAAAGATTGTATTCGGTCTGAAGTCTACATGGATATTTAAAACGATAACATATAAGGGGATTCGCATATAAATGTGAATCCCGATTTACGCTTCTCTCGGCATTGAGCCCTTTCTACGGCTGTGCTGTACTTTCGTAACCAGACTGTATTCTTGATGATAAACCACCATATACATAACGGCGGCCATGATAACGGCGGTGAGCACATCAAACACGGAGTGTTGTTTGATCAATACAGTGGACAAAATGATGGATACACAAAGTATCAAAGAAGAAACAGTGATCACTTTATTCTTACTAAGCTTTTCGTTGTAAACCACACCTAAATGTGCACCGATGGAGTTGTAAACATGGATGCTTGGCCAGATATTGGTGGATGTATCCGTCTGATATAACTGTTGGATCAATTGTGTGAAAATATTGTCCCTGGGCATTTCCCGGGGACGTAGCATATGTCCGTTGGGACTGATTGTGGACACAATCAGGAATATGGTCATACCTGTAAACAGGAACACACAATTTTTCGTAAAATCGTCCTTGTGCTGGAAGAACAGATAGAGCAGTACTACAGCCACATATCCGAACCAGAGCAGGTAGGGAATGATAAATACTTCCCAGAAGGGAATGTAGTTGTCCAGCTTCATGTGAATGATTTCATAATGTTTTGTAACGGTCTTTTCCAGATGACAAAACCACATCATGTAAATTGCAAAATATATGACAGCAGGGATGCCATGTTTGTATCTTTGGTAAAGGTTCTTTGGGTCTTTCATGTAATCCTCCTAAATCAGTATATGTATATTGCTTTTTGAAAAATACATTTCTTAGTATAGGACACTTTTTTGAAAATGCAAGTGGATTATAAAAATGTTAAGGAATCTTTAGAAATGTTTTCGTTTTACAAAAATTAGTAGTTGTAAAGTTAGGCATCATTGGATATAATGATATTAACCTGAAATGTTGGTTCTCTTGTTATTTTTGAACCTACATTACTTTAAAAGGGATTCCTATATTGCCAAGCGGCTGTCAGGCCCCCATACCCGAAAGGGTCACTGAAGGGGAAGGCAAAAGTTTGGTTGCGGTTGCCCACCTAGCATCGCTAGGAGTCAAAAGGCAAGGGTCAGCATTTTGGGGATACAAAGGATAAGAAGCAGTCCGAAAGGGCTGCTTTTGTGTTGCTGCAGAAAATTAAGGAGGAGAAATCGTTGAATTTCAAGCGTTTAAAAAAACTGCCGGCACTGTTTTGCCTTTGTATATGGAGCATTATTGTTTGTGTGATGTCCGGCGGAGTGTATGGGCTGATTACACATCAGGAACATAAAGAGAAAGTTAAAGAAAATACAGTACAGGAAAAGACTTCGTCCCAGGACGAGCCATTTCGCGGCAACAATATCTATACATATATAGAATTGCTGAAGATGCCGGCGGAGACGGTATTTGAAAATATCAGAGTTATGATAACCAATAAGAAAAACAACAGTATCTTTTTTAGCATGGATGATTATGCGCAGGTGAGGTCTGATATGGAGGCGGAAGGGTATCGGGGCAAACTGGTTTTTCAGCAGGCGGCAGACAGAGAAGATTGCTTTGTAGTGATCAATGAACTGCCCTTGGAGGAGTATTTGTACGGAGTCGTGCCCAGTGAGATGCCGGCAAGTTATCCTATGGAGGCCTTGAAGGCTCAGGCAATCTGTGCAAGGACATATGCGGTCATTCAGATGATGAATCCGGCGTATCCTGATTATAATGCCCATGTAAATGATACTACTTCTTTTCAGGTGTATCACAATATTGACGAGCAGGAGACAACTAACAGGGCAGTGGACGAGACAGCGGGACAGCTGCTTTTTGAGGAAAATGGAGAGGAACTGGCAGAAGTGTATTATTATTCTACTTCATGTGGACAGACTTGCGAAGCATCAACGAATGTGGAGTTTAAAGAGTATATCACAAAGACTTACAGCAGTGATGTGGAAGCAGATGAGAGTTGGTATCGTTGGACATGTGAGGTAAAAAATATTGATGAAAAGAACATGTTAACTCGCATGCAGGCCAGATATAAGTCATCTCCCGGAAAAATGCTGACCATGACAGGCAGGGACAGTTTTGAAAGTCTCCCAATTCATGAATTAGGTACGATAAAAGAATTGTTCATATCCAAACGTGGAGATGGCGGTGTGGGCGAAGAACTGATCATTACCACAAAGAAAAATACTTACAAAGTAGTAGGAGAATACAATATCCGTTATGTATTAAATGATCCCACTGCGGTGGTGAAGAAACAGGACGGCAGCGAGACAACCATGGCAACACTTTTGCCCAGTGCTTTTATTTATCTGGAAGCCGTGAAATCAGGTGATGGAGTTGCCGGTTATGAGATCATTGGGGGCGGTTATGGGCACGGAGTAGGCATGAGCCAGAATGGAGCCAAAGGTATGGCAAATATAGGATATTCCGCAGAAGAAATCCTCACATATTTTTTTCCTGGATCACAGATTTTAGAGAATTTTTAATAATCTCTTTGCATATACTTTTAACAGTAATGCAGGAGGTCTTTTTATGGATATAAATCGTACAAATACATATGACCTTTATCATGATATACAGATGCGATGCGGAGGAGAGATATACATAGGTGTGTTGGGTCCGGTGCGTACCGGAAAATCCACTTTTATTAAGCGTTTTATGGATGTATGTGTGCTGCCGTATATGACGGATGTGCATGCGAAGACCAGGGCAATGGATGAATTGCCCCAGAGTGCCGGCGGTAAGACGATCACCACCACGGAACCTAAATTTGTTCCCAAGGAAGCTGCTGCCGTTTCTTTGAAGGACGGTGTGGATGTAAAAATCCGGTTGATTGATTGCGTTGGTTACATGGTAGATGGCGCAGCCGGTCATATGGAAGCAGAAAAGGAACGGATGGTCAAGACGCCTTGGTTCGAAGAGGCAATTCCCTTCACCCAGGCAGCTGAAATCGGGACTGATAAAGTCATGAATGAACATTCTACAATTGGACTTGTCGTAACCTGTGACGGAAGTTTTACGGAGCTGCCCAGAAGCAGTTATGTTTCGGCGGAGGAAAAGACCATCAATGCTCTAAAGGCCATTCATAAACCGTTTTTAGTGCTTTTAAACAGTCAGAGACCGTACTCAGAAGATACCAAAAAACTGGCAGAAGATCTTAGGAATAAATATGGGGTCAACGTGCTGCCTGTAAATTGTGAGCAGCTGAAAGAAGAAAATATTCATGCCATTCTTGAAAATATTCTTTATGAGTTTCCTATTTCGTCCATTGAATTTTATATGCCGAAATGGGTTGAGGGTCTGACCTGGGATCACAGATTGAAACAGGATATTATAAGACACATTACAGAGATCATGCCCGGGTATAGTACAATACGCAACTATTTGGAGAAGCCCATTACCTTTGAAAGTGAATATTTAAAAAATGTAAAATCACTGGCTGTAAATCTGGAAAATGGTATTATACAGGTGCAGTTGGATCCGAAAGAAGAGTATTATTATGAAATGCTTTCGGAGATGACAAATGAAATGATCGGCAACGAATATGATCTGCTGAAAGCATTAAAAGAATATTCAGCTATGAAAAAAGAATACAGCAAAGTGGTATCGGCTATGAATCAGGTGAGGATGAAAGGTTACGCTAGTGTGACGCCGGAGCGGGATGAAATTACGCTGGAAGAGCCGGAGATCATAAAGCATGGCAGCAAATACGGGGTAAAAATTCGTTCCAGCAGTCCTTCAATTCATATGATAAAGGCAAATATTGAGACGGAGATCGCACCTATCGTAGGCAGTATGGAGCAGGCGGAGGATTTAATTCGTTTTATTAAACAGAGTCAGACCAGCGAGCAAGGTATCTGGGAAACCAATATTTTCGGCAAAACCGTTGAACAAATGGTCAATGACGGTATTCACACAAAGCTTGCTATGATAGGGGATGAATGTCAGGAGAAATTGCAAGATACCATGAAGAAGGTTGTTAATGACAGTAATGGTGGATTGATCTGTATTATTATCTGATCTGTCACAAGGAGTGCATCCATGGAGCAAAAGCTGCTTTGGGATGCACTTTTATTATTTTTTTATGGATGTTTGGCTATAAATTTGATATAATGAATAAAAGGGATTTTACAATATAAGAAAGGTGGATGCGTCATGAATTCTGTATATGAAAAGTTAATGAATTGTTATAAATGTGTGAGAGAAAAAGTAAATTTTGAACCCAAGGTTGCGATTATTTTAGGTTCAGGCCTGGGCGATTATGCAAAAAATATTAAAGTGGAAGCAGAGCTTTCTTATGGTGATATCGAGGGATTTCCGGTTTCAACAGTGCCCGGACATGCTGGAAAATTTATTTTCGGATATATTGGTGATGTGCCGGTAGTATGTATGAAGGGAAGAGTGCATTTTTATGAAGGATATCCGATTTCCGATGTGGTACTTCCGGTTCGTCTGATGAAGCTGATGGGGGCAGGAGTGCTGTTTCTGACCAATGCTGCAGGCGGTGTCAACACCACCTTCCATCCGGGAGATCTGATGTTGATTCGTGATCATATTGCATGTTTTGCACCAAATCCGTTGATTGGACCCAATATTGATGAACTGGGGCTGCGTTTCCCGGACATGAGTTGTGTATATGACAAAGAGCTGCAGAACGTCATTCGTGATACCGCAAAAGAGAATGGCATTTATATTCAGGAAGGTATTTATGCGTATCTGACAGGCCCTTCTTTCGAGTCGCCGGCAGATATTCGTATGATGCGTGTGCTGGGCGCCGATGCAGTGGGTATGAGTACAGTACCTGAAGCAATTGCTGCAAATCATATGGGCATGAAAATCTGTGGTATTTCCTGCATCTCCAATTTGGCTGCAGGGATGACGCAGAATCCTTTGACCCATGAGGAAGTGCAGGAAACTGCTGATATGGCAGCTGCGGCATTTGAGAAGCTGGTTACAGAGTCAGTGAAGAAATTTGTATAGTTGCTGGTATGTGAAACTTATTAGGAGAATGTCATGAAATCCGAAGAAAAACTGATCAGATATGCGGCTGATGCAGCAAAAACTGCATATGCACCCTATTCCGGATATCATGTGGGAGCGGCGCTTCTCACAAAGTCGGGGGAGATATTTACCGGATGCAATATAGAAAATGCTTCTTATGGTGCAACCAATTGTGGGGAGCGTACAGCCTTTTTCAATGCAGTCAGTGCAGGCTTCAAAGAGTTCGAAGCCATTGCTATTGTTGGCGGACCTGAGGAAATGATCTGCGGAAATAAGAAGGATTCAGAAGGAGTATACATTCCATTCCCGGATTATGCATATCCTTGCGGAATATGCAGGCAGGTCATGCAGGAGTTTTGCGGCAGTGATTTCAAGATCATCGTGGCAAAGAGTACAGAAGATTATAAGGTGTATACCTTGAAAGAGCTTTTACCCTTCGGTTTTGGGGGAAAGGAGTCATAAGTATGAATATCAGATTATATAACGCAAGGATTCTTACCATGGAAAAGGACAGAGAGATTTTCCGTGGTGAAATCTGGATCAAAAATGATAAAATTGCTTATATTGCAGATGTAAAAGAGTTGGAAAAAGAGTGGCGTGGTGAAGGCGTACCTCGTATCTCCTGGGACTATCAGATAGATTGTGAAGACAATCTGCTGATGCCGGGGTTTAAAGATGCCCATACCCATTCCGGGATGACTCTGCTTCGTTCCTATGCAGATGATACCCCGCTGCATGAGTGGCTGAATGAGAAGGTATTTCCGGTAGAGGCCAAAATGACAGGTGAGGATATATATCATTTGACTAAACTTGCTATATTAGAGTACTTATCCTCCGGTATAACGGCAATTTTTGATATGTATCTGACCCCGGATACCGTGGCGGAAGCATGTATGGATATGGGGATGCGCTGTGTCCTTGTCAGTGGTATGAACAATTTTTCTTCCTCCATTGAGCAACAGGAAAAAGAATATAAAAAGTGGAATCGTAAGAATTCCCTGATTACATACCAGCTTGGCTGTCATGCAGAGTATACCTGCAGTAAGGAATTACTGGTGAGATTATCAAGCCTTGCCCATAAATATAAAGCCCCTGTGTATATGCATTTGGCAGAAACAGCCAAAGAAGTAGAAGAATGTGTGGAACGTCACGGTATGACGCCGGCAGTGTTCTTTGATTCTTTGGGTATGTTTGATTTTGGAGGCGGTGGTTTCCATTGTATTCATATGTCAGAAGAGGATATGAATGTTTTTCGTAAGAGACGGCTGTATGCTATTACCAATCCTGCATCTAATGCAAAGCTTGCCAGCGGTATTGCACCGATCAGGGATTATATCAATAAAAGTATTCCGGTTGCTGTTGGCACTGATGGACCTGCAAGTAACAATTGTTTGGATATGTTCCGGGAAATGTTTCTGGTTGCAGGTTTAAGTAACTTACGGGAAATGGATGCTGCCAGCATCGATACCATGGAAATTCTGCGTATGGCAACGGTAAATGGTGCAAAGGCAATGCGTCTGAATAAAGCAGATATTCTTGCAAAAGGCAAGTTGGCTGATATCATTATGATCGATTTGAAACAGCCGAATATGCAGCCCATTCATAATATTGCCAAGAATATTGTATATAGCGGCAGTAAATCCAATGTGAAGATGACTATGATTGGAGGTAAGATATTGTATCATAACGGACAGTACAATATTGGTGAAAAACCGGAAGATATTTATGCGAAGTGTCAGGCGATTGCAGAGAGACTGGGATTATAAAGTCAGAAGAATAAATTTAGGAATCAAAGACTATGGAATATATTTTATTTGCCGGATTTGCGGTAGCGTTCCTGCTGTTTTTATTTTTGCAGGGAATGTATCAGGAAAAAAAGGAACGCAGATGGTTTATGCAAAGACTGCGGGATCAGTATGGTAAAGAACCAGATCGGGAATATAAACCGGAGAGATATGTGAGAATTCCCGGATATTATGAAAATCATTCAAGGGATAATCAGATAGATGATATCACATGGAATGATTTGAAGCTGGATGATATTTTTCAGCGGATGAATTATACATTATCATCCACCGGGGAAGAATATCTATACTATCGTTTGAGAACGCCGGAGTTTGATGAGAAGGCGTTGGTGCATTTTCATGAAATAGCAGAGTATTTTGATCAAAATGAGGATGACAGGATATCATTCCAGATGCTCATGCGAAAATTAGGTACTACAGGAAAATTCTCTTTATATGACTATATAGAATACCTCACAAAATTTGATGCATTATCCAATAAAAAAGAGTATCTGATGCTGGGACTTTTGGCGGCAGGTATCATGCTAATGTTTTTTAATCTGACAGGTGGAATATTGGCAGTAATCGGTGTGATTTTTTATCAGATGCTATCGTACTATAAGATCAGAAAAGAGATCGAACCTTATATCACTTCATTGGCTTATATGATCCGCCTCAGTGAAATCGCAGATAAAGTGCAGAAACTAAAGCTGCCTGTATGTGAAGAAGAGGGAGAACAGATTCGTCAGCATGTACGGAATTTACAAAGAACCAAGAAGGGCAGTTATTGGGTTTTTCATGACCCAAAGAACAGTTCCGGCGGTAATCCTCTGGATGCGGTCCTGGTGTATGTGACCATGATCTTTCATGTGGATCTGATTGCGTTTAACAAGATGCTGGGAGAATTGAAAAGCAAGATAACGGAAATAGATGCGCTGGTAAGCATTCTCGGGTATTTGGAAACGGCAGTCTGCGTCACTTTGTATAGAGCTTCTGTAAAAGGTGAATATTGTGTTCCGCAGTTCGGCGGGGAAGAACTTGTTCTGAAAGAAGGATATCATCCGATGCTTCATGATCCGGTGAAAAACAGTATTTATGCACCCCGCAGTATACTTTTAACGGGTTCTAATGCTTCCGGGAAATCTACCTTCTTAAAGATGACGTCACTGAATGTTTTGATGGCACAGACCATGTATACGGTATGTGCAGATGAGTACAGGGCGCCGTTTTACAGGATATATTCTTCCATGTCATTGAGGGATGATCTGGAAAACGGGGAAAGTTATTATATTGTGGAGATTAAAGCGATCAAGCGTATCATGGAACATGCAGCAGAACAGATGGTTCCAAAAGTTATTTGTTTTGTGGACGAGGTTCTAAGGGGCACAAATACTACGGAGAGAATTGCGGCATCTTCACAGATATTAAAAAGTTTCGCTGAAAATGGTGTGTTGTGTTTTGCAGCCACCCACGATCTGGAATTGACAGAGCTTTTAAAAAATCATTTTGATAATTATCATTTTGAAGAATCGGTCACTGAAAATGATATTCTGTTCAATTATAAATTACAGACAGGAAAGGCCGCTACAAAGAATGCCATACGTTTGCTGCAATTGATGGGGTATGCAGAATCCATCATTGAAAGTGCGAATGAGCAGGCGGCGTATTTTGAAGAGAACGGGGCCTGGAAACTGACTTGACGCATTTTATAAGCTCCTGTTATAATAGTGCGTATAAATGGAGGAATAAAGAATGAATGCAATTGTTTTGATCAATGGATTTTTATCCTATTTATTGTTGATGGTTATTACGGTAGGGGTAGCCCTTTTCTGTGGTTTTATTGCACTTCGGATTCGAAACAAAAATGATGCTAAGAAAAAAGCAAAAGAGGAAGCGAAAAGTGCAAAGTAAACGATTTACTACGATTTTGTGGGATAATGATAATACCCTTATGGATTTTGAGTATTCCATGCATAAGGCGTTGAGAGCTTGTTTTGCAGCCTATGATTTGCTTATAAATGATGAAATAATTGCAAGATATGAGGAAATCAATACCGGTTATTGGAAACGTCTTGAGAGAGGAGAGGTCACAAAATCCCAGCTTTTAGACGGCAGATTTAGGGATCTGTTCCGGGAATTGGGTTATGAAGTGGATGTGCCGGAGTTTCGAAAGCTTTTTCAGGTGGAATTAGGCGCTTATTATTCTTATTTGGACAACTCACTTGATATTTGCAAAGCACTTAATGGACAGGTGAAGCAGTATATTGTGACGAACGGTGTGGAAGAGACACAGAACCGTAAGATAAAGGCCGCTGGTTTTTATGAATTGATGGAGGAAATCTTTATCTCCGGAGTGATAGGATTTGAAAAGCCTCGAAAAGAATTTTTTGAGTATTGTCTGGATCGGATCGAAGAGAAGGATCCGGACAAAATACTGATCGTGGGAGATTCTCTGACCAGTGATATTGCAGGAGGTAATAATGCCGGTATTAAAACCTGCTGGTATAACCCAAAAGGTAAGACAGCTGGGGCAGAGTACCGAATTGATTATGAGATCAACAACCTTAAACAGATATTTGAGGTATTAACGTATGGAACAGCTGAATGTGATGGAAACGGATGAGATTAAGAAAGATTATAATCGGATATTTAAGCCCAGGAAAAAAGTCTATGTCATAAAAAAGGACGGCAGTAAGGTTCCTTTTCAGGTACAGAAGGTTATTGATGCGGTGAGCAAGAGTGCCTATCGCGCATTGACGAAGTTTACAGAGGCTGAGGAAAGTCAGATCTGTCAAATTGTTATTGATAAGGTGAATGAACTGGATCTGAAGGAGGTTCCTATTGCAGTCATGCACAATATTGTGGAAAGTGCATTGGAGCAGACTCGCCCTGTGGTTGCGAAAAGTTATCGGGATTATCGCAATTACAAACAGGATTTTGTACGTATGCTGGATGATGTGTATATGAAGAGCCAGTCCATCATGTATATCGGGGACAAGGAGAATTCCAACACGGATTCCGCACTGGTATCCACAAGAAGGAGTCTGATCTTTAATCAGTTCAACAAGGCGCTATATGAAAAATTCTTTATGACAACAGCAGAAATTCAGGCATGCAGGGACGGATATATTTATATACATGATATGTCTTCCAGAAGAGATACCATGAACTGTTGTCTGTTTGATATCAAAAATGTGCTTTCCGGTGGATTCGAAATGGGGAATATCTGGTACAATGAGCCCAAAACGCTGGATGTGGCATTTGACGTAATGGGGGATATCATCTTAAGTGCAGCCAGCCAGCAGTACGGCGGTTTTACAGTACCCAGTGTGGATCTGGTACTGGAACCCTATGCAGAAAAATCATATCAGAGGAATTTAGAAAAGTATCTGCGACTGGGCATTGCTCGGGATGTGGCTGAAAAGGAAAGCTTCGCAGATGTAGTCCGTGAGTTTGAACAGGGCTTTCAGGGATGGGAGTACAAGTTCAATACCGTGGCGAGCAGCAGAGGAGATTACCCGTTTATTACAGTAACTGCCGGTACCGGAAGAACGAAGTTTGCAAAACAGGCGACAATTTCCCTTTTGGATGTGAGAAGAAAAGGACAGGGTAAGAAGGGCTGCAAGAAGCCGGTATTGTTTCCAAAGATTGTATTTTTGTATGATGAGAATCTTCATGGTCCCGGTAAAGAACTAGAAGATGTATTTGAAGCGGGTATCCGTTGTTCTGCAAAGACCATGTATCCGGATTGGCTGAGTCTTACAGGAGAAGGGTATGTGCCTGGTATTTATAAAAAATATGGTGAGATTATCTCCCCTATGGGATGTCGTGCATTTCTTTCGCCCTGGTTTGAACGGGGAGGCATGTATCCGGCAGATGAGGAAGACAGACCAATATTTGTTGGAAGATTCAATATCGGTGCGATTTCTCTGCATCTGCCTATGATTTTAGCAAAGGCAAGAAAAGAAGAAAAAGATTTTTATGAAGTATTGGATTATTATTTAGAGATGATCCGTCAGATCCATATCCGGACCTATGAGTATCTGGGAGAAATGCGGGCATCCACCAATCCGTTGGCCTATTGCCAGGGAGGCTTTTATCACGGGAATTTAGGACTTCATGATAAGATTAAGCCATTATTGAAGTATGCTACAGCAAGTTTTGGCATTACGGCTTTAAATGAACTGCAACAGTTGTACAATGGAAAATCACTGGTAGAAGATGGAGCTTTTTCTATAGAAGTCCTTACTTATATTAATAAGAAGGTGGCTGCATTCAAGGAAGAAGATCAGAATCTTTATGCCATTTATGGTACCCCGGCGGAGAATCTTTGCGGGGAACAGGTACAGCAATTTCGTAGAAAATATGGTATTGTGGAAGGGGTATCCGACAAAGAATATGTGAGCAACAGCTTCCATTGTCATGTGACAGAGGATATTACGCCCACCCAGAAGCAGGATTTGGAAAATCGCTTCTGGAATCTGTGCAATGGAGGCAAGATTCAGTATGTGAAATATCCGATAGATTATAATTTGGATGCCATCAGGACTTTGGTTCGTCGTGCCATGAAGATGGGCTTTTATGAAGGGGTAAATCTGTCCCTGGCATATTGTGATGACTGCGGTTATCAAGAGCTTGAGATGGATGAATGCCCGAAATGCGGCAGCCGTAACCTGACAAAGATCGATCGAATGAATGGTTATCTGTCTTATTCCAGAATTCATGGGGATACCCGGTTGAATGCAGCGAAAATGGCAGAAATAAAAGAACGTAAAAGTATGTAAAGTGTGAAAAGAAATTATGAAATATCACAATATAACAAAAGAGGATATGCTCAACGGTGATGGGTTGAGAGTGGTATTATGGGTTTCAGGATGTGAGCATGGCTGTAAAGGATGCCAGAATCCTATAACCTGGGATCCCGAAGATGGACTTGTTTTTGGTGATGTCGCCCGGAGGGAGCTGTTTGAGCAACTGGATAAAGATTATATTGCCGGCATTACATTGACCGGTGGTGATCCACTGTATCCGGGGAACCGGAATGAAATAGCAAAGTTAACTGCTGACATCAGGAGCATGTATCCTGAAAAGACGATCTGGCTGTACACAGGTTATCTGTGGGAAGAAATAAACATGTTGCCGTGGATACAAGATGTAGATGTAATTGTGGATGGCAGATTTATTTTGGAAGAGCTGGATAATACCCTGTATTGGAAAGGCAGTAAGAATCAGAGGGTCATAGATGTAAAACAGAGTCTTCATACAGGGACAGTTGTTTTGCATGATTGAATATAAGGAGACTAAGAAGAGATGAAGAGAATCGCAAAGTTCCATAAGGTAAGCCTTGAACAGTTTATGAAGGATGTAAAGGGAGATTTCCCACATTACACAGAAGAGGATATCAAAGATATATACGAGTCTATAGAACTTCCGAGACGTGCCACAAGAGGAAGTGCGGGATATGATTTTTACTCCCCTTTTTCATTTTCTATGGAACCTGGAACGACTATGAAAGTGCCTACCGGTATCCGCTGTGAAATGCAGGAAGACTGGGTGTTGAAATTATACCCCAGAAGCGGGCTTGGTTTTAAGTATCGTCTGCAGTTGAATAACACGGTGGGAATCATTGACAGTGATTATTTTTATTCTGATAATGAGGGGCATATCATGGCAAAGATCACCAACGATTCCAAGGAAGGGAAGACGGTGGAGCTGACGTCAGGGACAGGATTTATGCAGGGCATCTTCTTAGAGTATGGTATCACAGAAGATGATGATGCACAGGGTGTCCGCAACGGTGGTTTTGGAAGTACAACAAAATAAAGGAATATTTTGACATCCTTTTTGGAATAATGTATGTAACGTTATTCCGGAAGGGGTGTTTTATTATGACTGAACAAGTATTATCGGGCATTTTACAGCAAGATGCGGATAGAATGAATCATGAGATGGCAGTAGATGTGAATTTTGATGTTGTGTCGAGAGATGTGGTTGTGGGCGGCCTGATGGCAAGATTTTATTTTATAGATGGTTTCTGTAAGGATGAAGTGATGCAGAAGCTGTTGGAGTTTTTGATGGAAATGCAGGCCGATAGCATGCCGCAGGATCCTGTGGAATTATTGAAAAAAGCCATTCCTTATGTGGAAGTGGATAAAGAAAAGAATTTTCAGAAGATTCAGGCGTCGCTTCTTTCTGGGATGTTTGTTTTGCTCATTGATGGGTTTAAAGAAGCAGTTCTTCTGGACGTTCGAACTTATCCTGCAAGAAGTGTCAGTGAACCGGAAAAAGACAAGGTGCTGCGTGGATCAAAAGATGGTTTTGTGGAGACCATCGTTTTTAATACAGCATTGATCCGCCGGAGAATCAGAGATACGGATCTGCGTATGGAAATGCTCAGTATCGGCAAGACATCAAAAACGGATGTGGTAGTCTGCTATATGGATTCCAGGGCCGATAAAAATCTGCTGAACAATATTAAATATAAATTAGAGACTATACAGGTGGATGCACTGAATATGAATCAAGAGAGTCTGGCTGAGTGTCTGGTGCCTGGAAAATGGTTTAATCCTTTTCCGAAATTTAAATATACAGAGCGTCCGGATGCAGCTGCAGCACAGGTGTTGGAGGGGAATATTATTCTGTTGGTAGACAATTCACCTTCAGCCATGGTTCTTCCTACAACAATTTTTAAAGTGCTGGAAGAAGCGGATGATTTTTATTTTCCGCCGTTGACAGGAACCTATCTTAAGATTGCAAGATTTATAATTGCAGTGATGACATATATTCTGACGCCAACCTTTCTGCTCTTTATGAACAATGTGGAGTGGGTGCCGGAACAGTTTTCCTTTGTGATTTTGAAAGAAAATCCGAATGTGTCATTAATCTGGCAGTTTCTGATATTGGAATTAGCTATTGATGGGCTGAAATTAGCTGCAGTCAATTCGCCAAGTATGCTAAGTACACCGTTGAGTGTCATGGCAGCACTTGTTTTGGGTGAATTTTCTGTGAACAGCGGATGGTTTTCCTCAGAAGTTATGTTGTATATGGCATTTGTAGCGATTGCCAATTATACACAATCCAATTATGAGTTAGGATATGCGTTGAAGTTTATGAGAATTATCACTTTGTTATTGACGCAGTTTTTCAATTTATGGGGATATTTTGCTGGAATTGTGTTTACTTTACTGCTGATTGGGTTTAACAGAACTGTTTGTGGAAGAAGTTATCTGTATCCTTTGATTCCCTTTGACGGGAAAGCCTTGAAAAGAGTGCTTGTAAGAAATCGAATTGAAAAAATATAGCTTATTTGGCAACATTTGTCTAAAAATATAAAGACAACTTTAAAAATATGTGATAAAATAATTGAGGATGTTTGTTAAGAGTAAAACAGACATTACTATATTATAGAAATGCATAGGAGGAAGATCATGTTTGAGAAATTTTTCAAACTGAAAGAGAACAACACGACAGTAAAAACTGAAGTGATTGCAGGACTCACAACATTCATGACAATGGCTTATATCATTGCTCTGAATCCGAATCTGTTGACCAATTTCGGTGCTTCCGGAACTCCGGCTCTGTGGAATGGTGTATTTATGGCGACTTGTATTGCGTCAGCAATCGGCATGTTTGCTATGGCCTTTTTGGCAAACAAACCTTTCGCAATGGCACCCGGTATGGGACTTAACAGCTTTTTCGCAGTGGTAGTTGCCAATATTGTGGGTATCACCGGACTTAGCTATGTGGAGTCATTCCAGGCCGGACTTTGTATCATTTTGATTGAAGGTATTATATTTATTATACTTTCTATTTTTAACATTCGTGAGAAGATTGTAGATGCGATTCCGCTGGGGGTACGTCTTGGTATCTCACCGGCCATCGGTCTGATGTTGTTAAACATAGGTGTAGGATCCAATGCCGGTATTTATTCTGAGACCGGAGGGCCATTTTATGTTATGAGTGATTTCTTCGGTGCACTGACTCCAAGTGTTGCACAGACAAATATGGGCTCAGGTTATGCATCCATGGTGCTTACAGTAGTGACTATGTTCATCGGTTTGTTTGTAATCGTTGTACTTGCTCAGAAGGGTGTGAAAGCAGCAGTAATCCTTGGTATGTTAGCGGCAAGTGTTATCTATTGGGCAGGTCAGGCGATCTTCCTTCATACCAATCCATTTGCTTCTTTGGCAGGCGCTTCCTTTGTTCCTCCTGTAAAGGATATGGTTGAGACCACATTCTTTAAATTTAATTTCCAGGGACTTGTTCAGATCGGCTGGTTCACAGCGATTACTTTAGTTGTAACTTTCTGTATCATCGATATGTTCGATACCATCGGAACATTAGTTGGTACTGCAAGCCGTGCAGGTATGCTTGATAAAGAAGGCAAGATGCCTAATATGAAAGAAGCTTTATTATCAGATGCTATCGGTACTGTTGTGGGTGCTTCAACAGGTACTTCTACAGTTACCACTTTTGTTGAATCTGCTTCAGGTGTTGAGGCAGGCGGACGTACCGGTCTGACTGCATTGGTTACAGGTATTGTTTTCCTTGCTTGTACCTTTATCTCACCTATCGCAGCCATCATTCCTGCAGCAGCAACATCAGCAGCATTAATTTACGTAGGTATCCTGATGCTTTCCGGTCTTAAGAATATTGACTGGGATGATATTGCACAGACACTTCCTGTAGCAATCATGCTGATCGCAATGCCTATTTCCGGTTCTATCGGACATGGTATCGGTCTTGGTTTGATCGGTTACACTGTAATCAAGGTATTTACAGGCAAGGCAAAAGATGTTTCCGTTCTTACTTATGTGTTGTCAGCTATCTTCCTTGTGAAGTTCTTCTTAGCTGTATAATGTGAAAATATAAAATAATATTTTATTATGATGAAAAGTCCCGGTTTTGCAATCGGGACTTTTTGACGCATTAATGTACATATTTGGACTTCATCGACAGTTGGTATTCTTTAGGTGTCATACCAGTTTTGGCTTTGAATTGTCTGTAAAAATGTATTTCACTGGAGTAGCCACTCATATACGCAACCTGTTCGAAAGTGAGGGTGGTGTTTAAAATCAAGTCTCTTGCATAATCCAGGCGCATTTTTATCAGATCCTTTTTGAAAGGTATGTCAAAGAACTCCTTGTATAAATGTTGAAAGTAGGAGGGGCTGACATTCAGTTTCCCGGCCAGTTCTTCCGGGGTAAAGTTTTTATTGGGCTGAGACTGCATAGTAAGCCGCAATTCCTGTAATTCCGAGGCATATGGATTATAATTGCCGGAAACAGAAGATTCATTGGCTTCCTGAATGAGTTTGTTTAACAGTACCTGAAACAGCATGTCAATATTTTGATCTTTGAATTCTTCGCTGGTATAATGATATTCCCAGATAATATGTTGAAAATACTGGGTAAACATCAATGGGTTTTGAAGTGGAATTGGTTTATTTATCATAGATTTAAAATGTGTTTCAAAATAATCATCACAGGAAAAGTGCATCCAGTCATTTTTGTATTCTGTATTTAAGGCCGAATATTGATAAGGTGTATTTGGCCGAATAATGATAATGCTGTTAGATAAAATGTCAAATGTATTTTCTGCAATCATAAAATGAGCTGGCGTCTTTACATGCAGAATCACATAATATTCAACCCCCTGTGGCCTGGACAAAATAAAGGATTTTGGATGCTTGGAGTTATATCCTCCCCGGAATAATGTATACATACTGCCTCCTAAAGATGATTAAAAAAGCTAAAAAGGTTAGTAAATAATATTATAAGGCATTGTGAGAAAAAATGCAATTTATTATAATATCTTCAGTAACTGAAGATTAAGAATGAATCTGAAAGGATGAGATTTAACAATGAAGAATGTAATAGCACAGAATCAGGCATGGATCGATGCAACATGGGAAAAAGTTGACAAAAAACTTTCCAGAACAGCAGTAAAGAGCCGCAATAAGATACCTTATACTACAATCAACGGAGAGCATGATGATAAATCAGATGATACACATGTTGACTGGTGGACAAATGGTTTCTGGGGCGGCATGATGTGGCTGATGTACAATGAGACCGGAAACGAAGAATATAGAAAGACAGCAGAGCGTTCTGAGGAGCTTTTAGACAATGCTTTGAAGCAGTTTAAGAAACTTCATCATGATGTGGGATTTATGTGGCATCTGACGAGTGGTGCAAATTATCGTCTTACAGGTAATGAGGCTTCTTGTGTAAGAAACTTATTTGCTGCATCTACTTTGTTCTCCAGATACAATATTGCAGGTGACTATATCCGTGCATGGAACGGACAGTGGGGCGGAAGAGGAAATGCAGGTTATTCCATCATTGACTGTTTGATGAACTTGTCTTTATTATATTGGGCTTCTGAAGAAATCGGCGATGACAGATTTAAGAAGATTGCCATGAGACATATGGAAATGGCTATGAGAGACCATATCCGTCCGGATGGAAGTGTCAACCATATCGTAGACCATGAAGTTGACAAGGTTGGTGTAAGAGAAGTTATCGGTGGACAAGGTTATGAAGCAACCTCTTGTTGGTCCCGAGGTCTGGCATGGGCTGTATATGGCTCTGTGATTTCTTATGTTCACGCAGGAAAGCCTGAATATTTAGAAGCAGCAAAGAAAACGGCGGATTATTTTATTGAACATTGTAAAGAAACAAATTATCTTCCGTTAGTAGATTTTAATGCTCCTGCAGAGCCGGTATATTATGACTCTACCGCAGGCGTATGTGCAGCCTGCGGCATGCTTGAAATCGCTAAATATGTTTCAGAGGAAGAAGGCAGAAGATATACCCAGGAAGCCATCAATATCTTAAAAGCGATTGATGAAAACTGGTGTAACTATGAAGAAGATCAGGATGCACTGGTGATGATGGGTACGGAAAGATATCCTCACAATGAAAATGAAGCAAGAGGCTTACATATCCCGATCATTTATGGTGATTTCTTCTTTGTAGAAGCATTGACTAAGCTGAGAGGAAGCGAGTTCTTTATTTGGTAATTTACATAAACGTATGAAAGAGCAGGGGCGACTCTGCTCTTTATTGTTTGGGGGTATATTACCTTTTAATACTCTACATTTACAGGGGTAAGATCAAAGTGACTTGGGCATATAGAATATAATCTCTTGTGTTTCTAATGGGGGAAATATCTACTCTATGAAAAATAAAATTATTTGTTTATACGGTTGGTATCACGATTTCTTTAATATAAGCTGTATATAATACGAATTATTACGGTTCATTTTGAATTTTGTCTATATTAAACCGTAAATATGAATTGCTTATTATGGCTTAAATGATACATAGTTAGAAAACAACCGTAATACATGCTGAAATAGTACGGTTCAATGATACAAACATAGAAATTTGACCGTAAACCTGAAAAATAATTACAGCGTAATTTGCAGAAATATAAAATCAGACCGTAAACGCCTGCTTTTGTTGATTACATGTCAAACACACAATTCAGAAAAAGGAGTTATTTTTTAGAATCCAGACATATATGTCCAAACCGTATTTAATCATCTCTATGCCTAATCTCACTATCAACTTGATCACGAATGGCTTGACATTTATTTACAAAAGGTAGTATCATAACTGTAAATATATTACATATATAATTTTATAGAAAAGAGGATAAAATCATGGAATTATGGAATGGAAACATGCCTCATTATGACAATGCAATTGATTTTAAACCATATTTAACACCTTATATCATAGATGGTGCAAAGACGGCAGTAGTTGTCTGCCCCGGTGGCGGTTATACCCACAGAGCACCTCATGAGGGAAATGAATATGCAGAGTGGCTGAATAGTATCGGCGTTTCAGCAGTTGTATTAGAGTACAGAGTAGCGCCTTATAAAACTCCTGCTCCAGGTTCTGATGTACAGCGTGCGATCAGAGTTGCCAGATATGAGCTGACAAAGTTGGGTGTAGAGAAGATCGGCGTGATGGGTTCTTCTGCAGGAGGACATCTTGCGGCCACAGCGTCCGTCCACTATGATAAGATGTTTTATGAACCACAGGATGAAATTGATGAGGTTTCAGCAAGACCGGACTTTACCATTCTTTGTTATCCTGTTATTGATATGTATGAATATCGCCATGATGGTTCCAGAATGAACCTTTTGGGACAACGCATCAAAAAAGAGGATAAAGATTTTTATTCCCTTTACAAACAGGTGACGGGTGATACTCCTACAGCTTTCCTGTGGCATACATCTACAGATCAGGCAGTACCGGCAGAGAATTCCATGTTATATGCCATGGCATTGTCAGCACATCTGATACCCTATGAGTTACATATTTATCCCTATGGGTCACATGGACTGGGCCTTGCAAAAGGTGATGCATATGTGCACGAATGGAGCAATGCATTGGAGCGCTGGCTGAAAGAGATGATTTAGGGCATTTGTGTAGAATCAATATGAACCACTGCATAATATAAAAATAAAAGAGTTCAGATCATGCAGGAAAGATCTTATAACAGAGATGCAGCGGTCAGTTATGCAAGAAAGTGGGCATACAGCCGCAATCGGCTTTATTTCGATTTTGAGAAAATAGGGGGAGACTGTACAAATTTTGCTTCCCAGTGTATTTATGCAGGTTCAAAGATAATGAATTACACACCAGTAACAGGATGGTATTATCGTTCAGTTTCTGATCGGTCTGCTTCATGGACGGGAGTAGAGTATCTGTTCAAATTCCTGACCAACAATAAATCAGTGGGGCCGTATGCTCATAGTGCATCTCAAAGTGAAGTTTTGCCCGGTGACATCGTGCAGTTAGGAACGTACAGAGGTGATTTTTATCATTCTCCGGTTATTGTTGCAGTGGAACCGACCATTCTGGTTGCAGCACATACTTACGATGCATTGGATAGACCATTGGATTCGTATGAATATGAGATGATGAGGTTTATTCATATCGATGGCGTGCGGGTGTGGTGAGAAAATTTATATAGAAGTCAAATGCCGACAGAGAGTGAATCTGTCGGCATTTTGAAAAGCTGGGGATCAAATAATGTTTTTTAACATCCACAATTACAAGTAGTGTTATCTACACCTTTATCAAATCCCGGGTTTATCATATAGAAGTTCTTGCTGTCTAAATTATCCTGGGTGATTCTGAGAGCTTCGCCGAAACGCTGGAAATGAACCACTTCTCTGGCTCTTAAGAATTTGATAGGAGCGCAGACATCTGGGTAGTCTTTTACAAGGCGCAGGATATTGTCATAGGTGGTGCGTGCTTTCTGTTCTGCTGCCATATCCTCGAACAAATCAGTGATGATATCACCTTTTGACTGGAACTGGTTGGCATTGAATGGAACGCCGCCTGCTGCCTGGGGCCAGAGACCTACGGTATGATCGATATAATATTTGTCAAATCCGCTTTCCTTGATTTCTTCCATGGAAAGATTTTTCGTCAGCTGGAAGACGATGGCACCGATCAT
>JAZPYS010000030.1:0-9495 GCA_045544275.1 Acetatifactor sp. | reverse complement strand
ACTGTATTTTCATTATATCGTATCACCATGACATTAGCAATGAATTTTTTACAAACATCTGTTGGCAACTTTCAGCTTTAGCTTTCCCAGAATAAAACGAACCATTCATTTATGATCTATTTTCTCTAAAAACCATCAAATCGTCAACAAGCTGTTGACGATTATGTAATCGTCCATTCCCCAACCAAAGCCTGAAAATTTATGATAGGCATCTCCCAATGCGTCATAAAATTTTGCATCTATATTACCATACCACTTGCTATCTCCACATATATCTGAAAAATCGGATAGTACCAACTTTGCCCGTTCTAATGAAAATCCTGTTCTAACAATATTAGATGGATAAAATATTTTGTACAGTTGTCTTTTATACTTTTCTAACAATTCACTTCCGTACTCATCACCCATTATCATCAGATTTTATCTTGTTTCCAATTTTTTAACAAGTGCTTTTTCCGTTAATTTTTTTGCCATTTCTTCATCTTTTTTATTTTTTATTATACAGCAATGATGATCTTAAACTGTTAAGTATTTCTTAATAGTCCACTTATCCAAGTCGTTCTGTCAAGTAATTCACGGTTTCTTTTAACTCATCTGAAAATTCATCCAAATCATCAACTGTAATTACTCCTTCATGAATCAAACGAATCAAATCAAAAGGCATATTCTGTTTACTGAGTTCAATTAATACCCCCGGATTTTTTCTGTCACGTTTTATTTTCTTTTCTAATTCCCAAAACTTCGTGGATGCAGGCTCTTCCCCTTCTAAATACTTTACATATGATGCAATCAACTTTTCCATATACGCTTCCTGCCATTCGGGCATCTTTTCCCGATATAGTTTCCAATCCTTCTTTGAAACTTCCATTCCACTATCCTCTTTTCTAAAAAATTCTACACAATTTTACGCAGACCTCTGTATGCACCGTCTGTCCGAACTGATCCACCGGCCTTACCCTCTTCAGCTCATATCCTCCATCACAGAGTATTTTTACATCCCTCGCCATGGTGGCGCTGTCACAGCTCACATACACGATCCTCTCCGGCCGCATTTTCAGCATGGTATTCAGACAGGCTTCATCGCAGCCCTTACGGGGCGGATCCACCACAATCACGTCCGGGTGGAGCATGTCTCTGCAGGTACCTGCTCCTTGGGCCCTGGCTGCGCTGCTCATCTTCTCATAATACTCCGGCAGCACTTCCTCTGCTTTTCCCACAAAGAATTCTGCATTGGTGATTCCGTTACGTACTGCATTCTCTCTGGCATCTTCAATTGCCTGGGGCACGATTTCAACGCCATAGACCTGCTTTGCCTTGGCGGCAAGGAATAAAGATATGGTTCCGATACCGCAATACAGATCCCATACGGTTTCTTTACCCGTCAGTCCCGCATACTGAAGTGCCAGACTGTAAAGCTTCTCCGTCTGCACAGGGTTCACTTGATAGAAGGACAAAGGGGATATCTTAAATGTCAGCTGCTGTCCGGTGAAAGGATATCCTTCCTGTTCCATGTCCCGCACATGGATCACATCCTGAATCGTAGGTGTCCCCCAAAGCAGATGAATCTCCTTTCCCATGATCACATTTGTCTTTTCGGTATTGATGCTCACAGAAATGCTGGTCATGCCCGGTATCTTTGACAATACTTCAATCAATTTATCCTGATGAGCGATATACTCATCCCTTTTTGCACGTCCTCTGCCGTTAATGACCAAACATACCATGATTTCCTTGCTTGTAAAACCGGTACGGATCAGCACATGGCGCACCTGCCCCCTGCCGGATTCCTCATCATATGGCTCTACACCATATTTCTCCATAAATGTCACGATATTTTCCAGTATCTGTTGATTCACCGTATCACCCAAATAACACTGGGTATTGGCAATGATACTGTGGGTCCTGCCTGCATAAAAACCGGTAATGACCTTGCCTTCTTTATTTCTTCCAACAGGATACTGGGCTTTGTTACGGTAATGCCATGGTTCCTCCATACCTACAATTGGTTCCATTACCGAATTCACAAACGCTTCTGAAAATCCACCGATCCGGGTTAAATTATTGAAAACCTTTTTCTGTTTAAATTCCAACTGCTTTTCGTAAGAAAGGGCCTGAATCTGACAGCCTCCGCATTGTCTGTGATATGCACACTTCGGCTCCACACGATAAGGGGATGGTTCCAAAATCTTCTCCACCTTTGCATAGGCAAAATTTTTCTTGGCTTTCAGTATTTTCGCCTCTAATTTATCTCCTACAATGGCATCCTTCACAAACAAAGTGAAGCCATCGATCTTGCCGATGCCTTCGCCCTCTGTTCCGATATCCTCTATTGTCACTGTAACAATGTCGTTTTTTTTGTATTCCATGATTATCCTCACTTTTAACAAAATCACTATGGACCAGCCTGAAACTTTAATAATCCACCCTGCTTGGCTTCAGATTAGACTCGAACAATCTGTTATAACCCATCCAATCATTGCTGCCATTAGAATTGTCCAGTATTTCCTTAAAGGTCTCCAGCTTCGCATCCGTATCATCTGCATAGTTCAGTGCCAGTGCCTCAATGATCGCCGGAATCTTGGGTGAGCCGTACTCATATTTTCCATGATGGGCCAAAATGCAATGCTGCAGCTGGCTCAGCAGATCCCTTGGAAATCCGGGAACCTTTGCTGCCTTTGCAGCAACCATCTGCGACCCCATTACAATATGTCCCAACAATTGACCTTCATCGGTATAATCATTCTCCGGAAATGGAGAAAGTTCTCTCACTTTGCCAATATCATGGCACATGGCCGCAGCCAACAGTAAATCTCTTTTTAAAACCGGGTATGCCGTACAATAATAATCACACAATTTGGTTACACTTAAAGTATGCTCCAATAACCCACCTACAAATCCATGATGAACAGTCTTTGCCGCAGAAGAACGGCAGAACTTCTTCACAAAATCTTCATCGTTCATAAACATGGACTCCAGCAACTTTCTCAGATAAGGACTCTTAATAGAAACAATATATCCTTTCAGTTCTTTGTACATTTCACCGATATCCTTAGAACTTACCGGCAAATAATCGGCCGGATCATATTCCCCTTCACTGCAGACACGAATACGCTTGATACTCACCTGCAGCACTCCCTGAAAGTTTGTCACATCACCGTATACCTCGATATAATCCAACGTATCATAATCACTGATACCCGGATTGTTAGGCTCCCATACCTTTGCATCTATGGTACCTGTTTTGTCTTGGAGAATCACATTTTCATATGCCTTTCCATTTTTGGTAACAGCAGACTGCTTATGTTTGCACAGATAAATGTCAAATACTCTGTCCCCGTCTTTTAAATCCTTGATAAATTTCATATTCTCCTCCATCGCGCCGGATGCACACCGGCGTCCCTTTCTCTTTTTATTTACTTGGCACCTGACAGCACCACATCAATACTCATTTCCTTGTATGTATCCTGAGAAGGACGCATCAATTTAATTGTAATTGACTGCCCTGCCTTAAAATTATTATACATGGCTGTAGCAAAATCCGTGTAATTCTCAATGGTAATATCTCCCAGCCCAATAATAATATCACCTTTTTGTAGTCCTTCCAGCATTGCCGGAGAATCCATGATCACATCTGTCACATAGGCACCGTATGGAATCTGTGATTCTGCATTTGCCTCTTCTGTAACATTGGTTCCCTTAATACCCAAATAAGGAACCTGCTCCCCCGAAGATAGGGCAGTGATCAATAATCGCAAATCACTGATACCATATGCAGCAACCATATTTTTCATATCGGATCCGAATTTTGCCGGAGTAATGACTCCGATGATCTCCCCGCCCATATTGAACAGGATTCCCTGTGCCGACTGACTTCCATAGATGTCAGTCATAATAACATCATAATTGTAATCTACTTTTCCGGTCTCTTCCGTCTTTGCAGTCACTATTCCATATCCAATGGAACCCGTCACTCCCATCGGACTTCCCAGTGCCACAATCGGCTCACCGGTTTTCAATAACGCTCTGGAAGATCCCATAGGTGCTTCCCCAAGCTGCTCAATCTCTTCAACTGTACCATATTCCGCCTGACTGACACTTAACACCGCAAGGTTTAACTCTGTATGCTTTCCCACTAAAACAGCATCCGTTTTCTTACCATTATAAAATGTCACCTGTATAGTATTTGCTTTCTTCAAAGCGTTGTATTCCGTCAGAATCAGAATTTTATCATTGATTTTCTTGATAACAACTCCGTAAGTATCACTGGTGCTTTCATAGCTGTTCTTCATCCAGTCGTATTCTTCCTTCACACCGGTAACTGTTACCATGTACTGACTCAGTTCTTCCACATAATCAGACATAACTTCATGCAGTTGAATATAATGGGCCTTGTCCAATGTGACGGCATCTAAAATTTCATCCACCTGCTCTTTATCCAACTGGGCATTTACCGGCTCCTGTTGGATGATCTGAATAATCGTTTTTTCTTCCTCCTCTTCCTCCAACATATCTTCCGGCTTCATTTCCTCCTCATCTTCCAAAAAAGTGATGATCTCCGGCTCTTCTTCCGGATAGAGATAATCACTGATGATTGGCTCCAACAGCAGAATGGTAAAACAGGCCACCAGACCAAAGATCACAGCCATGGTAACTGTTATCACCGTTCTCCTGATCAGCTTCTTTCTGTTGACAGGCCGCTCCTTAATTTTCTCGATCATAAAATCATTATTGCTGATTGTATTGAAATCTGACATTTTATCCCTATTCTTTCTCAAACAAATTTATTATAGCACCTTACTTTAGTATAAAGTATCCTTTTTTAAAAGTAAAGAATGTGATATACTAATAATGATCAGCAACACTATATAACTACTTGATATGCGCAGAAAAGAGGCATTATGAACGAAAAAGTATTATCTACATTAGAATATCATAAAATTATTCTGCAGCTCACAGAACATGCCGACTCAGAGCCCGGTAAAAAATTGTGCCGCCAACTGATTCCCGGTACTGACATTAATGAAATCCGCACTGCTCAGTCAGAGACGAAAGACGCCCTCAGCAGACTATTCAAGCAGGGAAGTACTTCTTTTGGCGGAAATAAAGATATTGGATTCTCTTTAAAGACATTGGAGATCGGATCTACCTTATCTGCAGTGGAGCTGTTGAAGATCGCAAAATTATTGAACAATGTCAGCCGCATCAAAGCTTACGGGAAAAAAGACAAAGAAGATGCTCCTGAGGATAGTCTGGATACTTATTTTGATGCATTGACACCGCTTACGCAATTGGGCAATGAAATAAACCGCTGTATTCTCTCAGAAGAAGAGATCGCAGACGATGCCAGCCCCACGCTAAAGAGTATCCGTCGACAAATGCTGACCACCAATGATAAGATCCACAGTCAGTTGATCAATATGGTAAATGGTTCTTATCGAAATTATCTGCAGGATGCTGTGATCACTATGCGAAACAACCGCTATTGCATTCCTGTAAAGTCAGAATACAAGAATCAGGTACATGGTATGGTCCATGATCAGTCCTCCACCGGCTCCACATTCTTCATCGAACCTGCTGCCGTTGTGGAGCTGAACAATAAGCTCAAAGAACTGGAACTGCAGGAGCAGGAGGAAATCGAACGCATTTTAGCAGGCTTAAGTGCCCAGGCCGGGGAACATGTGCACGATCTGCTGCAAAACCAGAAGCTCATGACTCATTTGGATTTTGTCTTTGCAAAAGCCAAATTAGCCATGGACCAGAATGCAACAGAACCTATTTTTAACAAAAAACATTATATTAATATTCGCAAAGGACGCCATCCCCTTTTACCAAAGAAAAAGGTAGTTCCCATCGACATTCATCTGGGAAAAGATTTTGACCTGCTGATCATCACCGGTCCCAATACCGGCGGTAAGACAGTATCCTTAAAAACCGTGGGATTATTTACCCTGATGGGGCAGGCCGGCCTGCATATACCTGCTGCTGACCGCTCAGAACTGTCCATTTTTGAGGAAGTCTATGCGGATATCGGTGATGAACAGAGCATTGAACAAAGTTTGTCCACATTTTCTTCCCACATGAAGACAATTGTCCACATTTTGGCCCATGCCAATGAGAATTCCCTGTGTTTATTTGATGAATTGGGTGCCGGAACCGATCCTACAGAAGGTGCTGCTCTGGCAATTGCCATTTTAAATCACCTCCACGACAGAGGCATCCGCACCATGGCTACCACACACTACAGTGAACTGAAAATTTACGCACTGTCTACTGCTTTCGTGGAAAATGCCTGCTGTGAATTCAGTGTGGAGACACTGCAGCCTACCTACAGACTATTGATCGGTATCCCCGGCAAGAGTAATGCCTTTGCTATTTCTTCCAAACTGGGCCTGCCGGAACAAATCATCGAAGCTGCGAAGGAACAGATCAGCAAAGAGGACGAAAGCTTTGAGGACGTGATCTCTGATTTAGAGCAGAGTCGCCTCACCATTGAAAAAGAACAGCGGGAAATTGCAGAATACAAGGAGCGTATCCGCACCCTTCAGGATCAGTTAAAGGCAAAGAATGAAAAGATTGATGCCGCAAAAGACCGGATTCTGCGGGAAGCCAATGAAAAGGCCCGGGCTATTCTGCAGGAAGCCAAGGACGTAGCAGATGAAACCATCCGGGATTTTAACAAGTTAGATAAAAATGCCGATATTAAGACTTTGGAGCAGAAACGCCAGAAGGTGCGTGACAAGATTAATGAAAAGAATGCCCGGTTATCCTTGAAGAATGATGACAAACCCAAACAGAAGACACTGGATCCTGCAAAACTGAAAAAGGGGGATTCTGTAAAAGTACTTTCCATGGGATTGAAGGGAACCGTAAGTACCCTGCCGGACAACAAGGGTAACCTGTTTGTACAATGCGGCATTATGCGCACCCAGGTCAATGTACGGGATCTGGCTTTCGCAGAAGAAGCATCCATTACCACCCCTGTGCTTCAGCGGACCAACATGGGCAAAGTCAAGATGTCCAAATCCTTCAGCATCTCCCATGAGATCAATTTGTTAGGCAAGACCGTGGACGAAGCCATCTCTGAATTAGATAAATATTTAGATGACGCCTATCTGGCGCACATGCCAAATGTACGCGTGGTACATGGCAAAGGCACCGGTGCTCTCAGAAGTGCTGTCCATGCCCACCTTAAACGCCTGAAATACGTTAAAGAATTCCGCCTGGGCGAATATGGCGAAGGGGATGCAGGCGTTACCATTGTAACTTTTAAGTAAAAATAATAGAAAGGATCCCTCCTTATGGTTACCAAACAAAAAGTATTAATCGTAGATGACGACAACAACATTGCCGAACTGATTTCCCTGTATTTTACAAAGGAATGTTTTGAGACAATGATCGTAAACGACGGCGAATCGGTAATGCGTGCTTATGAATCATTTATGCCCAATCTGATTCTGCTGGACCTGATGCTTCCGGGCATGGACGGCTATCAGGTCTGCCGGGAAGTACGTGCAAAATATTCCGTTCCCATCATTATGCTTTCTGCAAAGGGAGAAGTATTTGACAAGGTTCTCGGACTGGAGCTGGGCGCTGATGACTATATCGAAAAGCCCTTCGACTCCAAGGAACTGGTTGCAAGAGCCAAGGCAGTACTGCGTCGTTACAAGCCTGCTCCTGCAGAAAAAGAAGTGAAAGCAGTAAAATGTGTGAAGTACACTGACCTGACTATCAATCTGACCAATTACTCTGTGGTATATATGGACAAGACCATTGATATGCCGCCCAAAGAACTGGAACTTTTGTATTTCCTGGCTGCATCCCCCAACCATGTTTTCACCAGAGAACAGCTGCTGGACCAGATCTGGGGGTATGAATATATCGGTGACACCCGAACCGTGGACGTACATATCAAGAGGCTTCGTGAAAAAATCAAGGACCATGCAGAGTGGAAAATCTCTACCATATGGGGCATTGGCTACAAATTTGAACTAAGGAACTGATTTTATGAAAAAAACACTTTATCTGAAGTTTATATTGGCTTACTTCATATTTGGATTTTTTGGATTTTTGTTCATTACTTTTTTCGTGCCGGATGTAACTTCCAGGCAACTTGTCAATGAAAGATCCAAAAATCTTTATGCGGAAGCCACTTGGATTTCAGACAACTATGCAAGAGATCTGTATTCCAAAGAAATTACTTTAGGGGAAGTGAAAGAGCAATTGGATTCCTTATCCGTTTATCTGGACTCCTCGATTCAGATCATCAATCCTTCCGGTTTGGTTGTTTTAAGCACCTTGCAGCCACTGGATGTAGAAAAAGAAGTGATCGTTAAAAACTTTGACTCAACCATCACAGGTGATTCCTATTATACTATCGGCAACTTTTTTGGGTCATTTTCGGAGGAAATGTTATCCGTTATTGCTCCAATTACATCCGATTACAAAGTAAAGGGATATGTGTGCATTCATATGCCCATGGCTTCCATTATGGATTCCACCAACAGATTGCTGGATATCTCCTACATTACTTTTGTATTTATCTTCCTGCTGTCGTTGATCATTTTACTATTTTTTACAGAGTTTGTATACTCTCCGCTGCGGAAAATTACTTTTGCCACCGAGCAGTATGCAACAGGAAATATGCACTATGAATTTACCGTGGATAGTGATGACGAAATCGGTTATCTGGCTGCCTGCCTGTCCTACATGGCAAGCGAAATCGCCCGCTCCGAGGACGACCAGAAGAAATTCGTAGCAAATGTATCCCACGACTTCCGCTCCCCTCTTACTTCCATCCGGGGATTCCTGGAAGCAATGATGGACGGCACTATCCCGCCGGAATTACACAATAAATATCTGGGGATCGTACTGAATGAGACAGAGCGCCTGACCAAACTTACAAATAGCCTGCTGACCTTAAACAACTTAAATACCAAAGGGCTATTGTTAAATAAAGTACATTTTGACATCAATCAGGTCATTCGCAACACTGCTGCTTCCTTTGAAGCCACCTGTCGCCAGAAAAACATCCGTTTTGAACTGGTACTGACCGGCGAGCTTCTCTACGTATACGCAGACGTTGACAAGATTCAGCAGGTACTGTACAACCTCATCGACAATGCAATCAAATTCAGCCACTCCGGCTCTTTCATTAAGTTGGAGACTTCTGAAAAGAAAAAACGCATCCTTGTGTCCGTCAAAGACAGCGGTATCGGTATTCCTAAAGATGATTTGAAAATGATCTGGGAAAGATTTTATAAATCCGACCTGTCTCGCGGCAAGGACAAAAAGGGAACAGGTCTGGGCCTGAGCATCACCAAGGAGATCATTGCTGCACATAATGAAAATATTAATGTGATCAGCACCCCCGGGGAAGGTACCGAGTTTATCTTCACTCTGCCACGGTCTGAGATGAACGATAAAGAGGAGTAGATTCATGATCTGCTCCTCTAATACTTCTTCCAATTCCTGTACTTGGCTTTAAAAAACAAAAAA